>NZ_BQXL01000021.1:0-68208 GCF_030159015.1 Acidovorax sp. SUPP3434
GACCACAACTCAAAACCAACCTTTCTTGTCAGACTCTCCGGACAACTCAGTCATCCGTCTCACCTGCCAAGCCCGCAAGTATAGACCACTTTTTCCACACCCGTAGGAGAAAGATGACAAAAAATTGCAATGTGTCTTGCCGCAGCCGCCTTGCGCCTCAGTCAGCGCTAAGCCGGATAATTCCTCGCATATGGCACTTCTCACCCTACTTAATGCTCAACTGGCTTTCGGTCATGTTGCACTGCTAGATCATGCTGGCTTTTCCCTGGAAACCAGCGAACGCGTCGGATTGATCGGGCGTAACGGTGCTGGCAAGTCATCGTTACTGAAAATCTTGGGTAGTCTTGCCAAGCCCGATGATGGCTCCCTGCAAGTCCAACAGGGAATTCGAATTGCCTACGTTGCTCAGGAGCCGGTCCTAGAGATGGATGCAAGCGTTTTCTCCGCGGCCTCAGAAGGGCTGCGCGAAGTGGCAGAAATAAGAGATCTTTACCTATCTGGCGACCCGGGACTGGACCTCAATGCATTGCAGTCGCAGATCGAGGCATACGACGCTTGGAACTGGGAACAGCGGGTCGAAGAGACCCTGCAACGACTTCGGCTAGATCCCCACTCGATCGTAGGCACCCTGTCTGGCGGTACGAAAAAACGAGTCGCTCTTGCGCAAGCGTTGGTCGCAAGACCGGATGTTCTGCTGCTGGACGAACCAACCAATCACCTCGATCTGGATTCCATCGAATGGCTGGAAGATCTATTGATTGATTTCAAAGGCAGCGTCATCACGATCACCCACGATCGCTCATTCCTGGACAGAGTAGCCACGCGGATTGTGGAACTCGATCGAGGGCAACTCCGATCGTATCTGGGAAATTTCGCCCAGTACGTGTTTCAAAAGGGTGAGCAGCTTGCCCAGGAGGCCGTTGTGTCGGCCAAGGCCGACAAGTTGCTCGCTCAAGAGGAAATTTGGGTGCGCAAGGGTGTTGAAGCCCGAAGAACCCGCAGTCAAAGCCGCATCGGGCGCCTTGAGGCCCTACGAACTGACCGCAGTGCTCGGAGAGAGGTGCTGGGCAGCGTCAAGATGGATATTGCCTCGGGTGCCCAAAATGGCTATCAAGGCAAGATCGTTGCGGAGTTGTCTGACATCAGCAAATCTTTCGGAGACAAAGTCATCGTCAAAGGTTTTTCTGGAACGATCCTCCGCGGCGACAAAGTGGGCTTGATCGGCCCCAATGGTGCGGGAAAAACCACTTTGCTCAAGCTCATCCTAGGTGAACTAGCTCAAGATGAGGGCACCGTTCGGCGAGGAAGCAATCTGCAGGTAGCGTACTTTGATCAGATGCGACATGCGATCAACCTCGACGCGACCCTTGAAGACTTCATCAGCCCTGGCAGCGAATGGATCGAGATTGGCAAGCAACGCAAGCATGTCAAAAGTTACCTCAGCGATTTCCTTTTTTCCCCTGCCAGGGCTCACTCACCAGTCCGCTCACTTTCAGGAGGGGAACGCAACCGACTGCTTCTGGCTCGCCTCTTCGCACGTCCTGCCAATGTGCTGGTGCTTGACGAGCCAACGAATGACTTAGATATCGACACGCTGGATCTTCTGGAGGAATTACTTCAGACGTATGACGGCACCGTATTCCTTGTGAGCCATGATCGGACCTTCCTTGACAATGTGGTGACCAGCACCATTGCGTATGAAGGAAACGGGCTCTGGCGGGAATACGAGGGCAGTGTTCAAGACTGGCTGACCCAGTCCCGGCGCAGTGGGCTGCTCAATCCCACGTCTTTGCCCCCCTCCAAGGCGGCAGTTGAGCGCAATGACACTGTGGACGTAGAGGAAAAGTCAGCACATCTTCCCAAGAAGAAGTTGAGCTACAAAGAGCAACGGGAGCTTGAACAGCTCCCAACTCAAATTGCCACACTAGAGACAGAGCAACAGTCAATCCAGTCAGCACTGGCTGACGGTTCCTTATATGCCAAAGATGGTGCACGTGCGGCCGCACTCCATGCAAGGGAGGGAGAGATCGAAAATCAACTGATGATTGCGCTGGAGCGCTGGACCGCTTTGTCGTCCTAACTCCCTGTCTTCTTACGCACCGATACCTAGATGCGATGGTGCAATCGATCGGTTGCGCCACGCAGCTTGGCGATCAAAGCCGGTGCAATCTGCGTCAAAGGCAAAACCTCATCTGCAGCGCCATGTGCAATGGCTTCCCGTGGCATACCGAAAACGATGCAACTTGCCTCGTCCTGCACATAGTTGTAACTGCCAGCATCCTTCATCTCGCGCATCGCGGCGGCGCCATCATTTCCCATGCCGGTCAGCATGATGCCGAAAACATTGCGCCCCGCGACCCCGGCAGCCGACTTGAACAGAACCTCCACCGAAGGCTTGTGCCGATTGACGGGAGGACCATCGTCCACCACGGCCACATAGTTGGCTCCACTGCGGGCGATATGAAACTGCTTTCCTCCCGGCGCTATGTAGGCATGACCGGGCAAGATACGCTCTCCATTGGCTGCTTCTTTCACTGTGATCTGGCACAAGCCGTTGAGTCTGGCTGCGAAGCTTGTGGTGAAACCTGGAGGCATGTGCTGTGTGATCACGATCGCGGGCGAGTCTGCAGGCATCTGCATCAGCACTTCGCGAATAGCCTCTGTTCCACCAGTGGATGCACCGATGCAAATCAGCTTTTCCGTCGACAAGCGGCCCAGCAATGTGGTCGTATGCGTCGGAGCATGTGCCCCCTCTACAGAACCAGTTGCTGGAGAGTGCGGACGGGTTGGGCTCTGCACCGGCGCTCTTCGGACCTGTGCGACAGCGGCCACCCGAATCTTCTCAACGATCTGGGTCGCCAATTCATTCAGACCACTGGAAAGGCCGACCCGGGGTTTGGCAACGAAGTCAACCGCTCCCAGTTCGAGTGCCTTCATCGTGACTTCAGCCCCCCTCTCCGTGAGCGTGGAAATCATCACCACGGGCATGGGCCGAAGGCGCATCAGGCGCCCAAGAAAATCAATCCCATCCATGCGCGGCATCTCGACGTCCAAGGTAATGACATCGGGGTTCATTTCGCGAATCATTTCGCGTGCAATCAAAGGATCGTTGGCGGTTCCAATGCACTCCATGTCCCGCTGGCGATTGATGATTTCGGCCAAAAGACTGCGCACCAACGCCGAATCATCCACAACGATCACCCGGATCTTCCTGCTCATTCCCTCATGTCCTTGTTCATTTCTCAAAAGAGGTCCACTGATCCGCCGGCAGTCGCTTTGGCAACCGTCGCAGCGTTGCCGCGAACTTCCTGCTCCACCAATGTCTCTGGATGCGCATGGGCGAGCCGCTTCACCATCGCTTTTCCTGTCACTGGAAAGAAAACGACTTTGCGTGGATAGATATCGAGCACGTCTTCCGAAACAATCGGGATACGCTCTGTCTGGAGATAGTTGAGCACAAAGTTGGTGTTGCGCTCACCCACATTCATCGTGGTGAAGTTATGCATCACCTGTGCCCCACCAAATATCTTGGCCTGCATGCTTTCCCGGCGAGCTCCAAGTTTCAGCATTTCGTTGATCAGCAACTCCATGGCATACGAGCCATAGCGGCCGGATACATCGGAGGAATCGCCATCGGGGAGCATGAAGTGATTCATACCACCGACCCGGCTACGGCTGTCCCACAGGCAAGCGGCAATGCATGAGCCGAGCACGGTCATGATCACCAGATTCTCATCCGAGACGAAATATTCCCCGGGAAGCACTTTGACCGCATTGTGCTGAAAATGATGATCAAAAAAGAAAAATGAGGCTTCTCCCGGCCGGCGCGTTTGCGCCTTGAGCTCCGGCAATGTTGATTGCTTTGCGGCAGAGGCTGGAGTGCCAGTGTAAATATCGGCACTGAGCGGCGCAATTCGCGGTGCACGACGCCGCTCTACCGTTCCACCATAGGCGGACGGCGGTGCGCCAGACGGAGGGGGAAAGCCAGGGCGGGTATTGGTCATGTGGGCTCTTGCAGAAGACTATCGGTCAACGGCGCTCATACACGGTCTTGCCGCGCAAAGTGAAAAGGTCACGGGACTCGCTGAAGTTTTCAGCATGCCCGACAAAAAGCATGCCGCCCGGTTTCAACACACGATGGATGCGCTCCAGTACCTTGCGCTGGGTGGGGGCATCGAAATAGATCATGACATTGCGGCAAAACACGACGTCGAACGGCTCCCGAAAAGGCCAGTCGTCGCGGATGAGATTCACGCTCAGGAAATCGATGCTTCGGCGCAACTCAGGTTTGGCACGTGCAAACCCGGCATTCGACGCCTTGCCCCGCAAGAAGAATCGCTGAAGGCGCTCTGCACTTAACCCCTTCACACTGTCCAGCCGATACACCCCCTCCGCTGCCGTTGCCAACACGCGGGAGTCGATATCGCTGGCCGTCAACTTGAACGAACCGTTACTGCTCAACGACTCCATGGCCGTCATCACGATGGAATATGGTTCTTCCCCGGTGGATGCAGCGTTGCACCAAACACTCCACGGACCCGCAGGCCGTGTACGCAGGAGATTGGCCAGAATCTCAAAGTGGTGCTGTTCGCGGAAGAACGCTGTCAGGTTGGTCGTGAGCGCGTTCACGAACTCCTGCCACTCCGGGCCATCATGGGTTTCCAGCCAGCTCAGATATTCATGAAAGCTCGTATGCCCGGTATCGCGCAACCGCCGCGACAAACGGCTGTAGACCATTGCATGTTTGCCATCGTGCAAACTGATACCAGCCCGCTGATAAATGAGCGCCTGGACACGTGAAAAATCTGCGTTGGTCCAGACGAATTCTCGCCCTTGGGCCAAGGGTCCCGATGAAGGCGAAACCGCTGGTGATTCCGCCACGCCTCGTGCAGGAGGGAGAGGACTGGAGGTCTGGCGCATGTTGCTTTTCACTTCGAGAGGTCGGTGGTTCACAGGCCAGCGGTTACGGATACAGCCACGTCGATTGATCTCTAAGCCGTTGCGTGGCGGCGAGGTGTCGGCCTCATTCGTTGGCAGAAACCAAACCCATGTCCATACTGGCCATGAGCTTCTCGATATCCAACAGGATGAGCATGCGCTCACCCACCGAGCCCAAGCCGACGATGCAGTTGGTGTCGATGGTGCTCTCAACCTCCGGGGCAACGCGGATCTGGTCTGAGTTCAGTTCCATGACGTCGCTCACCGAGTCCACCACGATCCCGACAACCCGGTTTCGCAGATTCAGGATGATGACCACCGTGAAGCTGTTGTATTCCGCTTTGGAACAACTGAATTTCAGCCGCATGTCAACGATGGGAACAATGGTGCCGCGCAGATTCGTCACGCCCTTGATGAAGTCTGGTGCATTGGCGATGCGTGTCGGCGGCTCATAGCCGCGGATCTCCTGCACCTTCAGGATGTCGATCCCATACTCCTCTTGATCCAGCCGGAAAGTCAAATACTCCCGGGCGCCAGAGACAGTCGCTTCATTGGTTTTTTCCATCACTCCAGCCATAGGGCTCTCCTTATATCAACGGGTCGCGGGCTCAGTGGCGAGCGCGCCGCACCAAAGCACCTGTGTCCAGGATGAGTGCCACAGTTCCGTCCCCGAGAATGGTGGCGCCGGACACATTGGGCACTTTGCGATAGTTGGTTTCCAGGTTTTTCACGACGACTTGGTGTTGGCCGAGCAACTCATCCACCAACAATGCGACCCGGCTACCGTCCGCCTCAACCACCACCATGATGTTGCTGGACTTGCTTTGATCCAGGCGAGGGACCTGGAATGTTTTCTCCAGGGCGATGACCGGCATATATTCATCCCGCACCTTGACCAGTTGAGATCCTTGCGCGACCGTATTGACATCATCGGGATTGACCTGGAACGACTCCACGACAGAAGACAGCGGAAGGATGTAGACCTCTTCCCCCACTCCCACCGACATGCCGTCCATGATCGCCAGCGTCAGCGGCAACCGCACGGACACGCGCATGCCATACCCTTCGGCAGAATCGATTTCCACCGACCCGTTGAGTGCAGCGATATTCCGTTTCACCACATCCATGCCGACCCCACGCCCGGAGACATCGGTCACTTCATCGGCAGTGGAGAAGCCTGGCGCGAAAATCAGGCCCCACACATCTGCGTCGCTCATCTGATCGGAGACATCCAGCCCACGTTCCCTGGCTTTTCGCATGATTTTTTCGCGCGAGAGTCCTCGACCATCGTCACGTACTTCAATCACGATGGAGCCGCCTTGATGCGAGGCGGACAACGTGATCGTTCCATGCTCGGACTTCCCTGCAGCAAGCCGGTCAGCAGGCATTTCAATGCCATGGTCGCAGCTGTTCCGAACCAAATGCGTCAATGGGTCGGTGATTTTTTCGACCAAGCTCTTGTCCAGTTCGGTGGCTTCACCCAAGGTGACCATCTCGACTTTCTTGCCCAGCTTGTTGGCCAAGTCTCTGAGCATCCGCGGAAAGCGGCTGAACACGATCGACATGGGAATCATGCGGATCGACATCACGGACTCTTGCAAATCCCGTGTGTTGCGATCCAGATCAGCCAACCCCGCGAGCAACTGCTGATAGGCCCCCGCGTCGAGGCCGCGGCTGTTCTGCGCCAACATGGCCTGGGTGATCACCAATTCGCCGACCAGATTGATCAACTGGTCAACCTTGTTCACTGCCACACGAATGGTGGTGGACTCCATCTGCGCTTGGCTGACCGCCTTGGGCTCCGCAGCGCGGGCTGCGGCTGCAGGCTGCTTGGCAGACGGGGCATCCGACACATTTGCAACGGCCACCTCCGTCCGATCGCTCGGCATACCAGGGGACCCATTGAAGAATCCATAGGGTGCTTCCGTGGACACCTCGCCCGCTTGCAGCAGGGCTGCTTCCGGATCAGCTTCCACACTGGCCGAACCGTCTTCTGCACCGATCCTGACCTGGTCTTTCGACACATGGAAGGCGAACAGATCCAGCAGGTCATCGTTGGTGGAAGTGGTCTCGACCGCGAACAGCCGGACACCTTGCTCGTCAGAAGGGACGTCGCGAATGGAACCGAGGCCGGGAATATCGCGGAACAATTCCTTGATGGCGTCAGCCTGTTCCAAACGCTCCAGCGGACCGATACGGATCTCGAGGGAGCGCGCGCTACCCGGTGCGGCTGCCGCAGCAGGAATGGATGGGGCAGGCGTGACCGGAGCTGGCGCAGGCACAGGAGTCGGCGCTGGCGGCGGTGGGGGGGGCGGCGCCACGGCCGCCACAGGTTCGGCAGGAACATTGCCGGCAGCCAATTCACTGATTCGGCGAACCAGTTCCGCCGTGGATACGGCTTCGCCCTGGCCTCCCGCCTGGTGCCTTGCGAGCAGACTGCGGGACGCATCGGCAGACTCCAGCAGCACATCCACCATTTGGGGAATGGGCTGCAATTCATGGCGCCGCAAGCGGTCCAGCAGCGACTCCATTTGATGGGTCAACTCTGCAACATCGGAGAACCCGAAGGTCGCAGCCCCTCCCTTGATGGAGTGCGCGCAACGGAAAATACCGTTCAATTCTTCGTCATTGGCCGCACTCAGATCCAGGTCCAGGAGCATGTGCTCCATCTGGTCCAGGTTCTCGCCCGCCTCTTCGAAGAAGATCTGATAGAACTGACTGAGATCGAAGTCCGCGCCACCGCCCGCGCCTTCTTGATAGGTATCCGCCATTAGGGGCTCCAGTACTTAGGTTATCTGCACGCGATGGCGTTAGCGAATGACTTTTTGAATCACTTCGATCAAGCGGTTCGGATCGAAAGGCTTGACGAGCCAGCCCGTGGCGCCCGCGGAACGTCCCGCCTGCTTCATCTGGTCGCTCGACTCGGTCGTGAGGATCAGAATGGGAATGGTCTTGAACCGGGGGTGCTCACGCAGCTTGCGGGTCAGGCCGATTCCATCGAGTCTCGGCATGTTCTGGTCGGCCAGCACCAGATGGATATCGTGGGTTTCGGCCTTTTCGAGCGCGTCTTGCCCGTCTACCGCCTCCACCACGTGGTACCCCGCCCCGGTCAGGGTGAAGGACACCATCTTTCGCATGGACGGTGAATCATCAACGGCAAGAATCGATTGCATGTAGGGCTCCACTCACTTGAATATATAAGGTAACCAGTTACGGGCGCGGGCTCAGAACAGGTCGATTGATCCTGCATCCATTTCGCTCTGCGTGACAGGATTGGGACGGTCGGGGGCCATTTCAGCGAAGGGCGCGGCTTCTTCGCCCTCTTCGGTACCCATGGCTTCGGAGGCAAGGCGAAAAGCGCATCCTTGAAGCACCTTCGTGGTGTGCCAGATCAGTTGGGAGGCCATGTCCTGGAATTGCAGTTCAGTGACGGCACTGCGAAGTGCCGTCCGCAGCGCGGCGAGTTCCGCCGAATCGCCGACCACATCGTCGGTCAACGCACCGTTGGCTTCGCCGAAGCGTGCCAGCAGATTGTCGGTCGCATGGCTGAGCAGGCCTTCCAGTCGGTGCAGATCATGCATGACGACCAACAAGGAGTCTTGCAATTCTGCAGCAACCATGACTGGCACTTGAACCCCTGGGCCGCCAGGGCTAGTTAGCGTAGATTGCATCGTTTCTCCAGAACTGCAAGCGGCTGCAGGGCAAACAAATTCCAATTCGGCAAGACGCTGGTGGCGGAATCCACTGGCAAAGACGTCCCATGCAAACCATTCTCTCGGCTTTCCTCGATCACCGCCGCACGGGACAAACACCCTTGTTTGTTCCAATATGTATCCTATGATAGCGTTCCCCATGCCATCAGGAGTAACGGATCGACCCTTGCGCATCCTGCATTTAGAAGATTCTGTAGCGGATCATGAGTTGGCTTGCATTACGTTGCGCCGCGCCAACGTGGTGTATGAAATCCACCACGTGGACACACTGACATCGTTCATAGAGCAACTCGATGCAGAGCCTTTCGATCTGATCCTTGCGGACTACCGCCTGCCTGGCTTCACTGCGCTGGACGCTTGGAGTGTGGTGGCGCAGCGGGAGCCCCATCCGCCCTTCGTCTTGCTTTCCGGTGCCATCGGCGAGGCGGCAGCGGTGGATGCGATGCGGCTGGGCATTGCGGACTACCTTCTCAAAGACGACATGGCGAGGCTGCCGCACGTCATTGACCGCGCCATCGAAGTGCACGAGGCTCGGCGCGCGAGGGAGAAAGCCACGGCCGATCTGGCTGCGTCCGAACGGCGACTGGCAGAACTCACCGAGCATTTGCAAAGCTCGATCGAAAAAGAACGGGCCGCCATTGCCCGCGAGATCCACGATGACATTGGCGGTGCATTGAGTGCCGTGCGCTTCGATGTGGGCTGGATCAGCCGGCATGCCAAGGACGACGGGACGCAAGCCCACGCGGCGGCCGCCACCGAGATGCTTCAGCACGCCATCGAGGCGAGTCAGCGCATCATGATGAATCTGCGCCCACCCATCCTGGACCAGGGCCTAGTGGCCGCCGTGCAATGGCTGGCGGAAAGTTTCGAGCGGCGCACCGGCATTCCCACCCGGGTGCACACGAGCAAGGACACAATCCACGTGGACGCAGCCATTCAGCTGGTGGCTTACCGCACGGCGCAGGAAGCCCTGACCAACGTCTTCAAATATGCCGAAGCGCGACAGGTTGGCGTCGACCTGTCGGACAGCGAGGGGGTACTGACACTGGAAGTCACCGACGACGGACGGGGCATGGAGCCTGCCATGCGGGAGAAGCCCAAATCATTCGGTCTCAAAGGCCTTCAAGAACGAGCGCGCACCGTGGGAGGATGGCTCGACATCAGCAGCCATCCCGGCCGCGGAACCGCCGTCATCCTGTCGGTGCCGCTGACACCCCAAAACATTTCAGAGGAGGAGGCACCATGATCCAGGTCGTGCTGTGTGATGACCATGCGGTCCTGCGAAGGGGCATCCGTGACACGCTCTCGGAGGCACCGGACATTCAGGTGACGGGCGAGGCCGGTGGCTACTCCGAGCTGAGGGAGGTATTGCGCACCGCGCCTTGCGACGTGCTGCTGCTCGATCTCAACATGCCCGGTCGCAGCGGCCTGGAAGTGCTCGCCAGCCTTCGCGAGACGGACTCCGCCGTCAAGGTACTGGTCGTCTCGATGTATCCCGAGGATCAATATGCGCTGCGGTGCCTGCGCGCGGGCGCACAGGGCTATGCCAACAAAGCAGGCGATCCGGTGGAGTTGATCGAAGCCGTGCGCACCGTGATGAAAGGCCGCAAGTACCTCACTCCGGAGGTGGCGCAGATGCTGGCGGACAGCCTGGCGCAGCCAAGTCCCGAGTTGCCCCACGAGGCGTTGTCGGAGAGGGAACTGCAAACCCTGGTGAAGATTGCGTCCGGCAAACGCCTGTCAGACATCGCGGAAGAACTGATGCTGAGCCCCAAGACGGTCAGCGTATATCGGTCCCGCGTGTTGGAAAAACTCAAGCTCACCAACAACGCGGAACTCACGGTGTACGCCATTCGCAACCAGTTGGTCTGAAGGCCTGGCCGCCTAACGCTGTGAAGCGAAAAGATCGATGGATTGCTGCATCAGCGCCATGACGGGTTGCTCGAGCATGGGCAGGGTCGCCGCAATGCCCAGAAGACCCACGGTCAGCGTCACGGGAAAACCCACCGCATAGATATTCATCTGCGGCGCCACGCGCGAGATGATGCCCATGGCCATGTTCACGAACAGCAACAGGGCAATCATGGGCAAGGCGATCCAGAGGGCGCTGGAAAAAAGCGAAGCGCCCAGATCATGCAATCGCAACTGCCCCAGGGCCTGCATGAAATGGCCATTCACAGGAAAACTGTCGAAGCTTTTTACCACCGCCATCAGCACCATCAGGTGGCCATTGATGACCACGAAGAGCAGCATGGCCATGTGCCCGAAAAACCGGGCCACGGCACTCACCTGCGTGTTGCTGGAGGGATCGAAGAACGATGCGAAGTTCAGCCCCATCTGCAGGCCGATCACCTCGCCCGCCAGTTCCACCGCCGTGAACACCAGGCGCACCGCAAAGCCAATGGCGGCCCCCACGGCCAGTTGCTGGGCCACGGCACCCAGTGCCTCGCGCCCGTTGATGTTGATGATGGGCTGATCCGGCAGGGCCGCCTGCGCGCAAACCGAAATGAGGAAGGCCAAGCCGATCTTGGCCCGCATCGGGATCACGCGCATGGAGAACACCGGCGCCACCATGAACATGGCCAGGATGCGCAGGAAGGGCCAGAGGATCGGTGACAGCCAAGCCACCAGTTGGGCCTCTGAAAACGTGATCACGACACGACCGACGGGATGGATTCGATGGTTCTGCGGATGAAGTCCACGAGCGAAGTGATCATCCAGGGGCCGGCAATGGCGAACACCACCATGGCGGCAATCAGCTTGGGCACGAAGGCGAGCGTGGCCTCATTGATCTGCGTGACTGCCTGAAAGATGCTGACGAGCAGCCCCACCACCATGACCACGCCCAGCACCGGCATCGAAATCATCAGCAGCAAAGTCAGGGCATCTCGCCCCATCGTCAAAACCATTTGCGAGGTCATGCGCGCTCCTCAGGTGGCGAAACTGGCGGCCAGGGAGCCGATCAGCAGATTCCAGCCGTCCGCCAGCACGAACAGCATGAGCTTGAACGGCAATGCGACCAGCACCGGCGACAGCATCATCATGCCCAGGGACATCAGGATGCTGGAAACCACCATGTCGATGACCAGGAACGGAATGAAGATCATGAACCCGATCTGGAACGCGGATTTGAGCTCGCTGGTCACGAATGCCGGCACCAGCACGCGCAGGGGCGCGGTTTCCGCCGTGGCCCCTGCATCGAGCTTGGCCAGGCGGGCAAACAGGGCGAAGTCGGACTGGCGCGTCTGCTTGAGCATGAAGCCGCGCATGGGGGCCTCCGCCCTCTCCAGCGCCTGCTCGAACGTGATGGTGTTCGCGGTGTAAGGCACGTAGGCGTCCTGGTACACGCGATCGAAGGTGGGCCCCATCACGAAGAACGTGAGAAACAGCGACAGCCCCACGATCACCTGGTTCGGAGGTGCCGACTGGGTGCCAATGGCCTGGCGCAGCAGTGACAGCACGATCACGATGCGGGTGAAGCCCGTCATCATGAGAAGCACTGCCGGCAAAAATGACAGGGCCGTGAAGAACAGCAGCGTCTGAATGGGCACCGAAAAGCTCGCGCCCGCGTTGCCCGAACCGACCAGCACGGGCAACGAACCCGGTGCCGCTTGTGCAAGTGCCGCCGGAGCGAAAACCGTGGCGGCAACCGCCAAAGCCCACCCGCTCCAGGCGCGCCGGCGATCAGCCATGGGGCGCCTCTTGCCCCCGCAACCTGGCTGCGGCCACCTCATCGGCAAAGGACGGCGCAGGCATCGCGCCCCGGGGCGCTCCGGCAGGCACGGAAGGGTCGATCACATGCAGGCAACGGATCTGCTGCGCCGTGACCCCCAGGACCAGCCAGGTCCGCTGGTGCTCCGGCCCCACTTCCACCGTGATCACGCGTTGCTGTGGCCCGATGCCCACGGTGGAAACCACCTTGGACGCGGCGCTCGCCGCCGCTCCCGGCCCGCCGCCCTGGCGTTGCTGCATGCGCCGGATCCACCAGGGCAGCGTGGCAATGGCCGCCACGAAGAGCACGACGATGACCAGCGTCTGCGTCATGTTGCCCCCCGCGCTATCCACGGCTGACCCTTCGCAGGCGTTCCGAAGGCGTGACCACATCGGTCAGGCGGATACCGAACTTGTCGTTCACCACCACCACCTCGCCCTGGGCGATGAGATAGCCATTGACCAGCACGTCCATGGGCTCGCCGGCCAACGCGTCCAGTTCGACCACCGAGCCTTGCGCCAGTTGGAGGATGTACTTGATCGGCACCTTGGTCCGGCCCAGCTCCACCGACAGCTGCACCGGAATGTCCAGCACCATGTTGATGTCGTTGACCGGAGAGTCCGAGTTGGCCGAAAAAGGCCGCACCGGGTCGCCAGCCAGGGGGCCGCCCTGGTCCGCCGCAGGCTCGTCCGTGCGCTTTTGCTCTTCCAGCGCCTCGGCCCAGCCGGCAAACGGATCGTCCGCGCTGGCGTCCTTGTTGTCGTTGTCGCCTTCAGTTGACATTCTTTTCTCCCAGCCAGCTCAGATCGGAATTGCGCAGGCATTCCTCGATCCGGATGGCGTATTTCGCGTTGTGCGTGCCGTACTGGCACTCAAAAATGGGCACGCCTCCGATGGAGGCACGGATGCGAGGTTCGCGGTCGAGTTCGATGAAATCGCCGGGCTTCATGGCCAGCAACTGCTCCACCGTGGCATCGGCCTTGGCCAGTTCCGCCACCAGCGTCACCTCGGCGGCCTGGATTTCCCGAGTAAGCACGCGCACCCACCGGCGGTCCACTTCGATGGAGTCGCCCTGCGTGGACGAATACAGCACATCGCGGATGGGCTCCAGCGTCGCATAGGGCATGCAGATATGAATCGCGCCGGACAGATCCCCGATTTCCAGTTGGAAAGCCGTAGAGACCACGATTTCGCTGGGGGTCGCGATGTTCGCGAACTGGGGCTGCATTTCCGAACGCTGGTACTCCAGCTCGAGCGGATAGATGCCGTGCCATGCCTTCTTGTATTCGGCGCAGATCACATCGACCAGGCGGTTGATGACCCGCTGCTCGGTCGGGGAAAAATCCCGCCCTTCGATGCGGGTCTGGAACTTGCCGACGCCGCCATACAGCGTGTCGATGATGCCGAACACCAGGGACGGCTCGCACACGATCAGCCCGCTGCCACGCAGCGGACGGATGGCGACGATGTTGAAGTTGGTCGGCACCGCCAGCTCGCGCAGGAAAGCGCTGTAACGCTGCACCGACACCGTGCCCACCGAGATTTCCGGGCTGCGCCGGATGAAATTGAACAGGCCGATGCGGAAGTTGCGCGCGAACCGCTCGTTGACGATTTCCATCGTCGGCATCCGGCCGCGCACGATGCGCTCCTGGCTGGAAATGTCGTAATTGCGGACCGCTCCGGTCTCGGCCACTTCCTCGACCGACTTCTGGCTCTCACCCGTGACACCCTCCAAAAGGGCATCGACCTCTTCCTGCGACAGAAATGAATCACTCATGGCAGTCTCCTGTCGCCGTCACTGGATGATGAAACTGGAGAAAAGGACTTGCCGCACAGGATTCGTATCGGCGGCAGGCTTGGCACGCGGTGCCTCTTCTTCGTCCTCCACCTCCTGGCTGGCGGGGCGCTTGCGGGGCTTGGGCACCGTGTATCCCAAGGGCTTGGAGACTTCGCGCCGGATGTCGGTCGCCAGTTTTTCCTTGCCTTCGCGGCCCAGCAGCTCCTCGGAGGTGCGTTGGGACACCAGCATCAGGATGGCGCTGCGGATGCTCGGCAGGTACAGCTTGACCTGCTCTGCCGTTTTCGCATCGGCCAGTTCCAGCGTGAGACCGATCTGGGCGAACCGCTCTCCACCGGTATCGGCCAGGTTCACGACCATGTTGTCGATGGGCAGGAAGGTGGGCGCCACCTTGGGCGCTGCCGGGGCGTGGGGGCGGGCCTCTGCGCCCTCCTCGTCTTCGGCATGGCTGCGGCTGCTCATGATGAACCAGGCCGCGCCTGCACCAGCGATGACCAGCAGGGCAACGACCACACCGATGATGAGCATCTTCTTGCTCTTGGCCTTGGGCGGCGCTGCGGCGGCAGGATTGGCAGACACGTTGGGATTCCTTGCGCAACAAATTCAGGACAGGGCGGCACAGCGAGGGCCGCACAGGCGGCACACCTCACTCGATGTCCCATTATTGGGCGTCCCAGCTTTCGATAATAGCCAGAATAAAAGCCCAAAACCATGGCTTTCAGCCTCCTAGGGCTGCGCCGTCCAGAACCGATGCGGGATGTCGGCCCACCCAGGCCTGCCGCCTCCGGCCCTTCTTCGGCCCGGTGCGCCAGGATGCCCAGGCCGGCTTGCGTTCAGGCAAAGACGTCCAGCGCGCGGGCGGAACCCGAAGGGCTCTTCACGGCCAAGCCCGCTCCCGAGCCCATGCCGGCGGCAGCCTGCACCTGGGCATGCCGTGCCGGTCCGTCGCGGTCCGAAGCCGGGCGACGGCCATCACTACCCGAAGCCCCGGCCCCGTTGCTGCCCGACTGCCCCACGGTGACACCGGACAACTCCAGCCCCTCGCTGCGCAACAGATCCCGCAGTTGCGCCGCGCTGGAGTCCAGCCATTCGCGGGTGTTGGCTTGGTCGCTGCGGAACGTGACATGCGCCTCGTTGCCCGACAGCGACACCATGACCTCCACCGGCTGGCCTTCCCGATCGATGGTGAGTTCGGCGTTCTGCGTTTTCTGGTGCACCCAGTACGCGACCTGCTCGGCGATCTGGTCCTCCACGCCCACCTGGGAGGGGTCGGCCAGCACCCCTGTGCCATCGGTCGCCACCGGTGAGTCGCTCAGGGAAAAGCCCATTCCGGACTCGGCCCCGGGCCCGCCACCCCGTGAGGATGGCCCATCGGAGGTCCCTGACCCCGCGCCACGCTCCGACGAGCGCAAAGCCACCGCTTCGGCCAGTGCGCCAGCGACCGGTGCAGCCGCACCGAAGGCATCCTGCGGTGCCCGTGCCAATGCCGCCCCCCCGGCGGCGCCCGCTCCATCGCGCCGATCCGGTGCCATGGCGGCGACCGCTGCGGTCAATGCGCCAGGCATCTCTGCCGAAGCCGGCTTCTTGTCTTCCTTGCCCAGCGCATTGCGCAGGGCCGCAGCGCCCGTGCCCGCCGTGGACGGATCCACGCCCAAGCCAGCAGCGGAGGAGCCCGCCGCCGCAGAGAGACGTGCCTGCAGGCTCTTGTAAGGGGTAGCGCCAGGGGCCACCGGAGCAGCCGCAGCCGTATCGGACAAATCCGTTGCGCGGTCCATCCAGGCCGTTTGACCGACCAGGCTGCCAGAGTCCATCAGGCCGCTGAACCCATTGGCCCAGGCGCCTGTGCCGGCGTTGTCGCCCAGCACCCGGCCCAGCGGTTGGCCCAGCACCCCCTGCTGCGCACCGCCCTGCGCCGGGAGCTGCCCCTGGCCCTGGATGGGCACCTGGGTGGACAGCTGAACGCTTTGCAACGCCGCCAGCGCGGCAGGGTCCAACGGCAGTGCACCGGCCTCGCCGGCCTGCAGCCAGGGGGCCTGGGCCGCGCCGGGATCGGCCTGCAGGATGTCTGCGGTGCCGTCCCCGAGTGCGGTGGTGTCCATGGCGGCCAGCAGCAGAGAGAAGCCGCCCTGCCCCGCACCCTGCTGCGTGGCATCCTGCGCCGCGCCGGCCTTGCCGGCGGCGCGCGCGCCGCGCGTTTCGTGGGTCGTGTGCGAGCTGTTGATGCGTGTCGGTTCCATGTTCACCACTCCTGCGGCCCCTGCCGGCCCTGGGTTGCATTTTCCTTGCCGAATTGCAGCGCAGCGCGCTCATCGGTTTGCTTCTGATCGCGGCGCGCCTGGAGCTTGTCCATCTCGCTCCGCCGTTTTTCGACCACTTTCTTCAGTGCCGCCAGCCGCAACTCGGCCGCCAGCACGGCACGGGTGGCATGCTCCACGCGCCCGGCCTGATCGCCCACCACCCCGGTCTGCAGGCCGACCGCATGGGCGAGCCGGTCCATGAACTGGTAGTGGTGGTACATGACTTCGGGCTTGACGGTGGTGTCGGCCTGCGCCCCCCAGCGTCCCTGGGTTTCCAGCGCGTAGCCTTCCAGTTGCTGCAGTTGCGCTTGCGACGCCTGACGCGCGCGCTGCGCGTCCTGCAGCACCTGCCGCGCCTCGTCGCGCTTGCGCTCGGCCATTTCGACGGCCACCAGAAAAGCATTCAGCGAAGACATGGTCGGTTCACCCCTGGCCCATCAATGGTTGAGCACCGCGCCCATGAAGCCCAGGCTTTCGCCCATGGGCGCCGCTTCGAACATGTTCTGCTGCAAAAAGTCCGCCATGGCGGGCTGCAGCCGGATGGCTTCGTCCAGCGCCGGGTCGGAGCCGCTCATGTAGGCGCCCACCTGGATCAGGTCACGGCTCTTCTGGTAGCGCGAATACACCGCGCGGAACCGCCGGGCCAGTTCGAAATGCTCCCGCGACACCACGTTGTGCATCACGCGCGAGGCCGACTGCTCGATGTCGATGGCCGGAAAGTGCCCTGTTTCCGCGAGTGCGCGGGACAGCACGATGTGCCCGTCCAAGATGGCGCGCGCCGCATCGGCGATCGGGTCCTGCTGGTCATCGCCTTCGGACAGCACCGTGTAGAAGGCCGTGATGGAGCCCACCCCGTGCAATCCGTTGCCGCTGCGCTCCACCAGTGCCGGCAGCTTGGCGAAGCAGCTGGGCGGATAACCCTTGGTGGCAGGAGGCTCGCCGATGGCCAGCGCGATCTCGCGCTGCGCCATGGCATAGCGGGTGAGCGAATCCATGAGCAGCAGCACGTGCTTGCCCTTGTCGCGAAAGTGCTCCGCAATCGCCGTGGCGTACGCGGCGCCTTGCATGCGCAGCAGCGGCGGCGCATCGGCCGGCGCCGCCACCACGACGGCGCGGCCCCGGTCTTCCTCGCCGAGGATGTCTTCCACGAATTCCTTGACCTCGCGGCCACGTTCGCCAATCAGGCCGACGACGATCACATCGGCCTGCGTGTAGCGCGCCATCATCCCCAGGAGCACGCTCTTGCCCACGCCGGAGCCGGCGAACAGCCCCAGGCGCTGGCCGCGCCCCACGGTGAGCAGGGCGTTGATGGCACGCACGCCCGTGTCCAGGGTCTCGCGCACGGGATCGCGGTCCATGGCGTTGATCTGGCGCCGGTCCATGGGCTCGGAGTTCACGTTGACCACGGCACCGCCATGGTCCAGCGGAATGCCCTGGGAATCGACCACGCGCCCCAGCAACCCGTCGCCCATCGGCAACCGGAGCACGCCAGCGGCCGGTGATGGCCGGGCGTCCTCGCCCAGCCTCGGCTGGGGCACATATGCCGCCGCAGGCACCACGCTGGCCCCGCTGGACAGCCCGTGGATGTCACCCGCCGGCATCAGGAAAGCGCGGTCGGCCGAGAACCCGACGACCTCCGCCAGCACCGGCTCGTGGCCGGGCATCTGCACCATGCACTGCGACCCCACGGGCACGCGGATGCCCACGGCCTCCAGCACCAGCCCCGTCAATCGGGTGAGCGTGCCGCGGGTTTCCAGGGGCGCGCCCTGCGCGACACGGGCCCGCGCATCCGCCATGAAACGGCCCCAGGCCGTGTCCGCCGGGCTCTGGACATCGGCCCCAGCGGGTGCATCCGGCAACAGCGAAGTTTCAGGGAGGGTGTCAGCCATGGGCCTTCTCCCCTTCAGCATCCCAGGCGGACGCCAGGCCCAGCGCGGCGATCGCACGCTCCCAGCGCCGGCCCAGCGAGCCATCGATCACCGTCCCGGCCGACTCCACGAAGCAATCGCCTGCGGCCACGGCCGCATCGGGCAGCCACTGCACCTTGGCCCCCGCATAGGCTTCGCCCAACGGTTTTTCAAGCACCTCCCAGTCGGCGGGGTTCATGCGCACCGTGGCCGGGCGGCCTTCGGCGATCAGCATGCCCAGGGCTTCGCGCACCACGGGCAGCAAGGCCTGCGGCTGGCTCGACAGTTCCTGGCGGATCACCTGGCGGGCGATGTCGCAGGCCAGTTGCAGCACTTCCTGCGCGACATGCTGCTGCATGTGAGCGAGGCTGGCCTGGGCCGCCTGAACCACCTGATCCATCCGCTGCGCGACCTCCTGGCCCTGGCCGGCGATGTAGTCGTCCATGCGCTGCTGCCACTCCAGTCCGGCCTTGTCCTCGCCATGGGCTTGGCCCTGCTCGAAGCCCTCCTGCCGCGCCGCTTCCAGGGCGCTCAGGTGCGTGGCCTCGTCGAAGACGACCGGCAGGGGCTCCGGTTCGGGCTCTGGCGCCGGGGGCAGCAGGTCCGATCCGTCCACGGCGCCGAACTGCCACTGGGTCACCTCCCCGACCTCTTCGCTGGGGATGAACCGCGTGTAGCTGCGCGGGTTATACGAATGCGTCATCACCGCCGCCTCCGATCACGATCTGGCCTTCATCCGACAGGCGGCGAACGGTCTTGAGGATTTCCTTTTGCTGGGCTTCGACTTCGGACAGCCGCATCGGGCCACGCGACTCCAGGTCTTCGCGCATGGCCTCGGCGGCGCGCGACGACATGTTGGCCAGGAATTTCTCGCGCAGCTCGGGCACGGCGCCCTTGAGCGCCACGATGAGCGTTTCGGACGCCACTTCCTTGAGCACGGTCTGGATCGCACGGTCGTCGAGCTTGGCCACGTCGTCGAAGACGAACATCTTGTCCATGATCTTCTGGGCCAGGTCGGGGTCGTAGCCCCGGATCGACTCCAGCACCACGCTGTCCATGTTGGAGCCCAGCAGGTTGATGATCTCGGCCGCCGCCTTGACGCCGCCCAGCGAACTCTTGCGGATCTTGTCGCCACCCGCCAGCACCTTGAACAGCACCTCGTTGAGGTCCTTGAGCGCGGTGGGCTGGATGCCCTCCAGCGTGGCCACGCGCAGCAGCACCTCGCTGCGCTGGCGGTCGGTGAGCTGCATCAGCACGGCTGCGGCCTGCTCGGAATCCAGGTGCACCAGAATGGCGGCGACGATCTGCGGGTGCTCGTTGCGCAGCAGCTCGGCCACCGACAGCGGGTCCATCCACTTCAGGCTTTCGATGCCGGAAACGTCACCGCCCTGGAGAATCCGGTCGATCAGCAACGCGGCCTTGTCGTCGCCCAGCGCGCGCTTGAGCACCGACCGCACGTAGTTGCTGGTGTCGGACACCAGCAGGCTCTGCGCCGCCGCGTCGCCGGAAAAGCGGTTGATGACCGAATCGACCTTCTCGCGCGAAACCGAGCGCATGCGGGCGATGGTTTCGCCCAGTTTCTGCACTTCCTTCGGCGACAGATGCTTGAAGACCTCGGCGGCTTCCTCTTCGCCGAGGGACATCAGCAAAATCGCAGCATCGTTCAGGCCTTGGTCATCCATGGAAAGCTCGTGGTTTCATGCGTCGGTGGGAAATCATCGCACGGCGCCGCGTCACGACTCGCCGTTGACCCACGTCTTGAGAATATTCGCTACGGCCATCGGGTTCTCCTTGGCCAGCACACGGGCCTCTTCCAGGCGCAGTTGCTCGGGCGTCTGGGCGACCTCCTCGGGCTTGGAGGGCGCGGCCAGCGCCGGGCGCTGCGGCTCTTCCGCCTCGATGGCGTCGAGCTGTCCGCCCTGGGCCACAGGAATCGCCCGGGGCTTGCCCATGCCCTTGATGGCGGGGCGCACCAGGCCGAGCAGTACCATGGCCGCGAACAGGGACATGCCCACGGGCCAGCCCAGGCTCTTGGCCAGCTCGATCATCTCGGGCTGCTTCCACAGCGGCAAGTCCACCACCGGCGTGGAATCGACCAGGAACGGCGTGTTCATGAGGTTCACCGAGTCTCCACGCTCCTTGTTGAAGCCGATGGTTTCGCGCACCAGCGCCGTCATCTGCTCCAGTTGCTCGGGCGACAAGGCCTTGTTGGTGGGCGCCTTGCCCGCGGCTTCCGCCACGGCCTGGTAATTCACCACCACCGCCGCGCTCACGCGCTTGAGGGCGCCGCTGCCGCCGCGGGTCACGCGGACGGTCTTGTCCACTTCGTAGTTGGTGATGGATTCGCGCTTGCTGCCCGTGCCCTGTGCGCCCTGCTGACCAGCGGCCGTCGGTGCGGGGTTGGCGCCGTTGATGGGCGCGGTCGAAGGCTGGGGCGGCTGGTTGCTGGTGGCACCGGGCACGCCGCTGGGCGGCTGGGCACCCTGGGTGCCGGCGCTTTCCACGACCTGCTGGCTGCGCACGGCGCTGGCGTCGGGCGTCTGGTTGGGGCGATGCTGCTCGGAGGTGGATTCGGTCTGGCTGAAATCGACCTCGGCCGTGACCTGCGCCTTGACGTTGTTCTTGCCCACCACCGGCTCCAGGATGTCCAGGATGCGGCGCGTGTACTGCTGCTCGATCTGCTGCACGTAGCTCAGCTGCTGCGCGTCCACCCCCGAACCGGCGGCCGTGTCGGGGGATTGCGACAGCAGCTTGCCGGTGTCGTCCAGCACGCTCACGGCGGAGGGCGACAGCTCCGGCACGCTGGAGGCCACCAGGTGCACGATCCCGGCCAGCTGCGTGCGGTCCAGGAAACGGCCGGGGAACAGGCTCAGCAGCACGGACGCAGAAGGCTTTTGCTGCTCGCGGAAGAACCCGTTCTGGTTGGGCAGTGCCAAGTGCACGCGTGCGCTTTGCACCGAGGACAGCGCCTGGATCGAGCGGGTCAGTTCGCCCTCCAGGCCGCGCTGGAAGTTCAGCCGCTCCTGGAACTGGGTGACGCCGAACCGGTTCGTCTCCATCAGCTCGAAGCCCGTCACCGAGCCCTTGGGCAAGCCCTGGGTGGCCAGGCGCAGGCGCACGTCGTGTACGCGCTCGGCCGGAATCAGGATGGCGCCACCGCCCTCGGCGTACTTGTAGGGCACGTTCATCGTGGAAAGCTGCGCCACGATGGCGCCGCCGTCCTTGTCGCTCAGGTTGGCGAACAGCACCCGGTAGTCCGGCTGGCGGCTGAAGACCACCGCGGCGACCACGGCAGCGATCAGCAAGACCATGCCTGCGCCCAGGCGCATCCGCTGGCCCCGTTCGAGCGCGGAAAACCGCTGCATCCAAGAGGGGTTGGCGGGACTGATGACAGGGACTTCAGCAACTGCGGACATGGTGCTTTCCAAAAGGTCCGACCCGGCAGAGGGTTGGCGTGGGCCGATTATTGGACGAGCCCCTTGCCGACGTAGCCGAGATAAGGCCGTCGTTTCACCATCTATTCCCCAGGATGGCGCGGCGCCGGCCCCCTAGGATTGCACCATCCCGCCATTCCTTCGGACACAGCCATGGACCTCCGCATATCAAGCCCTACCACGCCACTTGCAGGCGCTGGCCTTGCGCGCCGTGCCGCGGCACCGCAGGAAGTGGGGTTTTCCTCGGCGCTCAAGGGCGCGCTGCAGTCGGTCAGCGCCTCCCAGAACCGGGCGGCCGACCTGCAAAAGGAAGTGCAGATGGAAAACCCGGCCGTCAGCCTGGAAGAAACCATGGTGGCGATCCAGAAGGCCCAGATCGGCTTTCAGGCCACGCTGCACGTGCGCAACCGCATGGTTCAAGCCTACACCGACATCATGAACATGCAGGTTTGACGCCAGCGCGCAACGTCGAACCCATCGGTTGCTATTATTTTTATAGCCAAACGCCTTAGTACTTATTGCACTGGACGGCCATTTGACTGGTAATTCCTTGCACCGCTGCGGTTGACTCAGCGGCGCCGTGCATGGGCTTTCGATTCCCTGCACCGCCCGCCTCAACCCCCTCGGCGGCGGCTCCGATCCTGAAAACAACACTGCCGAAGTCGCACTGCGCGCCGGGCCTGCTGGCCGCCACCGCTCGTTGCACTGCGCGATGGCGCCGCTGGACACTGGCCGGGCAGGCAGCCTGGCGAAGGGGCGCCCCCCTCCTCCTCAGTGCATCATCTGCGGCTGGCGCTCCAGCAGATGCTCGAACTGCGACAGCCAGGGTTCCGCCAGACAGCGGATCTGGGCATCGTTGCTCAGGATGCGCTGCATGATGCGCGTCTTTTCCCGGCGGTGCTCCGGCAACAGATCGTGCTCCTGGGCCTTGAATCGCAGTTGCTCGATGAGCACCGCGCAGGCGCCTTCGTAGCGAACCACACCGTCCCAATCCTTGAGCTTGGCAGCCTCCAGCATCTTGGCGCTGCTGTCCTCGATGGCTTTGTAGTAATCGATGAGCATTTCAGACATTCTTAGTTTCTCCCACCGGGGGCCGAAGGACGGCCGCCGGCACCGATCTCGCCCCAACCCTGCGCCACCGGCACGATCAGGTTGACCACTTCTTCCACCAAGGTGACATCGTTGCGCAAATTGGCCATCGTGAGCCGGCCCACGCAGTAGTCATAAAGGGCCCGCAGATTGGCGGCCAGTTCACCACCCTGGGCGGGATTGAGCGCTCCCTTGAGGCCCTCTTCGATGATGCGCACGGCCTTCCCCAGTTGACGGCCCTTTTCTTCCACATCACCCCGCTGCATGGAGCCGCGGGCGGCGTTGAGCGACTGCACCAGACCATCGAACAACATCTGGATCAATTGATGGGGCGAGGCGCCATCCACACTGGATTGCACACCGACCTGCCGATAGACCGAGGCGGCGCGGGAACTGACTGGCGTGTACATCGAGAACTCCTTCATGCTACTTACATTCAATATCGGCAGATCAAGAAGGAACTCAAGGACATTTACGAGGTGTTTTGGCGTTCTGACAGAGTGGCGCAGCGGTGATTTATCCAGGGTTCAGGCCAGCCCGCGCGGGGGCGGGTGGCCCGGACGCCCGGCTTACTTGTTCCACTGGGCGACCTGCTGCGTGATGTAGCTGTTGAGGGCCGAAAGATTGCCCATCTGGGTATCCAGCGCCGTGTACTGTGCCCGCATGCGCTTTTCCAATACGGCCGCGCGATTGTTCACCTTGTCCTGGTCGGAGGTGTTGCGCTTGACTTCCAGGTCCAGGGCATCGGCCTTGTTATTCATGAGGCCGTCGAGCGACAGCAGTCCGGAGGTGAACGACTTCATGCGAACCGCGGCGCCGGTGCCCGTACCGCCCGAGGCTGGGTCGGATGCGAACAGCTGCTTGAGCGTGTCGGGCGTTTTCAGCGCGTTGTCCAGCTTGGTGTTGTCCACCGTCAGCTTGCCGCCACGCTGGACTTCCAGGCCGATGTCGGACAGCGTCTGCAGGGCAGCGGTGCCGCCGGCAGCGGCACCGATGGCCGCCCGCAGCGAGTTCTGCAGCCCGACCGCCGTGCTGTCGCCCTGCAGCACGCCCTTGGTCTTGCTCTCGCTGTCGTATTTGGTCGAGGAACCCAGCAGGTCATTGACGGCGTTGTAAGCATCCACGAAATCCTGGATGTTCTTCTTCATCGTCGCGGTATCGGCCTTCACCCCCATCTCCACGTCGGTCGTGGTCACTTGCGACACCGTCAGGGTCAGCCCGGGAATGGCTTCAGTGAAAGTGTTGTCCTTGGACGTCACGCTGATGCCGTTGATCTTGGCCTGCGTGTTCTGTGCGTACTGGATGGTATTGGCCGCCAGGCCCACGCCTGGGGAGTTCTGCGGATCGAAGGCGAGCTTCGAGAGGCCCGGCGCCGCCGGGTCCTCCGCCACCTGCACGCGAAACCCTGACGCTTCCCCGGTGGTCTTGGAGCGCAGCAGGAGCCGCTCGCCGGAGGCATCGCGCAACACGGTGGCCGTGACGCCAGCGTCGCCCTCGTTGATCTTGGCGGCGATGTTCGTGATCGTGTCGGTCGCGCTGACCGAGACATTGATCGGCTTGGTAGACCCCACGCCGAAGGTCGGTGGATTCGCAGTGGAGTCCCAAGTGCCCAGCTGGATGGTCATGGTACCGGCGCCAATGACGGAGTCCTTGGCGACGGCAGTGGAAGCATTCGATTGCGCGCGGGCCAGTTGCTGCACGCTCACACCGAAAGACGATGCGCTGGCAATCCCCGACACCGTGGCCGTGACGGCCGCACTGTTGGAAGAGCTGACCGCCATGCCGTTCCACGCGCTGTCCCGCGTCAGCTTGGCTGCGGCGTCCGACAGGGTCGAGAGCAGCGACTTCACCTGGGAGAACGTGGAAATCTTGGTCTGGATGGTGTCCGCTTTGGCTTGCAGCTGAACGAGGGGCTGCTTTTCCAGCGCCACCGTCTTGGTGACGATGGTTTCGACGTCGAGCCCGCTGCCAATGCCTATCGAGGTAATACCCATTTTGGTCTCCCAGGCAGCCGGGGCCGCCATCAACAATCAATACACGATTGTGGCGAGAATCGCTTCGATCTAAAAGCAGGAAAAGCGGCGACAGGAGTGGCCCTGTCGCCGCTTAAAAGGGTTCGGACCGCTCCGATCCCCCTTATAAGCCACTGATCAACCACGCAACAGAGACAGAACGCCCTGTGGCAGCTGGTTGGCCTGGGCCACCATCGCGGTGCCGGCCTGTTGCAGGATCTGCGTGCGCGACAGGTTCGCCGTTTCCTTGGCGAAGTCGGCGTCCACGATCCGGCCACGGGATGCCGACAGGTTCTCGGCCTGGATGTCGATATTGCCGACCGAGTTCTCGAAGCGGCTTTGCAGAGCGCCGAGGTCGGCACGCGCGGAGTTCACCTGGTCGATCGCGCTGTCGATCTTCTTCAGGGAAACCCATGCGTCCTTTTGCGTCGCGACGGTCACGGTGTCGATGCCCTTCTTGTCGGTGCCGGTGGCAGCCGCGAGCGTCGGGGCGGCGAAGCCCGTGTTCGCCACGGAGAAGCCGGTCGTGCCGCCGAAGGTGATGGTTTCCGGCACGGGAGGCGTTGCGCTGTTCAGCTTGGACGAAGCGAATTCCAGGTCGTACGTGCCGTCGTCCTTCTTGGTCAGGAAGGCGGTCACACCGGTGTCGGCGGACTTGTTGTTGATGGCGGAAACCACTTGGCCGAGGCGTTCCACACCAGAACCGGCGGCCTTGATTTCGCCCAGATCGATGGCGGATGCCGAGCCCACCTGGATGGTCAGGCCACCGGCGGCGATCTTGGTGCCGAAGCCCGTGACCGTCGTATCGGAAGCATTCAGGGAGGTCACGCTGCCCGTGGAGTACTCGATGTTCGACAAGCCTGCAGCCGACGAATTGGTCAGGGCGCCGACGGTGATGTTTTCACCGGAGTTGGCACCGACCTGGAACAGGGCGCCAGCGAAGCTGCCGTCCAGGATCTTCTGGCCGTTGAAGCTGGTTTGCTTGGCAACGCGATCGATTTCATCGGTGAGCTGCTTCACTTCGGACTGCAGCGCAGCGCGGTCCTTGGTGCTGTTGGTGGCATTGCTGGCCTGCACCGACAGTTCACGCATCCGCTGCAGCATGTCGCCGACCTTGCCCAGGGCGCCTTCTGCCGTCTGGGCCAGCGAGATGCCGTCGTTGGCGTTGCGGGCTGCCACGGTCAGACCCTTGATCTGGGTGTTCATGCGCTCGGCGATCGACAGGCCGGCGGCATCGTCCTTGGCGCTGTTGACGCGCAGGCCGGAAGACAGGCGCTGCATCGAGGTGGTGAGAGAGTTCGCAGACATGCCCAGATTGCGCTGTGCGTTGAGCGAAGCAATATTGGTGTTGATGGTAGAGGCCATTGAAATGCTCCTTGGTAACTTAAATTCCGGCTAGACCGCCGATCACAACGCTGACCCCCATGGCCAGCTGCCAAGACCGGGGCGGCAGTCACGTGAACCCATCCATCGCTTGCCGGTCAACAAATTCGCTTGAACCTGTTGGTTAGGTTATCGGGCAGGCCCTGGAGAACTTGAGCGTCTCCACGCAAAAAAATCGACTTTCCCCGGCACCGCCCGGGTCAGCCACCTCCCACAAGGGTGGATATGGACGGTTTTCCGCCCTTTTTTCCCCACGCCAGGAAAACCCCACCTGGGGAGAATTCTCCCAACGCTAGGGTTGCCCGCTGATGGTGGTGTCCTTGGCCACGGCAGCTGTGCCTTGTCCCTTTTGCGAAGGAGTTCCGTAATGGCCTCGACGATCAACACCAACATCGCCTCACTCAACGCCCAGCGCAATCTGGGAATGTCGGCAGCCTCGCTGACGACCACCATGCAGAGGCTGTCTTCCGGCCTGCGCGTCAACAGTGCCAAGGACGATGCGGCCGGCCTGGCCATCGCCGAGCGCATGAACACCCAGGTCAAGGGCTTGGCCGTGGCCTCCCGCAACGCCAACGACGGCATCTCGCTGGCCCAGACGGCAGAAGGCGCCCTGGGCAAGGTGGGCGACATGCTGCAGCGGATGCGCGAACTGGCCGTTCAGGCCAGCAATGCCACGAACAGCAAGGCCGACCGGGCCGCGTTGCAGTCCGAAGTCAAGCAGCTCACCGACGAAATCGACCGCGTCTCCAAGCAGACCAGCTTCAACGGCCAGAAGATCCTGGACGGCAGCTTTGCGGGCGCCCTGTTCCAGGTGGGCGCCAATTCCGGCGACAACGTCACGCTCGGCGCCCTGGCGGACACCCGCGCCTCGGGCCTGTCCAGCATCATGTACTCGAGCACGAGCACCGCGATCGCCGTGGACGCGTCGGACACGTCGATCTCCGCCTTCGGCAGCGCCATCCCTGCAGGCGGCCTGACGATTCAGGTCGGTTCGGGCTCCGCCATCGACCTGGGAAGCATCAAGGCCGCCGGCTCGGGCGTGGAACGGCTCGGCCAGGTGATCTCGGCGATCAACAACAAGACGGCCGATACGGGGGTGACCGCCTTCCTGACCAAGAACGACGACGGCAGCTACGGGCTGGAGTTCGCCTCCTCGAAACTGACGAATGCCGTTCCCCCCGTGCCAGAGACCGTCACGTTCGGCGGCACGACCGGATTCACCGTGGCCAATACGGGCTTTACCCCGCCCACGCTGACGAACGCCACGGGCACCGGCCAGAAGGGGATCGACAGCGTCGATGTCGGAACGCAGAGCCAGGCCTGGGTGGCCCTCAAGAAGATCGACAGCGCGATCGATCAGGTCAATTCGGCGCGCGCTGACCTCGGAGCCCTGCAAAGCCGCTTCGAAAATGCCATCGCCAATATCGACATCCAGGGCGAAAACATGTCGGCAGCCCGCGGCCGCATCGTGGATGCCGACTTTGCCAAGGAAACGGCGAACCTGTCGCGCACGCAGATCCTGCAGCAGGCGGGCACTGCGATGGTGGCCCAGGCGAACCAGTTGCCCCAGCAGGTGCTGAAACTCCTGCAGGGCTGAAGAAGAAGGCATCCGGGGCTAATACACTGCCGTTGGAGGCCGAAATCTTCGGTCTCCGCGACATTTTCTATTCTGGAGTACGCATGCCTTCGCCTTCCATCGAGCAATTCATCGAAAGCTTTCTGACCGCCGTCGATTTCCAGGAGCCGGTGGAGGTCACCGCGGATACCGAACTGCGTGCTCTGCCCGAGTGGGACTCCCTTGCCGCCCTGGGTGTCATCGTGATGTTCGACGTGGAGTACGGGAAAACCATCGTGGGCGACGACCTGAAGAACTGCGCCACGGTCACGGACCTCTACAAGCTGTTGGGGTAGACCACCATGGGCCTGTCCACCCTGCACAACGTGCGCTTTGCAGGCATGGCGAGCTGCGTGCCCAAGCGCGTGGTTTCCAACCTCGAGGATTGCCCTCCGAAAATCCGCTCGGAGCGGGAAAGGCTGGTTCGCAACATCGGCATCCAGCAGCGCCGCCTGTGCGCGTCGTGGCAATGCTTTTCCGATCTGGCGCAAGACGCCACGGAAAAGCTGCTGCAGGAACTGCAGTGGGCCCGCGAAGACGTGGACGCGCTGATCGTCGTGACGCAGTCGCCCGACTATCCCATTCCCTCCACCGCCATCATCTTGCAGGACAAGCTCGGGCTGTCGCAGTCCACGATCGCGTTCGACGTGAATCTCGGCTGCTCTGGCTACCCGTTCGGGTTGCACCTGCTGGGCAGCATGATCGCGTCCGGCACGGTGAAAAAGGGCCTGCTGCTGGTGGGAGACCGCTCCGCAAGCGAAAAGGACCCGCTGTTCTCCGACGCCGGCACGGCGACCGCACTGGAATTCGATCCTTCAGCCGCGCCCATGTATTTCGACCTCAACAGCGACGGCAGCGGCTACAAAGCCATCATCAAACCGGTGGGTGGGCATCGGGAGCCCTATGCCTTTCATCACAGCATCCCCACACGCGACGAGGACGGGGAACTGCAATGGCCGGACCGCCTCCTCCTCGACGGACCGGCCGTGCTCAGCTTCTCCACGCAGAAAATTCCTCCGGCCGTGGAGCGCACGCTGCAATATGCAGGCGTGTCCAAGGACGATGTGGACTACTTCGTCTTCCATCAGGCCAACCGGATGATCAATGAAACCATCCGCAAGAAGCTGGCACTCCCCCCTGAGAAAGTCCCATCGACGCTGGCCGACTATGGCAACACCAGTGGGGCGACCCTGCCGGTCACCATGACCGCGCGCCTGAACGAAACGCTGGCCAGCGGCACGCACAAGCTGCTGCTGAGCGGCTTCGGCATCGGCCTGTCCTGGGGCACGTGCATCCTGGACATTGCAGGGGCACGCTTCCCGGCCATGCTGGAGTCTTGACCCGATGGACGCAACGCCCACCCCCTTCCACCTGCAGGGACAGCGCATCCTCGTCACGGGGGCCACTTCGGGCCTGGGCCATGCCATCGCCATCGCCTGCGCACGCATGGGAGCCCAGGTCATCGGCGTGGGCCGAGACGAAGAGCGCCTCACCCGCACGTTGCAGGCACTGCAAGCCGTCGCACCGGCAGCCGAGCACCTCGTGGTGCGTGCAGACCTGACCCAGCCTACCGATCGCTCCGCGCTAGTGGAGCAGATCGCTTCCGTGCCATTGAACGGCATCGTCCACAGCGCAGGCATTTCTCGCCTGTCTCCCGTGCGAATGATCACGGAACAGCATCTGCGCGAAGTGCAGAGCATCAACGTGGACGCCCCGATGCTGCTGACGCAGGCCCTACTCAAGCGCAACCTGATCGCGCCGGGCGGATCGATGGTGTTCATCGCCTCGATCGCCGCACACATCGGTGTGCCGGGAGTGGCCGCCTACTCGGGCACCAAGGCCGCATTGATTGCGATGATGCGCTGCCTCGCGATGGAGGTCGTCAAGCGGGGCATCCGGGCCAACTGCCTCTCGCCCGCCCTGGTTGAAACGCCATTGCTCGACGCCACCGCCACGCTCGTGGGCTCGATGGAAAAGGAGCGAGGCAACTACCCGCTCGGTTTCGGCCAGCCGGAGGACGTGGCCAATGCCGCCGTGTTCCTGCTGTCCCAGGCCAGCCGATGGATCACCGGCACGACGCTGGTGATGGACGGCGGCCTCACCATCAGTTGATCCCCCCTCATGGCTACGCCCTCCACGGATACGTCCGCTCCGCATCGGAACCTGCTCATCGTGGGCGCTGGTGGCTTCGGCCGCGAAGTCCTGACGTATATCGAAGACGACAACCCGCTGTTTCGCCCCAAGGGCTTTCTGGATTCGCGCACTTCGGCGCTGAACGGCATGCAGCGCTCGATCGGCATCGTGGGCGATCCCCTGACCTACACCCCCGTGGATGGCGACGTTTTCATGGCCGCACTGGGCGATCCGATGGCGAGATACAAGTACACCGAGGTACTGCGATCGGTCCACGACGTCGACTTCGCCACGGTCGTGCATCCCCAGGCCCATGTGACGCGGCATGCCCGGCTGGGCCGTGGCTGCATCATCGCACCCCGTGTCGGCATTTCGGTGGATGTCCAGCTGGGCGATTTCGTGTGCGTCCAGGAATATACGGTCATCGGGCACGATGTCCGCGTCGGGGATTGGTGCCAGATCAACAGCCACTGCTCCATCGGCGGCGGCGCGAAGATCGGCAACTTCGTGTCGATCCATCCCAATTGCGTCATCACCAGCGGCACGGTCATCGGCGACAACGTCAAGGTCGGTGCGGGCAGCGTGGTGTATGGCCGCATTCCGCCCAACATCACCATCATGGGCAATCCGGCCCGGCGCTTTTCCTGGAGTTGAACGTCTCCGGCGCCCCGGCACCGCATGCCCCCGCGAGCGACCCACCATGGCCTCATTGCCCCCTTCCTTCCCGCCCGACGCCTTGGTCAGCCGCATCAACCTGGATCGCTTCCAGCTCGATGAAGCACTGCTCGCCATGCTGGACCTGTACCGCCGCGACCCGCATTTCTGCATACCTGAGCAGGCGCGCGAGATCTTCGCCCGGCGCGGGGACCGGGCGCGCTTCATCCTGCTGGGAACGAAGACCTTCGCGGAAGTTTTCATCCGTGCGACCCGTGACCAAGGCTGGGCCCTGGCCGTGGTGGATGATTTCAAGCACGCCAGCGGCGAGGACTACTACGGCGTGGACATCATTTCCACCGACCGCTTCCTTGCGATGCTGCGCGAGGACCCGGACATCATTGCCATCAACTGCTGCCGGACGGATTATTCAAGGCGGTTCTTCGACCGGCTTTGTTCCCGCCACGGCATCGCCCATTTGAAGCACGAGCAGGTCACCCGGCTCTTCGGCATGAATGACCGGGTGGACTACCGCACGGCCGACTGGGCCCCCGCCATCAGCAGCAGGTTCGATGAATTCCTGGCGCTGGAGCGGCGGCTTGCGGATGCACACTCCGTGAGCACATTGCGCAGCGTGCTCCTGTTCCACCTGAGCTGCAATCCCGAGTGGTACCTCACTGTGGCCAGACCCTACTCGACCCTGTACTTCCGCTCGGGCCTGCTGACGTTCTCGGACAACGAGAGGTTCGTCGATTGCGGCGCCTCCATCGGCGAATCCACGACCGGACTGCTGGGCCTCACGGGCGATCGCATCGAACACTCCTGGATGATCGAGCCCGATCGGCTGAACATCGAGGTGCTGCGCAAGCTGCAGCAGGGCTACGCAGGCACGGCGCTCGAATCCCGGATTTCGCTGCATCCCTTCGCCGTCGGGGAGAACGACTCGGAAGCCCCGTTCCACCATCTGGGAGGGCATGGCGGCAGCATCGCCGTCGATCCGAATGCGCCCTTGGAGGCGGTGCGCATCCGGCGCATCGATGACCTCATCGATGCGCCACCGACCTTCATCAAGATGGACATCGAAGGATTCGAGATCCCGGCGTTGCGGGGCGCCCAGGCGGCCATCCGCGCCGGCCTGCCCAAGATGGCGATCTCCGCCTATCACCGCGCGACCGACCTGCTGGACATCCCGGCACTGGTGGATGCCGTGGCCCCCGGCTACTCGATCGGGCTGCAACACCACACCGAAGATCGCTGGGATACCTGCCTGTATTTCTATCGCTGAAACGCCTCTCCAGAGGCACTCACTCCACTACCCAGAGGGCACCGCAGGATGGCCAAGATTCGGGGCGGCCTTGACCGCGTTCTACTGAAATATCCGGAAATCGACCCGGCCAAGGTCCGGCTGATCGGCTGGGGCGCTGGACAGGCGTTCACGGACTACTACCCGCTGCTGGGCCTGCCGGTGGAATACACCGTGTGCCCGTTCACCGCCCACCAGGACAGGCAGATCCATGGCGTTCCCGTCCGCAGCCCCGAAGCGCTCATGAAGGAACCGCATGAGGAAGTGCTCTTGGTGATCTTCGCAGCGCATTCGGCGGAAATCATGAACCAGATCCGCAACCTGTGGGGCGACTACCGCTGCGTGCCGGCGCTCACCCACAGCGGCCGGCATGGAGACATCGACCAGCTACAGGCTTTCTCCAGGGTGTTCGAAGGACTGTCCCTGCAGCGCAAACCGCCCCTGCGAACGCCTTCGCTCGGCATCTTCGTGCAGGGCCCGGTGTTTCCCTATACCCCCATGGCACTGGCCTGGCAGCGAATGGCGTGCCCCGAGGCGCATCTGTGCTTCGTCACCTGGGATCACCAGTCCGCCGCCAGCCTCGATGCCTGCCGGCCATGGGTGGACGCCGTGATCACGCTTCCCCAGCCCCAGAACATGGTGGACAGCCGCAATGCCATCATTCGCTCGGCCAAGGCGGGCGCCCGGCATCTGGCCGAAGTGGGCGTGCCGTACTCGGTGCGCATGCGAAGCGATACGGTCGTCACCGGATCGCTCTACCGGGCGGTGGAAGAACTGTTCGACGATGGCAGCAGGAACGAGGAGAAGTTCGGCTTCCTGGCGCATTCGTCCTGGAAGCAGATTCCCTTCCATTTCTCCGAGCGTTTTCTCGTGAGCCGCACCCAGGACATGTGCGAGCTGTGGGCACTGCCGGAAGACCTGCGCGGTGCGTCCGAGATCCAGCACCGGACCGACGAGCCTTACCAGCAGATCCAGAAGGCGGCCGTCGAATGCCTGCTGTGGCAGAGCCTGGCGCGCAAGTGGGGTGAGCCGGCCCGGGACCTCGCCGATGGCTACCGGTTCGCCGCGAACCATTTGCTTCCGATGGACGAGTACGCCGATGTCCTGTCGCTCAAGAGCGTCCCGCTCTTCAATCTGACCCTCAACAAGGGCTTCGTCGGCACGCCCGCCTGGTGGCGGGAGGTCTACGCCGATCTGCCCTCGGCCATGCGGCAGGCGCACGAGGAAAGCGCGCAGGACTTCACCATCGCCGAATTCTTCAGTGGCCGGGTCGGCTGACGGCCCCCGACCCGTTCAATAGAGCACGGCGCGCCGCTCGGGCGTCATGGGCTCGAGGGCTTCTCCAAGCTCCAGCCTTTGCACGAAGTCCGGGTTCGCAAGGAGCGCGCGGCCCCAGGTGACCATGTCGAGATGCCCCTCCTGGATTTCGTGCTCGGCATCCGCAGCGGACAGCGAAGCGCCCCCCATCAGGAAGTGGGGCCAGAGGGGACGCACACGGCGCACGATTTTTCCGGAAGTTTCGGCATAGGGCGCATCCGCGCAACTGATATCCAATTGCCTCAGTCCCAGGCGATCCAGCTGGGGGATGAGATGCTGCAGCATGTCGTCGAGGTCCGGCCACTCGTACAGTCCGCCCATCATCCGCGCAGGCGAGAGGCGGATCATGAGTCGCTGGGGGCCGCAAATGGGCAGCAGGCGCTCCACCAGTTCCAGCACGATGCGGCAACGGTTCTCGACCGATCCGCCATAGGCATCGGTCCGGTCATTGATGCGCGCATCCAGGAACTGGTCAATCAGGTATCCATGTCCCATATGGATCTGCACGCCGTCGAAACCTGCATTCAGGGCGCGCTGCGCGGCCTCCTCGAAAAGACGGTAGATGCCAGGCATCTCCGATGCATGCAGCGCACGGGGCTGCCCGTAGGGTTGGCCATTCTGGCGGTTGATGCCGGCCGCCGGCCGATCGGTGGAACTGACCGGCGCCACCCCGCCAGTGAAGTCCGGGTGCGAGATCCGCCCGCAATGCCACAGTTGCGCCACGATGCGCCCGCCGGCCTCCTGCACCTGCCGGACGGCCGGGATCCAGCTGTCTACCTGCTCGTCGTTCTGCAGGTGGGGCACGTTCCGGTAACCATCCGCCGAAGGATGGACCACGATGCCCTCCGTCAGGATGAGCGATACGCCAGCCGCGGCACGCCGTGCGTAGTAGGCAGCGATTTCGTCCGTGCAGCGGTGCTGCGCATCGGCAAAACCACGCGTCATGGCGGCCATGGCCACACGGTTGCGCATGGGACCGAACATGTCGTGGTGAACGAAGGGACTCAGCAGTTGCAGGCTCATGGGGCGAACATTCCAGTGAAATAAGGGTGGTCGAGATAGGCGGCCAGACTGTCCTGCCATGTGCGCTGACGATCCAGCCCGCGGGCCTGCAGCGCGGCGTTGCGCATCACCACCGCATCGGGGCGCACGGCTTTTTCCTTGCGGGCCATGCTTTCCGCAGGAACACGCGCGATCTCGATGCGGCGATCCAGCCCCAATCGGAGCACGATCTCCCGCGCCAGTTCGAAGAAAGAGGCTTGCCCATGGGAAGCCATGCAGAAACGGCCTGTCTCGCCACGCGCCAGCAGCAGCAGGCTGTTGTAGGCCAGATCGTCCGTGAGCGTGGGCTGCCAGATGCGGTCACCGATCTCCATGCGGTCCACGCCGGAGCGCAGCAGTCCCGCGAGGTGCGGAACCAGCTTGCCGACGAAATTCTTGTCGCGCGCATGCTCTCCGAAAAACCCACCCATGCGCACAGTGAGCGCCTGCGGCGATGCATCCAGCACGATCTGCTCCGCCTCCAGCTTGAGCCGTCCGTACACGCTCAAAGGACGGGGGGGCATGGCCTCGTCCACCGGCTGGCTTCCGTCGTAGATCAGGAAGGTCTGCGGGTAAAAAAAACGGGCCCCGCATTCGCGGGCCAGCTCGACCACGTGGCGGGTTCCTTCGATCTGCACCTGCGCCGCCGCGTCCGCATGGTCCTCGCACCAGTTGACGTCGGAACACACGGCGCAATGGATCACGATATCGGGCCGCCAGGCGCGCAAGGCCTGGGCCTGCTCGCGCTGGCGCACATCGAACGCGTGGCGGTCGAGGGCCGCGACCAGGGCAGTGGGTACCTGCTCAGCCAAGTGGCGGGTGAAAGCCTGCCCGAGCATTCCGCCGGCACCCGTGATCAGGATGCGCGAGCCCTCCAGGGCGGACAGTTCGTTAAATTCACGCAAATCGTCGCCCCTCATGCTCAGATCCAGACAAGAACAGGTCGGCCGCCATTTCGGGGACGCAGCGCATCACCTCGTTGGGCCGGTACGGCAGGGCGCCGACGAGCAGCCGGCCCGGCGCCTTCCAGACAGACCACCAGTGCTGCGCGAAATCCTGCATCGATACCGGCGAGCCCGATCCCACATTGCGCACCCAGGGCCTGCCCGCCTCGACGTCGCCGCGCTCGGCCGCATGCCGGAATGCCCGGGCGACCGCCTCCACGGGGACGTAGTCGCGCACCTGCGCCCCCGGGGTCATCGAAAAATCAAGGCCCTGCGACGCGGCCAGACGCAACGCTGGCCAGAAGTTCCCGGCGTACTGGCCTTCGCCGAAGACCGAGAAGATCCGCAGGTAGCACAGCTCCATGGCGTGTTCGATCGCGTGCGCATGCGCAGCCTGGAAACCTGCGGCCTTGGATGCAGCATAGCCATACGCGGGTGCCAGCGGTGCGCTGGCCGGAATGAAGTCGAAGGCATCCGCGCTGCGACCGTATTCCGCGAAAGTACCCGCCAGGACCGACCGCTTCACGCCAGCGGCACGCGCCGTATCGAGCAGTTGCAGCAAAACGGTGACGTTCCAGTAGAACAGGGCCTGCCAGTCGGCCTGCTGCGGCGGGACGCCGGGCGACGCCAGATGCATCAGCACGTCCGCCCCGGCCAGATCGGCGGGCGCCAACTGGTCCATGGCGCGGCTGAGCCACACAAGGCGAGGATGCACCGATGCAGGCGCGTCGGCCGGATGCCTCAGGACGGTGACGCGATGGCCTGCCTCCAGCAGGGATGCCAGCACGTGCCGGCCGATGAACCCCGTCCCTCCCGTCAGGAACACATGCCGCTCAGTGGTCATTCGGCAGTCCTTCCGGCATCTCGAAGGGGCTGGCGAAATCCTCCATCTGCGGGTGCTCGCGGTCACGCACCGACAGCACAGGATGGTCATCGGGCCAGGGAATGCCGGCAGAGTCCCAGCGGATGCCGGCATCGTGCCCAGGCGCGTGGGCCGAGGTGACGTGGTAGACGATGGTCGCGCCTTCGGTCAGCGCATAGCAGCCGTGGGCACACCCCGCCGGAATGTAGACCTGGTTGCCAAGCTCGGCGTCCAGCTCGAAGGTGGCAAAGCGACCCTGTGTCGGCGAGCCGCGGCGCAGATCGACCACCACATCGAAGAGGCGGCCGTGGCTGCAATGCACCAGCTTGGCATGTTGGTGCGGCGGCAACTGAAAGTGCAGCCCGCGCAGCACGCCACGCCGCGATACGCTGTAGAAACTCTCCACCCAGTCGCAGTAGAGCCCCCGGGCAAGGAACGCCTCGCGGCTGAAGGTCTTCACGAATCGCCCGCGCTCGTCGGGCCGCACTTCGGGCTGGATCAGGTAGCAGCCCGGCAGAGGGCTTTCTTCGAAGCGCATGGTGGGTGCTAGAAGTTGACGCCGAAATAGGTTTCGATGCGATCGGCCACAAAGTCGATCATGGCCTCGCTCAATCCGGGGTAGATGCCCAGCCAGAACGTGTGCTCCATGACCGTGTCCGTATTCGCCAGGCTGCTGGCCACCCGGCACGTCTGTCCCTGCATCGAAGGCTGCCGGGTCAGGTTGCCGGCGAACAGCAGCCGCGTGCCGATGCGGCTCTGCTCCAGGTACTCCAGCAGATCGACGCGGCGGGTACCGGCCGCTTCGCGCAGCGTGAGCGGGAACCCGAACCACGAAGGCTGCGAATTCTCCGTGGCCCGGGGAAGCACCAGGAACTCCTCGCAGCTTTTCAGCCGGCCGGAGAGGTGCTCGAAATTGCGCTGCCGCGCCGCGATGAAGCCGGGTAACCGGTCCATCTGCGCCAGGGCACAGGCCGCCTGCATGTCGGTGATCTTGAGGTTGTAGCCGACATGCGAATACGTGTACTTGTGGTCATAGCCTGGGGGCAGATCGCCCAGTTGCCAGCCATACCGCTTTCCGCAGGTGTTGTCCTTGCCGGGCCCGCAATAGCAGTCCCGCCCCCAGTCGCGGAATGACGTGACGATGCGTGCCAGTTCATCGTCGTTGGTGAAGACCGCGCCGCCTTCGCCCATGGTGATGTGGTGGGCCGGATAGAAGCTCAGGGTTCCGATGTCGCCGAAGGTGCCTACCAGCCGTCCGTCGTAAGTGGACCCCAGGGCGTCGCAGCAATCCTCGACGAGCCACAGTCCATGCTTGCGGCACAGCGCTTGCACCGCTTCCAGGTTATAGGGATTGCCGAGGGTGTGGGCCAGCATGATGGCCTTGGTGCGCGGCGAGATCGCAGCTTCGATCAGCGCGACATCAATGTTGTAAGTGCCGAGCTCCACATCCACGAAGACGGGCACCGCGCCATTCTGCAGGATGGGATTGACGGTGGTGGGAAACCCTGCCGCCACACCGATCACCTCGTCGCCCGGGCGGATGGCCCTCTGGCCCAATGCAGGAGACGTGAGCGCCGAGAAGGCGAGCAGATTCGCGGACGAGCCGCTGTTCGTCGTGAGCGCATGGCGCACCCCGAGGTACTCGCGCAGGCGCTTTTCGAACGCATCGTTGAAACGCCCCGTGGTCAGCCATCCGTCGAGCGATGCGGCCACCATGTTCTGCAGTTCGGCCTCCCCGATGACCTTGCCGGAGGGCGGAATGGCCGTGGCGCCCGGCAGGAATGGCTGGGCACGATACGCATGGGCCGCATATTCGCCAACGAGCGCGGCGATCTGCTCGCGGATGTGGTGCAACTTGTCCATAGAATTTCAGCGCTCGGCGGCGCAATACGATTCGATCTGACGCTCGGTCACCTGGCGCATGTCTTCGCCGCGAGCGTGTGCGGAATGCCATTGGGCAATGCTCTCCACGGCCTGCGCCAGCGACCACCGAGGCCCCCAGCCCAGCAGAGAGCAGGCCTTGCTGCTGTCGAGCCGGAGCATCTGCGCCTCGTGCACGCCCTCGGGCCCGGCCGCGAAGCGGCATTCGACAGGGCCAGGCCACGCGGCAGCCAGTTGCCGAATGACGTCGCCGACGCTTCGCACGTCCTGCTCGGCGGGCCCGAAATTCCAGGCGCCCGATACCGCCGTCCCCTTCTCGACGAGTCTCTGCGCCAATTGGAGGTACCCGGCCAGGGGCTCCAGCACATGTTGCCATGGCCGTACGGCAGCGGGATTGCGCACGTCCAGCGGATCGCCGCCGCAGGAGGCTCTCAGGAAGTCCGGAATCAGCCGGTCGCGGGACCAGTCACCGCCGCCGATCACATTGCCCGCACGCGCCGTGGCCAGCGCCACACCGTGATCCGCGTGCCTTGCCGGGGCGAAGAACGAGTCGCGGTAACAGGCGGCCACCAGCTCGGTGCATGCCTTGCTGTTGCTGTAGGGGTCGAACCCGCCCAGCGCGTCGTCCTCGCGATAGGCCCAGAGCCACTCCCGGTTCTCATAGCATTTGTCGCTCGTCACCACCACCACGGCGCGCACCGACGGCACGCGACGGACGGCGTCCAGAAGGTGCACGGTACCCATGACGTTGGTCGAATAGGTGCTGACCGGATCGGCGTAGGACTTGCGCACCAGGGGCTGTGCGGCCATGTGGATCACGATCTCCGGCGCCGCTGCTTCCAGCGCGCCTGCAAGCAACGCCGCATCCCGCACATCGCCGATGACCGACTGCATGCCTTGCGCGGCCCGGGTCAGCGCGAACATCGCGGGCATGGAATCCGCCTCCAGCGCATACCCCGTCACCTGCGCGCCCAAACGCTGCAGCCAAAGCGACAGCCAGGTGCCTTTGAAACCAGTGTGGCCCGTGACGAACACCTTGCGTCCGGACCAAAAACCGCTGTCGGGACCGCTCACCATGATTTCCAGGGCGCATGCCCCCCCTGCCAAAGCTGTTCGAGATAATTCTTGTCGCGCAGCGTATCCATGGGTTGCCAGAAACCTTCGTGACGATAGGCCCGCAACTGCCCAGACCGCGCCAACGCCTCGAGCGGAGGGCCTTCCCACACCGTCTCGTCGGAATCGATCAGATCGAACACGGCAGGAGACAGCACGAAAAACCCGCCGTTGACCATGCCACCGCCGCCATCGGGCTTTTCGCGGAACGACATCACGCGGTCGCCCTCCATGTCCAGCGCGCCGAAGCGGCCGGGCTGCCGGGTGGAGGTGAGTGTGGCCGGCTGTCCATGCGCCCGGTGGAACCGGATGAGCGCGGTGATGTCGATATCGCCCACCCCGTCGCCATAGGTGAAGCAGAAGGCCTCGTCCTCGCTCACGTAGCGCCGCACACGGCGCAGGCGGCCACCCGTCTGGGTGGCATCGCCGGTGTCCACCAGGGTCACCCGCCAGGGTTCGGCATACCGCTCGTGAACGTCCATGCGGTTGTTCACCAGATCGAACGTCACGTCGGACATGTGCAGGAAATAGTTCGCGAAGTACTCCTTGATCACGTAGCCCTTGTAGCCGCAGCACACCACGAAGTCATGGATGCCATGGTGCGAGTACATCTTCATGATGTGCCAGAGAATCGGGCGGCCGCCGATCTCCACCATGGGTTTGGGCTTTTGCTGCGTCTCCTCGCTCAGGCGGGAACCCAGCCCCCCCGCCAGGATGATGGCCTTCATGCTTTTCCGCCCATCGGTGTTTCGGAGCCCTGAAGCGCCCGGGCATAGGCCGCCTGAAAATGCGCCACCCGGTCCTCGATCCCGGCGCCCACGAGGGCCGGGCGCTCCGCCTGATCGACGCCCGCCTGGACTTTGGTGCAAATACCGCCGTCTTCCGCGAACACCTTGCGCGTGAAGGCGTGGCCGTCGGCATGGATGTGTTCCATCATCTTGGCGCCGGCAGGCGTGGTCCCGGTGAACTCCACGCCCACAGTCCTCGAGTGAACCGTGGTCTGGCGGGGCGCGGTCGGCTCGAACGACTGGACATGGAAGCTGTAACCCATGAACGACGTGACGGTCAGGTTCGGGAAGATATGGTGGTGGGTGTAATGCGCGAAGCGCCAGGGCCACTGCCCGATCTTGCTCTCCATGCGGGCGAACCGCGCTACCCACTGCGCATCGGCGGCATGTTCCAGATGGCTGTGCCGGCGATCCTCGAGGAAGAAGCGGGGTGCCGTTTCGGCCCGGTCCATGCCGTCGACCTGCATGAAGGTCCGCGAATGCACGGCAGGGACGTGATACCCCTCGAGGGCATTTTCGATCACGATTTTCCAGTTGGCGCCCACCGGCTCCCGGAACTCGTCCAGCAAGCCTTGCATCCCCTGACTGGCACGTTCGAGAAAGGCGTATTGCTCGCCCAGATACTCGCGCAGTGCCGGGCCGCCTTCTGAAATACGCACGAATACGAACTGCCCTACCGCCTCGCAGTTGAATTCCTGCAGGCGAAAGCGGGCAGGTTCGGCCACCACCTCGGGAAAGCAGTGTTTCGCCGGAATGCCGACCGGAACGCCCTCCCGGTCGTACACCCAGCCATGGTAGGGGCAGCGTGCAGGCCCGCGGTGCGCGCCCGATTCGCACAACTGGGCATGCCGGTGGGAGCAGACATTGAGAAAGGCACGCGGCCGCCCCTGGCTGTCGCACTGGAGCAACAACGACACCCCGCCCACCTGCACACCGCGATGCACGAGACCGTCGAGTTCGAAGCGCATGCAGACGAAAACCCAGCTTTCGCGGAACAGCCCCTCCATTTCGCGGGCGTGGTGATCGGGATCTCGATAGAAGTGGGGGGAAACGACACTGGTCGGCATGGATCGACTCTTCTGGATGGATGTTGCAAGGACCGCGGCCCCGTGCTCGGTACCGGTCTGGGGCCTGCCGAGCCAGCGGCGGCTCGTACAGCCCATTGTCTCTACAGTGATCTGAAATGGGCCCCTTCCTAGCTGCGCATTGCCTGCTCCATCACACGGGTGAGCCGCTGCATCTGCGCAGGATCCATCTTCGGAAAGAACGGCAGACCGATCAGGGTCTCGGCGAGCGCATCCGCTTGGGGCGTGGGCAATAGCGTACAGAAGGGCAACAGGGCTTCCATGCGGTGCATGAGAGGCTGGTACCAGCGACGCGTCGCGATGCCCTGCGCGGCACACAGTGCCTCGAGCCGTCCCCGGCAGGCAGCGTCGGGCATCCGTGCACACAACAGCGTCGGTGCTGCAATGGCGCCGGCCGGGCCCGCCAACTGCCATGCGATCCGGCCGTCCGCCGCGCGCGCAAGGGCATCCTGCATTTCCCGCTGCAACGCGCGCCGGGCCTGCGCGCCCTGCTCCCAGCAAGCGAGCGATGCCAGCGCCACGGCAGCGTGCAACTCGCTCATTTTGGCGTTCGTGCCCACTGCCGCCAGGGCGCCGACCGGCAGGTGGCTGGCCGGGTCGAGGTTGATGCCGAAATTGGCCAGTTGACGCACTCGCGCCGCCAACCCGGGACGGGACGAGACCACGAAACCGCCCTCTCCCGCCGGCAGCGACTTGGTGGCATGGAGACTGAACACGAGCGTGCCAGAAGCGCCTGCCAGCCACTGGCTGCCAAAGCCGGCTGCCGCATCGATCACCACCGGAAGGCCCGTTTCGTCCTCGAAGCGTTGCCAGGCCGCCATGTCGTGCGGCATGCCGAGGGCCGCCACGGGCAGGACGGCATCCACGGCATCGGTGGCATGGGCCCCGCGCGCGATGTCGGGCGTCAGCAGCCAGCTGTCGGCATCCACATCGCAGAGTACCGGCACGTGGCCGGCGCGCAGCACGGCCGTCGCCGTGGCAGCGAACGTGAAGGTGGGCATGAGCACCCGGGAGCCGGCACGCAGCCCCAGCGATTGCAGCACCAACTCCAGGCCCAGGGTGGCGCTTGCCACAGTCGTGACCTGTTCCGCGCCCAGGCCGAAACGCTCGGCGAAGCGGTCCTCCAGTTCGCGCACCAGTGGGCCGCCGTTGGAGTAATAGCGCGCGGCATGCATGCGCTGCAGATAGGGCAGGAGGGACAGCGGGTCCGGCACATCCGGCACCAGCAGAGGAATGGGATCGGTGGGAGCGCCGGCGGTCATACGGAGGGCGTGCCGTGCACACGCTTCTCGCCACCGTCCAGGCGTGCCAGGACCGGCTCCGGATCGGCGAACACATCCAGGAAACGGTCACGGCCTTCCAGGTAGTTGAGCCACATGAGCCGGAACGCCTTTTCCAGCTCGGCCGTGCGGGCGGCATAGTCCATGAGTGCGCAGGCGGAAACGCGTTGCCGTGTTTCGTGGCGCAGGCGGGCCAGGGTTTCCGGATCGGCCATGAACGCCAGGGCCCGCTCGACGTATTGGTCGTCGCTGCGCGCTACCCAATCGGGATAGCCCACGCCCTGCAGCGTGCGCGCGGTGCTCGCGTCCACACCGCGCTCGGCGTCCAGCGCCACGATCGGCAGCCCCATCCAGAGAGCATGCAGCGTCGTGGTGCCGCCGGAGATCGGGGCCGTGTCGAGCGCCACGTCGGCGATATGCCCCAGTTCCATGAACTGGTTGAGCGGTTGCTGGTGCATCACGAACACGCGGTCCAGCGGCAGGCCCTGCGCCTCGACCCGCATCTGCATGTTGGCCTGCGCGGCCTCGGCAGACCGCTCCTTCACCATGATGACGAGGCGCGCATCGGTGCGTGCCTGCAGGATGCGGCCCCAGACGCCCAGCATGCGGTCCGTGACCTTGGCGGAATTGTTCAGCGAGATGAGCGTGGGGTAGCCGTTACGCAGCATCGGCGGCTCTTCGCACAGCGGCGCATAGGTGGGCGGCGCGTAGCTCGCCATGCAGGCCAGGCGAAAGAGCCGCTCGCTGTAGAAGACTTCATGGCCCGGCGGGGTGATGCCAACATCCGTCAGGCGGTAGTCCATGGCCTTCATGCCCAGCGGGCTCATGAATCCGAGCCACGTCACCTGCACGGGCGCTGCGCGGCGCGCGAAGACCAGCAGGCGGTTGCCGGCGGTGTGGCCCGACAGGTCCACCAGCACGTCGATGCCGTGCGAGCGGATGAGCGTGTACAGCTCGTCGTCGGACAGATGGATCATCTCGTGCCAATGGGGCACGCATTGCTGCAGGGCATCGGTGATGCCGTCTCGCCGCCCGCCCGAGTACACATGCACCTCGACCTCCTGAGGGTCGTGGTGGCGCAGCACGGGCAGCATGAAGAATGCGATGGAGTGCTCCCGGAAGTCGGCCGTGACGTAGCCGACCTTGAGGCGCTTCTTCGGCCGCCGATCGGCCACCACGAGCGCAGCGGCCTTGCGCGTCAGCGGATCGGCGTAGCGCCGGCCCCAGTCCCGATAGACCTCCAGCGTCTTGACGGGATTGCCCTCGATCTGGTCATGCAGGAAAGCGCGCATGACCCACATGGCCGGATTGTTGCCGCGGCGACACACATCGTCGATCATTTGCAACGCTTCGGCATGCCGGCCCAGGTTGAACAGCGCGAACGACAGGCCATGCTGCGCATCCGGCATGCCGGGCTGCAGGTTCAGGGCGGTCTCCAGCGCCGGAATGGCCTGCGCCCAGTTTTCCATCTTGAGGTAGGTGCGCCCGACATGCATCCACACGTCCGCCCGCTGCGGATCGAACGCCAGGGCCGTCGCGAATTTCGTCAGGGCCCCCATCAGGTCCTGCTGCGCCAGGCACTGCTCGGCCTGGAAGAGCGCGATCAGCAGCTCGGCATGCTCTTGCACATCGGCGTCGTCGGTGGAAGTGGGCATGGAGCACATCGGCGGCAGGCAATGGGGAAGGGTTGGATCAGGGCAGTGGATCGAAACGGCTGGGGTCCATCTTAGGGGCTCGCGGAGCCTGCGGTGGCCCCAATAAACCATGGTTTGCCCGCCTGTTTTGGCGGTGGGCGGCCGGTTTCACCAACAGGGCAACGGGACTTGTCAAGGGGAACGAATTGGGGTGTATCCCGCCTGCATTTCCGTTTTTGCGCTTCAAAAAGACTCTGACAGAATGGCCCCATGTTTGTAATCATCGGTTACCTGGTCTGTCTCGGGTGCATTTTCGGCGTGTACGTGGTGCACGGCGGGAATGTGAGCGTGATCATCAAAGCGCTCCCGTTCGAGATGATCACGATCTTCGGCGGCGCGCTGGGCGCGTTCGTGGTGAATAACCAGCCGAAGGTGCTCAAGTCCACGCTGAAGGCGCTGCCCATGGCGCTCAAGGGGTCCAAGTACACCAAGGCGCGGTACATGGAACTGATGGCCATGCTCTACGACATCCTGCAAAAAGCCCGCAAGGAAGGGCTGATGGCCATCGAAAAGGATGTCGAGACGCCCCACGAGTCGGAAATCTTCAAGAAATACCCCACGGTCGGCAACGACCACCATGTGATCGAGTTCATGACCGATTACCTGCGCATGATGGTGTCCGGCAACCTGAACGCCCACGAGATCGAGGCGCTGATGGACAGCGAGATCGAAACCCACCACCAGGAAGCGCATGCCCCCGTGGCAGCGCTGGCCCGCCTGGCCGGGGCCCTGCCCGCCTTCGGGATCATCGCGGCCGTGCTCGGTGTGGTGAACACCATGGGTTCGGTGGGCCAGCCGCCTTCGGTGCTGGGCGGCATGATCGGCTCGGCGCTGGTCGGCACCTTCCTCGGGATCTTGCTGGCCTATGGCGTGGTGGAACCGCTGGGCGGCCTGGTCGAGCAGAAGCTGGAAGATGCCGCCAAGGAACTGCAGTGCATCAAGACCACGCTTTTGGCCAGCATGCAGGGTTACAACCCCGCCACCGCGATCGAATTCGGCCGCAAGGTCCTGTTCTCCACCGACCGACCGAGCTTTTCCGAGCTGGAAAGCCACGTGAAGGGCAAGAAGTAGGCTGAAGACGCCACCATGGCCGACAAGAAACTCCAGCCGATCATCATCAAGCGCGTCAAGAAGGGCGGCCACGCCGTGCATGGCGGCGCCTGGAAGATCGCCTATGCCGACTTCGTGACGGCCATGATGGCGTTCTTCCTGCTGATGTGGCTGCTGGGCTCCACCGCCAAGGGCGAACTGCAGGGCATTGCCGCCTACTTCAACTCGCCGCTGAAGGTGGCCATGCAGGGGGGCGACGGCGCGGGCAACAGCTCCAGCGTGATTCCCGGCGGCGGCAACGACCTGTCCAAGGTGCACGGACAGGTGCGGCGCTCCGACTCGGAGACGTCGACGAACCGCCGCGCCAACCTCGAAGCCGCACGCGCCGAGCGCGCCCGCCAGGACGAGATGCGCATCAAGGCGCTGCAGGCCAAAATCGACGCGCTGATCACCGAAACGCCCAAGCTGAATGAATATCGCTCGCAGATCCGCATGGATGTCACGCCCGATGGCCTGCAGATCCAGATCGTGGACGACCAGAACCGGCCCATGTTCGACAGCGGCAGTGCGTTGGTAAAACCCTACATGCGCGACATTCTTCGAGAAATCGGAACCGCGCTCGGCGGCGTGCAAAACCGCATCAGCCTGGCGGGCCACACCGACGCGACGCCCTACGGTAACGGCGACCGCGGCTACAGCAATTGGGAACTGTCGGCCGACCGGGCCAACGCCTCGCGCCGCGAACTCGTGGCCGCCGGCATGCCGGATGCCAAGCTGGGCCGCGTTGTCGGGCTGGCGGCCAGCGATTTGCTGGAACCCAAGGAGCCGCGCGCGCCCGCCAACCGGCGCATCACGATCACGGTTTTGACCCAGGAAGCCGAGGAACGGCTGCTCGGAAAGAAATCTGCCACCATCACTTCCACGGAGTTCACCGCCGAAAAGCGCGAGAATCCGGCATCCGCCCCTCGGCCGTAACGTCTTGTCACCAAACCTGCGGCCCATGACAATACACACTGCAATTTCCGACCGAAAGGGTCCCACGTGACCACTGCACTCCGCTTTTTGATCGTTGACGACTTCTCCACCATGCGACGCATCGTGCGCAACCTGCTCAAGGAAAGCGGCTTTGCCGATGCCGACGAGGCGGAAGACGGCGTGGTGGCGCTGAACAAACTGCGCAACAGCAAGTTCGATTTCGTCGTCACCGACATCAACATGCCCAACATGAACGGATTCCAGCTGCTGGCTGAAATCAAGAAGGACGACAAGCTCAAGCACCTGCCTGTGCTGATGGTGACGGCGGAAGCCCGCAAGGAAGACATCGTGGCAGCCGCCCAGAACGGGGCAGCCGGCTACATCGTCAAGCCGTTCACCAAGGCCACGCTGGAAGAGAAAGTCACCCTGATCCTCAAGAAAATGGGCCTGTGATCATGGATACCTCGGACAACAACCTTCCGGAAGCCGGCGCCGTTCACAACAAGATCGGCCAGCTGACCCGCCAGCTGCACGACTCGCTGAACGAACTCGGCTATGCCGACAAGCTGCGCGGCACGATGGGCGAGTTGCCCGATGCGCAAAGCCGACTTTCCTACATCGCGCGCCTCACGGGCGAAGCGGCAGAGAAGGTATTGAGCCGGGTGGAGCAGGCCAAGGCCCAGCACGACTTCATCGCCGAGGAAACCCGTCGCGTCGTCTCCTCGCTGGTCAAGGACCCCGTGGCGGCCGTCGCCAAGGGCGAGATCATGAACTTCCTGCACGACGTGGAACGCGTCACCAAGGAAGCCGACGGCCACCTGACCGAAATCATGATGGCGCAGGACTTCCACGACCTCACCGGCCAGGTGATCGCCCGTGTGGTCAATCTGGCGGCCACGATCGAAGAGCAGCTGGTGCAGTTGCTCATCCAGACCGCCCCCCCGGCCGCGCAGGCGCAGGTCGCCCCGGTGGTGGAAGCGCGCCGCGAACACCTGGCCGGCCCGGTGGTCGATCCCGAAGGCACGCCCGATGTGGTCACCGACCAGTCGCAAGTGGACGATCTGCTGGCCAGCCTGGGCTTCTGATGGCGCGCGCAGCGTTGGCGCTCCTGAAAGAGGAGCGCCCACTGCATACCCGCATGGGATTGCATGGCCTTTTGGCATGCAATGGCAATAAGTACTAGGGCATATTGCTATCATTTTTGATGCAACGGCGTGCGTGACGCCCCGCCCCTGCCGGCCCACCCCTCCGGCCGCCACCCTGAATAGCCGCCCGACAAGCCGTCTATTCGCGCTTTAGGTTTCCGGGGCGCTCACGACAATGGCATGACCACCAGCCGTCATGCCACCATGGACTCCAGCCAAGACAAAGACCTCCCCGCGACAGAGCACAAGCTCCAGAAAGCGCGCAAGGACGGCCAGGCTGCGCGCTCGCGGGACCTGTCCCACATCGCCGTCCTCGGCATGGGCGCCTGCAGCGTCCTCGTGCTGGCGCCCATGCTGACCGAACACCTGCAGCTGGCCGTGCGCGAACAGCTGGTGTTCAACGCCGCCACGGTGCAGGCCACGGGCAGCATGGTCACCCGGCTGCACCAGATGGCGCTGATCGGCATGGTCGCCAGTCTCGTCTTCGCCGTTCTCACCAGCGCCGCAGCCGTGGTCAGCGCCATCGGCGCCGGCGGCTGGGTGTTCAGCTTCCAGCCCATCACGCCCCAGTTCAGCCGGCTGAACCCGATCTCGGGGTTCACCAACCTGGTGTCCAAACAGCAGTTGGTCAACGTGGGCAAGATGGTGCTCATGACCGGCGTGATCACCGCCGTGGCCTGGAACTTCCTGGGCAACAGCATCCAGAAGCTGTCCATGCTGGTGCTGCAGCCCTCGCCGGTGGCTCTGCGCTGGGTGGGCGAATGGATGACCTCGGGCGTGAGCCTCATGCTGCTGGTGGTGTTTCTCGCGGCGGTCGTCGACGTGCCGCTGCAGGCGTTCTTCTTCAAGTCGCGCCAGAAGATGTCGCACGAGGAAATCAAGCAGGAGCACAAGGAATCCGAGGGCAGCCCCGAGACCAAGAGCCGCCAGCGCCAGCGCGCCCGCGAGATCGCCGACCGCGCCAGCATCGCCGCCGTGCCCAAGGCCGACTTCGTGGTGATGAACCCGACCCACTATGCCGTGGCCCTCAAGTACGAAGAAGGCACGATGAGCGCCCCGCAGGTGATCTCCAAGGGCACCGACCTGCTGGCCTTCAAGATCCGCGAAATGGCCACGCAGCATTCGGTGCCGGTGCTGCAATCGCCCATGCTGGCCCGCGCGCTCTACGCGCATGCCGAGCTGGACCAGGCCATTCCCGCCACGCTGTACGCCGCCGTGGCGCAGGTGCTGGCCTACGTTTACCGCCTCAAGGCCGCGATGCGCGGCGAAGGCCGCATGCCCGAGGCCCAGCCCGACCCGTTCGTGCCGCCCGAGCTTGATCCGCTGAACCGCACCACCGACGCAGGGACCGCCCCATGACGCCCTCCATGAAATCCGTCCGGCAGTGGGCCGGCACCAACGCCTCGGCCGTGCAGGGCATGTCCGCCCCGCTGCTGGTGGTGGCCATCCTGGCGCTGATGGTGCTGCCCATCCCTGCCTGGCTGCTGGACACCTTCTTCACGCTGAACATCGCCGTCGCGCTGATGGTGATGATGGTGGCGGCCTACATGCTGCGGCCGCTGGACTTCGCGGCGTTTCCCTCGGTGCTGCTGCTGACCACGCTGATGCGGCTGTCGCTCAACGTGGCCTCCACCCGCGTGGTGCTGCTGGAAGGCCACACCGGCCCGGGCGCCGCGGGTGCGGTGATCGAGGCCTTCGGCCACTTCCTGATCGGCGGCAACTTCGCCGTCGGCCTGATCGTGTTCGCCATCCTGGTGGTGATCAACTTCGTGGTGGTGACCAAGGGCGCCGAGCGGATCGCCGAAGTGTCGGCCCGCTTCACCCTGGATGCCATGCCCGGCAAGCAGATGGCGGTGGACGCCGACCTGAACGCCGGCCTCATCGACGAGAAGGAAGCCAAGCGCCGGCGCCTGGAAGTGGCGGAAGAAGCCAACTTCTTCGGCTCGATGGACGGCGCCTCGAAGTTCGTGCGCGGCGATGCGGTCGCCGGCATCCTGATCCTGCTGATCAACATCGTCGGCGGCTTCGCCATCGGCATGCTGCAGCACGACCTGTCGGCCGGCCAGGCGGCCAACAGCTACATCCTGCTGGCCGTCGGCGATGCGCTGGTGGCGCAGATCCCGGGCCTGCTGATCTCGGTGGCCGCGGCCATGGTGATCTCGCGCGTGGGCAAGGAAGAGGACATGGGGCACCAGATCGTGCAACAGCTCTTCATGTCGCCCCGTGTGCTGGGCGTGACGGCCGGCATCCTGATCCTGCTGGGCCTGATCCCGGGCATGCCGCACGCCGTGTTCCTCATCATGGGGTCGGCGCTGGGCTACGCCGCCTGGACGCTGATGAAGCGCGCCAACGCCCCGCAGCCGGTGGTGGAAGCGCCCCCGCCCGCGCACGACGGCGAAGCCAGCTGGGACGACCTGCAGCCCGTGGACCTGCTGGGCCTGGAGCTGGGCTACCGACTCATCACCCTGGTGGACAAGAACCGCCAGGGCGACCTGCTCACCCGCATCAAGGGCGTGCGCCGCAAGTTCGCGCAGGAAGTGGGCTTCCTGCCGCCGGCCGTGCACGTGCGCGACAACCTGGAACTCAAGCCCAGCGCCTACCGCATCACCCTGCGCGGCGTGGTGGTGGGCGAAGGCGAGGCCTTCCCCGGCATGCACCTGGCGATCAATCCCGGCGGCATCACCACGCCCCTGATCGGCACGCCCACGACCGACCCGGCATTCGGCCTGCCCGCCCACTGGATCGACGAACACCAGAAGGAAGCGGCACAAATGGCGGGTTTTACGGTCGTTGATTCAGAAACCGTGATGGCGACGCATTTGTCACACTTGATGCAAGTTCAAGCCGCCAAGCTCCTGAGTCGCACCGAAACCCAGCAACTCGTGGAACACGTGGCAAAACTGGCCCCCAAGCTCATCGAGGAAGTGGTTCCCAAAATGGTGTCGATCGCAACGTTCCAGAAAGTCCTCCAGCTGCTGCTGGAAGAGTCTGTGCACATCCGCGACATCCGCACCATCATCGAGACGCTGGCCGAACATGCCGGCGCCACCACCGACCCGGTGGAACTGGCCCGCCGTGTGCGCATCGCGCTGTCGCCCGCCATCGTGCAGCAGATCTACGGCCCGACGCGCGAGCTGAACGTGATCGCCATCGAACCCGGCCTGGAGCGCCTGCTGGTGCAGGCCCTGAGCAACAACGCCGGCCCTTCGCTGGACCCGGGCGTGGCCGACATCCTCACGCAGAAGGCCGCCGAAGTCGCCATGAAGCAGGAAGAACTGGGCATGCCCGCCTGCCTGCTGGTGCCCGACGCCATCCGCAACGCCATTTCCCGCCTGGTGCGCCGCGTCGCGCCCCGGCTGCAGGTGCTCGCCCACAGCGAGATCCCTGAAACCCACACCATCCGCATTGGCCCGATCCTCAAAGGTGCATCCGCATGAACATCAAACGCTTCACCGCCCCCACCTCGCGTGAGGCCCTGGCCAAGGCGCGCATGGCCTTCGGGGACGGCACCCTCATCCTGTCCAACCGCCCCACCGCCAATGGCGTGGAAGTCATGGCCACGGCGGAAGACACGCTGTCCAGCCTGGAAAACGCGCCCGAGCAGGCCGCGCCGAGCCGCCTGCAGGAGCGCGCCTCCGACATGGCCGCCAGCCCCGCGCGCACCCTGGCCCGCCCCGCAGCCGCCGCGGCCCGGGCCGAGCCCCAGCGCAATGCGGTGGCGCAGGACACCGAGCAGTTGGCCATGAGCACGCTGTCGTTCCAGGACTACGTGCGCGAGCGCATGCTGCGCCGCCGCCACGAAGCCCTGACCGGCACGGCCGAGGCCCCTTCGATCAACGAGCGCAGCCGCGAACGCGCGCCGGACCGCGAGCGCGAACGCATGCCCGCACCGGCCGCCGCGCCCGTGGTGCGCCACAACCCGCTGCGCTCCATTCCGATGGACGTCGCCCCCGAGCCCGTGGCCCCGCGCCGCGTGCAAGTGCCCGTGCCCTCGCTGGCCCCCGCCGCCGGCCAGCAGAACCTGATGAGCGAGCTGCAGTCCATGAAGGACCTCATCGAGGACCGCTTCAACACCCTGGCCTGGCTCGGCCAGGCCCGGCAGAACCCGATCCAGTCGAACCTGATGCTCAAGCTCATCCGCGCCGGCTACTCGCCGTCGCTGGCCCGCGCCGTGCTGGAGCGCCTGCCCGAGGAACTGGGCGCAGGCGATGCGGTGCGCTGGCTCATGGAAGTGCTGGAGCGCAACCTGAAGACCGACGCGCATGCCCGCCCCCTGTACGAAGAAGGCGGCATCTACGCCATGGTGGGCTCCACCGGCGTGGGCAAGACCACCACCACGGCCAAGCTCGCCGCCCTGTGCGCCCGCATCCATGGCCCGGGCAGCGTCGGCCTCATCACGCTGGACACGTACCGGGTCGGCGCCCACGAACAGCTGCGCACCTATGGCCGCATGCTGGGCGTCGTGGCCCACCTGGCGCACGACCGCGCCGCACTGCAGGACCTGCTCGGCCTGCTGGGCGGCAAGAAGATGGTGCTCATCGACACCACCGGCGTCGCACCGCGCGACCCGCGCAAGCGCGACATGCTGGATGTGCTGGACCTGCCCAACGTCAACCGCCTGCTGGTGCTGAACGCCGGCTGCCACGGCGACACGCTGGACGACGTGCTCAGCGCCTTCAAGACCGCCGGCTCGCAGCAGGCCATCCTGTCCAAGGTGGACGAGGCCGTGAAGCTCGGCCCTTCGATCGACGCCCTGATCCGCCACCAGATGGTGCTGCGCGGCGTGACCAACGGCCAGCGCGTGCCTGAGGACTGGGAGGCCGCCGATGCGCACAAGCTCATCAGCACCTCGATGCGCTCGCCCGCCAAGTCGGCCTTCGACCCCAAGGCGTCGGACCTGAACTTCTTCTTCTCGCACTCGCCCGAGCTGGCCTCGGAAAGGGGACTGGTCGATGCTTGATACCGGATTCCACCAGGCCACGAGCCTGCACAGCATCACGCCGCAGTCGGACCTGCGGGTCGTGTCCGTCGTGGCGCAGCCCGACGCCGCCTACGGGTTGGAAACCCTGTGGCAGGTGTGTTCCAGCCTGCAGCGGCTGGGGTATCCCGTGGCCGTGCTGGACGGCACCGCCCGCGAAACCGACGACGCGCCGGGCCTGGCCCACCTGCTGGCCGAGCCCTCCTGGCAGAACGGCGCCCCGCTTGAAACCGGCCCGGCGGCCTCGTCGCTGGCGGTGATTCCGGCCGGCTACGGCATGCAGCGCCTCGCCCGCCAGACCGCCGACGGCCCGGCCGCGATGCAGGCGCTGCAACCCTTCTTTCGCACCTATGCGCTGCTGGTGCTCTACGCCAGCGCCGAGGTGCTGGCACCGTTGGTGCGCGCGACCTCGGCCATCCCCCTGGTGATCGCCGAAGGCGGCCCCGACAGCGTGGTGCAAAGCTACCGGCAACTGAAACACATGGCGATGCACGCCGGCGTGCACTGCTCGGTGGCCTCCATCCTGCCGCCCGGCGGGCCGGCCCAGGCCGACCCGACGCATGCGGCGTTGAACACGCTGCAGCGCTGCGCCGAGCGGCACCTGGGCAGCGGCATCCTGACCAGCACGGTGCGCGCCAACCACGCCCAGGACGTGCAGCGCCTGGCCTTGCAACTGCTGGAAAACGCGTGCACCATTGGCGCCGCAACGCCGACCCCCACCCCGCCCTTCGGCATGACGGAGACGGCAGCGCATTTCGCCCGGAGACATTGACCCGATGTACACCGCCAAAGGACAGCTCGACCGTGATGCGCTGATCCGCCAGCACGTGCCGCTGGTTCGCCGGATTGCGCACCACATGATCGCCAAGCTCCCGCCCAACGTGGAGCTGGACGACCTCATCCAGGTGGGCATGATGGGCTTGAGCGAGGCCCTGTCGCGCTACGAGGTGGCGCAGGGCGTGCAGTTCGAGACCTTCGCCACCCAGCGCATCCGCGGCGCCATGCTCGACGAACTGCGCGAGGGCGACTGGATGTCCCGCAGTTCGCGCAAGAGCCAGAAGGAAATCGAACACGCCGTCCACCGGCTGGAGCAGAAACTCGGGCGCAGCCCGCTGGAATCCGAGATCGCCGCCGAGCTGGACCTGAGCCTGGGCGAATACCAGACGCTGCTGGGCAAGGTGCGCGGCACGCAGTTGGTCTACCTGGAAGACATGACGCGGGGCGACGACGGCGACGACAGCTTCCTCGACCGGCACGTGGCCGACGGCGACGCCGACCCGATGGCCATGCTGCGCGACCAGCGGCTCAAGGCCTCGCTGGTGGCCGCCATCAAGAGCCTGCCGGAGCGCGAGCAGCACATCATGGGCATGTACTACGAGCACGACATGAACCTGAAGGAAATCGCGGCCGTGCTGGGCGTGACCGAATCGCGCATCTGCCAGCTGCACAGCCAGTCCATCGCCCGCCTGCGCGCCAAGATGCGCAGCCACTAGCGGAGCGCCGCTGCCCCACCGGGCACATCCCCTGGAGCCAACGAAAAAGGCCGCATGCAGATGCGGCCTTTTTGCTTTGGGGGACTGGCTTTTGCAGGAACGAAGGGGAAGCCGGGCGGGATCAGCCCTGCGACCGGTAGATCCGAGCGGCGCCGCCCGAGCGTGCCGGCGCACCGTTTCCATAAGTCGAGGCCTCCTGGGGCGGCAGCAGGGTCGCCACCTGGCGCTCGGTCAACGCGGACAGGCGTGCCAATTGTTCACGCTGCTGGGACAACTGGCTGCGCAGGGCCTGGATGCGGCGCTGGATGTCGGCCGGCAATTCGGTGGGGCGGGGGATTTTCTGGAGCGCCTGGGACAGATCGAGAGCGGCCTGGCGCAACAGGGGGGCGGTACGCTCTACCGCGAGCGCGTCGGTTTCCAGCAGGGCGGCACCGACGTCTTTCAACCGGGATTCGACTTCAGACAGCGTGGTTTCGAGTTGCATGGGTGGATCCTGTGCCGATCAACCCCTGCAGGAAACCCGGGGTCAGTGGCTGTTGCTGGTGTGGGAGATGATTTCCTGCGCATTGGACAGCAGCTTGTCCGCGATCGCATCGGCGTCCACCGTGAACGTGCCCTTTTCGATGGCGGCGCGCACGGCCTTCACCTTGTTGGCATCGAAATCGGTGCTGGCCCGGCCGTTGGCTTCGAGTCCGCGGGCGGCGCTGGAAAACGTGACAGGCACGCCAGCGGCCGCAGCGGCAGCGGGCGCGGCGCTCTTGGCAGCCGTTTCGGCGGCAGCCGCAGGGGCCTTGGCCTGCTTGGCGGCAGTGGCGGCTTGCGACACTGCATTGGCTATTTCGGGGTTTTGACCTATCTTCATCGCTCTCTCCCACCCCGCTCGATGTGGGGCACAGTAGCAATGTTTTCGACCACTTCGACAGGGACTTTAGGCTTTTCTTGCGCCCCATCGCTTACAAAGTGATCTCTACTGTTCCATTTTCGGACACAACACCGGCGACGACACGGCCATTCTCCATACGGATGCGCACAGTCTCGCCAACGGCGCCTGCGGTGATCGCCTGGCCTGCGGATGTTACCGAATAACCCCGCCCCTGCGCCACCACCCGCACCGCCGCCCCCGCCTTGAACAGGGTCGGCGCCTTCACCATGTGCTGGCGCACGGCCTGGCCGGCCATGAGCTGGCGCGAGGCCACCATGCCGACCCAGCTGTCGGGATTGGCCACGATCGCGGTGGTTTCTGCCGCCCAGTCCACTTCGGCCTCGGTCGCATCGGCGGCCGTGAGCACGGCCCCGGACGCGACATTGCCCGTGAGCACCCACGCCGGGCCATACGCCTTGACGGTGACGGGCAGGAACACGTTCCACGCGGTGGCACCGTCCACGCAGCGCAACCCGAGGCGGGTGCGGCCCCACAGCCGCGAGCCGGCGGGCAGGTAGGGCTCGACGCGGGCGCACGGCGCCAGGCGCAGGCGCGGGTCCAGGGCCCCCACGCTCACTTCCATGCGCAGCGGCATGCTGGCCGTGCCCGACTGGCCGCGCTGCAGCGCATCGTCCAGCCAGCGCTGGGTGATTCCGCCCAGGTCCGCCGCCGGTTCGGCCACGGCCTGGGCCCGCAGTGCCGCGGCGGGCAGGGCAAAGGCCGCCGCCAGCGCGGTCATCCGGGCCAGGCGCAGTGTGGAAAGGAATCGGGGAGCGGTGGTATGTGACATGGGAAGGCCTCCTGTGGCAGGGAATGCGCCGCCCAACAGGGAAGGCCATTCGACCCCTGGCACTTTAGGGCCGGCCGGCGCGCACGAAGCACCGAACTGCGCGCCAATCGCCGCGTTCTTCGCGCTTTAGAAAAACCGGCCCATTTCCATAATCGAACCCACGCCGGAACCCCTCTTTTCCTCCGGCCAGGACCCAACGCTTTGCGAGGCTGACATGCTCAACAAGATGACTGAAAGGCTGGATTTCCACGGCAACGCGCTTTTGCTGCGTGCCGAGCGCCAGCGTGCCATCGCGAGCAACATCGCCAACGCAGACACGCCGGGCTACGTGGCCCGCGACTTCAATTTCGCCGACGCGATGCGCGACGCGACCGGCGGCGGCTCGACCACGCTGAGCATCGGATCGGGGTCGACCATGTCCCTGGCCGCCGGCCAGCGCCAGCAAAGCGCCACCGATCCGCGCCACATTCCGCTGCCGGCCGCCACGACGGGCATGGGATCGGGCAGCACGCTGGGCTACTCGGTGCAGACCCAGCCCAACCTGGACAACAACACGGTGGACCTCGATCGCGAGCGGGCCGCCTTCGTGGACAACGCCGTGCGCTACGAAGCCACGCTGCGGTTCATCAACGGCAACGCCAAGACGATGCTGAGCGCCATCCAGGGCCAGTAAGCGCCGTAACGCCCCCACCCACGGAAAGCGGAAACCGCCATGTCCATGTTCTCCATCTTCAACGTCTCGGGCAGCGCCATCAGTGCGCAGTCGCAGCGGCTCAACGTGGTGGCCAGCAACCTGGCCAACGTCGAGGCCGTGGCCGGCCCGGACGGCCAGGCCTACAAGGCGCGCCAGGTGGTGTTCCAGACGGCGCCGATGGGCGCCGAGAGCGCCGCCGGCGTGCGGGTGAGCGCGATCAGCGAGAGCAACGCGCCGGGCAAACGGGTGCACGACCCGAGCCACCCATCCGCCGATGCGGAAGGCTACGTCACCCATTCCAACGTGAACGCGGTGGAGGAGATGGTCAACATGATCTCCGCCTCGCGCTCCTACCAGAACAACGTCGAGGTCATGAACACGGCCAAGTCGCTGCTCCTCAAGACCCTGCAGATGGGCCAGTAACTTTTCGGGAAGAACCTCGCCATGATCCTCAATCCCATCGGCTCCACCGCCACCGTGAATTCGGGCACCAGCGCCAATTCGGCCACCGACCCCAACGCCGCACAGGACCGCTTCCTGAAGCTGCTGGTCGCGCAGTTGAACAACCAGGATCCGATGAATCCGATGGACAACGCGCAGATGACCTCGCAGATGGCGCAGATCAACACCGTCACCGGCATCCAGACGCTGAACCTCACCATGCAGACCATGGCCGAGCAGTTCTCCACGATGCAGACGCTGCAGGGCACGGCCATGATCGGCCGCTCGGTGCTCGCGGAAGGCTCCAAGATGACCTACACCGACAGCACGGGCAAGGGCTACTTCGAGCTGGCCGGCGCAGCGACCAGCACCAAGGTCGAGGTCGTCACGCCCGGCGGCGCCGTCGTCGGCACGGTGGACATGGGCGCGCAGGACAAGGGCCGCCACGAGTTCGAGTTCGACGCCAGCAAGTACGCGGGCAACAAGAGCGACCTGCAGTTCCGCGTGGTCGCCTCCACCAAGGACGGCACCGTGCAGTCCACGGCGCTCATGCAGGCGAAGGTGGTGGGCACCGGCTCCAACAGCGGCGCGCTGACGCTCGACCTGGACACCGGCAGCACCGTCAACTACAGCCAGATCAAAGCGGTGCTCTGACCGGCACGCCCTTCCCACCTATCCACGCGCTTTCCTTCTTCCTCTCAGGAGAACACCATGAGCTTTCAGCAAGGCCTGTCCGGCCTCAACGCCGCCAGCAAGAACCTGGACGTGATCGGCCACAACATCGCCAACTCCAACACGGTGGGCTTCAAGGCCTCCCGCGCCGAGTTCGCTGAAATGGTGGCCTCGGCCATCGGCTCCGCGGGGGGAACCAACGCCGGCATCGGCGTGGAGACTGCCGACGTGGCGCAGCAGTTCAACCAGGGCAACCTGTCGATTACCGGCAACAGCCTGGACGTGGCGATCAACGGCGACGGCTTCTTCAAGCTGCAGCAGCCCGACGGCACCAATGCCTATACCCGTGCGGGCAATTTCAAGCTCGACGACCTGGGCAACGTGGTCACCAACAGCGGTGCCAAGGTGATGGGCTACACGGTGGACCCGGCCACGGGCCTGCGCACGGCCAGCAACGCCACGCCGCTGTCGTTCCCCACCTCGCAGCCGATCCCGGCCAAGCAGACCACGTCGATCACCGCATCGTTCAACCTCGACGCGCGCGCGCCGGACGCCGCGGGCGACTCCACCGCCACGCCGCCCGTGCCCGCCACGCCGCGCGCCACCTACGGCACCTCGATCAACGTCTACGACAGCCAGGGCGTCGCCAAGCCGGTGAGCCTGTACTTCCAGAAGAACGGCGCCAACACCTGGGACGTGTACGACAAGCTGGACGATCCCACGGCGACGCCGCCCGTGGTGGCCGCGCCCGTCGGCCAGATCACCTTCGACAACAACGGCAAGATCACCGCGCCCGCGGCGACCCCGCCCGCCACCGGCTTTCAACTGCCGCTCACGATCTCGCCCACGCCGCCCAATCCGAACAACCTCACGGACTACAGCGTGAACGTGAAGCTGGACGGCGTGACGCAGTTCGGCACCAAGTTCGCCGTGTCCGACCTGTCGCAGGACGGCTACACCGCCGGGGAGCTGACGGGCATCAACATCGAAAACAACGGCATGGTGATGACGCGCTACTCCAACGGCGTGACGCGCGCCGAGGGGCAGCTGGCGCTGGCCAGCTTCCGCAACACGCAGGGCCTGGCGTCCATCGGCAACAACAACTGGGCCGAGACGTTCGAATCCGGCCAGGCCGTGATGGGCGCGCCCACCGACGGCAAGTTCGGTGCCCTGCGCTCCGGCGCGCTGGAAGACTCCAACGTGGACCTGACGGCCGAGCTGGTGAACATGATGACGGCGCAGCGGGCCTACCAGGCCAACGCGCAGACCATCAAGACGCAGGACCAGGTGATGTCCACGCTGGTCAACCTGCGCTGATCCTTTTCCTGAACCCCACCCCTACCGACTAAGACGCCTGCGCGAGACCCTCCATGGACCACATCATCTACACCTCGATGACGGGCGCCAGCGCTGCCGCGCAGCGCCAGTCGGTGCTGGCCAACAACCTGGCCAACGCCTCCACGAACGGCTTCCGGGCGGAAATGTCCACCTTCCGCGCCGTGCCGGTGCAGGGCGACGGCGCCAAGACCCGCGTGTTCGCCCTGGAGGCGACCTCGGGCCACTCCGAAGCGTCCGGCCCGGTGCAGCGCACCGGCCGCAACCTGGATGCCATGGCGGTGGGCAATGCCTGGTTCGCCGTGCAGGGGCTCGACGGCACCGAGGCCTACACCCGCAACGGCAGCCTGGAAGTCTCGGCCACGGGCCAGCTGCTCACGAGCAACGGCCTGACCGTGCTCTCGGACGGTGGAGGCCCCATCGACGTGCCCCAGGGCGCGGAGATCGCGCTGGGCTCGGACGGGACCATCACCGCCAAGGTCGGCAGCCAGCGCCCCGCAGCCGTGGGGCGCCTGAAGCTGGCCACGCCCACGCTGGAAGACCCACTCAAGCGCGGCGACGACGCCCTGTTTCGCACCACCTCGGGCGATCCGCTGCCCAGCGATCCCAATGCCCGCATGCTGTCCGGCGCGCTGGAAGGCTCCAACGTGAATGCCGTGGAAAGCATGGTCGGAATGATCGCCGCCTCCCGCCAGTTCGAGGCGCAGCTGCGCCTGCTGCAGACGGCCGAGACCAACGACAAGTCGGCCAGCCAGCTGCTGAGCCTCAACGGCTGACCGCCGAGCCCGACGCAACCGCCTCCCCAAAGGAACCGCCATGATCAATTCCCTGTGGATCGCCAAGACCGGCATGTCCGCCCAGCAAACCCAGCTGGATGTCATCTCGCACAACCTGGCCAACGTCTCCACTAACGGCTACAAGCGCAACAACGCGGTCTTCGAAGACCTGATCTACCAGAACCAGCGCCAGGTCGGCGCGCAGACCACCGAGCAGAACCAGCTGCCCACCGGCCTGCACCTGGGCCTGGGCGTGCGCACCGTGGCCACCAGCCGCAACTTCACGCAGGGCAGCCTGCAGCAGTCCAACAACAACCTGGACGTGGCGATCAACGGCAACGGTTTCTTCGAAATCACCCAGCCCGACGGCACCATCGGCTACACCCGAGACGGCTCGTTCCAGCTCGACGCGCAGGGCCGCATGGTCACCTCCAGCGGCCTGCCGGTGGCCAACGGCATCACGGTGCCCGCCAACGCCACGGCCATCAGCATCAGCACCGAGGGCGTGGTCTCCGCCACCGTGCCGGGCAGCACCGCGCCCCAGCAGCTGGGCAGCATCGCGATGGCCAATTTCATCAACCCGGCCGGCCTCGAGCCGATCGGGCAGAACATGTACAAGGAGTCGGCCGCGTCCGGCCAGCCCCAGCAGGGCACGCCGGGCACGAACGGCCTGGGCTACATGCGCCAGGGTTTCCTCGAAACCTCCAACGTGAACGTGGTGGAAGAGCTGGTGACCATGATCCAGACCCAGCGCGCCTACGAAATGAATTCCAAGGCCATCCAGACATCGGACCAGATGCTGGCCAAGCTCGCGCAGCTTTGAAGCGCAACGCCGACCGTTCCCACGAAGAACGCCCACGCCCCCACCGCTTGTTGCAGGAATCCGCCATGCGTACCGCCTCCTTCCTCCGTTCGTCCCCCCTGCCGGCGCCGTCCGCGCGCCTGGCCGCCGTCGCCGGCCTCGTGCTGCTGTGCACCGGCTGCGCCACGCTGTCGCCGCCGCCGCCCGTGGACCTGCTGCCCACCACGCCGCCGCCCGTGGCCGCCACGCCCCGCCCCTCGGGCCCGGCGACGGGCAGCCTGTTTCACGCGGCCAGCTACCGGCCGGTGTTCGAGGACCGCCGCGCGCGCCTGGTGGGCGATGTGGTCACCATCCAGATCATCGAGACGGTGTCGGCCAGCCAGAAATCGACCTCCACCGTGGACCGCAAGTCGGGCACGGCGTCGGGCATCACCGCGCTGCCGTTCATCAGTTCGACCAACCTGGGCAAGGCCTCGCTGGGCGCGACCAGCACCAACAACTTCGAAGGCAAGGGCGGCACCGAAAGCACCAACACCTTCACCGGCACCATCACCACCACCGTGATCGACGTGCTGCCCAACGGCCACCTGGTGATCGCCGGCGAAAAGCAGATCGGCGTGAACGACAACGTGGACGTGCTGCGCTTTTCCGGCACGGTGGACCCGCGCGCCCTGCAGCCGGGCAGCGTGATCAGCTCCACGCTGGTGGCCAACGCCCGGGTGCAATCGCGCGGGCGCGGCGCCCAGAGCGAGGCGCAGGCCATGGGCTGGCTGTCGCGGGCTTTCAATTCGGTCACGCCGTTCTAACCGCGCCGCCACCCATCCCCTCCCCGCAATCTGCCGCCACGGCCTGGCGGCAGATTGCTATTATTTTCATAGCACAATACCCTAGTGTTGATTGCACTGGCGGCATTTTTCGCTGGTATTCCCCCGGGGCCGGCCGCCCCAATTGACCGGTAATCCGGCATCTTTTTGGCCCATCCCGTGAAGCGGTCCGCTTTCACAATCGAGGCCATGAAAGCCCTGCCCTCTCCCCTGATTTCGCGCGCGTCGCGGCTCGTGTGGCTGCTGGCCGCCCTGGCCACCCTGTGCGCGGCGTTGCCCGCCCATGCCCTGCGCATCAAGGAAGTGGCGGCCGTGCAAGGCGTGCGCAGCAACCAGTTGACGGGCTATGGCCTCGTCGTGGGCCTGGACGGCACGGGCGACCAGACCACGCAGATGCCCTTCACCACGCAGGCGATGACGAACTACCTGCAGCAAATGGGCATCAGCCTGCCGCCCGGCACGGCGGCGCCCCAGCTCAAGAACGTGGCGACGGTGATCGTCACCGCCCAACTGCCCGCCTTCGCCCAGCCCGGCCAGACCATCGACGTGAGCGTGTCCTCCATGGGCAACGCCAAGTCGCTCAAGGGCGGCACGCTGATCGCCACGCCGCTGCGCGGCGCTGACGGCGAGATCTACGCCATGGCGCAGGGCAACATGGTCGTGGGCGGTGCCGGGGCGTCTGCCGGCGGCAGCAAGGTGCAGATCAACCACCTGAGCGCCGGCCGCATTCCCGATGGCGCACAAGTGGAACGCTCGGTGCCCACCCCGCTGAACGACAGCGACACCATCACCCTGGGCCTGAACGCCTCGGACTTCCAGACCGCCCGCAAGGTGGCCCAGGCCATCAACGGCAAGCTGGGCAACGGCGCCGGCATCGCCACGGCGCTGGACGGCCGCACGGTGCAGGTGCGCGCGCCCCTGGACCCCGGCGCCCGGGTGAACTTCATCGCCGACCTGGAAGAACTGGCGGTGGCCGACTCCGTCCCCTCCGCCAAGGTCGTCATCAACGCCCGCACCGGCTCCATCGTGCTGAACCAGGCCGTGACGCTGGGCCCCTGCGCCATCGCGCACGGCAACCTGTCGATCACCATCAGCTCCACGCCCGTCATCAGCCAACCCAACCCGCTGTCGCAAGGGCAGACCGTCGTGGCGCAAAAGAGCGACATCACCGTCAAGCAGGAGCCGGGCAACATCATCCAGATGCCGCCGTCGCCGCAGCTGGCCGACGTGGTGCGTGCGCTCAACACGCTGGGCGCCACGCCGCAGGACCTGCTGGCCATCCTGCAGGCCATCAAGGCCGCGGGCGCCCTGAACGCCGAGCTGGAGGTCATCTGATGACCCAGGCCGCCACCTTGCCGTCCCTGCGCTCAGCGCGGCGGCGCCCGACCTGACGGGAGACCGCACATGGCCATGACCCTGCCCTCAGCCGCGACCACCACCGCCACCAACGCGCTGGCCGTCGATTCGCGCTCGCTCAACGCGCTCAAGTACGAGGCCGGTCAGAACAGCCCGCAGGCCGCCAAGGAAGCGGCCAAGCAGTTCGAATCGCTCTTCATGCGCGAGATGATCAAGAGCATGCGCGAGGCGACGATGAAGTCCGGCCTCATGGAAGGCGGCCAGGCGGACCTGGGCACGGACATGCTCGACCAGCAGCTGTCCATCCAGATGTCGGGCCGCCAGGGCGGGCTCTCGGAGGCCATCCAGCGCCAGCTGACGCGCCAGATCGGCGGCGGCGATGCCGGCGCCGGTGCCGAGCCCACGTTTTCAGTGCCCTCCACCTTGAGCCTGGGCGCCGCCAGCCAGCGCGCCGCCGCCGTGGCGGCCGACCCGTCCGCCCCCGCGCCCAAGGGCCGCGAGAGCTTCGTGCAGCACCACCGCGATGCGGCCGAGCGCGTGGCCAAGGAAAGCGGCATTCCCGCCAGCTTCATGCTGGGCCAGGCCGGCCACGAGACCGGCTGGGGCAAGAGCGAGATCCGCAGCAAGGACGGCGACAACTCCTTCAACCTGTTCGGCATCAAGGCCGGCAAGGGCTGGACGGGCAAGGTCGCCGAGATCACCACCACCGAATACATCGGCGGCGTGCCGCGCAAGGTGACGGCGAAGTTCCGCGCCTACGACTCCTACGAAGACTCCTTCAAGGACTACGCCAAGCTCATCAACGACAACCCGCGCTACGAGAAGGCGCGCGAGAAGACGCATTCCGCCGTGGCCTACGCCACCGAACTGCAGAAGGCGGGCTACGCCACCGACCCCGAATACGCCAGCAAGCTGAGCCGGGCCATCAACAGCACCTTGCGCGTCTCGCCGCGCACGGCGGCGTGACGGAAAGCGCTCCATGAGCCTGCTCAACGTCGGCGCCCGCGCCCTGCTCGCCAACCAGGTGGCCCTGCAGACCGCGGGCCACAACATCGCCAACGTCAACACCGCCGGCTACTCGCGCCAGACGCTGTCGCTGCAGACCGTGCAGGGCCAGTTCACCGGCGGCGGCTACATCGGCCAGGGCGTGGACGTGCAGACCATCCTGCGCAACCACAACGAGCTGCTCACGCGGCAGGCCGCCGCGGCCAACGCCACCCAAGCGGCCGACCAGACGCGCGGCGAGCGCCTGTCGCAGATGCAGGACGTTTTCAGCGGCGGCACGAGCGGCCTGGGCGCTTCGATCACCGACATGCTGAACGCCCTGTCCGACGTGGTGGCGGCCCCGACCGACATCACCGCGCGCACGGTGGTGCTCACGCGCATGGACGAGACCGCCGGGCGCATGCGCTCCGCGGCCGACCGGCTGTCGGAGATCCAGTACACCGTCACCGAACAGCTCAACAGCAACGTCAACGCGATCAACAGCCTGGCCAGCCGCATGGCCGGCGTGAACGAGCAGATCGCGCGCGCCACCGGCAACGGCCAATCGCCCAACGACCTGCTGGACCAGCGCGACCAGATCATCCGCGAGATCAACCAGTACGTGCAGACCACGCAGGTGCAGGCCGACGACGGCACCGTGGGCCTGTTCGTCGCGGGCAGCCAGCCGCTGGTGCTGGGCTCCACCGCCACGCAGCTGTCCGTGGGCGAGGCGACGTCCTTTCCCGGCAGCGGGCAGACCAAGCTGTTCTTCAACCGCCCCGGCGTCGCGCCCGTGGAGTTGGACGAGAACATGCTCGGCGGCGGCGAGGTCTCAGGCCTGCTGCGCTTCAACAACACCGATCTCGCCGAGGGCGTGAACCTGCTCGGCCGCATGGCGCAGTCCATCGGCATGACGATGAACGCCCAGCACAAGCTGGGCCTCACGCTCGACGGGCAGTCCGGCAAGGACCTGTTCTCGGTGCCTACCAGCATGCCCGGCTACACCAAGGGCACGGCCGTGGGCACCGTGTCGTTCAGCGACGCGACGAAGTTCGCCGCGTCCGACTATGAAGTGCGCTTCACCACGCCGCCGGCCGGCCAGGTGGTGCGCATGTCCGACGGCAAGGCCACCGCCTTCACCGACCTGACCGACCTGGCCAGCAAGCAGATCGACGGGCTGAACTTCAACATGACGGCCGCAGGCGCCACCGGCGAGCGCGTGCTGTTCAAGCCCTTCAGCACCACGGCCGCGAACATCCAGGCCAAGGTGCTGTCGCCCCGCGACCTGGCCGTGGCCAGCCCCGTCAACGCCGCCATGGGCAAGACCAACGGCGGGTCGATGCAGCTCACCAGCGTGCAGGCGACCTCCACGGGCTTCACCGCACCCCCCATTCCGGCGGGCGTGAGCCTGAGCTTCGCCGCCGGCCCGCCCACCACCTACACGGTGACGGGCTCGACCACGCCGCCCTCGGGCACCGCGGGCCTGGCCTACACGCCGGGCCAGCCCATCCAGATCGACGGCTGGGAACTGACGCTCAAGGGCACGCCCAACACCGGCGACACCGTCACGGTGGGCAATGCGCTCGATCCGCAGTACGGCGACACCTACACCCGCAACGCCGGCAACGCCTCCGCGATGAACGCGCTGCGCGACGTGAAGATGTTCGACGAATCCACCATGAGCGACGGCTATGCCGGCCTCATGGCGCAGGTGGGCACGCGCACGCAGAGCGCGCTGAACTCCGCCCAGCTGTCCACCACCATCGCGGGCAACCTCGAAAAGGACCGCACGGCCGTCTCGGGCGTGAACCTGGACGAAGAGGCCGCCAAGCTGATCCAATACCAGCAGGCCTACCAGGCCTCCGCGAAGGTCCTGCAGATCGCCCAGAGCATTTTCGACAGCCTGATCCAGACGATGGGCCGATAAACCGCGCCGGAGAAAGACATGGCCAACTTCTATCGCACCTCCACCGCCAACATGTACGACAACGCCCTGCGCAACCTGGGCACGCGGCAGACGGCGTTGTCCAACCTGCAGGAAAACCTCACCTCCGGCAAGCGCGTGGTGCGCGCCAGCGACGACCCGGTGGCCGCCGCGCAGGCCGAGCGCGCGATGACCCGGCTGGCACGCGTGCAGACCGACCAGCGCGCGCTGGAGAACCAGCGCAACTCCATCGCCCAGGCCGAATCGACCATGGGCGAGGCCGTGGACCTGGTGCAGGAGGCCCGCCAGCTCATCGTGAGCGCCGGCAACGGATCGCTCACGCCCAACGACCGCAAGACCATCGCCAACCAGCTGCAGGGCCTGCGCGAGCAGCTGTCCTCCATGGTCAACCGCAAGGACAGCAACGGCATGCCGCTGCTGGGCGCCCTGGGCAGCGCGCTCACGCCGTTTCTCGGGCCGCAGTCCGGCAGCCCCGACTACACCTTCTCCGGCCTGCCCGGCCAGGGCTCGGGCACCGACAGCTCGCTGCCCCTGTCGCTGGACGGCGAATCGGCCTTCATGTTCGTGCCGCAGCGCGACGGCGCCTACAACGCCGCCGTCACCACCAGTTCGACCGACCACCTGCTGACCACCGACGGCATCAAGCCCACCGACACCAGCCTCATCACGGGCAACAACTACCAGATCGTCTTCAGCGGCGTGGGCCCGGGCGCCACGGCCGGCACCACGACGGCCACGTACACCATCACCAACACCACCACCGGCGTGTCGTCCGCGCCCGTGACGGTGCCCGACTTTCCGTCCGACAAGCCGGTGAGCATCGGCGTGACCGGCATCCCCGGCATGAGCTTCAACATCACCGGCACGCCCGTCAAGAAAGTTGATGGCACCTACAGCCTCTCGCCCGCCAACGGCGACAGCATCTCGCTGCAGCCCAGCGCCAGCATCTTCAGCACACTGGACAGCGCCATCCGCGACATCGGCAGCGCCACCACCAGCGGCGCGGCCTCGCAGGCCGTGGGCCAGGCCCTGAACAACATCGACATCGGCATGGAGCGCATGCACAACATGCGGGGCTACGCGGGCGAGTTGCTCAACCGCGCCGACCGCATCACGGGCGACCAGGACAAGCGCGCCGTGCAGCTCGAAGCCGACCGTTCGCGCGCGGAGGATCTCGATATGATCAAGGGCATTTCCGACTTCCAGAACAACCAGGTCGGGTATGAAGCGGCCCTGAAGTCCTATGCCCAGGTGCAGAAGCTGTCCCTCTTCAACTACATCGGCTGAGCCTGCGCGGTAACGGCCGCCTTCGCATCCCATGGTCCAATCCGTTCTTGGCAGCCTTCTCCTCGGTTACCGCCCACTGTGGAACCAGGCGCGGCGCCTGGCAGCCGTGCAGCTTTATGTGCAAAGCGACGGTGCCGCCTTCGTGGATGCGCCCCACCTGCTGCGCACCTTGCAGGAACTGTGGAGCGCCAGCTCGCCCCCCCTGCTGCTGTCCCCGCAAACCCCGCAACTGCTCACCGACCTGCTGAGCCAGGCGCCGCGCGGCGCCCCCTGGATCGAAGTGCGCAACGAATGGCTGGGCGATCCGGCCTTGCTCGCCCAGGTACAGGCCGCCCACCAGCGCGGCCTGAAACTCGTCTGGCGCGGCGAACTGCACCACCTGCCCGAACCCGCCGTGGCCGGCTGCTTCGACAACAGCCTGCTCACCCTCAGCGCCGCCGACGCCATGGCCGCGCTCAAGGCCACCGCCGCCGTGCCCCGCGCCGGAGCGGGCGCCCCCCACCACGCCGCCGCAGGCCAGCAGCCACAGCAGCCCAGCCCCGTGCTGGCCGGACAGATGTACGAGAACGTGGCCAGCCGCGCCCTCATGGAACACTGCCTGGACCGGCACAAGGCCCTGGCCCTGGCCGGCTGGCCCGCGGAAGACGTGCTGTACGAACTGCGCCACCAGCCGCCCCAGCCCGGGCACGACACCGTGCTCAAGCTGATGAAGGCCATCGACGCCGAGCAGTCGCTGGAGGCCTTCGAGCAGATCCTGGGCGAAGACCCGCTGCTCGCCTACCGCTTCATGGTCTACACCAACTCGGCAGCGCTCGGCCTGCGCACCGGCGTGGATTCGCTGCGGCGCGGCCTGGTGATGATGGGCTACGGCTCGCTCAAACGCTGGCTATCGGACCAGTTGCCGCACGCCAGCACCGACCCCAACCTGCAGCCCATCCGCGAATCCATGGTGCTGCGCGCCCGCCTGACCGAGCGCCTGCTGGACGCCGGCGTGGAAAACGACCTGCGGCGCGAAATCTACCTGTGCGGCCTGCTCTCGCAGATGGACGACCTGCTGGGCGAACACCTGGGCGCCATCCTGCGCCGCCTGCCCCTGTCCGAACGGATCTACGACGCCACCGTGCTGCACACCGGACCGTACGCGGCCAGCCTGGAGATGGCCTGCGCGCTGGAGGCGGACAACGGCGCGGCGATCCGCCAGCTGTGCGAGACGCACGAGATGGATCTGGAAGAGGTGAATCGGGGGTTGCTGCGAGTGCTGGCGGATCTGGATGTGAAGCGCGGGGGTTGACGACCCAAGCGTTGGAGATCGAAGTCGGGGCATGGCGTTGGGCCCCGTGATTCGCAGAAGCGGTAGTGGCAAGCGGAGAAACGTCGCAGAGCACCTTCCGATCGCTCCTCTTTGGCTTGAGCTCGTGCGCAGGCACGCGGGTTCTTTTTTCTGACAGCGAGCTGCCCACGGCGGGGGTAGCTCGCACACGCTGCAGACGTTGGTGTCAGTCGATGGTGGGGCTTTGGCCCAACCGGTCGGTGGCTTGCACGCGGTGGCTCAGGCGGTGATTGTCGAAGTTTGATAAGTCTATCCAGGTTGCGTGCATTACTTGTTTGATTTACAGCCTCTAAGGAAGGTCTGCACAACACGCATGAGTGTGCCGACGCACTCAGCCCGTTGATGTACAAGGCAGCCCAGGTCCTTTTTTCCTCACCTTGGGTGCACGCGGCGGCAGATTGGCTGCCCTTGGCGAA
>NZ_BQXL01000022.1:0-64473 GCF_030159015.1 Acidovorax sp. SUPP3434
GACGGCTGGTGCACCACCGCGCCGGTTACCGTCCCAGCGGCAACGTGCAAAACAGCCGGGCGGGAACGGTACTGGAGCGGGTCTATGCCTACGACCTCTCGGGCCAACTGGTGGCGCGGGGCGACACGCTGCGCGGGCGCCAGGACTTCCGCTACGACCCCACGGGCCGCATCCTGGCCGCCCTGCCGGGTGCCGGCAGCCATCAGCCGCGGGAACTGTTCGCCTTCGATCCGGCGGGCAACCTGCTGGATGGCAATGAGGCGCAGGTCGGGCGGCACAACAGCAGCGAAGCCAGGGCCGGCCTGGGCGTCGTGCGTGATAACCGGCTGCGCTTCTACCAGGACCTGCACTTCGAGTACGACGTGCATGGCAATGTGACCAAGCGGACGCGCGGCAACCGACAGGGCGGCAACGCGAGCGTGACGGCACTGCGCTGGAATGCCGATCACCAACTGGTGGAGGCCAGCACCACGCGCCATGGGGTGACGCAGACCACGCGATATGCCTATGACGCGCTGGGGCGGCGGGTGTCCAAGGCGGACTCCTTCGGTGCCACGCACTTCCTGTGGGATGGCGATCTGATGGTGCTCAGCCAGCGGGGAGGCAAAGAGGCACTGTTCGTGTACGAGCCATCCAGCTTCGTGCCGCTGGCCAGCATCCAAGGCACCGAAGAAAACCGGCAGACCTACTGGTACCAGTGCGATCAGATCGGGGCGCCGCTGGAGTTGACGGATGCCCAGGGGCGCATCGCCTGGGCGGCGGATTACAAGGTCTGGGGGGAAGCCACGCTGCGGCCCGTGGCGAGAACGGGGACCGATGACGGCCCTGCCCGTCGCCGTATCGGACATGGGCCGGATGCCGGTTGGAGCGAGGGTGCCAGCGCCCGTTCATCCGCCCCGCCGCCGATCGAGCAACCCTTCCGATTCCAGGGCCAGCAGTTCGATGAGGAAACCGGGCTGCATTACAACCGGTTCAGGTATTACGATCCGGCTGTGGGAAGGTTTGCTAGCCAAGATCCGATTGGATTAATGGGTGGGTCAAATGCATTCGCATATGCGTCAAATCCGCTTGGGTGGATTGATATTTTTGGACTTCAGCGTTGCCCCAAGAGTTCATATCCAACATGGATGAAGCGAAGAACGGGACAAGAACGCCACCATCTAATCCCGCACGAATTAAAAGATCATTCAATATTCTCGATGTCTGGAATGGATATCAACTCAGCGCACAACATGATATACCTACCAAGGGACGACGATGGCTCTGGAAAGGCCACTCATTCGAGATTCAAGCTGGGAGGCTGCCCTCATAATCAATACAACCAAACAATTGAAGACAAACTCAACAAAATGACTGAAGTAGCAAAAAAAGAAAAATGGGATAAATACAGAATTCAAAAAGAGTTGTTAGATTTGCAAAAAAATCTTCGCGCCACTCTTGGTCAAGGTAATTTGCCATGAAAAGTTTGTACAGAATAGCCCCTAATACGCGGACCACGAAACGCCACGTTATTTTTACTGAAGGCGTTCAAAAAAAACTGGAGGAAATAATATGGGAAAATGTAAACGAAAAAAAAATAGACTCTCGCTGGAAGATAACTGGGGCGGCACAAGAAAGCTACAGTGACTCCAACATCGAAGAAATGGATTACATTCCAGCATTTACATCCATTCCTTTATTTTCTCAGAATTTTGTTACGCAATGTGCTTTAGAAATGTCGGCAGATGTGGATTTTATTCCATGCACCATCATTTCAAGAACAAAGAAAAATCATCAGTATTACATTGCGAGAACTAGAAGATTTCTCTCACTTATAAATCACGACGAGACCGATCTAAAGGAGAAAGAGAACTTACTCTCTCCCGTAATTTTTAACAAAATTCAGGATGATTTTTTTCTAGCGCGAGATACGATACAAAAAACGATGCTGATCGCTTCCGAAGAACTAAAAAAAATGTGTGACCGTAAAAAAATTAACATACTATTTTTTGAGGTTAAATACGAAAAAAATAGCGATGCCAATTCTTAAAATTTCATTCGCAAATGGCCAAGCGCGAAAAGAAATAAAGTTACAGCGTAAAGTACGGGAAATCAGGATATCTTGATAAGTTCCCAAAAGACGTCCGTCCCAACACGGCCGCAGCCAAACTCCGGATCGCGCCAATTCAATCGGCAAAAGAATTCGCCGTGTTTTCCCACTTGCGGCTCAGAAGCAATTGCTATCAATTACGAAGCAACCAGACCAATCAGCACTAGGGCATCGTGAAACCTGGCCCTAAAGGCGGAATTGCAACGACCAGCCCTCCGGGACTAACATGGCACCATAGCGCGCAAGATCCGACACAAATTGATTAATTCCTCGGGGCCAACATCGGTCCCCAGGCCCAGTTCAAGAAACACTTCACCCAAACCAACAAGGCGGCTTTAAAAAGCTTAGCTGCAAATAGTCATGAAAAATCTTATCGAACTAAAAGATGCTCTTGCATCAATAGAAAATCAAAACGGCTGGCTTTATTGCAAAAAAAATAAAGAATTAAAAGAAAATTCGGAGGTTTTCTTTTACATAGCCGATTTAAATCTCTCACCAGATGAGGAAAAAGCTGTAAGGCATGGATACTCAACAGAGGGCTTTTACCCCTACCTTACCAAAGAGGACATCGAAGACGTAATAGAGAATTTGAATGAGCAACTAGAAAAGCCCAGCACCAAGGATTACATAAACGCATTAATTTTCTTCCACGAAAATGATGCATTCATAGAATGCATGAAATAATCATATCTTTTATTTTCAATGCAATGACCGCACCAAAGCAAACCCATCGCAGCCATTGGCAGATTGATTTGCACTGGTCGGCACACTCTCCGTTTGCTATTCATTCAATAGCAACCAAGGCAATCAGAACTAAGGCATCAGGCACTTTTCACTCTTTTCTTTGATGTGTGTGATTCCGTTAATTTGCTTCCGCTACTCAATCGATAGCACTCCAAGCAGGCCCTGATTGCGCTGATGGCTTAAAACACCCTCAACCGCCTTCCTGCCGTTTTCCCCCTTTCCTTCCTTTTCAATGGGCACGCACATCTCCAGCGGCGGCGAAAGCGTGATCACGCAGGTGGCCAGCTGCTGCCCGATGGGCGCACGCTGAACTGGCTGTTCTATGGCTCCGGCCATCTGCACCAGATCAACATCGCGCTGCCCGGACAGGAAGGCGCGCACCAGGTCATCGCCGACATGGAGCGCGACTCGCTGCACCGCGAAGTGGAACGCAGCCAGGGGGCGGTCTCCAGCCAATACGAGTACGACCCTGCGGGACGGCTGGTGCACCACCGCGCCGGTTACCGCCCCAGCGGCAACGTGCAAAACAGCCGGGCGGGGACAGTGCTGGAGCGGGTCTATGCCTACGACCTGACAGGCCAACTGGTGGCGCGCGGCGACACGCTGCGCGGGCGCCAGGACTTCCGCTACGACCCCACGGGCCGCATCCTGGCCGCCCTGCCGGGTGCCGGCAGCCACCAGCCTCGCGAGTTATTCGCCTTCGATCCGGCGGGCAACCTGCTGGATGGCAATGAGGCGCAGGTGGGGCGGCACCATGCCGCCGATGGCCGAGGGGGCCTGGGTGTGGTGGGGGACAACCGCCTGCGCTTCTACCAGGACCTGTACTTCGAGTACGACGTGCATGGCAATGTGACCGAGCGCACGCGGGACAACCAGAAGGCGGGGCACCATGAGGTGGTCCAGTTGCGCTGGAATGCCGATCACCAACTGGTCGAGGCCAGCACCACGCGCCATGGGGTGACTCAGACCACGCGGTATGCCTATGACGCGCTGGGGCGGCGGGTGTCCAAGGCGGACTCCTTCGGCACCACGCACTTCCTGTGGGATGGCGATCTGATGGTGCTCAAGGAACGTGGCGGCAACGGGGCGCTGTTCGTGTACGAGCCCGACAGCTTCGTGCCGCTGGCAACGGTGCAAGGGACGCAGGACGACCGCCAGACCTACTGGTATCAGTGCGACCAGATCGGCGCGCCGCTGGAGTTGACCGATGCCCACGGGCACATCGCCTGGGCGGCGGATTACAAGGTGTGGGGGGAAGCCACGTTGCGGCCCGTGGCGAGGACGGGGACCGACGACGGCCCCACCCGCCGCCGCTTGGGGAATGGACCGGGGGTGGGTTGGAGCGACGGTGCCAGCGCCCGGTCATCCGCGCCGCCGCCGATCGAACAACCCTTCCGATTCCAGGGGCAGCAGTTCGATGAGGAAACCGGGCTGCACTACAACCGCTTCCGGTATTACGATCCGGCTGTGGGCAGGTTTGCTAGCCAAGATCCGATTGGTTTGCAAGGCGGAAGCCATCTTTCAATTTACGCACCTAATCCAATCAGTTGGCTTGATCCTTTTGGGCTCTTCGGCAAAGATGCCCTAGCTAAATACAAACACAATCCAGATGGCACGTTAAAAAGTGCCAGTGCCAAAATAAGACCAGAGGATTTAGGAACGGGATCAGCAACCAATGCATCGTCACGAGCTAGAGCCAGAGGGTTTGGCTGCCCCCACGATGATGCAGGCCACCCCATTGGAAACCAACTTGGGGGTGCAGGCGGAGTTAATGAAGTCTTCCCACAAGCCCCAAGTATTAATCACGGCCAATTCAGAGATTTTGAAAATGGTATCGCCAATGCAGTTAAAGCTGGAGATAACGTCATTGTCCGTGTCGTGCCACAGTATTCAGGCTCCACCCGTCCAGACAGCATTCTTTATCAAGCAAGAATAAATGGGAAAACAATTACCCGAAGTTTTGCTAATCCTTGTTGCTGCCCTTAAGAGGAAACCATGAATCCCAAAGAAACAATTGAAAATTATCTAAAAGAAATGCTTAACTGGGAAAAACGCCGCTATTCAAAAACGCGAGATAGCAGCTACAAAGGTGGCGATTTCGAATTCAAAAAGACAGCCGACCAAGAAGCCAGAAATGAGCTGAAAACAATAATAAATAAATTTTTGACAAGCAATGCGAAGCAAACATTAGGACAATCTACCGAGATCACAATGGCAGTCGGAAATCCGCCGATATATGATCAATCCATTACATCAGTAGAAGAGGAAAAAAATGAGGCGAAGATTATTTGCGATTCCAATAACGGAGCACTACTTGGCGCATCCCTCAAGTACACACTCATCATGGAAAATGGAGCGTGGAAAATTAATTCGCTTCACTCAAGCAGGGACAAAAAAAATTGGCGAAAAAATAACGGCCTTTAAAAAGACCCAATGCTTAAAGCAATTTTTCTCTCCAACAACCAAGAAAAAGCAGCGCTAGTTACAAGAGAGGCTTTGTTGCACAAACAGGCTCCATGACGCTGGTAGCGTTGGGGCATGAATGAAAGCCAAGGGCCAAAGACGCGCTACAAGACCACCAACTGGGCTACGTACAACGCGGCGCTCAAGGCCCGAGGGACGCTGACGATCTGGCTGGACAAAGACATGCAGTGGTACGCCTGCGGCAGTGGCAAGCGGGGTCGCCAGCAGACGTTCACGGATGCGGCCATAGAGTTTTGCCTGAGCATCAAATGCTTGTTCGGTCTGGCACGGCGCCAGGGTCTGGGATTGGTGCAAAGCTTGCTGCAACTGGCCGAGCTCGATTGGCGGGTTCCCGACTTCAGCACCATCAGCCGTCGCCAAAAGACGCTGCAGGTGCGGCTGCCTTATCGGCGCAGCAGCACAGCGCTGGATTTGCTGGTGGATAGCACGGGCATAAAGTTTCTGGGGGAAGGGGAATGGAAAAGAAAGAAGCATGGGGCTGAATACCGCAGGCAGTGGCGCAAGGTGCACTTGGGTATCGATGCCCACACGCTGGAGATTCGGGCCATAGAGGTGACGGACAACAGCGTGGGCGACGCACCCATGCTGCCTGAATTGTTGGCCCAGATACCGCCCGATGAGGCGGTCGCCAGCGTTGGAGGGGATGGCGCGTACGACACCAAGGGGTGCCATGCGGCAATAGCCCAAAGGGGGGCGCAGGCGGTGATTCCCCCGCGCAAGAACGCAAAGCCATGGAAAGAGACTTGGGAGGGAGCGTCTGTGCGCAATGAAGCGCTGCGGGCCTGCCAAAAGCTGGGGCGCGGTATCTGGAAGAAATGGAGCGGCTACCACCGAAGAAGCCTAGCGGAGACCAAGATGCACTGCTTCAAACGCCTGGGCGAACGGGTGATGGCACGCACGTTCGAGCGCCAGGTGACTGAATTGCATGTGCGTGTGGCACTGCTCAATCGCTTCACGCAGTTGGGACGCCCTACAACGGTACCTGCGGCTGCTGTGGCGTAGCTGCGTCTGGGGTAGGGGTTATCTCGGCCTGTTTCTGGTTTATGCAACAAAGCCATTCCAATGAGAAACTTCTCACAAATTGCAACGATTTTTCGGAATCTTTGACACCCTTCAAAAACTCACCCCCTTAAAATTTCATTGGGATTTTCTCAATAAAATTAGGGAGGTAATATGGAGAGAATGAATCAAAGGCCCCATGCCATTTCGCGCCGCGTTGCGCTGGCGCTTTGTCTTGCAAATACCAGATTACCCTTCGCAGCCACCGCGAAGGAAGAATTCCCAAACAAGCCGGTTCGTTTGATTTCCCCGTTCCCGGCCGGTGGCTCCACTGACATTCTGGCGCGCCTGCTTTCCAAACACATGTTTCCCGCCAGCGGACAGGCGCTGGTCGTCGAGAATGTGCCCGGCGCTGGCGGTAATGTGGGAGCGGCCCTGGTCGCCCGCTCACCCGCCGATGGCTACACCCTCGAAATCGGTGCCATGTCCACGCATGCGATGAACGGCAGCATCTACAAGAACCTGTCGTTCGATCCCATGAACGATTTCGACACGGTGGCCTTGCTGGCGTATGCGATCAATGCGGTGGCCGTCTCGGCCAGCGTGCCGGTGCGCACCTTCCCGGAACTGCTGGCCTACATCCGCGCCAATCCGGGCAAGGTCAACTATTCGACCGGGGGCATTGGCACCCACAACCACCTCACGGTCGCGCTGCTGGCCAAGACCGCCGGTCTGGACATCGTTCATGTGCCCTACAAAGGCGGTGGCCCTGCCGTGGCGGCATTGGTTCAGGACGAATGCCAGCTGTATGCCGGCGGGGCCTCGCTGCTGCTGCCCCACGCCCAGGCGGGCAAGGTGCGACTCGTCGCCGTGACCGAGAAGACCCGTTCGGAGCTGCTGCCGGACCTTCCCAGCGTTTCGGAAACGCTCAAGGGGTTCGAGGTGACCAACTGGTACGGCGCGTTCGCACCGCGCGGGCTGGAGGCCAGCCGCCGCGCCCTGCTCAACCAGGAGATCCATCGCGTCATCGCGCTGCCAGAAGTGGCCGAGCGGCTCAAGGGACTGGGCATGGTGCATGCCTCCCTGTCGCCGCTGCAAGTGCGCGACGTGCTGCAGGCCGATCACGACCTCTGGTCACGCACCATCCAGTCGCTGCGGATCGCCAGCGAGTGAGGTGCCGCGTTCATGCGGTGGGCATGGGTCACGTCACGATCCTGTCCCGCTCAGCGTTATGAACAGAGCGCCCGTTCCAGGAAACGCATGGGGAGCAGCGCGTGTAGCTCCTGCAATTTTTTATCCATGACGCAAGCTGTTTACCCAAAGATTTACGCCCTCACGCCACGGTTTTATAAAGGGGTCCTGGTGCGCTGGTCTGTCATGCTGGTGCGGCAGGGCCAGCGCTATCAACGCGAGTTCGCGGTCACAGATCACGGCGGCGTAGAAGACGCCAGGGCCGCAGCACTTGTCTACCGCGATGAATTGCTGCGAACCGTCCGCCCCTTGAGCTGGCGGGAGTTCAGCGCCATCGTCCGCAAGAACAACACCTCCGGGGTGCCAGGCGTGTCTCGGAAGGTTGAGCCGGGAGGGGTTCGCTGGTCGGCCACGGTGTATCTGGCCAACGGTAAATCACAGCGCCGATCCTTTGCAGTGAAGAAGTTCGGCGAGGAGCGTGCCAAGGAACTGGCGATCGAGGCCAGGCACCAGATGCTCCAAACCTTGGATGGGTGGATGGTTCGCCATCCTGACGGTGAACCCCGCCGAGGCCATGAACTCCCCGACATGGATCGTTCGGCCATTCCCCGCCTTCGCAAGGACCGCAGCGAGCGGTTGCCAACACCACATTCCCCAGAGCGTCGTGTGTACCGCTATCGGTGGACCCGGACGATGCGCCGCGGCGGGGTGTGGACCGGCGAATACTGGATTGCGGAGTATTCGACGTCCGACGGCAAGGTCCGGCGCAAGTGCTTTTCCGTGGGACGCCATGGCGAGGAGGAGGCCATGCGGCTTGCGCTGGAGCAACGTCGGCAATGGGTGCTGAACCCGCCCCCGCCACAGAACCGGACCCGATAGCGCAAGGCCCGCCAATCGGGAGACCCGCCAGTTCGCTTTGTTGGTACATGGTGGGGGGACCGTGTGTTTGACTGGGTTTTCGGGCGCGATCTCAGCGCCGGGAAGATCGGAACGCACCATGCCGCACCCCCGCCTTGCTCGCTATCGGCGCCCCGCCCTCGCCCTTGTGGCCGGAACGCTGCTGGCTTCCTTGACGCTCTACATCGGGCTTCACCGTGGCGGCTCAGACGAGCGCCGGGTTGCAGAAGACGCGAACAGTGCCGCCCCGCTGGAGGCCAGCGGCGGCCCCTGGGTGCATGGGCCCATGCAGGCGCGGTTCGCGCTCACCCTCTATGCGGACCTCGAGTGCCCGTTTTGCAAGACCTACTATCCGGCACTGAAGGACTGGATCGACCGGCATCCCGACACCCGCCTGCAATGGCACCACCTTCCCTTGCCGACACACGAACCGGCGGCATCGAACCTGGCCGCGCTGGCGGAATGCGTGGGACAGGCCCACGGCCACAGCGGCTATTGGGACGCCGTGGCGTGGATCTACCGCAACACCCGTGGCGGCGGCCAGGGTCTGGAGGACGGCCTGCGCTATCCAGGCACCACGCCTGACGTTCAGGAATGCCTGGACAGCGGCCGGGGCCGCGCCGCCGTTCAGGCGCAAGCGGCTGCAGGGGCGCGCGAGGGCGTGGTCGCCACCCCGACCGTACGGGTGACCGACACCCTTAGCGGGCAGACTTTGCTGCTGCAGGGACAGGTCGAGGGCGACGCGCTGCTGTCGGCCCTGGATTTGATGGGCAGCGGCAATCCGGTTGCCTCGGGCTCCCGATTGTTGGCTGACCCCGCCGCCGATTCGGAGTGAACTGCACGGTGCCATCCGAGGCGTCCGTTGTGCGGGAGTTCACCATGCCCAGTGTTTTTGTTCGGCCAAGTTCAAGCCTGCGGGGAGGTCCGTTGCTCACGGCGGCCATCGCTCTGGCCGGTGCCTTGGCATCGACCTTCGCCCAGGCCGCGGAGGTCAAGGTCTTCACGCTGCAGGCGATCCCTCTGATCGGCGTTTCCCCGGAGGTGGCCGTTGTCCACCTCGATGCGGCCAGCCAGATCGAATCCCGCATCGGCGCCCAACTGCCGGCCGATCCAGCACACGCGCAGGCCATTGCGCGAGAACGCCTGGACCGAGGTGGCGAGGCGTTGCAGCGGGAACTGGCAGCGGCCTACCAGGGCGTGGCCGATGCCTGGAGCCTGGGGATCACCACCCTGCCCGCCGTGGTCGTGGACCGGCGCTACGTCGTCTATGGCGAGCCCGATGTGGCGAAGGCGTCCGCCCGTATCGCGGCCTACCGAAAGGCCCCCCCATGAAACACCGACCTGCATGGCGCGTCGGGATCGTTGCCGCCCTCATGGGCATGGCTTCGACCGCCTTGGCGCTCGACACCGCCACCATCGCCGCGTCCGCACTGTCGCCGGATTGCCTGGAGTACCGGGTGGTGGGCATCTGCTACTGGCTGCGCTGCTCGAAGTCGGGCTGCTCGGTACGCACCTCGGTGAAGGTCCGTCACTACGTGCCGGATGCCGTCGTGTCGAGCTATGCCAACACGGGCGAGAACCCGTGGGTCGAGGTGCGTGCGATGGGCATGCCCAATCCCACCGCAGTCGCGGGCGGCGACGGCACGACCAACCAGAGCAACGAGAACAATCTCTCCAGATTCAAGAACGCCGATGTGATCGGCCATCCGGGCGGATCGCTGTTCGGCCGCTTTGCCAGCGCCTCCGGGTATAGCTGCGAGGGCGCGGGCACGGCCTTCATGCCCTATCTGATCAGCACGCTCGATACCGTGGCCTGGCGCTACAACGTGCCCGAAGCGGTCTATCCCGAAGCACTGATCCCCGGCATGCGGGAGATCGGCGCTCGCACCACCCTCAATCTATGGGGTGCGGTCTATCCGCGGGGCGGCTTCCTGCACCAGACGGACGACCACAAGAGCGGAGCCGTGGTGGCCCAGCGGGCCGGCGATGTCGTCACGCGGCGCGGACAGCCGCATGTCTATCAGCCGATGCTCTCCACGCCGCGCGCCGGCTACTGGCCTGCCGGTGAGCTCATCGAAGGGAATGCCTCCACGGGCAAGTGGCAGGAACTGACCCCTGTCCTGTCGCCCACCTGTGCGGTGTTCCCTCACTCGAATACCCGGGTGCAGGCCCCGCGTGGCGACTACGCCTGGGCGCTGTGGCGCCCCTACAGCTGCTGCCAGCGGCGGGGCCAGGTGTTCCTGGGCAGCGTGGATTTCAACGGTGGAGGCTTGCGGCCATGACGGTTTCTTATTCGACGCGCACGTTCGCCCTGTTCACGGCGATGGCGGTGGCATCTCTGCATGTCGGCGCGGTGGCCCAGAGCGCCGATAAGACCGGCGAGAAGGCTGGCGACAAGGTCAGCGATTACGGCTTGCAGCGCCAGGGCAGCGTGATCGGGGACGATGTGCTCTACAGCATCGGCGGGGGGCGCGCAGTGTCCATGACCAGTGCCGCCCAGATGCGCTCGATCGGGGTCGGGGTCGGCTGGAACAGCAATCTCATTTGCGGCGACATGAACATCGCGACCACGATCCAGAACCAGCTCAATGGGGTCACCAACGGGTTCCAGACCATCATGTCGTCGGTGATCCAGAACGCCAGCAGCGCGGTGGCGTCGCTGCCGGCGCTGATCATCCAGCGTGCCGATCCGGGCCTGTACAACCTCCTGACCAACGGGGTGCTGCAGGCGCGGCTGGATTTCGACCGCTCGAAGGCGACGTGCCGCGGGATCGCGAACCGGATGGCGGACATGGCGGGCGGCCAGTTGGGCTGGGGCCAGCTGGCCGAAGGCATGGCCCTCAAGAAGGCCGTGGCCAGCACCGATGCGGTTTCGGCCATCGACGAGGCGGAACGCCATCGGGGCAAGGACGGCGTGCCCTGGGTGGGCGGGCGCAATGCCGGCGGTGCCGGCCAGGCACCCATCCGGGTGGTCGCGGACGTGACGCGCGCGGGCTACAACCTGATGAACGGGCGCGGGGTCGAGGACACCTCGCCCATCGATGCCGCCGGGTGTGGCAACCGGCTGGCCTGCGAGACCTGGTCGTCTCCGCAAGCGGCGGTCGAATGGGCCACCCGGGTGCTGGGCGAGCAGGAACAGCGCACTTGCGACAGCTGCACCAAGACCCAGACCGTGCCCGGCGTCGGCCTGACGCCCCTCATTCAGGAGGAATACGACACCAAGCTGCAGGTGCTGCAGGAATTGATTGCCGGTCGCCAGCCGACGAGCTTCGAGAACCTGCAAGCCGCGAGCAGCGGCTCGCTGCCCGTGACGCGGGGGGTGATCGAGGCGCTGCGCGACGAACCGGACCAGGACGTTCTGGCCCGGCGACTGGCCTCCGAAGTGGCCTTGGCGAGCGTGCTGGAGAAGGCGTTGCTGCTCCAGCGCACGTTGCTGACCGGGCGGATGGAGCCCAACGTGGCCGCCAACGAACTGGCCCAGCAGGCGGTAGGCCAGGACAGCGACCTTTTGGACCGCGAGATCCGCAATCTCAAGACGGAACTGGAGTTGCGCCGCGAGCTCGCCAACAACGCGCCCATGGCCATCATCCAGCGCCACGGCACGCGTGCAGCGGGATCGCGCGGCATCTATCAGGGCGACCCGACGCGCAACCGGCTCGATCAACTGCAACAGCCACCCCCGCGTGGGGCCACGCCATGATGCCCGCGTGGCTGCGACTGCGCTGGCTGCCGGGTCGGCGGGCCGCAGTGGCGCTGCTGTGGGCGGCGGCAGTGATCGCGGTCGCCGTCGTCGCCAATCTGGTGGGCATCCGGATGCTCGGCAGCATCAGCCAATGGGACCGCTGGCTCCAGGAGCAGGCGGTGTGGTTTTTCGCATGGCGGCTGGCGCTGTATGCGGTGTCCGGCTGGGGATGGGTGTGGATGCGCAGGCGTCTGTGCGCCCGCGAGCCGGACGGCAACGCGCACCAGCGGTTCCTGCGTGCCGAAATCGCCGCGGCCATGGCGCTGGTGGCACTGGAATGCAGCCTGCTGCTGCAGGCACGCTGACACCGGAGGGATCGGCCGATGACGCTCTACACGACGGACTATCTGGAGTATTACCTGACCCTGGTGGGCTGGCTGGTCCACAACGGGATCTGGAACGTGCTGGTCGCCAGCGGCGTGTTCGCGATCCCGTTCCTGACCATCGTGATCCAGGAGTGGCTCAAGGCACGCTCCGAAGGAGCCGACGAGGGCAACAAGGGGGTGTTGAGCGCCCTGCGGATCGAGAACCGGGTGTTCGTGGCGATCGTGGTGGTGCTGTTCGGGGGCATCCCGTTCATCGATGTGGATCTGTCCACGATCCGCTTCGACGCATCGCGCTCCACCCAGTGCCAGACGACGGTGCCCACGCCTGCGCAGACGGGTTGGAGCCAGTCGTTCACGACGCTGAACGACCAGTCGGCGAAGGTGCCGGTGTGGTGGTTCTTCCTGCATTCGATGAGCAAGGCAGTGACGGGCGCGGCGGTGGCGGCGATTCCCTGCGGCACGGATTTGCGGCAGATGCGGATGGAAGTGGATGCCACGCGCATCGACGATCCGGTGCTGGCCCAGGAGGTGGCGGATTTCTCGAAGGATTGCTACGGGCCGGCGCGGGCGCGGTTGTTCATGCAGCGGCCCGATCTGGACGCGGCGCAGGGCAACGAGGTGACCTGGATCGGTTCGCGGTTCTTCGTGGACACGGCGGGGTATTACGACCGCTATCGGTCGCGCACGCCGCGCGAGGCATGGCCCTACGAGGCCGAGCGGGATGCGGGCCTGGCCGAAGTCGCCAGCGGCGGGGGCTACCCGACGTGCCGCCAGTGGTGGTCGGATGGCCAGGTGGGTCTGCGGGCGCGGCTCCTGGCCCAGGTGAGCCCGAGCCTGCTCACGCGTCTGGCCAATTACGCGGGGTTCGTGTCGCGCAGCGAGCTGGACGATTCGGTGATCCGGGCGATTGCGGCACCGCGCCAGCAGAAGCTGAACCAGGGGGAGGTGTACACGGACTATGGCGGGCAGATCGACAAGACGTTCTTCAACGATCTGGCGCGCGGGGCGGGCAACGTGGGGCTGGCCCTGGGTGCGCCGGGCTTCTTCCCGGCGATGGATGTGCTGCGCCAGGCCCTGCCCATGGTGCTGTCGCTGCTCAAGATGGCGCTGGTGATCTGCATCCCGATGGTGCTGGTGATCGGCACCTACGATCTCAAGGTGCTGATGACGAGCAGTTGCGTGTTCTTCGCGCTGTACTTCGTGGATTTCTGGTTCCAGCTGGCACGGTGGATCGACAGCACGATCCTGGATGCGCTCTATGGCTGGGGCTGGGGGTGGAACCGCCCGATGACGAACTTCAATCTCGCGATGGGGCTGGACAATGCGTTCGGCGACATGCTGCTGAACTTCGTGATGGCGACGATGTTCGTCGTGCTGCCGGGGGTTTGGATCACCGCTTTGACTTGGGCGGGCGTTCGCGTCGGTGGTATGGCACAGTACCTGGCGACAGGAGCCAAAGACGCACAGGCAGCAGGGAGCAAAACAGGCGACACATTGGTGAAAACGGTCTTGTAGACGAGGAAGCGCCTAACCATCATCGTCTGGATCGTAAGGATCAATTCGTGATCCATCCCGATGATAGAGGCCGAACCCAAAAATACCATCGCGCAGTTCTGGCGCTTTTTGTTCGTCGTCAGAGCTTCCGGCACTCCAAGCAACCGCAACGAGGCATCCAAGCAGCAAAGCGAGCCAGAAGGATAGGTAGGCGATGCCGCCAACCGTCAGTAACCTCAGCATCCAAACCACCGCCCTGGTGCCACCGGCTGGAATGCCATGTTCAACCAACCATATTGCTGCCCCATGCTCTTTGCGGGCATAGCTGCGCCAGGCATGAGACACACCTCTGCCCAGCCGGTAGGTCCATCCAAAAGTGTGTGACTGCGTGGTCATGGTCATCCTCCTTCGCCGTCCGAACCGTCAGCTTCCCCACGGATTGATCACCTGGATGCCACAGTCCAGGAAGTCCTTGACGTTGCGTGTCGCCAAACTGGCTCCCCGCGATTTTGTGATTGCCGCGATCATGGCGTCAAACTGGCTGATAGGCCTTCCTGCCGCTTTGCGTGATGCGGAGATTTCCGCATAGGCATCAGCGGCATCGTCGTCGAAGCCGAGGATCTGACCAGCCATGTCCGTGACGAAAATTCCTTTGACGGCCTCCAACAAAGCCGTCTTTCGTTGCCCATCCGGCAATACCTGCACACCATAGAGTAGTTCTGCACGCGATATGGTGGTCGTGAAGAGTGCAGAGCGGCGCTGCCGGTCGAGCCAGGCCATAGGCACATCTTCCGGAGCCGCCCGCAGAGTCTCCGACAGGACGTTGGTATCGAGAACGATCATGCGCCGAACTCTGGCGGCACGCGGATGGCTTCACGTGCTGGCAATTCTATTTCCACACCTCCGAGAGCCTCCACACGTGCCCTGATGGCTTGCACCAGAGAAGGCGCGCGTTCCGGCTCCTTGGACAGAGCGGCACGCAGGATGTCCCGGGCTTCTTCCTCCATGGAGCGGCCATGGATGGCGGCCTGGATACGGAGCCGTCCCTTGAGCTGCTCATCGATGTTCCGAATGGTCATCGTTGTCATCATTGCATCACCTCGTTAGTCAATGACTGCAATTTAGTCGTTGATTGAAATGAACGCAACCGGCTGACGTGTTCGAGACCAGTTCGTGGGTTGACCGCAAGCCGCTTTCTTCAAAGATTTGCACGGGACGACGCGATATACCAAAAGGATGAGGGCAAAAGGCAAGGGAATGGGGCCGAAGGGGAATGGCCCTACCTGCAAAAGGAAAAGGCCCATCCCGCCCCGAACTCAAGGGATCGCATGTTCGCGCTGTTCCAACGAAAACGCCCTCCGCCACCCGCACAGGCCCCGCACCAGGACGCTGCGCCAAAAGGAAATGGGCTGACCCGCCCCGAGCCCGCCGCGTCGCTGCTCGCCACCCCGCGCCGGCAAAAGCTGCTGGAACACATCTGGCAGCGCACTTCGCTCTCACGAAAGCAGTTCGCCACGCTGTACCAGGGCCCCTTGGAGCGCTATGCCGAGCTGGTCCAGCAGTTCCCCGCGTCGGAAAGCCATCACCACGCGTACCCCGGCGGCATGCTCGATCATGGCTTGGAGATCGTCGCCTACACGCTCAAGCTGCGGCAATCGCACCTGATGCCAGCGGGTGCGACACCCGAGGACCAGGCAGCACAGGCCGAAGCCTGGACGGCCGCCACCGCCTACGCGGCCCTGTTGCATGACATCGGCAAGATCGCCGTCGATCTGGACGTCGAGCATGCGGACGGCAGCGCTTGGCATCCCTGGCATGGTCCGTTGCGCAAACCCTACCGCTTCCGGTATCGCAAGGACCGGGAATACCGACTGCACACCGCCGCGGCGGGCCTGCTCTATCGCCAGCTGCTGGACCGCGAAATCCTTGACTGGCTCAGCGGATATCCGACCCTGTGGGCCGCGCTGCTGTATGTGCTGGCAGGCCAGTACGAGCATGCCGGCGTGCTGGGGGAAATCGTGACGCAGGCTGATCGCGCTTCGGTCGCCCAAGAGCTTGGCGGCGATCCCGGCAAGGCGATGGCCGCACCGAAACACGCGCTGCAGCGCAAGCTACTGGACGGCCTGCGTTACCTGCTCAAGGAGGAACTCCGGCTGAACCAGCCCCAGGCTTCGGACGGGTGGCTGACGCAGGAGGCGTTATGGCTGGTCAGCAAAACCGTGTCGGACAAGCTGCGCGCGCACTTGCTGTCGCAGGGCATCGATGGCATTCCGGCCAACAACACCGCCGTCTTCAACGTCCTCCAGGACCACGGCATGCTGCAGCCCACCGCGGATGGCAAAGCCATCTGGAAAGCGACGGTGACCAGCGATACGGGGTGGTCTCATGCCTTCACGCTCCTGCGGCTTGCGCCGACGCTGATCTGGGAGGGTCACGAACGACCCGAGCCGTTCGCGGGCTCGGTGGAGGTGGTGCTGGAGGAAGCGGCGACGTGCCAGGAAACGCCCGCCGCAGAGCCGGAAAACTCGCACGCCGTTGCCTTCTCCGGTCCATCGCCATCAATCGCTGCAGCGTCATCCCTGACGAAAGTCCCGCCTGTGCTGCAAATGCCAAGCGACGGCGTGGATGCGCTCCTGGCCTTGATGGAACCCCCGGCAGTCGAACCCGCTGCAACCGAGGCGACGAAGGCACTGTCGCAACCGACCCCAAGGAACCCGCCCACGGACAGCAACCCCGTGCCGTCACGCAGCACAGGAACAGCCGACCAGGCACCATCGGGCGAGGACTTCATGGGCTGGCTTCGTCGGCACATCGAGCGACGCACGCTCATCATCAATGATGCCAAGGCCCTGGTGCACACGGTCGCTGGGACCGCTTACCTGGTCAGCCCGGGCGTTTTCCAGCGCTATGCGCAGGAGCACCCGCACGTCGCAGTCCTGGCCAAGCAGGACCAGGTGGCCGATTGGCTGTGGGTGCAAAAACGCTTCGAGAAACTGCAGCTCCATCGCAAGCAGGACAGCGGCCTGAACATCTGGACTTGCGAGGTCACGGGGCCACGCAAGTCCCGGCGCTTGCATGGCTACATGCTGACGGAGCCGAAGCGGTTGTTCGAGGACGTGCCGCCCGACAACCCCTATCTGTCCAATCCCGTGAGCGAAGCGGCGCCGGATGGCAGCGCCCGGAAGGAATTGGCGGGAAAGTCCGTCACCTAAGCCGACCATTGCGCGTTGGGCGCTTTCTCCTTCAAAGTGAAGCACACGGCCATGACGGCTTCATGGAAGTTGTGCGGTGTCACGCCCTCCACGGGGGCCAGCCCATCCAACAGGTCGTGCGGCTGTGAAAGCACCCGGTAAATCTCCCAGGGGTCGGCATCACCGGCATGCTTGAGAACCGCCTGGATGAGCCTGTGTTTGAGCGGGTCGAAATGCCAATCGGGAACCCGCTGGCCCAGGTTGCCCATGCTCAACGCGAGGATCTTCTTGTTGCTGATTTCGTAGCTGATCCAGCGTCGGGACTTGCCCGCCATTTTGGCGAACTCCGCAGCGGACAGGACATGCGGCGCATTGAAGATGTCCACCATGTCGTTGCGCTGGCGCTGGGCCTCGGACAACACGGACTGCTCCCTCGGTCCCGCGATGGCCGACAAGCGACGCACCGTGTCCGGCACGGCTGGCGCGGTCTGAGGCGTACTGCTCACCAGCCGTACCGGTGTTGATGCGATCGCCCCGCGCGCATCGTGGTGCGAGCGTTCATGCAGAACTTCCGGGACGCCCTCCAAGTGCAGGGTCAGGCGCATGCTGCCCGCTTCGACCTGATGCTGTTCGAACAGATCGAGCCGGTCCGCCCAGTCCTGCATCATGTGCCGACGTTGCTCCACATATTCCGCATGGTTGTAGGCGGCACTCACCTGATCCGGGTCGGTGTGGGAAAGCTGGGCATCGATCCAAACCTTTGGGTAACCGATTTCGTGCAGGGCCGTGGACATGGTTCCCCGGATACCGTGGCCGGTCAGTTGGTCGGTGTAGCCCATGCGCTTGAGTGCGGCATTCAGCGTGTTTTCGCTGATGCGTTTTTTCAGGTCGCTGTAGTGGCAGAACAGGTACTTTTGCGCGGGCTTGAACTTCGCCAGCATGTGCCGGACGATCTCCATGGCTTGGACGGACAACGGCACGATGTAGGGGGGAATGTCGGCGGGACGCTTGCCCTCCTTGCGCATCTCCAACTGCAATTGCTTCACGACCTCGGGCGGGATGATCCACAGGCCCTGATCGAGGTGGAACTGGTCCGGGGTCGCCAAGCGCAATTCCCCCGTCCGCACCCCGGTCAGCATCAGCAATCGCAGTCCGAGCTGGGTTTGCAGTCTGCCGTGGTATCTGCGCAGACGCTGCAGCATCGCGGGCAACTCAGCCATGCGCAGGAACGGGTTATGGCGAACCGGAGGCTGCGGCATGGCCACGACATCCAGATCGAACGCCGGGTTCTGTTGCAGCCCAGGCACGACGATCAGGGCGTAGCGAAACAACTGGCGCAGCCATGTGCGCACTTTCTCGGCAACGCTCAGGGCCCTGCGCCGCTCGATCTTGGCAACGACCTCCAACAGGTCAGGCCGCTGGATTTCGTAGATGGGCGTTTTTCCGAGGGTGGGCAGAACATCGTTGTCGAAAACCCGTTTGATCTGCGAAAGCGTCGTTTGACGGCCTTCCTTGAGGCTCAAAGAACGATGGATGACCCACTTATCAAAGACAGCCTTGAAGGTGTTCTCGTCTGCCAGGCGCACGGCCTGCCGCTTTTGCTTTCGATCCGAGCGGGGATTGATCCCCTTGGCCAGCAGGGCACGGGCTGCGTCGCGCAATGCACGGGCTTCTCGCAGCCCCACTTCCGGGTAGGTTCCGAGCGACATGCGTTTTTGCTTGCCGACCCAGTAGTAACGGTAGTGCCATGCCTTGCCCCCGGTCGGAGAGACTGCGAGGCAAAGCCCGTCGATATCGCTGAGTGTGTAGGGTTTGCCGTTCGGCTTTGCGTTGCGGACGGCCATATCCGAGAGTGCCATGCTATCTCCTGAGCTTCGCGTCAGGGCTACATGCTTGTCTCTTTGGCCTCGCTCCTCCAGCAACAATCCGGTCTGCGCCGCGTCCGTATTGATGGACTTAAAAATGGACTTAAAAGTCCTGGATGCAGGCGGAATTCAATGGACGTCACTGGAATGAAAAAAGGGGCAAAAGCCCCTGTTTTCAACGACTTACAGACGTCAGTGGAAGTCTGTAGATCATAAATTGGAGCGGGAAAAGAGTCTCGAACTCTCGACCTCAACCTTGGCAAGGTTGCGCTCTACCAACTGAGCTATTCCCGCATGTCACTGGATTGATTTACACCAACCTAGCAAGACTCAAATTATAGCACCACTTTTAACCACTCAACCAGAACAACCGAATGTTCTTGTTCCGTGCATCAAAACCGCTTTCGCGATCAGTGCTGGAGGCGCGGGCCGGAGTCGAACCGACCTACACGGATTTGCAATCCGGTGCATAACCGCTTTGCTACCGCGCCAAACCTGCTTCCCTTGGCAAAAAGGGGAAGCTGTGCTTCCCCTTTTTTGGAAATTGGAGCGGGAAACGAGACAAGCACTAGAGCACTAAGTCATTGATTTCCAACGCTTTCCTTCCACTGCATGAATCAGTGAAGCCACGATTGTAGCCTTGTTTTCTCACATCGTCAACGAAGTCAGTCCAAAAATTTCTACCAACGTCCAGTGACTGCTACCAAGGTGGCGAGGGACCGCACTGGAAAACTGTTGCGCCACCTGAGCACCGAGGTGGCCAATGATGACGCAAGCCTACGGCCGTCAGCCCCTGGATTTGGCCGTTTCACCCAACCGCTTGTTGACGGCATCGCGCCACAAGGAAAGCCTCGCTATGTCCTGATCCAGTTCATCCGGATCCGGGATAGGAAGTCTTCCTACGGCCATCGCAGCGTCATGTTCGAACTTGGAGCTCTTGGTCATCCCAGCGTCGACCTCCCGATAGTCATCATCGGTCACCACGACAGACTTCAGCTTCTGGGTCGAGACACCCTCGCCGAATCGCTGCACTGCTCCATTCAGAAGAACTTCCTCAATGCATCGCTCCCATGCCAGCCGAAGCTTCCCGTAGCACACGGAAGTCAACCTGCGATGTTCGTCATCGTTGCCGTCTTTCTGAGCCTTGCGGACCTCGACTGCCATTTGCTTGAGCCGCCCCAGTCGATCCTTAGTACCAAGAACATCGAAAGGAAGATCCTGGGAATGAACCCCAAAACCTTGAGCCGTCCTCCGGATGTAGTTTTTAGTCAGGGTGGTACCAAGCTCCTCCGTCTTCTGCTCCAGGATGCACAGGAAGTAGATGTCATGTGTGAACACGATCACCTGCCGAGTCAAGCACTCTTCCGCCAAACGTTCCGCGACTTCCCAACGACGGCGATGGTCTAGAGACGAAACCGGGTCATCGAACACGATGCCGCCACGCCCCTTGCCAAGCTTGATCTCAGCAAGAAAAGAAGCAATTGCAATGGCCCGCTGCTCCCCTTCGCTCAAAATCGTCGCTGGGGTTCCGCCTCCTGGCAACTGGAGGACCAGCTTGAACTGGGTCTTTCCACCAAGTGACTCGGGCTTCATGATTACTTGTAGATGATGAACCTTTAGCCGCTTCAATTCTTCATTGAGTGCATCCGCAAGATCTTGGCTGGCGATCGTCCGAGAGAGCTCGGTTGACTTCCTGGAGATGCCCCGGGTATCTAAGCCATCGATGCACAGCTGAAGTTTCCTACAGATCTCGTGCTTGTCGATGGCCTCAAGAACGGCCTCCTTTACTTTACCTAAACGTACGCGGGCATCGAGTTCAAGCTTCTCTGCCACCATGCCGGCGCGAACCTTCTCGTCAGTGGTAGCGTCCAGAGCTTTGGCTTGCTGCTGCAAGCCATCAATTAATTTGAGAATCTGGCTCTGAGGATCATCGGAAAGAGCACTCACGTTCTCCCATGAAACTTCAGCGGCAGCTGCTTTGAGCGCGGAGGCCTTGCGCGCGACCAACGCTTCTTGCATCACATTGACGGCAGAGGCAAGTTGCGCATCGACTTCGTTCAGCTCTTCGAACAGTGCATCGACAAACATCACGTCCACAGGTGCCTGCTGCAATGTTCGGTATTCCGTTGTCGCAAGATCCCGGGCGTGCTTCGCTGACTTTTCTGCGGCGTGCTTGATGAACGTGTCGAACCGGACAAGCCGTTGCGCTCCCGCTGGACCCAGAACGTTTTGACATAGTGGACAGAGAGATGCATCTGAGAGTGCAGGAAAAACATGCTTGGCGTGTGAAGTCTCCGCAAATTCTCTGGCGGCCTCGAAAAGTATCTTCCACTCCTCTCCCCCGGTACCTGTCAACTGGCCAGGCGTCTGCCGGAACTCAGTTGCGGCTACCTCAGCAGCTGCCTTGGCATCCTTCGACTTCTGGATAAGCGACCGAAGCTGAGTGATTTTCTCGTCACTAACGACAGCGGCTGCAGCCACGAGGCGATCATTCAGACCAGTGAAGCGCGCCGCCTTCTGGCGTAACGTCTTGGCTTTCTGCTTGGGATCGGTCTCGGCTAAAGTTCTGGCTAGGAGAACAAGTCTGCTCTCTTCTTCATCGGTAAGAACAGAAAGCGGAGCGACCTGCTCCGCTTTGGTTTTCGCAGGGATGCCGAGAAGCAGTGCCGCTACCGCTGTGTTCTCTTTGGTGAGGGCAACGTAGGCCGCATCACTCGGCGCATTGGCTGCCTTCTCCTGCGCAGCGCGTGTTTTGAGCTTGTTGCAAGCGCCAACCAACCCTTCAAGGATATCCAGACCATACGGGGCATAGGCGAAGTCCCCATGGTTGTCGATGTAGGCACGAGCACAATGGGTGTCGAAAATTGATATGTCCGACAACGGTTCTGGTGAAGCTTGCCCATAAAGCCAGGGAAGATCTGCTGCCTTCCCATTGATCAAGACCTCGAATACAGCCTGCGCCTTACCAGCAGCCCGCGGGTCAATATTCGCGTTGGGAAGAATTGGCTCGCGGCGATCTCGCGCACGGCAGGCGTGTTTGAAGACTCTCGAATACCCCGACTTGCCCGCCCCATTTTCACCATAGATGACTGTCAACCCATGTTGGGCGATCGGTACGCTACCTCCATGGACCAACGCGTTCACATGGACAAGATCCTTGACGCGAAGGAGTTGCACCACGCGTGCTGGATCTGTCGGCAGCGCTACCTCCGCATCCTGAAGTGCCCTGGGTTGCCGCCCTGAGGGGTCAGGAATGCCCGCTTCAGCCTTGGCCAGAGAGAGAAGTTCGTCTAGATCATCATCTCCCAGCCCTCGCTCTGCATACAACCGAGCGATGGCATCTTGCTGCCAAGCGGGAAGCCCCTTGGACCATCTATAAATTTCTTGAATTATTGTCATTAGCCCCCTCCATGTGCACGAGAGATCCAAGGCGAAAGGAAGACCGCCCCGCTTCGATTGCTACACGCATGCTATATCGAACCTGATCGAAGAACTATTCTCGCACTCTCTAATGCCCGAGGCAGGATTCTTCGCATGCAGGCGGCTCAAGAGATTGATCGTCCGGTGAAATCACTGCGTGCCGACACCCTTAGATCCCACTCCTTCCCCCATGTGCGTTGAAACGAGCGTCTGCTCACTAAGGCGCAATTGCCGTGTCCAACTTCCATCGCGAAGGCTTTGCTGTATCGATTTCGGTCTATCAGCATTCTTCTGTAGTCTCACCCAAGCTCCTCAGGCACTGCCCAACTGTTCCGCAGCCGCCACTCGGCCTACTTAGACCTGCAGGCGCACAGAAGATACCAAACGGGTCTTGCTCAGCCCGATGCCTTCCATGACGCTGACATGTGCAGAGGCGCACCGCGTGTGGCCGTGCGTTGTACGCTGGCTGAGGGCACGATTTCTCACCGAAGGCCCACCAGCCATCCATCGAATGCGACGTGCTCATCCCGCTGATCAGCAATAAGCGCGGGCACGGCAACATCAACTAGCCATCATCAACGGGCCGGCGTCGCGCCGGCAGCAGAGGAGTCAGTGATGTAGCACTCCCTAAAGGAGCTGGATGCATGGATAAGGATCCGCCAAGGTCGAAGGTGTTTTATCGTCCCATCGAAGCCGCCATTCGATGGGCAGGTCTTCTGCGATACAAGCAAGCCATCTTGTCCGCGATTTCATCCCTTCGATACCTTCCCATCAAAATCGAATGCCCTCGCTGGGAAGAGTTGAGGCTGTGCAACGACAGGATCTACGACGGCATCATCAACGGTGATCTTGCATACGGCCGCGACGGCATCACGCTTAATGACAAGGCGTTACTTGACTCCGACCACCTAACTATCACACATATCGACCTCAAGCGCTGGATGCAAGCGCACTATCCGGAGCACCGCCCAGGATTTCTGTTTAGTCGTTCGGAGCGGATCGCCCATCCCGTGATAACGCTGCAAGCCGGTCAAGCGATGTTGATCGAGCGGCAGGCATTGAAGGCCGAATTAGACCATTGCCATCGCCAGCAAAAAGTGCTGCAAGAGCGCTATGACAGTCTTCTGAAACGATCGTCAGAAATCCTAGCCTGCAACCAATACCCAATCACCGAACGGGCCGAGTCCACGTACTTAAATATAGTCGGGAGCATGCTTGACTTGATGCTGGGTCATTCGCCCGCGGGAACTGCCTACTCCTGTTTCAGAACTCAGGAAGCCGTCGTGTCAGCGCTCATCGCTCATTACAGCGGCGTCATGGGCATCACGGAGCGGACACTGAATGGTAAGTTCGCTCTTGCGCGCAAAAAGCTCCGAAACTTCACCTAGTAGACTCGGCACACCAAGACCGACGCGGCATGTATGCCAGTTTGGCAAGCTTGTATCTGCAACTCCGGAAACTGCATTTGCAATGTACTTCGCCTGTCATGTCTATTGAATAGAGGTCACGCCAACAAACGCCACTGAGCGTTCAGGAGTGACCGTCATGTCGCAAACACCTGTACTGCTGCCCAACGAGCGCCGCATCCTGCGGCTAGATGAAGTCGAAGCGAAATCCGGCTTCAAACGTGCCCACATCTACGCCTTGATGAGGAAGCGCCAGTTTCCCCAGGCATTACGCCTGGGCGTTCGAGCGGTGGGCTGGGACTCGATCGAGATCGACCAGTGGATCGCCGAACGTCTCAACAATCGCGCTTGAGCCGCTCTCACCCGGATTACCCCATCCCCAAGACGGAGAGCGCCATGCAGGTTGTATCCATCATCTCGACAAAGGGTGGCGTTGGCAAAACGACCACCGCAGCCAATCTCGGCGGCCTCGCCGCCGACGCAGGCCTGCGCGTGCTTCTACTCGATCTCGACGTCCAGCCCACCTTGTCCTCGTACTACGAGCTAGGCCACCGCGCACCCGGCGGCATTTACGAATTGCTGGCCTTCAACGAGCGCGACCTCGGGCAGCTCGTGTCCCGCACGACCATCGCGGGCCTGGACTTGGTGCTCTCCAACGACCACCGAGGCGAGCTGAACACCTTGCTGCTGCATGCGCCGGATGGGCGCCTGCGGTTGCGCCACCTCTTGCCGATCCTGGCGCCTCTCTATGACCTGGTGCTGATCGACACCCAAGGCGCGCGCTCGGTGCTGCTGGAGATAGCGGTGCTCGCCTCCAACGTCGCGCTGTCACCCGTGACCCCGGAAATCCTCGCGGCGCGCGAGCTGCGGCGCGGCACCATGCAGTTGCTCGAAGACATTGCGCCGTACCGGCACCTGGGCATCGAGCCTCCACCGCTGCATCTTCTCATCAATCGCGTCCACCCTGTGTCCGCCAATGCACGGCTGATCCAGCAGGCCCTACACGATCTTTTCCAGGACCACGCCAGCATCCGCGTGCTGGCCACCGACGTGCCGGCCATCGAGGCGTATCCGCGTGCAGCTACGCGGGGACTGCCGGTGCATCGGGTTGAATACCGGCAGCCGCCGGGAAGAGTCGCCCCCGCCGCACTCAACACCATGCGCGGCCTCGCAGACGAACTATTTCCGCAATGGCGGCACCGATTTTCAATGGTGTCCGGTCGTCCGCCACACCCTCTTGAAACCGGGAGGCCCCATGGCGAACGGACATGAACTGGCCCGCGGGCACAAGCGGCTGCGCGCCTTGATCGAGTTCGCGGTCGGCGAAGGCTGGCACGTCAAGCGCACGCGCGGCGGGCACCTCAAGTTCACCAAGGCCGGCTGCGCCGCGATCTACACCAGCTCGACCGCGAGTGACTACCGGGCCGAACTGAATGCGCGTGCGCAGATCCGACGCGCCGAGCGAGAGGCCCGCATGGCACAGGCCGGCGGCTTCGGGGGATGCGGTCATGTCTGACATGACCTCGCAGGACATGGCCGGCAAGCTGCTCGCAGCCGGGTTCGAGCGCAGCGGCCCAACGGCAACGGCGTTGAGCGATCCGATCGCTGATACTCCCATGGTCGTGACTCTGGACCAGTTGCGCCCCTACGACCACGACCCGCGCAAGAAGCGCAATCCGGCCTATGAAGAAATCAAGGCATCGATCCGCGAGCGCGGTCTGGATGCGGCACCGGCCATCACCCGGCGTCCAGGCGAGGACCACTACATCATCCGCAACGGTGGCAACACACGGCTGGCGATCCTGCGGGAACTGTGGTCGGAGAGCAAGGAGGAACGCTTTTTCCGCATATCGTGCCTATTCCGCCCGTGGCCCGAGCGCGGCGAGATCGTGGCGCTGACCGGCCATCTCGCGGAGAACGAACTGCGCGGCGGCCTCACCTTCATCGAACGAGCCCTGGGCGTGGAGAAGGCGCGCGAGTTCTACGAGATGGAATGCGGCCTCTCACTGAGCCAGTCCGAACTGGCCCGCCGCCTGGCCGCCGACGGATACCCTGTGCAGCAGTCGCACATCAGCAGGATGGCCGACGCCGTGCGCTACCTGCTGCCCGCGATCCCGACCGTGCTCTATGCCGGACTGGGGCGTCACCAGGTCGAACGGCTGTCGGTCATGCGCAAGGCCAGCGAGCGCACCTGGGAGCACTACTCCAACGGCCGCTCCCTGGCTCAGGACTTCGACGACTTCTTCCAAGAGTTGCTGTCGCAGTTTGACGTTCAGGCCAACGAGTTCTCCGCACAGCGAGTGCAGGACGAGCTAATCGGGCAGATGGCCGAGCTGCTGGGCATCGACTACGACGTGCTCGCTCTGGACATGACCGAATCCGAGAGCCGCCAACGAGCCTTGGTCAGCGACCCGACGCCGATCTCAAAGCCACCTGCCTTGCCTGATCCGGGAGCCGTCGCGCGTCCACCTGCCGAAGCCGCGCCAGCGGCAACCAAATCGACGGGCGAGAGCGACGTGGATGCCAGCCAGGCGGGCACGGCCAGCCCCGCGGCGGCTGGTGATCTGCTTCAGGAGCACATCGTCTCGCCGGCACCGACCACCGAACGGCTTCAGTCCATCCAGCGCATGCTCGCCGATCAGTTGGGCGATGCGCTGCCGCCGGATTTCTCGGGGAGCGTCTTGCAGTCCATCCCGGTGCAGGCCGGAGGGCTCTATCCAATCTCCGATGTCTGGTACATCGATCCCGGCTTGGACACGCCTGACCGCTTGCGCATCCACATCGCGCAGTTCGCCCGCGAGATCGCGAACGAGGCGGACCTGGGCGAATGCATCGATGACCATCCAGACGGCATCGGCTTCGCATGCAATACCCACACCCAGTCGCCGGCGCCGCGAGGCCGTGCCGTCCTCACGCTGCTGGCCTGCCTGGCCGGTCAGCAGCCCGCCGACATCGGCCTGGACAACGGGCAAGTCATCATCGACCTACCGGCGTTGCTGCACGGCCAGGGCGATACATCCCGGCGATTGAGCGACACCGCGCTGGTCAAACTGTTCCGACTGCTGCGGCTGGCCCGGCGCCTGCTCGACCTGGAAGCCGACGCCACGGGTTCTGGAACCTGAGCAAGGGAGGCCAGCATGTCCGCACCACACCCGCTCAACCAGGCCGTCATCGCCCAGGCCCTCTATGACCTGCGCAATGGGCAACTGCGCCGCTGCAAGCTGATGGGGTTTGGCGAGGAAGACCTGGACGCCCTCAAGCATCCTGCACTGATCAGCGTGCTGGCCAACGCCAACGTCTCCTGGTGCTCGGTGACCGTCAACCGCGAAGTGCTCCGGCGGCTGCTCAAGCAGGCGCAAGACGTGGAGAAGGAAATCGCCACGGTCGATCGCATGTTGCGCCTAGGTGCCAGCACGGAGATGGTCAGCCGCTTCTATGGCCTGACCCATCAGGAAGTCGCCTTGCGACGGGAAATCCTCGGCCTGCCCAAACGCAAGGGGCGCCACCCCGTCCTGGACGAACCCCAGGATACGGAACTGTGGCGACAGTGGAAGGCCGTGACCAGCAGCAGGAACGTCGATCTGGAGGACGAGACCTCGATTCTCGATGCGGCCATGGACTTGGCCGAGGGCATGTCACTGCCGCTCTCGGTGGTCTGGGCCGCGATCAAGAACTGGGTCGATCAGGGGTTGGGTTGAGCCATGGCCGTGGACGACGCCGCACCGCGAGCCCAACGCCCTGGTCCCGTCTCACTCGCAGACTTGTTCGACGCTGCGCTGAAGGACCTCGCGCCCAGGCCCAGCCCCAGTGCGCCATCGCCCATGCAGACGCCGATACCGACACCAACGCCCCCCGCATCCGGCGATGCCTTCCTGTTCAGCGGCAATCGGCACGAGACCGTTCCCCGACGGCTGTTCCTCGACCGCCGCCTGACACCGCTAGAGCGCAACGCCTGGCAGGTATTCCGGCTGATGCTCAACGACGACGGCGTGACGGCGTTCCCCACCTATGAGCAGTTACGTCCCTGGCTGGCGTCCATGCCCTGCGCGGGACAGGCCTCCCATGAGACTGTCGCGCGGGCGCTGACGCTGTTGCGTCTGACACGGTGGCTGAGCCTCGTGCGACGACGGCGCGACCCCAAGACCGGCCGCATCCTCGGCAACCTCTACGTCCTGCACGACGAGCCCTTGACGCCGTTCGAGGCGATGCAGCTCGACGCCGACTACCTCGCGCTGGTCAGCCAGTCCTTGGGCCATTCGGCCAGGGCCGTCCAGATGGTCGGCTTGAACACGCTCAAGGAGATCGCGGAAGACCCACTGCTGTCCGGCCGCACGCTGCCGTCGCGGTTGCAGGTCCTGGCGGAACGCCTCGCCAGCCAAGGTGTCGCGGCCAGCCAGTGCTTCGCCATGCGCGACGAGTTGATTGCCCTGGCGCAGCGACAGGTGCTGCCACAGGCGTGCGGGCATCCCTTCCACCTGCTTCCCGTCGAGCTGGCCCAGCAGACCACTGGCGCAGGCACGACCTTTCTTCGCTGGCGCAGACACGACCGATCGGCCATGGGCGTGGCCCTGTGGCAGGAGCTGGTCGCCAGCACTAGCACGCCGATCAACCTGCTGACCGATCTGCACGTGATCGAGTTGCAGCGCATCACGCTGAACATGCAGATCAGCCTGCTGCACACCTTGGGCAGGCAGGCGCAGGAATGCGCCAGCAAGGCGGCCGAGGCGGACGACGCCTACCGTTCCAGCACGCCGCGCGATGGCTGGCCCTACGACAGCAACCGCGATGCCGGGCTGGCGCAGGTGGCAAGCGGCGGCGGCTATCCGACCTGCAGGCAATGGTGGGCCGACGGCAGCAATGGCCTGCGGGCGCGGCTGTTGGGCCAGGTGGACCCGAGCCTGCTGAATCGCCTGGCGGGCTGGGCTGGCTTCCTGAGCCGGGCCGAGGTGGACGATTCGGTGATCCGCGCGATCGCGTCACCGCGGCAGCAGAAATTGAACCAAGGCAGCGTCTATACGGACTACGGTGGCCAGATCGACAAGACCTTGCCGAACATCGTGACGCGGGCCACGGGCGATGTTGGGATGGCAGTCGGCGCGATTGCCGCGTTTCCAGCCATGGACGTCGCGAGGCAGGCCCTGCCCATGGCGCTTGCATTGCTCAAAATGGCGCTGGTCATCTGCATTCCGCTCGTGTTGGTTGTGGGCACCTACGACCTGAAGACGGTTGTGACCGTCAGCGTCGTGCAGTTCGCACTCTTCTTCGTAGATTTCTGGTTCCAGCTAGCACGCTGGATCGACAGCACGATCCTCGATGCGCTCTATGGGTGGGGTTTCGGCTGGAACCGGCCACACACCAACTTCGACCCGCTGGTGGGCCTGAACAACGCCTTCGGCGACATGCTCTTGAACTTCGTAACGGGGACGATGTTTCTGGTACTGCCGACCTTCTGGGTCGCGGCCCTGGGGTGGGTCGGAGTTAAGGCTGGGGTGATTGCTCAGAACCTTGCTGTCGGCTCTAAGGAAGCGCGTGATAGTGCCGGGTTGGGTGTAAACAAGGTAGCCGGCAAGGTTCTGTGACGGACCGACCAAACTTCAGTCATTGAACGGGTCGTGAGGGTCGTGAGGGTCGAGTCGCTGGCCGCTGGACGAATACAGGCCAAAGCCTGCCTCGCCATTGCGCAGCTCATCCTGCTGCGCCCAGCGGTCGTCATCTCCAGCCGAATTGCCAGCCATCCATGCCGCCGCAATTCCCAGCAGGAGAAACACCGCCAGCCAGGAAGCAGCGTAGAACAGCAGGCCGATCACAGTCAGCTTAACCACCCATAGGAGCGCAGCGGCGCCGCCCGGTGGTACACCCTTGGAGGTGAGCCAGCGCGACAACCGCCGCTCGCCGCGCACATAGGCGCGCCATCCGCGGCCAAAGGTGCGGCCGAGGCGTTCTGCGGTGCTGGTGCGGGTCGTGGTGTCCATGGTCGTCTCCTGCTGCAGAGGAATGCCTAATCCAGTTTGCTCTACTTCATTCGGTTTGAGGCTTCAATGTATTTGCTTGCTGCTTCAGGACGCTTCGTCATCTGGCTGCACCGGGCCGGGGTCGGGTTCCACGCCGATGCGGTAGGTGGCAACGAAACGCGACCAGTCCACATGATCAACCAGGTCGATGTCCTCGATGACGCTGACCTTCGCTCTCGCCCGCTCGAACAGAGCGATGCTCTTGGCGGGATAGTTGTTGCGCGACGGATAGAGCACCCCGTCGAACAGCGGCTGGCCGTCGTCGCCGAGCATCGCATGTACCTGGGCGGACACCTGCTGCGTGTGCGTGTAGTCGCGGCTGGCCAACTGCTCCAGGTTCAGGCCGAAGTAGCCCGCCATGACGCCCGGTGCCGTAAGGTCGCCCAGGAGCACGTCGGCCATCACCCCTACGGCGCGCACCATCCGGCCCTGGACTTCTTTCAGCGCGATCGAGCGTTTCGTTTCCGTAAGCCACTGGTGCTTGTGAAACACCGACTCCATCAGCGCCGTCGGCAGGTCGCGCCCCAAGTAGAGCACCCCGTAGGCCCGCGCCGGATCATCGTAGCGATTGGTGCTGCTGCGGCCATAGTGCAGCGGGCTGTCCCGATAGACGACGCGGCTCACATGCTGAAGCAATTCACCGGCTTCGATCAGGAACGAAGGCAGCTCGTGGTTCATGGTGATCTCGCTTCAATGCACCTGAACGCCCAGCACGTTGAACACGGACTCCGCCACGTCATTGATCGTGCCATGCGTCACCGCATCTACCGGCGAGCGGCCGCCCAAACCTTCAAGCGGTTGGGACAGCGCGCGGTAGATCGTCCAGTGGTCGATGCCCTCGACCTCCTGAAGCACGGTTTGGGTCAACTGCTGCTTCACCGGGTCGAGCTGCCAGTCGGGCAGCTTCTGGCCGCGCGGCCCCACATTCAGCGCCAGCAGCCGACGGGCGAGAATGTCCTTGTAGATCTGCTGGCGCGACTTGTCCGCCAGCTTGGCGAACTCGGGGATCGGCAGGTTGTGCGGCTGGTTGAAGGCTTCCAGCAGCACGGCGCGGCCTCGCTGGACGTCGGTTTCATTCGGTGCCCAGCGCGTCTCGGCGCGCAGCGCAGCCGTCTTGCGCTTCAAGGCCTGCTCCACCGTTTCGCCTTCGAGGTTGGCTGGCAGTTTTACTGCCTCCACGCGCTCGTGAATGAACGCTTGCAACTCGGCCGCGAAAGCCGGCGCATCCCGGATTTCGACGGTATCCGCGAAGCGGCGCACATCCTCCACAGTGACACGCGGCAGCCGGTCGGCAATGAATTCAATGGCGGTGGACATGGTCATCTCCCAGGTAGGTTTGAGACAGGATTCACCCTACTCTCCTTTGTCGCACTTGTCAACTTCGACACCCAGAGAGCAACCTACCTGGCGAAAACAGCGTTCCCGTAGCATAGGTCCAGGCCAGCCGCTGGTTGCCACCCAATCCATTCGTGCGGGTTCCGCATTGACGCTGGAGCCGCAACCCAGGTCCCGGTATACCGAAACGGTTAAAGGCCAAAGGGCCGAAACGGCAAGGGAATGGGGCGCAAGGGGAAAGGCCCTACCTGGAAAAGGCTAAAAGGCCTCCCGACCGGCCCACCATCAGGACACCGACATGCTCTCCCTGTTCCAGCGAAAAAGGCCTCCGGTCACTGCCACTCCGACGCCACCACCCGCCACCAACCTCCCAAAAGGGTTGATGCGGCCGGAGTCGGCCGCATCGCTGCTGGCCACCCCGCTCCGGCAAAAGCTGCTGGAGCATATCTGGCAGCGCACCTCGCTCTCACGCAGGCAATTCGCCACCCTGTACCGCACGCCCCTAGAGCGCTACGCCGAGCTGGTCCAGGCCTTCCCGGCCTCCGAGGCGCATCACCATGCTTATCCGGGCGGCATGCTTGACCACGGCCTTGAAATCGTCGCCTACAGCCTGAAACTGCGGCAGTCCCATCTGCTGCCCATCGGTGCCAGCCCCGAAGACCAGGCGGCGCAGTCCGAAGCCTGGACCGCCGCCGTCGCCTACGCGGCGCTGCTGCATGACATCGGCAAACTCGCCGTCGATCTGCACGTCGAATTGGCCGACGGTAGCACTTGGCACCCGTGGCACGGCCCCCTGGGCCAGCCGTATCGCTTCCGCCACCGCGAGGATCGCGAGTACCGCCTGCACAGTGCCGCGACGGGCTTGCTCTATAGGCAACTGTTGGATGCCCAGATCCTGGACTGGCTTAGTGGCTACCCCGCCTTGTGGGGGCCACTGCTCTACGTCCTGGCCGGACAGTACGAGCATGCCGGCATGCTGGGCGAGCTTGTGGTCAGGGCAGATCAGGCGTCGGTAGCCCAGGAATTGGGTGGGGACCCCCACAAGGCGATGGCCGTGCCGAAACACGCGCTGCAGCGCAAGCTGCTTGACGGCTTGCGCTACCTTTTACGCTGTTGAAGCTCTCCCCGGTATTGATCTGGGAACCGGCCGAGCGGCCCGGCCCATTCGCTGGAACGGTGACGGTCGAAGTCAACCAGTGCGACAGCAGCAACTCGATGCCAGCTGTCACTGAATCAGCAGCACTCCCCGCCTTCACAGCACCCGACCCTTGGTCAGCGCCGGTTCCCACCCTGACCAACACGGTGAGGCCCTCCCCCGCTCCCCGCGATGCCATGGAAGACATACTTGCAATGCTGACACCAGCGAAAGCCCCTCGCGGTGTATTGCCAGCCAAGACACCAAGCGCCGCGCAACGCTCACCCTCGCTCCCCGAGAATGCTGATATACCGACATCGGTACAGGCCTTGTATACGCCTTCACAACCTGAGCCAGCCAAACAGCCTTCGGCCGAGCATTTCATTGCCTGGCTGAGAGAGGGGATTCAATCACGCAAGATCATCATCAATGATGCAAAAGCGTTGGTACATACGGTTGCTGGCACCGCATACCTGGTGAGTCCTGGAATTCTACAGCGCTACGTTCAGGAAAACCCGCAAAGTGCCGTGCTCGCCAGGCGAGAAGGCCTGGCGGATTGGCAGTGGATACAGAAGCGGTTTGAGATGCTGCAGTTGCACCGCAAGCAGAGCAGCGGCCTGAACATCTGGACATGCGAAGTAACTGGTCCGCGTAAAACAAAGAAGCTGCACGGCTATCTTTTGAATGATCCCTCTGGCCTATTCCAAGAGGTGCCGCCGAACAACCCGTACCTAACTATAGTGTCAGCATCTAAACCACGTTAATTGAGGGCCCAGTGAAGGACCAGGCGATCCTTTGCGCTTGAGGGCATGGTAAGTATCGAAGCACTGTATAAAGCTGAGTGCAGGCACCAAAGGCAGTGGCGGGATACTTACTTCCATTGCTTCGTGGTCCCGCTGCCATGACCGTTCACTTGCCCTAGGTTTAGCTGGTCGATTCCGCTCAGGCCAGCCTCGTCGAAATCAAACTGGCGCATATAGACATTCAACGCAGCGAATGCCGGTGGCTCTGGATCGAATACAACGGGTGGCACTGCTGCACCCCGCCCCGCCACTGAAGGCATGCCCACGCTATATGTGTTCGAGGGTGCTGTGCTGACGCGCAACAGGCAGTGAAGGGCGAACTGCGCTGGTACAACGAGCGGTAAACTGCACCACTGGCTGATTCCTGTGTCTCGATCCGCCCCGAGATCCGGCGACTCGTTCATCAGCACTCGAATTCACGCCTCAAACTGCTCGACGCCGATCGCGCACCATTATCAGTGGGTCGCCGGAGGCATTGACGGGATCGACATCGAGGCAGTCGGCATGCGTAAGGGCGAATCCGCCTCTCAGAGCAACTACGCTGGCAATCTCCTTAAAGATTCTCGCTATAAAAATCTTTTAGTCTGGCCATAGCCTGCTCTACTGCGGCAGGCTGATCGTACAGATCGTAGTGCGTAACGCCCGGGACGACCAAGATTGCCTTCTTCTCGGAGCGAGCCTTATTAAACAACTCGAAGCCATCGCGATATGAGCCGAAAACGCCTGTCTGCCCTCCTGCGACGATGATCTGCAGCGGTTGGGTCAACAGTTGGTCCGCGAGGTGGAACGCGTCCCAGCTGAACGCAGCGCCAGTGCTGGTGACATTCAGCTTGTTCGGCGAGCCTGGCTTCTTGCCCCGCGTCGTGGTGTAGTAGTCCACCGCCTCGGCTACATCAACATCCGTGATGCCATAAGCCGCAAGCTGATCCTTGGACTGAGGGATGTATGTCGTGAGTGTCGACTCTTCACCACGCGCCTCCGCCGTGCGCAGCGCACTGATACCCTCCATGGCCTTAATCGCAGCGCCGCTTGATAGGTCGCCCTCACGCACCAGGCGGCCGTAGTTGGCTCCCACGACCGTGCCAACAGCCTTGAAACGGCGCTCAGTCATCGCCGCATTTACCGCATAGCCACCGCCGCCGCAGATACCAAGCACGCCGATACGGTTCTCATCCACGAAATCCAGCGTGACCAAGTGATCGACCGCGCAGCGAAAATCTTCGACCCTTGTGGCCGGATCTTCCAAAAATTGACCAACGCCGCCGCTTGCGCCTTGCGTCGATGCATCAAATGTGAGCGCAACGTAGCCTATCTCCGCCAATTTCGATGCATATATGGCCGCCGTCTGCTCCTTGCAACTGCTAATAGGGTGAGCCACAACGATGGCGGGGTATTTCTCGCCTTGATCGAACCCTTTCGGAAGATGCAACTCAGCGGCAACTTGCCAAGACTTGTTCTTGAAATTCGTGGACTGGGGCATTTCGTTCTCCTAGAAGATTAGTGATCGGAGTAATTTGGTACGAAAGCCAATAGTAGGGGTGGTCAGACTCGGTGATAATACAGAAAAATCCGATTTCAGTCATAAGGGGCGCTTCTGAATGAGTGGCAACGACTTCAAGGACTTGACCGCATTTCTGATGGTGGCCGAGGAATCCAGTTTCACCCGGGCTGCAGCAAGACTGGGCCTATCGCAGTCTGCGCTAAGCCAGACCATCCGGGGTTTGGAGGCAAGATTGGAGCTACGGCTTTTCTGGCGTACGACTCGCAGCGTGTCGCTTACCGAGGCCGGAGAGCGTTTGCTTAGCCGTATTGGTCCGGCAGTAAGCGAGATCCATTCAGGACTGGCAGAGCTGGGTGAAATGAACAAAAGACCCGTTGGAACCATCCGACTGACTGCGGACGAGTATGCCGTGCACAGCGTGCTGCAGCCAGCCATTGCCCACTTCCTTCCCGCCTACCCGGGTATACGAGTCGAAGTTACTACTGACTACGGTTTAACGGACATCGTCAGCGGCCGATACGACGCCGGAGTGCGCCGAGGCGGTCTAATCGCCGAAGATATGATCGCGGTGCGCATTGGCCCCGACGTCCCTATGGCCGTGGTTGGCTCACCCTCCTACTTCGCACGGCACACGCCACCCAAAGGTCCTCACGACCTAGTGGCACAAGACTGCCTCAATCTGCGTCTTCCCACGCATGGCGAGCTCTTCGCGTGGTCGTTCATGAAGGCAGGCAAAGAACACCGCGTCAAAGTTGATGGGCCTGCAGTGTTCAATAGCATCGCACCGATACGCGATGCGGCTCTTTCCGGCCTCGGACTGGCATACCTGCCAGAGGCTTATGTGCGCGGGCTGATCGCGGCAGGGCAGTTGGTTGAAGTCTTGAGCACTTGGCGCAGGACTTTTGAGGGCTACCATCTTTACTACGCAAATCGCCGTCATTCATCGGCAGCATTCTTACTGCTCGTCGAAGCGTTAAGGTGCAAAAATCAGTAATTCTTTTGGACTTCCCCTAGCATTTACGGAGACCATATTGTTCGCAAGAAGCTGCTATTTTGTGGATTGGAACAGGTAAGCGGGCCACCTTCAATCGTGGACGATAGCTTGGGGTGCGCTGCATCGCAGCCCACATTTCTGCTATTGCAGGGATTTCGACTGTCATTGCGAGCACACAAATGCAACCATGATGAAGCTCAGCTCTGGCTGCAGCTCTCGTAGGCACAATCCCATCAGGGCCATCCTCAGAAACAGGCCTACGCAGATATCGGATATGCCAGTCACGTAGAACGGTGCGCGCAGCAGTATGGCGCACGTCACGCCGCCCACCAGCGCCTCCAGCAAGCCATACCTACGTAACTACGCCACACGTGCCGTCAGCCCCTTGCCGAGAAACAACAGGAGGATGGGCAAGGTGCCGGCCTGTAACGCATCGCCCTGCATCAGAACCTTCGCCCAATCGTGAAGGTGCCATAGACCGGAACGTCGCGCTGTCCGTCGAACTCGCGCGTGCGGTAGTACCGCGCAAGAGCGAACTTCCACGCCCCCTTCGTGACGGCCACGCCAAAGGCGACATCCGCGACGAATGGGCGTTTGTCGACGCTGTGGCTAGACCTGAAGGTGTTGCCGTCCAATGTAATGTCGTGCAGAACCCAACGGCCATCGAGGGCAACGAACAAATGCCCCGCCAGGCCGTCGTATCGGCTCGCCTCGGCGCTGATCGGCGACGTGTTCTCCCCAGCGGGGCGCAGCGGCGCCGTGCCAAAATCGTCGGGCAACTGGTAACCAAAGCGCCATTCCGCACCGGTACTGCCATAGGTGGCGAAGTTGCCGAGACTGCCGCCCAGGTGACCGGTTGAGTCCCATCCCCAGCCATCGGAGTTAACGCGGCGAGCCCAGCGCTGCCGATGCTCGTGGATCACTTGGAATACAGGCTCGTCTCGCAGCTGATTCTTCCAGCCCTCGAACGGATCCTGTCCAAACAGTCGGTGCGCCCCATTCTGCACCTGCTTGCCAAGCGCGGAGGGGCCCACGATGCCCGCACGGATTTGCGACGTTCGCAGGTGATCGCCACTTCTGGCGTTGTACCCCATGCTGAACAGCAGGGCAGCGGCATAGGGGCGATCGTCCTCGATTAGATCCGTGCGCCTGCGATCCGTCGGTGTGAACAGGACTTGGCCGAAGCCGATGGTCATGTTCTGCTCGTCGTAGCCACTTGGTTGCAGCCACGCCAGATATCGATTCAGACGTTTCACACTGCCAGGCAGGCAGGGGTCGTCCTGGTAGTCCACCAGGTTGGGCGAGACAGAGGAGATCAGAAAGCCGTTGGAGTAGCCCTGATCCTGTCCCGCACCACCCAGCAGATCGTTGTCGATGCGCACATTGATGGTCGACGCTGCTGCAAGACGCCCCCGCCCGCCTTCGCAGCGCTCTTGCGCAGCGGCCTGAGAGCTGGCCAGCATGAACGCGACGAGGGAACAAAGTGGGACGAACGACTGGCGAGCCGTTGGCATTACGTGGGCTCCTCGCTTATGCATCGTTGCCAGCCTTTGCCTGGTAGCCCGTGCGCACATCCAAATCTCTACCCCTGCTGCGTACCAGCATGACGGGTACGGTCGCAATCCTTGCAACTTGCTCCGCATCGCTCCCCAGCAGGAACCGATTGACGCCGCGCCGGCCGTGCGTCCCCAGAATGACGATGTCCGCCTCGCTCAACGTCGCCTGCAACGCGATGAGTTCAGACACGCGAACGCCCTTACTCTCCAGCAGCACGGTCTCGGCCGGCACGCCAAGTGCTGCCAGCTCGTCCTTGGCGTGGTCCAGAATCTTCTGGCCATTCGCGAAAAAGAGTGGGCGCACCTCGTTGATGTAGACCGATGGTCGCTCGAAGCCGTTGGAGTGCTCTGCTTCTTCAATCACATGAACCAGCACGACTGTTGCGCCGCAAAGACCGGCTAATTCCGCCGCCTCATTGATCGCAAGTCGGCCTGTCGCACTTCCATCAATGGGAACAAGCAATCGCGCGTACATACGACATCCTTCGTCATTGAACTTGTGGGAATCGGAATGCTCACGACCGACTTGGTCGTACCTATCTTCGTACAGCCTTCCAGTAGAACGGCAGTGCGTCGACCGCGCACTACCAAGATCGGGCATCACGATCACGATCTCGGTCACGTTCGCGCTGCCGCTCGCGTTCCCGCGCTCTTTCGTACTCGCGCGCGCGCTCCCGTTCACGCACCCGCTCCATCTCACGGGCATGTTCGGCTTGCCGGATTCGATCGCGCTCACGCGCCTGTTCAATCTGTCTGCTACGTTCAATCTCGCGAGCCCGCTCACGGCTGTAGTGGTCGGATGGATGGTGGACGCACGCTGTGAGCAAGCTGGCGAGAACCAGAAGCATGGAAAAGTAGAGCTTTCTTGTGAACATCATCGTTTCCTCGTGATTGATAACAGTTCAAGCCATGTCGGCGATGGTTTTGCGAAACCGCGTGAGCGAGAAGGCGAACAGGGCCACGCCAATGACCAGCAGCGCCAGGAATTGCTTCCATACCACCTCCAGGCCGGCACCTCGGAACAGGATCGCCTGCCCCAGTTCGACGAAGTGCGTCGTGGGTGCGGCCAGCATCACGGTCTGCACCAGCTCCGGCATGCTCTCGCGCGGCGTACTGCCACCCGAGAGCATCTGCAGCGGCAGAAGTACCAGGACCACCAACATGCCGAACTGCGGCATGTTGCGGGCAATGGTGGCCATGAAAATTCCCAGCGAGGTGGTAGCGAACAGGTGCAGCGCGGCAACCGCGAAGAACATTACGACCGAGCCCTGTACCGGGACATCGAGCAGGCCGCGCACCACGAACTGGAGCGACAGCGCGGCGGAGGTCAGGACCACGAGTCCCATCGCCAAGACCTTGGCCATCATGATCTCCAACGGCGTCACCGGCATCACCAGCAGGTGCTCGATGGTCCCGTGCTCGCGTTCGCGAATGAGCGCCGCGCCGGTCAGAATGATCGAAAGCATGGTGATCTGGTCGATGATCTGCGCCAGGCTGCCGAACCAGGACTTGTCCAGGGCTGGATTGAAACGCGCGCGCAGTTCCAGTTCGACCGGCAATGCACCCGACCCGCGATAGCGGTTGGCGAACTCATTGATTTCGCCCATCACCACCTGCTGCACGAAGCCGCTGCCCGTGAACGCCTGGGTCATGCGGGTAGCGTCCGTGTTGAGCTGGATCTCTGCGGGCCGCCCGGCCAGGACGTCGCTCTGGAAGTTCGGCGGAATGACAAGCACGAAGGTGTAGATACCCGCGTCCATGCCCGGATCGACCTCGGCTTGCGTGATCATGGCCGGGGGTGTGAACTGGGGCGCATAGAAGGCCGAGGCGATGCGCTGGGACAGCTGCGAGCTGTCCTCGTCGACGATGGCGATGGGCGCGTTGTTCAAGGTCTCGGGCATGGACGATGCCGACGAATAGACCGCGAAGGTGAAGGTAAACACGATTAGGATCAGCATGATCGGATCGCGCCACAGGCTCCACAGCTCCTTGATGCCCAGACGGTAGATGTTCGAGAGCTTCTGCCGCATGTCAACGCTCCTGCTTCTTGAGCAGCGCGATGGCTGCGCCGAGGATCACCGGGACGGACAACAGCAACGGCCAGAACGATCCGGCGAGGTCACCGAAGCCCAGCGCCTTGTTGAAGACGCCACGGCTGATGGTGAACATGTGGCTGGCCGGATACATCTCCCCGATCACGCGGCCGGCGCCTTGCAATGCGGAGACCGGGTCGGTCATGCCACCGAACTGCACCGCCGGCATCAGCGTGCCGACCATGGCAAAGAACAACGCTGCAATCTGGCTCTTGGTCACCGACGAGGCCAACAGGCCCATGCCGGTGGCCGCGAAGCAGTAGATGAGCGCTGCCAATGCCAGAGCGAAGAAACTGCCGGTGATGGGAACCCCGAACAAAGTCACGGCCAGCAGCGTCATCAGGGCGAAGTTGACCATGGCCAGCGCGACATACGGCAGTTGCTTTCCGAGCAAGAACTCGGTGCGCGTGACCGGCGTGACGTAGAGATTGATGATCGAGCCCATCTCCTTCTCTCGCACCACCGCCAGCGCGGTGAGCATGGCCATCAACATCAGCAACAACAGCGGGATCACCGTCGGCACCATGGCCGGCAGGCTCTTGACGTCTGGGTTGTAGCGGAACCGGTTCTGCACGGAGATCTCGCCACTGGCGGCGGAGGACAAGCGCAACCGGCTCTGCTCGGTCAGCCAGTGCTGGTGCATGCCCTGCAGGTAGCCCTGCACGGTCTCGGCGCGCTGGGGCATGGCGCCGTCGAACCAGGCACCGATGGCGACGGTATTGCCGCGCAGCACATCGCGGCCAAATCCTGGAGGGATCTCAATCGCGAGCGCCAGTTCACCACTGCGCATGCGCCGGTCCATGTCCTCGTAGTCCTGGATCGGCGGCTGCTCGATGAAGTAGCGCGAGCCGGAGATGTCGAGCTGGTAGTTGTTGCTCAGCGTGCTCTGGTCGCGGTCGAGCACCGCATAGCGCAGGTCGTTGACGTCGGTGCTGATGCCAAAGCCCATCACCAGCATCAGGATCAATGAACCGCCCAAGGCCATGGTGGCGCGCACAGGATCGCGACGCAGTTCCAGCGTCTCGCGCCACATGTAGCTGAACATGCGCTGCAAGCTGAAGCCCTTGCGCGCATGCGCCGGTACGTGCACCGCTGGAGGTTCGGTCGGCCCTGCCGCCGCGTCACGGGAAGGGTTGCCACCGCCTGCCTCAATGAGATAGCCGATGAAGGCCTCTTCCAGCGTCTTCGCACCCCGCTTCTTCACCAACGCAGAGGGCGCATCGCTGTCGAGCACCTTGCCCGCATGCATCATCGACATGCGGTCACAGCGCTCGGCTTCGTTCATGAAGTGGGTGGAGATGAAGATCGTCACTTTGTCGCGCCGTGACAACTCGACCAGCAGCCGCCAGAAGGCGTCGCGCGCGACCGGGTCGACGCCCGAGGTCGGCTCGTCGAGGATCAGCAGCTCGGGCTTGTGGACCATCGCCACCGCCAATGACAGGCGCTGGCGCATGCCCAACGGCATCGACTCGGGCAGCGTATCGAGCACCGGCGCCAGCCCGAAGCGCGCCACCATCTCATCGACGCGGGCGGGAATGTCCTGGACAGGCACGTGGAACAGGCGCGCGTGCAGCTCCAGGTTCTGGCGCACGGTCAATTCGCTGTAGAGCGAGAACGCCTGCGACATGTAGCCCACCCGGCGGCGTGTGCCGATGTCGTGTGGATCGACCTCGTGGCCGAACAGCCAGGCCCTGCCCTCACTGGCCGGCAACAGGCCGGTCAGCATCTTCATCGTGGTGGACTTGCCGCAGCCGTTGCTGCCGAGGAAACCGAAGATCTCGCCGCGGCGGATGCGAAAGCTCACGTGGTCCACAGCCACGAAGTCGCCAAAGCGCATGGTCAGGTCCTGCGCCTCGATCGCGATGTCGTCGTCGGCACTGTCCAGCGGCGGGATCACCACCGGTGCGTGGCCGCGCTTCTTTTCCTCGGGCAGCAGCACGACGAAGGCCGTTTCCAGCGAATCGCTGCAGGTGCGCTGGAGCAACTCTTGCGGCGTGCCGGTCGCCAGCACCCGGCCATCGTCCATCGCCACCAGCCAGTCGAAGCCCTGGGCCTCGTCCATGTAGGCGGTCGCGACGATCACGCTCATTCCAGGCCGGTCCTTGCGGATGCCGGCGATCAGATCCCAGAACTGGGCACGGGCCAACGGATCGACACCGGTGGTGGGCTCATCCAGGATCAGCAGGTCCGGGTCATGGATCAACGCACAGCACAGCCCAAGCTTCTGCTTCATGCCGCCAGACAGCTTGCCGGCCGGCCGATCCAAAAACTTCTGCAACCCGGTGGCCCGGGTCAGCTCGTCGATGCGGCGGCGGCGTTCAGCCGCACCATGGCCGAACAGCCGCGCGAAGAACTGCAAGTTCTCCCCTACCGACAACGTGGGGTACAGGTTCTTGCCCAAGCCCTGCGGCATGTATGCGATGCGCGGGCACACGGCACTGCGATGCCGACGGCTGGCCATGTCGCCACCCAGCACCTCGATCGAGCCCTCCTGCAGGGCGCGGGCACCAGCCAACAGCGAAAGCAAGCTGGACTTACCTACGCCATCCGGCCCGATCAGCCCGACCATCCGACCCGCCGGGATCTCGAGGTCCAGGCCCTGGAGCGCGGCGGTCTTGCCATAGCTCAAGCGCACCGCTTCAATGCGAGCCACGGAGCCATGCGAGTCGAAGATTGGAAGTGCCATCGGTCAGTCCCTGCTATCGCGCAGTGAGCGAGCCGTTCAGGCTCGCGGGCCATGACGCGTCCCGATCCAGCTTCACCCAGGCCACACCGGGCAGACCGGTCTTGACCTGTTCCAGGTGTTCCTTGAGGAGTTCAGGCGCAATCTGGGCTCGCACCCGGAACATCAGCTTTTGTCGCTCGGAGGCGGTCTCCACCGTCTTGGGCGTGAACTGCGCGCTACTAGAGACAAAGGACACCGTGGCCGGAATAGGCGTCTGCGGCGCAACATCCAGCACGATGCGCACCTCGCTGCCCAGCGCCACGCGGCCGGCAATGGTCTCTGGCAGGAAGAAGGTCATGTAGACCTCGGACAGGTCAACCATGTTGAGCAGGCGCCCGCCGCCGGCGAGTACCTCGCCGGGCTGCGCGACGCGGAACTGCACGCGACCATCGCGTGGTGATTTCAGCTCGCTATCGGTGATGTCGACCGCGATCCGCGCCACCGAGGCCTGCGCAGCTACCAGCCGGGCCTGTGCACCGGTGTGTTGAGCCTTGGCGGCATCGACAGCGGCTTGCAGCGCCACCACCTGCGCCCGTGCCGCTACCAAGGCCGCATCGGTACTGCGCATGCTCGCGCGGTCGTCATCGAGTTCCTGCAGCGACGCGGCCCCCTCCTTGGACAAGGTTTCCGAACGCGCCAAGCGCCGCTTGGAGGCTTCAAGTTCCGCCAGGCGTTGCGACACGACCGCCTGCTGGGCCGCGACATCACTTTGCCGCTGCGCGACCTGCGCCTGCGCCGCGGCGATCGCGTGTCGGGCCTCCTCTTGAGCGGCGACTGCTTCGTCATGTTGGGCTTGCAGCGTCTCCACCTGCATGCGGGCCAGAGGCTGCCCTTTGATAACGAAGTCGCCCTCGCGCACGAGAATGCCCGAGACGCGGCCAGCGAGTTTGGTGGCAATGTCGATCTCGGTGGCCTCGATACGGCCATTGCCACTCACGAAGCCCTCTCCAAATCCGTGATCCTTGGACTGCGTCCAGAGATACCAGCTCGGTACTACCGCACAAATCAGGGCGATTGCGACGATAAGCTTCTTCCGGTTAGTGATCGCCGTTTTGCTCATGGGGGCTGCCTCAGGGAATGGATGGGGACGGTTTGGTGTCAAGAGCGCCTCCACCCAGCGCTGCATACAGCGCAATATGGTTGGCGCGCAGCGCGCTGCGCGCCTGGATGAGTTGCTGCCGTGTGTCAAGTAGCTCCCGTTGCGCATCAAGAACTTCCAGGTACGCGGCCGCACCGCTATCAAAGCGCAAGTTCGCCAGTCGCGCGCGCTCGACCTGGACATCGGTGGCGTCACGCTGAATCGCAACCTGCTCGAACAGCCAATGTCGCGCTGAAAGCGCGTCAGCAGCCTCGCGGAACGCCACCTGGATCGCTTTCTCATAGTTGGCCACAGCTATGTCTTGGCGAACCTCAGCCAAATCGAGGCTAGCGCGACGGCTACCGCCATCGAAGATCGGCAATGAAATCGTCGGCGCAAACGACCAAGCCCGGCTGCCGGAACCGAACAACCCATCGAGTTCGGCACTCGCCGTCCCGAAGCTGCCAGTGAGCGCGATGCGAGGGAAAAATGCGGCGCGGGCGGCGCCGATGTTGGCACTGGCGCCGCGCAATCGGTGCTCGGCCGCTGCAACATCCGGACGAGCTATCAGCAGATCCGACGGCAAGCCGGGGGCAAGTTCAACCAACGTTTCTTCTGTGCGCAATGTGTGCCGCGGTGGCTCAGACAGATCAAGAGGAACACCCACCAACAGCACAAGCGCCTGGGCCTGGGCCGCCCGCTGCTGCTCCAATTGAGCCCCCATGCTTCTCGCCTGATACAGCAGAGTTTGAACCTGGGTCAGCTCAAGCCGCGAGGAGGAGCCGACTGCGTTGCGGCGTCTGAAGATGCGAAACGACTCTTCTCGACTGTCAATCGTCTCTCGCACCACAGCCACTCGCTCATCGAGAGAGCGCAATGCCTCGTAGGTACTTGCTACCTCGGCGATCAACGTCACACGGGCGGCACGCTGTGCTTCCTGGGTCGCCAAGTACTCTTGCAAAGCCCCGTCCTTGAGCTACGCACACGACCCCACAGGTCAATTTCCCAACTGTTCATCCCGACGTAGGCGGTGTACTCCGCCCCCACGACGGGCCGACCAATGAGGCTTAGATCGCCAGGCGTGCGTGCACGCGCGCCCTGTGCATCTAGGCCGAGGGACGGGAACTGCTCTGCACGCTGGATGCCATACAACGCCCGTGCTTCCTCGACGCGCAGTAAGGCCAGGCGCAGATCGCGGCTATTGGCGAGAGCGGCCTCGATCACCGAAATCACGCCGGGATCTATGAAGTAATCGCGCCAATGCAAAGCGTGAGCTTCTGCCACGCCTACATTGGGGTCACCATTTACCGCCCACTCTTGCGCAACTGGCAACGCAGGCAGGTCCAACCGGGGCGTGACACTAGAGCAGCCCGCAAGCACGAGCGCTAGTAACGCAACGCTCATGACTTCTTGCGGCCGATGGCAGCACCTTCGGAGACGATCGCAACTTGTTAGGTGTTCGCTGTACATTGAATAACTTGCCCACACGATGAGAAGTTCATCCGCCCCAATGGAAAAAAACGCATTCCGCTAGCGGCCAACCAGCACCCCGAACCAGGCACTAGGCGCGATTGGTCTGGTAGCGCGAAATCCTTTTCCCGCAATGGCTGGAAAGGGATACCCTGAACCAGCGCGCCATCTATAATGATCAAGCGGTCACTAGATGATACACTACTAATGACCGATTCGTTCACTTCATTGTTGGGCAAGTTTGCGACCGGCCCGCGTCGCATTGATAAGCGGAACTCCGCAGCCCTAACCCTCGCCATTCCCGACAAGACGAGACACGCATGACCACCCGTTCAGCCAAGAAGAATCAACCCGTCAGGGAAAAAGAAGAGGAACCAAAGCCACCACAGAAGCGTCAGCGCTTGACGCCCGAGGTGCGCCGCCAGCAAATCTTGGACGCGGCCCTCATCGAATTCGGAGCCCTGGGCTTCACCGCCGCGAGCATTGCCAAGATTGCCAGCCGCGCCGGCACGTCCAAGGCCAACCTCTATGTGCACTTCGCGAACAAGGACGAGATCTTCGAGACCCTGCTACGGGATCTGCTAGTACCAGCCAACACTGTCTGGAACCCGGCGCAGCCGGGCGAGGACGTGGCACAGCGGATCGACGCCTTCATCGACAAGACCTACGGCGAGCTCACGCCCAAGGTGATCTCGGTCATTCGGCTGCTGGTCTCGGAGAGTCATCGCATCCCCGAACTGATTCAGCGGTGGTACGAGGAAACCATGGTGCCGGCACGCATCGCGCAGCAGAGGCAAATCGACGATTACGTATCCGCAGGCTTACTGCGCGCATCGCCCCTGACTGAGAATTTCCAGTTCATTACGGCGCCGCTTCTCTATGCGGCAATCACGAAGATGATCTACCGCCAAGATGTGGCAGACGCGGAGTTCAAGAGGATCAGGGAAACCCATCGCCAGATGCTGCATTTCGTCTTGAAACCGTAAAAGATCCCCACAAAAATTCGGCGCGAGCCATGTGCCGGTTTGCTTGGGCGGGACTATCTGCGGCGCACCGGGACGCCCGGACGACCCGAAGACCTGCACAAGCACCGGCGCCTAGGCTTCCACTACGCCCGGCACGTGGATGCCTGGCTCTTCATCGACGACGGCGCGCGGATCGCCATCGCACCGTCGGGCGACCTGCGCCTGTGCGATGGCGAGAGCATGCGCCAGATGGCGCTTGCCGGTGGTCGGTGCGCCTCGGCTGGCGCGCTACCACGTCGGGGCCGATGTCGGCGCTGGCAGGCTGGTGGCCTTGCTGGAAAATTACGATGCTGGCGCCGTGGAAGACATCCTTGCGGTCTTCGTCGACCCTGGTCGCCATGTGCCCGCAAGAGTCAGTGTTCTGCTCGATTTCCTGGCCGAACGTGTCGCGCAGGACTTGGCTTGCCCCCTCAGCAGGGCGGCCATCCGCCCACAGTCAGAACTTGGGCGGATTCTTCAGCAGCGTATAGGGCATGGTGTCGCCACAGGCAAAACCATTGCTGCATACAAAGCGGAACATTACGGCCAGCATCTGATAGTTGCTGGTGCCGTCGTGCGAATTCAGCATCACGATTTCATTGGCCTACGTGCCATCGATCTGGCGGGAGTGGCGCAGACGAGTCATGTGTTGGTGCGCTGCCGCTTGCCTAGCCTTGCCCTGCGCGAAGTACATCGTTACTCACACAACATTAATGAACGATCGGTCGCTAGTGATGCTACACTTCTAATGACCGATCGTTCATTTTTGCCATCGAAAAGTTGTGATCAGTCCGCGACGGCCCCGGGCAGCGGACTGTCGCAGCCTGGGCGCCCGGCAAAAAGGTTCGTAAGACCACTGCATGGGCGCTTGACCGGCCACAAGTGACCGTTAGGGGGGGATCACAGCCAACTCGTCGCACGACCACCTTCGAAACCATATGGGCGGGGGTGTGGAGCATCGAAGACTCTCATCATCAGGACAGCACGAATGACATTGCCCTTCCTCCCGACCCAAAGCACCGCACGTATGCGGAGCTCAGCACGCCCCGCCACAGTTCTTGCTGGAGCATCCCTTTGCATCCTACTCGCGGCGTGCTCGGAAGCACCTGCCCCCGCTCCCAGCCCTGTCGAGGTCGTGGTCGAAGAGGTCAAGCCGCAGAGGATCTCGCTCACCAACGAACTGCCTGGGCGCACAACGGCATTTCAAAGCTCCCCGGTGCGCCCTCAGGTGGGAGGCATTCTGAGAAAACGCCTGTTCACCGAAGGCGAGAACGTCAAGCAAGGCGAGGTGCTCTACGAGGTGGAGCCCGCTCCCTATCAAGCCGCATACGACCAGGCCCAGGGCGATTTGGTGCGAGCCCGCGCAGAAGTGCTGGCTGCGCGACCGAAAGCCGAGCGATATAGCGAGTTGGTTGCCCTGGACGCAATCAGCAAGCAGGACGGTGAGGATGCAGTGGCGGCGTTGCGTCAGAGCGAGGCTGCGGTGGTCAGTGCCGAAGGTGCATTGCGCTCCGCGCGCATCAACTTGAACAACACGTCGATCAGAGCGCCGATCTCCGGACGCATCGGTACGTCCAACTACACCGCGGGGGCGCTGGTGTCTGCAGAACAGGCCGAAGCTCTGGTCACGATCAATCAACTCGACCCGATCCACGTCGACGTCGTGCAGTCCAGCGCGCAGTGGCTCGCCCTGCGCCGCAGGATCGACAGCGGTGAAGTGGCCTCTGTCGATGGTAAGCCGCAGGTCAAACTGGTCATGGAAGACGGCGTGAGCTACGGGCACGCGGGTACGCTGGAAGTCGTGGATGCCACCGTCAAGGAAACCACCGGTAGCGTCAAGCTTCGCGCGGTGTTCCCCAACCCGGATGGTCTGCTGCTTCCCGGGATGTATGTCAGGGCCGTGCTTTCCATGGCCACTAATCCCCAGGGCATCCTGGCACCACAACAAGCCATCACGCGAAACAACAAAGGGGAGGCGCTTGCCATGGTGGTCGGTGGCGACGGCAAGGTCGAACAACGCGTCGTACAAACCGCCGACGCGATGGGGGATCACTGGGTGATCACTTCGGGACTGCAGGCCGGCGATCAGATCATCATCGAAGGAGCACAGCGAACCAGACCCGGGCAATCGGTCAAGGTGGTGCCTGCGGCAAACGCGCCGCAAGAGCCCAGCCGCAACCCGGCAAACTGAGGACGACACATGGCACGCTTCTTCATCGACCGACCCATCTTTGCCTGGGTCATTGCCATCGTCATCAGCCTTGCCGGCTTGATGTCGATCTTCAACCTGCCACTGGAGCAGTATCCCAGCATCGCCCCGCCATCCATCTCCGTAAATGCTACGTACACCGGCGCATCCGCGGAGACGGTGCAGAACTCCGTCACACAAGTCATCGAGCAACAGATGACCGGACTGGATAATTTGCTTTATATGACCTCCAGCAGCAGTTCGGCTGGAATGGCCACGATTACGCTCACCTTTGACACTGGCACCAACCCGGATACCGCTCAAGTTCAGGTGCAGAACAAGGTCGCTCAGGCTGAGGCGATGCTGCCCGATGCCGTCAAGGCCAACGGCGTCACCGTGACCAAGGCAGCCAGCGGCAGCATGTTCATGGTGCTGGCGTTCACGTCCGAAGACGGGAGCATGGACGGCACCGACATTGGCGACTACATGGTGTCCGCGCTCCAGGATCCGATCAGCCGCGTCAATGGTGTGGGCGGCCTCAGTGTGTTCGGCTCCAAGTACGCCATGCGTATCTGGCTCGATCCAGAGCGGTTGAGCTACTACGGCCTGATGCCCTCCGATGCCATCGCAGCCATCCGTGCACAGAATGCTGACGTCTCCTCAGGCGCGCTGGGCGCATTGCCGTCGCGCAAGGGCCAGCAGTTGAACGCGACGGTAAATTCACGCAGCAAGCTGCAAACGGTCTCCGAGTTTGAAGAGATCGTTCTGAGGTCGGACACCGGCGGCGACATGGTATTGCTCAAGGACGTGGCCCAGGTGGAAATCGGCTCCGAATCCTACGCATCGCTCTCCCAGTTCAACGGCAAGGCGGCGTCCGGTATGGGTCTGCAGTTGGCGACTGGCGCCAATGCACTGGACGTCTCGAAGGCGGTCAACACCAAGCTGGAGGAGCTTCGCGCCAACTTCCCGACCGGCCTGAGCTATCAGGTTGCCTACGACACCACGCCCTTCGTCCGCATCTCGATCAAGGAAGTGGTCAAAACGCTGCTGGAGGCCGTCGCTCTGGTGGTGCTGGTCATGTACCTGTTCCTGCAGAACTGGCGCGCGACGTTGATTCCCGTCATTGCGGTGCCTGTGGTGCTGTTGGGGACGTTTGGCGTGTTGACGCTGTTCGGTTTCTCCATCAACACGCTGACTATGTTCGCCATGGTTCTGGCAATCGGCCTGCTCGTGGACGATGCCATCGTGGTGGTGGAGAACGTCGAGCGTGTGATGTCGGAGGAAGGTGCTTCGCCCAAGGAGGCCACGCGCAAGTCGATGTCGCAGATCTCCAGCGCATTGGTTGGCATCACACTCGTCTTGACAGCGGTGTTCGTCCCCATGGGGTTCTTTGGCGGAGCGACCGGCGCCATCTACCGCCAGTTCTCCATCACCATCGCTGCGTCCATGGTGCTCTCACTGGTCGTGGCCTTGACCCTGAGTCCGGCGCTGTGCGCCACCATGCTGCGTCCCGTGGAGAAGGGTGGTCACGGTTCCAGCAAAGGGCCGCTCGGCCGCTTCTTCGCCTGGTTCAACAAACGCTTCGATCGCGGGTCGGGGCGCTATGCCCGAGGCGTCGAGGGCATCGTGCAGCGCCCCAAGACGGGGGGACTCGCCTACTTCGTCATGGTCGCCATCATGGGCGGCATCTTCTACATCCTGCCCAGCTCGTTCCTGCCCGAGGAAGACCAGGGCATGCTGATGGTGATGTTCACCGCGCCCGCCGGGGCTACCCAGGAACGCACGGTCGCATCCATAGAAAAAGCCGCGGCATTCATCCAGGAGCAGCCCGAGGTCGAGGGGATCATGAGCGTGGGCGGCTTCAGTCTCACCGGCAGCAGCCAGAACTCCGGCATGGGGTTTGTGCGCCTAAAGGACTGGGGTGATCGCGATGCATCCGCGCAGCAGATCGCGACGCGGATCAACGCAGCCATGGCCCAACAGCTCAAGGACATCCAGGTGCATGCGCTGACCCCGCCAGCCATCGCCGGGCTGGGAACGAGTTCCGGCTTCACCCTGCAACTCCAGGATGTCGCCGGTAGCGGGCACGACGCATTGACCCAGGCACGGCAGAAGCTTCTGGGCGCTGCGAATCAAAGCCCTCAGCTGAGCCAAGTCCGCTTCAACAGCCTGGAAGATGCCCCCATCTACCGCGTCAGAATCAACGACAAGCAGGCTGGCGCGCTGGGAGTGGACTCGGCCGACATCAACGCCGCGCTGTCCACGGTGATGGGGGGCACTTACGTCAACGACTTCATCAATAACGGTCGTGTCAAGCGCGTGTATGTTCAAGGCGACGCTTCGGCGCGCATGCTGCCGACCGATATCGACCGATGGTTCGTCCGCAATGGCAGCGATGAAATGGTGTCCTTCTCTTCCTTCTCGAGCAGTGGCTGGGAGTATGGGCCGCAGATCCTGACACGCTTCAATGGCGTGGAATCGATGGAAATCACGGGCAACGCGCCACCGGGCGTCAGCTCGGGCACTGCGATGCAGGAGATCTCGGGCATGGTCAGGGAACTGGGGCCTGACGTCGGCTTCGCCTGGTCGGGGATGTCCTATCAGGAGCAGGCCGCCGGTGCACAGACATGGATGCTCTACGGCCTGTCGCTGGTCTTCGTGTTCTTATGCCTGGCGGCACTGTACGAAAGCTGGACCATTCCAGTGTCGGTGATGCTGGCGGTCCCCGTGGGCATCGTCGGTGCGCTGCTGGCCACCTGGTTGCGCGGCCAGTCCAACGATATCTACTTCCAAGTCGGCCTGCTGGCCACGATGGGCCTGGCCGCCAAGAACGGCATTCTGATCGTCGAATTTGCCAAGGAGCTGGAAGACAAGGGCATGGAGCTGGTCAAGGCCACCGTGCAGGCCGCGCACATGCGCCTGCGTCCGATCCTGATGACCTCACTGGCCTTCCTGCTGGGCGTGCTACCGATGGCTATCAGCAGTGGGGCTGGCTCTGGCGGGCGCCACTCACTGGGCACGGGCGTGCTCGGCGGAACCCTGTTCTCCACCGTGCTGGGCATCTTCTTCGTGCCGCTCTTCTACGTCATCGTGCGCCGCCTGTTCCCCGCAGGCCCAAAGGGCAGAGCCGCTAAGTCGGACCAGGAGGTCAAGGCATGACCGCGATATCCACTTATCTACGCGTCGGGGCTCTGAGCGCTGTGTGCCTGATGGCAGGCTGCACCAGCCTCGCCCCCCACTACGCTCAACCGGCCCTTCCTGTGCCGGCCAGCATTGGCGCCCCTTTGAACGGAACCGGGCAAGCCATCTCAGTGAACATGGCCGAGATGGGTTGGCGCGACGTGTTCGTCGATCCCCGGCTGCAGCAGGTGATTGCCTCGGCACTGGACCACAACCGCGACCTGCGCATCGCTGTGTTGAATATCGACAAGGCGCGCGCCCAGTACAGGATCCAGCGTGCGGCGCTGTTTCCTGCAGTCGACGTGGGTGGCGGACTCAATGCCTCGCGCTCCAGTGCCTCAACCAGCATCACCGGGCGCTCGCAGGTCGCACGTGTGTATTCGGCTGACATCGGGCTGAGCAGTTGGGAGCTGGATCTTTTCGGACGCATCCGCAGCTTGAACAATCAGGCGTTGGAGACCTTTCTCTCCACTGAGCAGGCGCAACGTGCGGCACGACTGAGCCTGGTGGCCGAGACGGCTGATGCCTGGTTGACCGTCGGGGCTTATCAAGCCCGGCTCGATCTAGCCACACAGACGCTTACGAACCAGCAGAGGGCCTTGGCGCTTACCCAGCACCTGCACGAGCGAGGCGTTGTCTCAGGTCTGGATCTGTCACAGGTACAGTCTAGCGTCGAAAGCGCACGCACTGAGGTTGCCAGCTTCCGGAGCGAACTCGCCCGGGCCCGGAATGCGCTCGATCTGGTCGTCGGTGCATCGGTGCCCGAGGCACTACTGGCGCCAGCCTTGGACACCGGACAGGCCGGCGTTGCCCTGGTCGCTCTGCCCGACGCGCTCGAGTCAAGCGTCCTGCTGCTGCGCCCCGACGTGCTGGCCGCGGAGCATAGCCTGAAGGCCGCGACGGCGGACATCGGCGCCGCCAGGGCTGCGTTCTTCCCGTCCATTTCCCTCACGGCCTCGACCGGACGCAGCAGTACCGAGCTGGACAATCTATTTCGCAGCGGCAACAGGACATGGTCTTTCGTCCCCAGCATCAACATCCCGATCTTCCAGGGCGGGGCGCTGCGGGCGCAACTGGACGTGGCCAGGATCCAGGCCAACATCCAGATCGCCGAGTACGAGAAATCGATCCAGACCGCGTTCCGGGAAGTGGCAGACGGACTGGCAGAACGGCAGCATCTGCAGGAGCAACTGGATGCTCAAGGTGCGCTCGTAGCCGCGAGCGGACGCAGCTATCGCTTGGCAGACGCGCGCTACCGCAATGGCGCTGTCAGCTATCTCGAAGCACTCGATGCCCAGCGATCATTGTACACATCTCAACAGACCCTTATCGGATTGCAGTTGACCGAGGCGAGCAACCGCGTCTTGCTGTACAAGACGCTCGGGGGCGGTGCCGATGCCGACGCAGTCGCGGTGACTGAATAAGGACATGCGATGCCCACGACAGCGGCGACGCAAGCTAAAGCCACACCTTCCTTCACTCCATGGCGCGTCTTTCCATCGCTGGTTGCTTGCGAGCACTGCGATGTGATTTACGTCCGGAAGGCGGTCGCGCCGGGTGAGGTCGCGCATTGCGGCCGTTGTTCCGCTGTCCTCTACCGCGGCAGCCGCATTGAACTGGATGGTTGGCTGGGGCTGACGGTCACCGCGGCAATCGTGTTCCTGATTGCGAACCTGAATCCAGTCGTGCGAATCAGCATCCAAGGATTGCAGAGCGAGGCCACGCTATGGCAAGCGGGCGCCGCACTCATGCACGGTGCGTCAGCCCTAATCGCGATACCCACTGTGCTGTCCGTGATCCTTATTCCGTTCCTGCAGATCTCCGTCCTGTTGTGGGTACTCGGCTACGCCAAGCGCGGTCGGCGCGCGCCTGGCTTCAGGCAGTCCATGCGCCTTTTAGCGGCGATGCGCCCGTGGAGCATGGTGGAGGTCTGCCTGCTCGGCGTCCTGATCGCGGTTATCAAGTTGTCGGGATTCATGAACGTCTGGCCGGGGCCAGGCGTTTGGGCAACGGCAGTTCTGATGGTTCTCCTGACCCTGATCACGCAGCGCGACATTCATTACCTCTGGAAGCTCCTACCCGACGAACCAGCGGAAAGCGAGACAACAAATGAGCGCTAATACGGCAGGCTCTTCACATTCGACCGCGCGCCATCTGCGCGTCATCGCATGCCACGTGTGCGGGCTAGTCTGCGATGACAGTCATCCCCAGTGCACGCCTTTGCGCTGTCAACGCTGCGGGGCTGCGATGCACCGCCGCCAGCCCAACAGCATCGCACGGTCCTGGGCACTGCTGCTGGCAGCGGTGGTGTTCTACATCCCCGCCAACGTGTTGCCGGTGATGTACCGGCACACCATGGGCATTGGAGGATCGGAGAGCACCGTTATCGGCGGAGTGATCGAGTTCTGGGAAATGCAATCCTACGGCATCGCGCTCGTCATCTTCGTCGCAAGCGTGGTCGTACCGTGCACAAAATTCATCGTCCTGGGACTCTTGCTGGTGACGGCACAGCGCCGCAGCACTTGGGCGATGCAGGAGCGCGCACGACTGTATCGCCTGGTCGAGGTCATCGGCTACTGGTCCATGCTGGACGTCATGGTTGTGGCCGTTATCGCTGCCCTGGTCAAATTTCAGGCGCTGAGCTTCGTCGAACCTCGCATCGGCATCCTCTTCTTCGGGGCGGTCGTCATTCTCACGATGCTGTCATCCATGCAGTTCGATCCACGCTTGATATGGGACGGGCAGGACAATGAGTAAACCAACTTCGCATGCTTCACTGCCCCCCCCCAAGATCAGCCGATCGCGGGTGCACGTGTCTCTTGTGTGGATCACTCCTCTGGTGGCGTGCGTGGTTGGCATCTCGATGCTCGCTCATACCTGGTACGCGCGAGGTCCCGATATCCAGATCCGATTCAAGACAGCCGCGGGCTTGGAAGCAGGTAAAACCCAGGTCAGGTTCAAGGATGTAGTCGTGGGCGGTGTCTCCGACGTCACGCTCAGCGATGACCACTCCAGCGTCATCGCCACCGTCTCCCTGAAGAAAAGCGCCGCCGGACTTGCGCGCGAGGACTCCCGCTTTTGGGTAGTTCGACCGCGCGTCGGCATGGGCGGCATCTCAGGCATCGATACCTTGCTCTCGGGCGCCTATATCGGCGTGGATCTGGGCAGCTCAAGAACTTCCGGCAAGCACTTTGATGGCCTTGAACTACCACCACCAGTCCTTGGAGGCATGCAGGGTCGCAGCTTTTCGATTACTGCTGACGACATGGGCTCACTCGATATCGGATCCCCCGTCTATTTCCGGCGCCTCGAAGTCGGGCGAGTAACGTCCTACAGCCTGAATGACGACGGCACTGGCATCCTCCTCCAGGTGTTCGTCGATGCGCCTTACCACCGGTTTGTCGGCGCCGATACCCGTTTCTGGAACGCCAGCGGGGTGGATCTCTCGCTCAGTGCAAGTGGGCTCAAGGTGAACACCCAAGCACTGTCTACTGTCCTCGCGGGTGGTATCGCATTCGCCACGCCAGATGGTGAGAACGTGGAGCCTGCACCGGACGACGTGATTTTTCCTCTCAGGCCAGATCGGCAGACTGCAATGGCACCCCCCGACTCCGCGCCGCAGAACATTCGTCTGCTTTTCGATCAACCCGTACGCGGACTAGTGGTGGGAGCGCCTGTTTTCTTCGCTGGTGTCGAGGTTGGCAACGTCTCCGCGATCCAGCTTGACTACACCCCCTGGAACCGTCGCTTCATCACGATCGTAGACACCCGGGTGTACGCAAGCCGGTTGGGACAAGCACTGCAGAAACTGCCGCAACTGAAAGGCACGACCGAAGACCAAGGCGCTCAGTTCCTCAAAATGATGGTGGCAGACGGACTGCGCGCGCAGGTAAGGACAGCGAACTTGCTGACCGGACAGCTCTATGTCTCTTTAGACTTCATTCGAAATGCCGCGCCCGCACGATTTGACGTGGCCGCTCGCCCGTTGACGTTGCCGACTGTGCGAGGCGATTTCGACAGGCTGCAGGAGCAATTGGGGAGCATCGTCACCAAGCTCGAGAAAATCCCTCTGGACTCCATCGGCCGCAATCTCGACACGTCACTGACGACGCTCAACCAGACAATGGGCCGCTTGGATACAACATTGGAGCAGCTCAACCAAGAGGTTCTGCCCGAAGCGACTCAAACCATGGGTGAAATGCGTGAGACGATGACAACCGCCCGGAACCTGGTCGGAGAGGACGCCCCGTTGCGTCAGGACATACACCAGACACTGCTGGAAGTGCAAAGGACATCGCGGTCTGTGCGCAATCTGACGGACCTGCTTGGCGAGCATCCCCAGTCACTCATTTGGGGGCGTCCGAGAAGCGACCGCAATACTCGGCCCGAGCAACGGGGCAACAATGATCCATCGCCTTAAGCGAGAGGAAATCAAGCGGAACGTAGCTGTTCGACCTAGACTCACGTACCAGACAAAGACAGCCCGGAGCGCCCACCGGGATGAATGATTTAGGGCGTGAAACTGTACAACCAAGGGCTTTCGATCATGAAGAATTCTTAATGAATACTCTGGCTCCCCAGCTTTAAAATTTCGCAGTTATGTACTGCAGCCGCCAACGTCCACGAGAAAGCGAAGGGCGGGGCTGCGTGATCGCTACCCGAACTGCTCCGCTTTGAAACTTGCACGACAACCCTCCGCCTTTAAAATGTCTGCGCATGCCACTCAGCGTGGTGCGGCCGCTGTCCTCCTTCTGATTCTCATCGGTGCCATAGTGGCTCTCGCCGCATTTGTATCCGACGGCACCCGACTGACATCCAGTGCGGCGCAACTCAAGCGAGCGACTGATGCTGCGGCAATGGCGGCAGCACAGGCCTATGCTGGTGACGAAGATGCTGACATCCAAGTGATCGCCGAGCGATACGTCAACGTTAACTTAGGCATGGATACAGCACAAACCGGCAATGAGCTTGTCGTCAGCGCCAACGCTATCGAGTTTGCAGGTGATCCAGGCGTCCGGGTAACAGCCTCGTTTCAAGCACTCGCCCTGCTTCACGGGAGCGACTCAACTAAGGCGACAGTCGCGTCTACCGCAGTGGCGCGCACAGGGTCACTTGAAGTTGCGCTTGCGTTGCCCAATGCAGTGAACTCTGACGCAAGAAGCCTAGCTGCACTGCGCCGACTGGGAAATGACTTCGCTGAAACGCTGATCGGCAACCGCGACAACACTTGGCTGTCGCTTGTCCCCTACAGCCAATCGGTGAACGTCTATGATGCTCGTCATGCCAACCGCGTACGAGATTGGGCCGCGCCAGCAGCCCTCAGGCCTGTCGAGCTTACCTCGCTGTTTAGGTCGCGCTACGGCAGTTTAGCCGACGCCCGAATGCCTGATCGGCGAGCCCGCCTGCTGTGCATGTTTCGCGGACTGGATCGGGGTGAGAACTATTTCTGGGACGAAGCACCATAGGGGCAGTTCGGTATCTACTATCGGGCCGACCTTCCCTCCAATGACAGCGACTTTGGCATTGCCCCGTTGACCATCACTTGGATAGGACCCAATCCCGCCTTCGGCCGAGCCACAGGCGTGAACGCCGAGCGCACCCTGATCGTGGACCGAGGTTGCCCCAGCGCTGCACTGCTGCCACTGACCAATAATTTAGACGAGATAAATCTAAGGCTTTCAGAGATGTCCCGGCGTCACAACATCAATTACTCGATCGCCATGGGCTGGGCTGCCATGGCCTTGGCACCGAACTTTCGCGGTGATAGCGGCTGGGGCCTCGGCGACGATCTCCCTAAAGAATTTGACGAGGGGACAGGAAGCAGAGTGAAGGCAATCGTATTTCTGGTGAATACGTCCGACACACTTTGGTTCGACAACGATGCCTACAATCGGTATGTGGGTGAAAGCACCGATGGGTGCGTAGCATCGGGCACTGGAAGCGGTTGTTCAAACTACGATGGAATTATCGCCGAGCGCATTGCGCGCTTATGCAGAAGCTTCCGAGAGAAAAACCTTAAGTTTCACCTCATCGTTACTGGTAACGATGAGGCGGTGAGTGCATCGGATGGCACCAAGATCGCTAGTGCGACAAAGTTTCGTCAGATAGCTGGATCCAGCATGGAAATATGTACCGAAGGCACAAACCAACTTTACCTTTCCGGTGCCGACTTCGTTGATTCAGAAGAGGATATCCAACACAGGCTTGAGGAAATCGCGAAGAGTCTTCACAACGCCAGCAGCTACGTCAAACTGGTCGAGTGACGACAGGCCATCGCCTCTCCTCTTGCGCTGGACCGCCGCAACGCCAGGCGATGAATGCATCAGCGATCTCATCGCGTGATGGCGATTGAGTCTCCTTCCACGACGCATGGACGCCTGGGCGTGAAGATCAATTCGCTTTGGCGCTGATAAGTATCGTGATCGACTAATTGAATGCGCCAATTCGGTACAGAATGACGCTCAGCGCCGTGGCCCAGCATAGGATTACGAAGATTGCGCTGCCTATGCCAACAGTCAACGCTGGCTGTTTCCGGCGCCAGATGCGTCCTCCGAGCACTATTAGCACCGGAGCTACGAGGAGTACCAGCACGAGGATCCAGATCATGTCATTTATAGGCATCACGCCCCCAAACTTCCGAAGTGATTGTTCCCAGCAGGGGCATGCACCGAGCTGGGAACACATATTGGAGCGGGTAAATCCAGAGGCCAACCGCCCCAGTTTTTTCCAGCATTTGCATCAAGTGTTCAGCGGTACGATTCGATCTTCTTCCGCCGGCCGACATCCTTCTTGTACAGATTCCCAGCCTCTATGGACGACAGCCTGCGTTCCATCGTGGCATATCTCGACGCGTTCGCTATCGGGATAGCGGTCCTGGACGAACTTCTCCACGGTGGTGGGAAGACTGATACGCAGTTTCCTCGCTGCACGATCGGCCTCGGGATGGTCATTGAGATGTACCAGAGGCACGAAGACCGATGCGACCATCAGCCAAGACGAACCGATGTCGACCGGGACGGGAGAATAACCAGAGCTCATAAGCCAGTGTTGTGCACGTGCTCGAAGGTCTTGTCCGTCCGGTAGATCCCCCCATGCGGCCGCAAGCATCTCGATAACCCATTGATTACAGTTCTGATAGGCCAATCCGAACGCGTAGGCGTTCGCACTGTAGTGAGATGCGAGCAGGCGGAGTGCGCGGGGCCTGTCGAGTGCTGCGCGATGAAGGTCATCCGCCGCTTCTTTGGGTAGAGTGACGATTGAGATATACCCAAGCGCCGGATCCTCTGTTCCCATCACGAAGCCAGCCATCCCTTGATCGTAGAGTCGCGGACGCCCTTCGTCACAAGCGTAATAGAGTTGACGGACGGACCAAGCGCCGTTCTCGCCGCGCAGGGCTACTGCAGCATGCGAATACCTGATCTTAAAGCGCGACAAGTCAAGGCCGGAACGGCTGATCAGCACAGCATTTCCCTGCGTCGCCGCCAGTTCGTCGCGCACGACCGATGAGAAGCGTAGCAATCGATCCTGCTGCGCCGCAGTCAACTCTTGCGTTCGGTCGCAATAGTTCGATGGTGATGAGCCGACCGTGTCCGTACTTCTGGTGCCGGGCTTCGTCGTACCAGGCCGTACCGCACAGCCTGTGGCCACGAGCAACAGGCCAAGTACGACCACAGCCGTGCGGACGGATCTCACAGGCTGGCGACGGGACGCGGGGCCAGTTCCCCGTGCCAGTCGTCGGTAAGCACTAGGAAGAACGCCTCGCTCGTATCCGCTCGAGCGAACTCGTATCCATACACACGCCGTTCTGCGCGCACGACGTCACCGCGTCCAAGCCTTTGCTTTTCAAAAACAGACGCAGGCAGGTTGAGCACGATGTGTTCCTGCGACTCTTCTGCCTGCATGGTCACTCTAAGGACCCCGGCGCGGCCAGGTGCCTGGGCAACATCGGTAATCTCGTAGTCGCCATTCGCCTTCTTCTCATCACCCTTGCCGCTGTCGCTTGATCCGCTCAACGAATCGGACACGCTGCCACTCGAGGCGGAGCCAGCACTTGAAGCAGAAGATGCAGACGAAGCAAAAAGTTCCGCCTGTGCGTGTGATGTGAAGCAGAGGGGCGCAAGCAGGCACGCAATGCGCAAGGTGCGGGGGAAAGTCATTGAGAGCTCCTTAAATTGATTGACAAGCCGAAGTTCATCGCTGGCCACGAAGCACACGTGCATCACCTAGGTCGCGCCCCTCCTGCTCGCGACAAGTCCAGTTGAAGGAGCAATTCATCGCTCCGCCACCTACGTGATCCCGCCTGAACGGCTAGGCCGCGTTCAACGCGCGCTGCCGCCCCTGCAACATTAATGAACGCTCGGTCGTTAGAGATGATACACTGCTAATGACCGACCGTTCACTTTCGTTCGGCAACATCGTCCAGCACACTTCATCGAGGAAACCACATGTCCGCGTTCTCCAAGTCCATGCTCTCGCTCGTTTGCGGCTCCGTCATCTTGATGACTGGCTGCGCCAGCAAGCCCCCTCTGTCTTACAACAATCTTGAGTCAGCTTCCCAGCTGACAGTGAACACCAGGAAGGATGCCGATAGGACTCCCTACGTCTATTCCACGTCTGTCGACTGGAACAGCTACAACGCGATGATCATTGAGCCAGCGGTCATCTACTACGGCACGGGCCATCAGTTTGGCGATCTGCCCAAGGCTGATCAGGAAGAACTGGCTCAATACATGAATACAGAATTCCGCAAGGTCTTGGGCAAGCGCTTTCAGCTCAAGAACAATGCTGCACCAGGCACTCTCCGGCTGAAGCTGACGCTTATGGGAGCTGAAACGAATACCGCCATGGTTTCGCAAATCACACGCTTTGATCTGGTGGGCTTGCCGATCAATGCAGTGCAGGGCATCCGAGGCAAAGAAGGAATCTTCATGGGCTCTGTAACCTATTCGGCAGAGATCTTCGATGCAAACAACAATCGCCTGCTCAAGGCTCTAGTGACTAAACAGCATCCGAATGCCATGAACATCGCCGCAACCTTTGGCTCATTGAATGCGGCCAAGACTGGCATCGAAAAAGGCGCAGAGGAGTTGCTGACCCAGTTGAAGTAAAGCTCAAGACGTAAAGTCTCTGCCTCCACGCAAGCATGACTTCAGCATGGAATAGAGATACTCCCTGCAACCGGAGTTGTGTAGACGCTCTTTCACCTCAGCGATCAGAGATCGTGGCGAGCGCCTCACAACTCCGGTTTAATGGGGTCTGTTCTAACCTGTAGTGTGATTGCGGGCGCAGCCAGTGGCAACCACTTGAGAAATAGTCTCACTTAGCGCTCTTGATCGCCAAGGGATCGATTGCTCCTACCACTCATCATGCTGAGGTTGGTTGGACTCCAGCGATTCACTGTCAGAGAGCATCGACTTCGGAAGGCACCTTACATTCGCGCGATGGGGACGTCCTAGTCGCCTCGAGCTGCCTTCCCTGCTGCGTGAGGACATCACCGCGGAACTGTTGTTTGTGGCCGCGAGTGTTAGCGACGCGAGCATGTGTTAGCCCATCGTGACTTTCGATGGTTGCCTCGCATGCCGACTAGCCTAGGAAGCGAGCCCCCCTGCATGGATATTCGACATCTACGCTGTTTTGCAACACTTGCTGAGGAGCTTCATTTTGGACGGGCAGCCGAGCGCTTGCACATTGAGCAGTCTCCACTCTCCCGAACCATCAAGGAACTGGAAGAGGAACTTGGGGCTCAACTGTTTGATCGGGACCGCAGAGGAACTCGCTTAACTCGAGCCGGAGATGTGTTTCTTCAAGACGTTCGTCGCGTATTCGTCACCATGAAACAAGCGTGCGAGAACGCTAGAGCAGTATATGCAGGCACCCGAGGAATTCTGCGCGTCGCAATTTCCGATGGAGCTATCGATCCTCGCCTTTCGAGCTTTCTCGCCTGCTGTCGAGAGGATGAGCCCGAAATTGAAGTGCGCATGACCGAGACATCCTCAGCAGAGCAGTTGAGGGGCCTGCGCTCAGGAGACTTCGACATCGGTATCGCCTACACAGATGAAGTCAACGATGGAGTGATAGCGGAACCGTTATGGAGAGATCCCATAATGTCGATATTACCTGCGCGGCATCCGCTGTTAGTACACAAAGAAGTTGCGCTGGATGAGTTGCTGCGATTTCCGCTTGTACTTTGCAATCCACAGATCTGCGAAGGATACCACCGAGCATTAAGTCGGATTCTTTGGTCACTAGGGCGTGAGCCAGTTGTGGTCGACCACGTGTCCTCGACAGAATTGATGCTGGCACTAGTTGCAGCAGGATATGGAGTAGGCTTCATGTCATTGCCCAGAACCAAGATTTATCGCTACCCCAATGTCGTTGTCCGCCCACTTGCATCAGGGGACGCGTTGCTAACGACGTATCTCCTTCGGATGGAAGGCCGTGTGAGCTCATTCCCTCTGGATCGCTTTACTCATCGCTTGTGCGCCCAAAATGAAGAGAAGTGATGCAGGCAGCAGCCCAGGCCCTTGAACCAGCCGCGAGAGTGTGTTGCGGAGGCAGCTTTCATAGTTGCTATCTGTTCGGCCAAGCTCACGCCGAGGACGACTCTGATTTCGGGCATCAGTGCAAGGATTTGCATCCTGCACCGTGCTGACGATCCCAGCAGTACTGCGCAGAGGTGCCGAGAGAACATGGGGCAACGAGAGCAGGCACTAACCTGCTGCTGCCGATTGGGACATGGCCGGTGCCCCTCTGCGGGAATCGAGGACCGCAATTTACATGGATGACCACGGCGCAGGGCGTGCTCAATGGCGTACAAACTGTACGCACAGATGCAGGAGTCGTAGAGGACCCTTGTCTATCTTTCCACCGACTAGGAACAAGCGGAACGCTGGCTCCGACTACGGACGAGAATAGACATTTGCCTTAATCTCACGGGCACATATGGCCCTGCCCGACTTCGAGAGTAACGCGAGAAGCGAATTAGTGACGGCGCAGCTCAAGACCGCGATATACCCAAAACTACGGGAGACCATCGGTAATACAGAAGCACCTTCTCCACAGGCCTGATTGATAATGCCGAGGCGGCCGAAGCGCTCGTCGAATAGCTGTGACACTATTGATTAGATGGTCCCTCTCAACGCTCAACATTCGGCGGGATGAGAGGCAGACCGGCGCTCGACCTTGCGCGCCAGTCCAAGTAAGAGTCGCCTGCTGTAAAGAATTTCCTAGCGACCTGTGCTTGGGGCCTGCGTCCGATACCTAATTGGGTAATTTCAGTCTGTATCATTCTCGAACTCCGGAGGAGTGCAAGCGTCGACCCACCAGAGCGATTAACTCACTTGATCATCGAAGCAAAGTCTGTCGGCAATGCCCTTGTTCCCAGCCTCCCCCTACAACCTTCATGCATGGACGCTAAACGCGCCCGCCGTAGCTTTAGGGATGACCTCAGACTCGTCTAGCGTGGAAGCAAACATACTTACAGCCTCAAGCGCATCACTGGTTCCAGAGCGGATTTGGAGGATCACCAATCCTGCCTGATCCGCCAGGGTTACTCCACGATGAGCCCGATCTTTTGTAGCATTCATACTGGATATCGCATCCCTGGTTTCGGATACTATCTTGCTGATCATATCAGCAACCTCGGACGCGGATCGGCTTGTTCGACCCGCCAGCTGACGGACTTCGTCGGCTACCACTGCAAACCCCCGTCCTTGGTCACCCGCCCTAGCCGCTTCAATGGCCGCATTGAGAGCCAGCAAGTTAGTCTGATCAGCAATACCGCAAATAGTATTCACGATGGCAGTGATTTGCTCGGAGCGATGCCCCAATTGACCGACAAGACTTGATGAGGCGCCTATGTTCTCCGCGATGAGTCGCATTTCCTTTGCCGCCTGCTGAATGACTTCAGCCCCCTTTTCGGCGACTTTCTCGGTCTCGGCAGAGATGTAATAGGCCCTGGATGCACCCCGAGAGTCCTCCTCAAACCTTTCAACACGTTCGGTGATATTACTTGCGAATTTAACGATCTTACTCAGCTTCCCATCGGCGTTGTAAACGGGATTGTACGAAGCTTCCAACCAAACAATTCGACCGAGCTTGCCGATGCGCTTGAACTGCCCACCAACAAATTCGCCAGCGTTAAGGCGGCGCCAGAAGTCGGCGTACTCAACGCTGTCGACCAGTCCCTGCTCACAAAACAATCGGTGGTGCTTTCCCTTTAACTCGGTCGAGGCATATCCCAGCGCTGCAAGGAAGTTCTCGTTGGCTGCCAGCACATTTCCGTTTAGATCAAACCCGATGATAGCCATGGCGCGATCTAGCGCAGCAAGCTTTCCAGATACTTCAGCGTCCCGGATCACTTGCACGGTCACATCTAACGCGTATTTGACTACTTTGCAGATCTGCCCTCGAGCATCCAAGACAGGATTGTAACTCGCCTCCAGCCATACACTCTGGCCTTGGCTATTGATGCGCTGAAAAGTCCCAGAGACAAATACACCTGCTTTCAGTTGGCTCCAGAAGTCAGTGTATTCACTGCTGCGCACCAGCGCCGGGGTACAGAAGTCAGGATGTGCCATCGTTGAAGCCTGATCAGCTCTGTAACCCATGATTGTCAGAAAGTTTTCGTTGGCGCGTAGAACCTTTCCATCCAAACTGAACTCAATCACTGCCATTGAGCGGTCTAGGGCTGTAATCAAGCCTTTGTAGGCCGCGACCTCTGAGGTTTTGGCTGCCAACTCGTTTTTGAGCGCTCGGTTGAACATAGCGAAGCTCCAACAGATTGATTAATTTTGACTCGACCTAAGACTGACCAATTCGCGCGAGGGTACCGGCGAATACCTGCCTCGAACGATCAATTCCCGTAGTCAACGGAATTTTTGAGACCAAAATCACGGCAGATATCAATGACTCCGCGCAGGAAGAACTCCTTCCGGCACACTGAAATCAATATATTTCAATCGCTCAAGAAGGTCGAAAAATTGCTGCTCTCCACATAGGAGTCGCGTGAATGCAGCGCATTGGCAGACGAGCGAATCCAATAACAACCTCTGATCCCGTGCCGAATCGCACGCTGTTACGCCAGCAAGGATAAGGGCATAGGCGCGCTCTGCATAAATGCTAGGCTTGGTCGTGCTGTCGGTAAGATTCATAATGGCCCCTCCGTAGTCATCCACGTCGCCATCGGTCGAATGGCGGCGACCCGCAGGAGTGAGAAACCGGCTGATACCAGACCGGCCAGACGCGAACGCCTGCCCTACGGATCGCCATAAAGCGACCCGCTGGTATCAAATTCAGGTTCTCACACCTGGCGCCGATGAGCGGCGCGCTGTAAGGATTGCACAAGGCAATTTGCAGGAGCAACTAAAAGATCAAATGGGCTTCATAAAGCGGCGTGATGCCTTCTCACAAACGTTGCCTATCCCCTTAGGGACGGTCTGCATAAATCGCCCCACGACATGCTTGGCATGGAGATGAAGCCCTGAGACGATAAGTCACATGAAGCAGCACAGCCTGGGCTTGGGAATGACGGCGAAGCGAACGCGGCGGCGGG
>NZ_BQXL01000023.1:0-64077 GCF_030159015.1 Acidovorax sp. SUPP3434
CGAGCAGCGGCCCCACCTGTCCCTAGAATACAAAACGCCCGATGCGGTGCACCGGGCGTCTCTTGCAAGCCAATTACGGCTAGGGTTCAGTCCCGCATAGGTGTCAACCTATTCCAGGACGGGTCAAGGAGCGGGCACGTAGCTGCTCCTCGATGTCCATCCACTTACCAGCGGTAGGTGGCTGTGGCAATCGCCTTGCGGGGCTCGCCATAGAAGCAGCCCGTGGTGCAGCTGCCGACATAGGTTTTGTCGAAGAGATTGGTGACGTTCAGGGCCAGGCGCCAGGGCCCCGTGGTGTAGCTGACCATCGCGTCGAACAGCGTGAAGGATGGCACATCGAAGGTGCCCACATTGGGCTTGGTCTCGCCCTGGTAGCGCATGCCTGCGCCCACCTTGAGGTTGGGCATTCCAAAGCGGCCGAAGTTGTAGTCACCCCAGAGGGAGAGCTGGTGGTAAGGGATGCCTGGTGACCGCATGCCGACCTGGGACGGCTGCAAAGGGCTGGCCTGCGTGGTGCGCGCATCGGTGTAGGCATAGGCTGCGATCAGGTTAGCGTTGCGGCCCACGCGTGTCCGGGCTTCCAGTTCGAAGCCCCTGGAGCGCACCTCACCAATCTGGGCCGAATACGTGGGGTCCACGGGATCGGCTACCGAAACGTTCTGCCGGGTCAACTGGTACAGGGCCGCGGAAATCAGCGTGCTCGAACCCGGAGGCTGGTAGCGGGTGCCGATTTCGTACTGCGTACCCTTTGATGGGTCGAAGCGTGATCCCAGGCGGTCCCGGCCCGAGGTGGGCTCGAAGGACTGGCTGAAACTGAAGAAAGGCGCCAAGCCGTTGTCCGCCAGGTAGACCAAGCCGGCGCGGCCCGTGAACGCCTTGTTCTTCTCGTTGTCGACGGCTTTTTCTCCCGTGAACAGGTTGCTCTGGTTGTCACTGGCATGGTCGTAGCGACCGCCGATCAGGGCCACCCATTTGTCGGCGATCTTCATCTGGTCCTGCGCATAGACGCCCAATTGCCGGGTGTCGGCGTTATAGGACCACCAGTTGTCACGGGTCGGCTCACCCAGGGCGCTGCCATATACCGGGTTGTAGTAGTCGATGCTGCCCGCCGTCCTGTCGTATCGCTCGGACTGATTCTTGGGCCGGGTGTAGTCGAACCCGACCAGCACCGTGTGCTCGACATTGCCGTGCTTGGCCTGGTATTGCAGCGAGGTGTCGGCGACCAGCGAGGAGGAGCGCTCCCAGCGCAGCGTACCGCCGCGGAAAGCGGAAGTGCGCTGGTCTGCCGCAAGCCCGGAAACCCAGACCTGCGGGAAGTCGCTGTTGGAATGGAAGTAGCGCAGGCTGTTGCGCAGCTTGAGGTTGTCGTTGAACGCATGTTCGAACAGGTAACCGATCGAATAGCGTTCCATATCGAACTTGCTGTAGCCGGGCTCCCCGGTGAAGCGGTTGCGCGGGATCTTGCCGTAGATGGTGGGGAAGATGGTGCCCTGCGCGGGCAGCCAGTAAACGTAGTTGGTCTTGTCTTTCTGGTAGTCGGCCAGCAGCGTCAGCGATGTCGATGCGTTGGGTTGCCACTTCAGTGCCGGGGCAACGAAGGTCCGGTCATCGCGCACATAGTCGACGAAGGTGTCGCTGTCGCGTTGGAGAAAAGTCATCCGATAGGACCATTCACCATCCTTGTCCAGCGGTCCGCCGAAGTCCCCGGAGATCTGCTTGCGGCCGAAGCTTCCCAACTCGAGGTTGAGTTCATGCAGCGGGGTCGACGTGGGCTGCTTGCTGACCATGTTGATGATCCCGCCGGGACCGGCAGACCCGTACAGGACCGAGGCTGCGCCCTTGAGCACCTCAATGCGTTCAAGGCCGTAGATTTCCTGCTTGCCGTTGAAGGCATTCACCGTGTACTTCGTGCCATCGCGGTAGACACTGCCCGTGCCGGCCTGCGCCTGAAAGCCGCGGATATAGATGGTGTCCTGGACCCGCGACAGGCCTTCGAAGCGGCTGACGCCAGCCACGTAACCGAGCGCATCCTGGATACTTTGAGACTTCAGCGTGTCGATCTCCTCGGCGCCGACCACCGAGATGGACTGCGGAGTCTCGATAAGGGGCGTGTCGGTCTTGGTGCCCGTCGCACTGCGGCTGGCGACGTAGCCCTGCACGGGGCCGGTGGCGGATTCGCGGAATGCGTCGTCCCGCACCAGCACGGTGGGAAGTGTTGAATCCTGGGCCGACGGGGGCGGACTGCGACGGATGGAAAAACCCCCACTTGCCATGTGCACAGCCTCCAGAGGGGTGCCCGAAAGCATCTGGTGCAGCGCCTGATCCAGCGGCAGTCGGGCGGCGACGGTGCGGGACTGCAGTCCGCTCACCAACTCGCCTGCGGCGAAGATGGGCAAGCCTGTCTGGCGCGAGAACTCGTTGAGTGCGCCCGCCAGGGGTTGTGCGGGCACATTGATGTCAAACACCTGTGCCGTCGCCTGTATCGGCGCTTGGGCGCTGGCGAAGGGGCTGTGGAGCGCCAGGGTGGACCCGAAGGCCGTGGCAAGGGCTGTACTGAGCAGAGGGTGGCGAGGCAGAGAACGCATGGTTGGAGGTCCGAGTGCATTGAATGAGAGCTATTCCTAAAGAGGCGCGGGCTCCCGTTCTCTATCGGTTGCCACATGCCGCACTGCGAAGACGTATGGGCCTGGAAAATGGAGACAGGCTGCCCCCATTTTTTTGGAAACTGGAAACTGCAGGATGGTCTCGGAGAAGCCGTTCAGAGCGCTTGTAACTGCACCTTGCCATCGGCCTGCATCCGCACCTTCAGCGGCAGGATCGAGGGCAGCACGGCCAGCAGGCCGGCGGAATCCTTGGCACGAAAACGCCCGGTGAGGCGCAGCGCCGCCACACGAGCGTCGGCCGCCTCGATGGGCTGTATGCGATAGGCGTTGACCGTGGCCAGGGCTTCGGCCAACACGGTGTCTTCGAAGACCAGCCAGCCCTCTCTCCAGGCCGACAAAGTCGTGGCATCCGCCTGGCGCACGGCTCCGGGCTGGCCATTGCGGATGTCCAGGATCTGCCCGGGCAGCATGTCGAGCACCGGTGCGGTTGCGGCAGCCGAATCCTGTGCGTCCTTGCCCATCACCCGCACCCTCACGTGGCCATGCTCGACGCCCACGGTGACCTGGCTGCCGCGGTCGCGCACGTTGAACACCGTGCCTATGACCTCGATGCGGGCCTCACGTGTCACGACCTCAAAGGGCCGTCCGGGATCGGGGGCCACGTCGAAACGCACCTCGCCCTCCGACATGGACACGCTGCGGCGCTGGCGGTACAGGGTGACGGCGATGGCACTTCTGGGCGCGAGCTCGACGCGGCTGGCTTCGCGAGAAACCTCGCCGTCGGCCAGCGTGACCTTGAGAAGCTGGGAGTTGCGAGTGGTGTAGGACGCCGTGTGCACGGGCTGATGCCAGTACCAATAGGTTCCGCGGCCTGCCAGTACCCCAGTGCACAGCAGTCCTGCAATGGATCGCAGCAGCTTGCGGCGCTGCCGCAAGCCCGCCGAGCGGGCGGCGTTGCCAGCCAGCATCGCGGACTCCTGGAATTGCTCACGCAGCCCGCTGGACATGCCGCCCAGCATCGTCCAGCGCAGGTGCGCCTCGTGCGCGGCGGCGTCGTGCCGGGCCGATTTCTCGCGCCATTCGCCAAGGATCAGGCGGGCCTGGTCGGCGATCGGGATGGGCGCAATTTCGCTTTGAACGATCAGCGTCAGCGCATGCTCGACCATGCGCTCGCTAGGTGCATTCGCCATGGGAAAGGGTGTCAGAAGGCATCGTCGCTCAGTGTACTGTTGTCGAAATCCATGGCACTGGCCATGCTTTGATCCTCCAACAGTTCCAAACGCAGCTGGGCGAGCACACGCGAGCAATCGAGCGTGGCACGCACCATGTGCTTGGCGACAGCCATTTCCGTGATGTTGAGCTGCTCGGCGATTTCAGCGCGCGTGTAGCCGTGGGCGCGGAACAGAATGAAAACTTCGCGCCGGCGCGGCGGCAGGCCTTCCAGCACTCCGACAACACGGTTCAGGATCTGACTTTGGGCGGCAAGGTACTCGCTCGAAGGTGCACTGTGCTGCAGCACCATTTGCTGGCGCGTCCATTCCTGAGCGGTCTTGCGCTTTCGCGCATCGTCGATGCACAGATTGCGGGCCACGCGAAAGAGCAGGGCGCGCGGGGATTCGATGCCTGCATTCGGCCTCGTTTTGGCCTGTCTGCCACTGCGCAGGCCCATGGCGTGGACATAGACCCGCTCGAAGCTCGATTGCGCAATGTCGGCTGCATAGTGCGGATCCCTGAGATCGCGCGTGAGCTGGCGGCGCAGATCGCCATAGTGAACCACGAGTTCCTGGATCAGGTCACGCATCCGGATACCTGCCTTTCTGCAAGGACGATGGGTTGGAACCCCTGGGTCCGTGCAGAGAAGGGCCTATCGGATTCTGCAGCTCCGGGCGAGCCGGAGGCATGCAGCAACGGATATGGAATTCAGCGGCGCAGGCGATTCAAATGCAAATGGTTTGCATTCAAATTATGGCATGGGAGATTCGTGCGCCCATCATGCCCCATGTGATCTTTCAGTCCTGCAGCGCCAGCTGTTCTTTGCGCGCAACATCTGGTCGTTCTGCTTGTGCCGCCAGCAGGGCTTCACCGATCTCTCCGGTGCGCACCGAGGTGACCGACAAAAGGGTGTCACTGAGCCCGTGGGAGCCTTCGCAGGCGCCCTGCAGGAAGATGGCCGGGCGAAAGTCCGGCGTGGTCTTGAGCTGGTAGTCACGGCTGACGGAAAAATCTCCCAGGTACGGTGCCAGCGGGTCCAGCAACGTCTTGTGGTGATCGCGCGCATAACCGGTGGCAAGCACCACCACGTCATAGCGTGACGCATGGTGGATGCCGCTGTTGAGGTCCCGTAGCCCGAGATGGATGCCATCGCTGGCGGCCCGTACGTCCTGCACCTCATTGCGGCGCAGGAAGCGGTGGCGCGTATCGCCTGTGACCTTCTGTTCGTAGAACACTTTGAAGATGTTCTCGATCAGTTCCAGATCGGGGCAGGCATAGTTGGTGTGCCAGAACTCACGCAGCAAGGCGCCGCGTTCGTCATGGGGGCGGCTGTAGACATGGTCCACGAAGTCGGCATTGAAGATTTCGTTGACGAAGGGGCTGTCGTCCGACGGACGGATGGAGCGGGCCCGCATGACGAGGTCGATCTCGGCGGTGGCGTAGCGGCCATGCAGATCCATGAAGATCTCGGCGGCGCTCTGTCCGGCGCCAACGACAGCGATGCGCAGTGGTTTGGGATGCTCGGCAATGCTGCGCAGGTAGGCGCTGGAGTGAAAGACGCGAGGGTTCCCGCGCAGGGGCTTGAACTGCTCGGGAATGCTGGGCGTGCCACCAATGCTCATGACCAGGTTCTGGCCCAGTCGCTCGTGCACATTGCCGGCCGCATCGCGTGAGCGTACGCGCAGCAGTTCGACCCTGCCGTCGCGCTTTTCGGGCAGCACTTCGATGACTTCCTGGCCGTAGACGCAGCGGTCCTCGAACTTGGAGGCAGCCCAGCCCAGGTAATCGTTGAACTCGTGGCGGCTGGGGAAGAAGGTCTTGAGGTTGATGAAGTCCTGCAACCGGCCCTTCTCATGAAGGTAGTTGATGAAGGTGAAGCGGCTGGTGGGATTGCGCAACGTGGCCAGATCCTTGAGAAAGGAGACCTGCATGTGGGCCTGCTCCAGCAGCATGTCCCTGTGCCAGGCAAAGCGCGGCTGCTTTTCGATGAAGAGAGGATGCATGGCATGCGTGGCGGATTCGCGCTCCTTGAGGGCGATGGCCAGTGCAATGTTGGAGGGGCCGAAGCCGATGCCGATCAGCGGGTGGATTTGCATGGAAAGTCCTTTCATTGGGTCGATGCGTCCGGCGCGGCTGCGTCAGACTGAGGTATCCATAAGGCGTCTGCGAAAAAGCGTTCTCTGAGCAGGACTCCCAGCACGGCACGTTTGTGCGGAAAGTCGAATTCCTTGAGCAGCGCATAGCCGCAGCGCGGCAGGTTCTTTCGCATCTTCAAGTTGTCGGAGCGTGGCTCGACGACGATGCGCTGCGTGCGGCAGTCGTCGAGGAACAGGTAGTGCGAAAGCGACGGCAGCCAAGCCGTGAGATAAGGCTGACCGCGAAACTCGGCCTCGCCCACCAGTGCATGCCAGCCGCGGTCGTGGTCGCCGGCGTCATAGAACGGCGCGATGCGGTCTTCCTTGGCCCAGTAGGCCTCGAAGTAGCCGAAGGGCTGGCCGTCGAAGCAGCCGATGAGGCCTACCGCATGCGGGTCACCGGCAATGCGCTGCAGATATGCGCGGTGATGGCCGAGGTCGCCGCTTTCCTCCCAGAAATGGGCTACCGTGGGATCGTTCATCCAGCGGTGGAAGGTGGGAAGGTCGGCGTCGGGATCCACGGTGCGCAGGCTCAAGGTTCGGCCCAGCCAGGGAATGAAGCGCCGATATACCGTGTTCTGGGGATGGGCTGGCCGCACCGGATGTCGCCGCTCTCCGGTCATCGTGTAATGCAGTGCATACGGTGGCCGAGGTTGCGGCAGCCATAGCCGTTGCTGCTGCCAAAGCACCGACCTGGCGACCCGGGGAGGGCGGCTGGGGCTCAAATCCACGATGCCATCACGCAGACCCGGTGCCAACTGTGGCATGGACAGCCTGAATTCGATGGCCTCGGGATGGAGTTGGAAGGCCGCCTCCAGAGCTGCCAGCGACTCGGTGGCGTTCGGAGCGGCGGAGCATGACCCCATCCATTGCAGGCACGGGGGGTGGGTTGTCGGGTTCAGTTTCCAGAGGCTTGGCGCGTGCCCATCCTTGAAATCCAGGCGCAGCTTATCGTCCTCGCATTGCACGATGGCCGTTTTTCCATCGGCATAGGCGATGTGCCGTTGGCTGGTCTGGCGCATTGGAGCTAGGGATGGAATGGATGGAGCTTCGACTGGATGCACATGGACTCTTTCAGGTGGAGTACTCCGATCGGGGTGAAACTGCTGCCTCATAAAGGACGAGACGCGCAAGGCTGCGAAACGTTCATGCCGCCGGCTGCTCCAGGCGGCGGACTGGATGGTTACCGAAAGGCCTGTGCGAGCGCTTGGCACAGGTCATGCCGCAGCGTGTCGGCCTCTTCAGTGATGCACCCCAGACGCGCGAAATCGTGGACCATGCCGTTATAGATATGAAGGCTCACACCGACGCCCGCGGCCTCTAGTCGCTCGGCATAGAGCTTGCCTTCATCCATCAGCGGGTCGTATTCGGCAAGGACCAGGTGCACTGGTGCCAACCGGTCCAGGTCTTCGGCCTCAAGCGGCGCGAAGCGCCAGTCCCGTCTGTCCGTATCGCTGCGCAGGTATTGGCCGAACATCCAGTCCAAGGTTTCGCGTTCCAGCAGGTAGCCGGACGCCAGGCGTTCATGGGAAGCGCTGTCTTGCCGGGCGGCCGTACAGGGGTAGAGCAGCATTTGGAGTATGGGCTGTGGGCGCTGTGCATTCCGCTCGGCAATGCACAGTGCGGTCGCCAGCGTGCCGCCCACGCTGTCGCCTCCGATGGTCAGCTTCCGGGCGTCGAGTCCATGTTCGGGGCCATGAACTCTCAACCATGCCAGGGCGTCCTGGGCATCAAAAAAGGCCGTGGGAAAGCGGTGCTCTGGAGCCAGTCGGTAATCGACCGCTATCACGTTGCAAGGGGTGCCATGCGCTAGATCGCGGCAAAGGCTGTCGTGGGAATCGAGGCCGCCCAGCACATAGCCACCGCCATGGAAGAACAACAGTGTTGGCGCTGGGGAGTCGGCCGCGCATCCGCGGTACAGCCTGGCAGGAAGCTCCGAGCCGTCGCGGGTCGGCAGCTCGAGCATCTCGATCGGCAGTTCATTGCCGGGTTGGTCCAGTGCGAGCGTGGAGCGGTCATAGGCTGCGCGCGCTTGTTCCGCCGTCATCTGGTGCATTTTTGGCCGTCCGGAGGATGGCGCATTGGCCAGTTCGAGGAATGCTTCGAGATCGGGATGCAGGGGCATGGTGTCCTTGGTCAAGCAGGCAAAGCCGAGGGCATTGCTTTCAGCCCTGATGACGCATCAGGGCTGGATTTGTTCAAGGTTCAAGGAGTTCTCGGTGCGGAGAGGGGCAGTTCGCAGATGGCCAAAAAGGGGCCGCTGTGAGTGGTGGTGAGATCGAAGCTCCTGTGCCGCACAACGCCTGCCAGGACTGCATAGCCTTGCCGTTCCATTGGCGGCAGATCGTGCGTCCGCAATGGCGTGCCGCTGTTCCTGCGGGGGCGGCTGAACATTCTTCGATCTCGAACGTCTTGCAGGAATGGGTTGCTCTGCGCTGCCGAGCGCTTGGCAGTCAGCCGTCAGTAGTTACCTGTGCATACCCGAGAACCGGTCCGTCGGAGGCTGGAGTCGCCAATCGATGCGTCCGTGAGGCGCCAAGGAAAACCGTATGGAAAACTCAACCAGCCGGACAGCGGAGATTACCCGCCTGCTCAAGCCATTCCTGCCATGGATCGCCTTGTCGGCGATCGCGGGCATTCTCGCGGGTGCTGCGACGGTTGCATTGCTGGCAACCATCAACCAGGTCCTCAATCGCCCAGGAGGGATGGCGGGCGGGCTGTTGCTGACATTCATTGCCTTGTGCGCCACTGCGCTGGCGGGCCGTGCCGCCTCTGATATCTCCACCAATCTGGTGGGGCAGCGCTTGGTGGCTCAAGTGCGCAAGAGCTTGGCACAGAAGATCCTGGCCGCACCGATCGATGCGCTGGAGCGCTATCGCACCCACCGCCTCATGCCTGTCCTCACGCAGGACGTGGACATGATCAGCGACGTCGCCTTCGCGCTGGCCTCTACCGTGATCTCCATGGCCATCGCACTGGGCTGCCTGATTTATTTGGCCGTGCTGTCCTTGCCGCTGTTCGGCATGCTGGTGATTGCCCTGGTTTTTGGCATCACCATTCAAGTCATGGCGCAATCGCGCGGGGTCGCCGGCTTCTGGAAGGCGCGTGATCATGAGGAACAACTGCATAAGGCCTACCGGGGAATCAGCGAGGGTGCGAAAGAACTGCGCATGCACCGCGCTCGGCGTCGCCGAATCTTCGGCGAACAGATCGAGCGTACTGTCGATGCGATCAGGGACATCAATCGGCGCGCTATCAATACCTATGTGTTGGCGACCGCTTTCGGCTCGGCACTGTTCTTCCTGTTGATCGCCTTGATCCTTGGCTGGGCGGCCTTTCGCACCATGGAGCCCGCGGTGCTCAGCGGGTTCGTGCTGGTGCTGCTCTTTCTCAAAGGGCCGATGGACCAGATCGCAGGCTCCCTTCCGGGCATAGGGCGGGCCAAGGTGGCGTTTCAACGGATTGCAGACCTGTCGGCGCGCTTCGCGAGTCCGGAGCCGCATTTGCACCTGGACCGAGATCCCAGTGAAGTCGATTTGAAGGCGGGGATCGAACTGCGCGGCGTGCGCTACGCCTTTGACGCAGCCGAGGGAGGCGAGCCCTTTGAGTTGGGCCCGATCGATCTGCAACTGCGCAAAGGCGAACTGGTATTCGTTGTCGGGGATAACGGCTCTGGCAAGACGACATTGATCAAGCTGCTGCTCGGGCTATACGCACCGCAGGCTGGCGAGATATTGCTCGATGGGCAGGCGGTCACGCCGCAGACGCGCGACGACTATCGGCAACTGTTCACCACGGTGTTTTCCGATTTCTACCTGTTCGAGGACCTGGTGGCAGGTGGGGATGGAGCTCAGGTGGAGGCGCTGCCGCAGGCCGCGCTGCCGTATCTGGAGCGGCTGGAGATTGCTCACAAGCTCAGCGTCAAGGACGGTTCTTTCAGCACGATCGACTTGTCCACTGGACAGCGCAAGCGGCTGGCGCTGGTGCATGCTTACCTGGAGGGCCGGCCGGTGCTGGTGTTCGATGAATGGGCCGCTGATCAGGACCCTACCTTCCGCCATCTGTTCTATACCGAACTGTTGCCGGAGTTGCGCGCCAAGGGGCATTTGCTGGTGGTGATTTCGCACGACGACCGCTACTTTCATCTGGCCGATCGACTCGTGTGCATGCGAGCGGGGCAGGTCAAGGAAGAAAAAATCCAGAAGATCAAGGGGACAGAAGAGGCCAGTGAGACCGATGAGCATGTGGGCGATGACGCCCTCATTACCGTCTAAGTTGCTTCTGATCGCATGAACATGCCCAAGACCAAGCTTGTCTATATCTGGTCCCTGAGAAACGCCGCCGCCGATCAGGCTGGACAGCATGTCCCCTACAAAGGCGGCCTCAGGTATATGAAGTCACCACTGGAGTATCTGGGGGAGGCGCTCGAAAAGACCGCACTGGGAGATGCATACAGCCTGGAAGCCGTGATTTACGACGATGACGAGGAATCGCCACGCGACCGAGAGAAACTTCGGGACTATGGTTTTGCGTATCGGCCTGACAGGCGCTGGTTCTATCCCCCAGAGCTATCGATCCAGGGGCGCAGAGTGAACGATCTCCTCCACGCGATCCCTTCTTCTTATCGACGGGAGCCACTGCATGCCCCGGAACGCGGGACTGGCAAACAGGCGTTCGAGAAAAACCTGCAGGACAAGCTGATTGACCTGGGGGCTGAACTGGTGTTGCTCGATGGTCTGCTGGTCATTCTCGATCGGCTGGTGCGTCCTGGTGCACCGTTCCATCGCAAGATCGTCAATATCCACCCGGGCATCACCCGGCTGGAATCTCCGTATGAGCGCCGTGGTGCATGTGCGACGCTCGATGCGTTGTACGGTGCTCGTGGTCTTGAAGTCGTGGATTGGACCTCGATGGAAACGCGGGCAGTGCCCCCACTTCTGATGACTGGTGCTTCGTGTCACTACGTGGACAACGGCATTGATTCAGGCGAGGTCATTGCCGACGTTCTGAAGACTGATATTGACCCAGCTGACACCATCCTTGAGCTTCGCTGGAACAATTTCACGAACAGCTTGTTTCCTGCGCTTCAGCAGGGGCTGGAAGTATTGGCTGGGCAGCATCGCAAAGGCCATGCAAGGCATTCAGAGATTGAGAACGCCTGACATCACGCGTGGAGCACTCGCGCACGCGCATCAAAAGGGCGTTCAAGCCCCGTGCCTGCTGAATAGCTTTGCTATCGAATCAGGAGAGCAGTCTCAGGGAGATGGTCATTGCGGCCGTCGAGGCCGATAAGAAAAAACGAACTGGCAGCAAGGTGTGACTTGAACCATTTCCAGGCGCTTCGAGGGTGGCCGGGATCTGAGGAAAACGAGGGGTCGGTATTGCAGTGCGTGGCAGCGCGCTGCACAGCCGAGCACAGTGATGCCATGGTGGTCCTGCCGAATCCCACACCATGTGACGAATATGCGTTCGTCCATTCCCGAATTTCATGCTGGGCGGCGCGACCCCTCTGAGCGCGTGCCACGACTCTGAACCACGGGAGCGGATCGCGCTCACTAGTCAGGGTACTTGCGGCGGAAGCGTTCGTGCCCCCACCCAGCACGGCAAGGACCATGGCGAAGGTTGTTCCGCACGGGTTTTCACGGGGCATTCCTCCGCGGAATGCCCCGTGTCCTATTTCTCGTTTGAATAAACGAAAGGGGAAATCGACACTGCATCGTCACAACACTTTGACATGGAGTAGACATCTTGAATCGATTGGCCCACACCGTTCTCGCCGCATTTCTCGTCGCGGCATCTCCCTTCACTTCGGCCCAGACCGTGACCGTGGGTTTCGGTTCAGACGTGACTTCGCTGGATCCGCACTATCACATCTTCTCGCCCAACCAGAACATCGCCGACCATGTTTTCAACCGGCTGATCGAGCGCAACGACCAATTGCGCATGGTTCCCGGCCTGGCGCTGTCGTGGAAGGCCATCGACGACACCACGTGGGAATTCAAGCTGCGCCCCAATGTGAAATTCCACGATGGCACGCCCTTCACGGCAGAGGACGTGGCCTTTTCGATCGAGCGTGTCCCCACCGTCAAGGGCAGCCCCGGACCTTTCACGCTCTACACCAAGGAGATCCAGTCCGTCACCGTGATGGACCCCTTGACAGTGAGGTTCAAGACCAGGGCGCCGCACCCCCTCCTGCCCAACGACATGGCCGTGGTGCCCATGGTCTCCAAGAGCGCCGCGTCCACCGCCAGCACGGCCGACTTCAACAGCGGCAAGGCCGCCATCGGGACCGGGCCCTACAAGCTGTCGCGGTACGTGCGTGGCGAGCGCATCGAGCTGGCGCGCAACGATGCCTACTGGGGCAAGAAGCCGCAGGCAGAGACCCTCGTGTTCAAGATCATGACCAACGACTCAGCGCGCGTGGCGGCGCTGATGTCGGGTGATGTCCAGGCCATCGACGCCGTACCGGTGGCGCACTTCAAGCGGCTGTCCTCCGATGCCAACCTGTCGCTGGTGCAGCGCACCGGCACTCGGCTGATGTACTTGTACCTGGACCAAGCCCGGGATGTCTCTCCATTCCTCTCGGACAAGGACGGCAAGCCACTGGCCGCGAACCCGCTCAAGGATCTGCGCGTGCGCCAGGCGATCTCCAAGGCTATTGATCGCGAAGCCATCCGCGACAAGGTCATGGAAGGCGCGTCCAAGCCCACGGGGCAACTGATGATTCCCGGGCTTTCGGGCTACAGCGAAGCGCTCAAGGTGGAGCCGGTCGATGTAGCCGGCGCGAAGAAGCTGCTGGCGGATGCGGGCTACCCCAACGGTTTCAACCTCACGTTGCATGGCACGAACAACCGCTATGTCCAGGACGACCAGATCTTGCAAGCGGTCGCGCAGATGCTCAACCGGATCGGCGTCGGCGTGAAGGTGGAGGCCATGCCATCGGCGGTCTTCTTCCCGCGCAACAACAAGGGTGACTTCTCGGTGTCGATGTCCGGGTGGTCTCCCGACAGCGGCGAGGCTTCGTCCCCACTGCGCTCCTTCATTGCAACGCCCAACAAGGACAAAGGGTATGGCACGCTCAACGCTGGCGGCTACAGCAATCCCAAAGTGGACGCGCTGCTGGAAAAAGCGCTGGCCACCATCGACGACGCCGCACGCGACAAGCTCTTGCAGCAGGCCACCGAAGTGGCGATGAACGACAAAGCCGTGATCGTGCTGCACCACCAGGTGAACCTGTGGGCAACGCGCAAGGGCCTCAAGTACGGCGGCCGCTCCGACGAGCGGACCTACGGCTTCGACTTCCAGACCAACGCGCCCTGACCACACCGGACCCATCGCGGCCGCGGCTGGATGGGCTTGTCGGGCCACCCACGGCCACACGCGCACCGGAGCAACCATGGACATTTTTCGAAGGCGGGTCATGACCGCCGGTCTCATTGCGGGACCGCTGGGAACGACCCTCTCATCCATGGCGTCGTCTCAGGAGGTCGTGTTTGGCCAATCAGCCCCGCTGACCGGTCCCTTTGCATCGCTGGGGGAGGGCTACCGAAACGGTGCGCTGCTGGCCTTCGACGAGGCCAACAAGTCGGGCGAACTGGGCGTGCGTCGTGTGCGTCTGGTCACGCTGGACGATGCCTATACCGTGAACAAGGCCGTCGTGAACGCCAAGGCCTTGATGGAAGAGCATCGCGTGACGTGCTTCTTCAATCACATGTTCACCAACACGGTCCGGGCGACCCTTCCGTTGGCGGTCGATGCGGGCATTCCCTTTGTGGGGGCCTATTCGGGACACCCCGACCTGTACCGCAACGACCAGCCGTTGCTCTTCATGACGCGCGCCAGCTTTGCGCAAGAGCTCCATCGAATCCTCGACTATTTGGTGTCCGTCGGCTACCAGCGCACGGCGTTGGTGTACTACGACAACGCGGTGGGCGAGGAACTCCGGCAGGAAGTGGAGTCAGGCCTGGTCCAACGGGGGAGACCACTTTTCGCCAGCGCGAAGATGCCCGTGGGCGGGAGCGCCGTGCCGGCAGCGAGGGGCACGGCGGACAAGGACATCGACGCGGTGGTACTGGGCGTATCGGGCAGCGACGCGGTCGCCTACTTGCGCATGCAGCAGGCCGGCGGACGTCGGCCCGCCTACTTTGCTCGCAGTCTCGTGGGAAGTGCCCAACTGCACCAGGAGCTCGGCGCCGATGCCGCCGGGATCATCATTTCCCAACTGGTTCCTTCGCCATTCAAGCCCACGCTGCCGGTCGCGCGTTCCTACCTGAGGCTGCTGGCGCAGCGCGATCCGAGGGCGCTTCCCACCTTTGTGGAACTCGAAGGGTTCATCAATGCGCGGCTGATGGTCACCGCCTTGCGCAAGATCGAGGGCGCCGTGTCCAGAGAGTCCTTGCTGCGGGCCCTGTCTGCCGTGGGACGGACGGAGATTGGCGGGTTTGCAGTCGACTTCGAAGGCAGCAATCGCAATGGCTCGCAGTACGTGGAGCTCACGATGCTGCGCAGGGACGGAACCTTCGCGCAATAGGCAGGGCGCATGAAAAGTGCCATGACGGCCTGCATGGCGTGCGCAAAGCCTGGGCTGCCGGCTCAGTACGTGTCGATAAAGACGGCGTCGTGGGCAATGCCAGGCCCGGCCAAGGCCGACCGCGTCTCCTGAGCCTCCTGCAAAAGCCACGAGCGGAACACGGCCAGCGCAGGGTCGTTTTGCCGACGCTCCGGCAGCACGAAGTAGTAGCCGTACCTGCTGGTGCAACCCAGCTGCAGTGGATTCACCAGTTCACCCCGGTGCAGTTCCTCCTGCGCGTACACGATGGGCACGAGCGCCATCCCCATTCCCGCAGTGGCTGCCTTGAGCATGGTCGAGTAGAACTCATAACGAATGAAATGGGTCTGCTGGGGCAAGGCGACGCCGTGCTCGCTGCAGAACTCATCCCACGCATAGGGCGTTTCGAAATGCTTGAACAAGGGGAAGTGCTTGATCGCGTCGAGCGATGTGAACGGCGTGCGCTCCAGCAGCGCTGGCGACGCGACCAGCACCATCCTGCGCCCGAACAAATAGTCGCTGATGCATCCGGGCCAGGCGCCCTCTCCGAACTGGAAAGCGCCGTCGGCCTCGGTCTCCTGCGCTCGGTCGCGCGATAGCAGGCTGGTGAACTGCACGTCCACGTCGGGATGGTTCTGCGCAAACCGCGAAAAGCGCGGCAGCAGCCATCGGTCGCCCAGGATGGCCAGGATGCGCAGGGTCAGCGACGACGGAGCCGTGCTGAGCGTGGACAGCTTGCCGGACGCTATCGCCAATTGCGTGAGGAGCGGGCGCACTTCATCCAGGTATATACGGCCCAGTTGCGTCAGCACGAGGCCCCGGTTCACGCGGACGAACAGCGTGACGCCCAGGCTTTCTTCAAGCGTCCTGATCTGCTTGCTCACCGCGCTCTGGGTGAGGAACAACTCGTCGGCTGCTCCGGTGAATGTCAGGTGCCGCGCGGCCGCCACAAAGGTGCGCAGTGCCGTGGTGGAGGGAATGACATTTCGCATCGGGGCACCTGTTTTTGCCGTCGCCAGGACGGCGAGGAATGGTCGAACGAATATAAGTCACTTCACTGTCACAGACAAGATTCGTAGCATCCGATGCATCTCTTTCACACAGGTGCGACATGTCTGTTTATCTGGTTCGAAGGCTCCTGCAGAGCGTTCTGGTGCTCGCGGTGATGTCGCTGTTGGTGTTCATCGGAGTGTTCGCCATCGGCAACCCTGTGGACATGCTCATCAGCCCTGAAGCAGACCAGGCAGAGATCGCTCGCGTGACCGCTGCAATGGGGCTGGACCAGCCCCTGTGGTCGCAATACCTGCATTTTTCCGGCCAGGCACTGAAGGGAGATTTGGGCACCTCTTTCGTGCACAACGTGTCCGCGATGGGGCTCATCCTGGAGCGCCTTCCCGCCACGTTGGAGCTCGCCGTCGTGGCGATGGGCCTGGCGGTGCTGATCGGGATTCCGTTGGGATTGTGGGCGGGCGTGCGGCCCCATTCGCTGGCTGGCAAATCGATCATGACGGGCTCGATCATCGGCTTCTCGCTGCCCACGTTCTGGGTCGGCCTGATGCTCATCATGGTGCTGTCGGTGTTGTGGGGGCTGCTGCCTTCCAGTGGCCGTGGGGCCACCGTCAACGTGGCGGGTGTGCCGCTGTCGATCTTCACGGCCGACGGCTGGAAGCACCTGTTGCTGCCCGCGCTCAACCTGGCTCTGTTCAAGCTCTCGCTGGTGATCCGCTTGACCAATGCGGGCACGCGTGAGGCGCTGCTGCAGGACTACGTGAAGTTCGCACGCGCCAAGGGCCTGCCGATGCGGCGCGTCATCGGCGTGCATGTGCTCAAGAACATCATGATTCCCATCGTCACCGTGGTGGGGCTGGAGTTCGGCTCCGTGATTGCGTTCTCGGTGGTGACGGAGTCGGTGTTTTCCTGGCCCGGCATCGGGAAGCTCCTCATCGAGTCCATCAATCTGCTGGACCGCCCCGTCGTGGTGGCCTACCTGCTGATCGTGGTGACGATGTTCATCGCCATCAACCTGGTGGTGGACATCCTGTACTCGGTGCTCGACCCCCGCGTGCGCCTGGCGGATTCCGCCAAGTAGTTGCCGGATTGCGCAACCCCTGTCCCAGAAAGCCTCCCATGAACTCCTCATTTCAGCAGCTGCTGCATACCTTCGCGCGCAGTCGCATCGCGCTCGCCGGCTTCACCCTTTTGGCTGCCATGCTGCTGTGCGCATTGCTCGCGCCGTGGATCACGCCCCAGATGCCATACGACCTGTCGCAGCTCAACCTCCAGGATGCGCGCCAGCCGCCCGGGGGAGCATGGTCTGAAAAGCCGGGGCACACCTATGTCCTCGGCACGGACGACCAGGGCCGCGACATGGTGTCCGCCATCGCCTTCGGCCTTCGCATCAGCCTCTTCGTCGGGATCGTCAGCACCTTGATCGCGCTGCTGATCGGCGCCGTCCTGGGGCTCATTGCAGGGTACGCAGGGGGGCGCACGGAGACCGTGATCATGCGCATCGCGGACATCCAGCTATCGTTTCCTGCCATCCTCATCGCGCTCATCCTGCTGGCGGCGTTGGGGCAGGGCGTCTGGAAGATCATCGCCGCCCTGGTGGCCGTGCAGTGGGCCTACTACGCACGCACCACGCGCAGCGCAGCCCTGGTCGAACGCAGGAAGGAATACGTCGAAGCGGCCATTCTCCAGGGCCTCTCGCGCACCCGCATCGTGCTGCGGCACCTGCTGCCCAACTGCCTTCCTCCACTCATCGTGGTCGCGGCGCTCCAGGTGGCGGGAGCCATCTCGCTGGAGGCAACCCTGTCCTTCCTTGGCATCGGGTTGCCGATCACGGAGCCCTCGTTGGGGCTGCTGATCGCCAATGGCTTTCAGCACATGCTGTCCGGCAAATACTGGATCAGCCTGTTCCCGGGACTGGCCCTGGTGGCGCTCATCGTCAGTATCAATCTGGTCGCCGATCAGCTCAGAGACGTTCTCAACCCCCGTCTGCAACAGAACTAGAAAGGATTGCGATGATGATGTTCAGCCCAACCATTCCCACGTTGGAGGTGGAAGACCTCAAGACCTACTTCTTCACCGAAGCGGGCGTCGCCAAGGCGGTCGATGGCGTGAGCTTTTCCATTGCTCCCGGCCAGGTCATGGGCCTGGTGGGAGAGTCGGGATCGGGGAAGTCCATGACAGGCTATTCGATCGTCGGGCTCATCGACAAGCCCGGTGAGATCGTTGGCGGCAAGGTCCTGTTCAAGGGACAGGACCTGCGCACCCTGCCGCAGGACCAGTTGCGAAAGCTGCGCGGCAAGAGCATCGCGATGATCTTCCAGGACCCGATGATGACCCTCAACCCGGTGCTCACGGTCGGCACCCAGATGGTGGAAACCGTGCTGGCGCACGAGCGCATCAGCCGGGAGGGGGCGCGGCAACGCGCCTGCGAGGCCCTGGCGCGCGTTGGCATCGCTTCGCCCCATGAGCGGCTGGCCGCGTATCCCCACCAGTTCTCGGGCGGCATGCGGCAGCGCGTGGCCATCGCGATCGCCTTGTTGCACAAGCCCGATCTGATCATTGCGGACGAGCCGACCACCGCGCTGGACGTCACCATCCAGGCGCAGATCCTGTGCGAGATGCAAAAGCTCTGCAGGGAGTCCGGGACATCGCTCATCTGGATCACCCACGATCTCTCCGTGGTGGCGGGCCTGGCGGACACGGTCTCGGTGATGTACACCGGAAAGATCGTCGAGTTCGGAACCGTCCAGGACGTGCTGCTGCGTCCGATGCACCCGTACACGCGCGGCTTGATCAACTCGCTGCCGTCGCGCAATCCAAGGGGTGCTCCCTTGCGCCAGATCGACGGGTCGGCGCCGCCTTTGCTGTCGCTTCCCAAAGGATGCACTTTCCGCGAGCGCTGTCCCGCGGCCGGGGCGGAGTGCACTTTGCCTCCCCCGGTCCGCAAGCTGAACCAATCCACGGTGAGCTGCTGGTCCCCCTTCACTGCGCAGGTGATGTCATGAGCATTCTTTCCCCTTCTGAAATCGGCCTCGCGCCGGTGTCCGGCGCGCTGGCCAAGCCGCCGTTGCTGGAGTTGAAGAACATCAGCAAAAGGTTCTCTCCACCCTCGGACATCGCGCAACGCATCGCGATGCGCATGGGCCTGGCCAAGCCGGTGCCCACGGTGCATGCGGTCAACGACGTGTCGCTGGCCGTACGCGCCGGAGAGGTCGTGGGGCTGGTGGGTGAATCGGGTTGCGGCAAGTCCACGCTCGGGCGACTGGCAGTCGGTTTGTATTCGCCGTCGGAGGGCACCAGGTCCTGGCAGGGGCGTCCGATGGACACCCTGTCCGCGCAGGAGCACCGGCGCGCGCGCCTGGACATCCAGATGGTGTTTCAGGACCCCTATGCCAGCCTCAATCCGCGGATGCGGGTGCAAGACCTGGTGGGCGAAGCGGCCCGTGTGCACGGTCTCGTGTCGCGCGGGCAGCAACGGGAGATGGTGTCCGCGCTCCTGGAGAAGGTGGGCTTGCCGACGACGGTGCTGCGCCGCTTTCCCCATCAGTTCTCCGGCGGGCAGAGGGCACGCGTGGGTATCGCACGCGCTCTGGCCCTTCAGCCCAAGTTCCTCGTGTGCGACGAGGCGGTGGCTGCACTCGATGTGTCCATCCAGGCCCAGGTGATCAATCTCTTCATGAAGCTGCGAGAAGAGTTGAACTTGACGTACCTGTTCATCAGCCACGATCTCAGCGTGGTGCGGCACATCAGCGACCGGGTGGTGATCATGTACCTGGGCCGGGTGGTGGAGGAGGCCCCGGTGGAGGCCTTGTTCAGCCGCCCCAACCACCCCTACTCGCAAGCCCTGCTGGCTGAGACGCCAACGCTGGAAGTGCGCAAGAAGACCTTCGTCGCCGTGCAGGGCGAGATTCCTTCGCCGCTAGCGCCTCCGTCGGGCTGCCACTTCCATCCCCGTTGCCCCCATGCGGTCGCACGGTGCAAGGTGGAGCAGCCCGTGCTGCGGGCCATCGACACCGCGCACCGTTCCGCCTGCCATCTGAATGATCTGAAATGAACGACCGCATCCCCATGCCGAGCCTGGCAACCCTCGATATGGCCAGGACCCTCATCGGCTTCGACACCACGAGCCGCGAATCCAACCTGGGGCTCATCGAATGGGTCCGGGATGAATTGCGCCACCTGGGCGTGGCCACGCGGCTGACGTACGACGCGGGCCGCACCAAGGCCAACCTGTTCGCGACGCTGGGCGAGGAGGGGCCGTCGGGCGGCATCGTGCTGTCCGGTCACACCGACGTCGTGCCGGTGGATGGGCAGGACTGGCTGACCGATCCGTTCAAAGCAGAGATCGCAAACGGCCGCCTTTTCGGGCGGGGCAGTTGCGACATGAAGGGCTTCATTGCGTGCGCCCTTGCCGCTGCACCGCAGATGCTTTCGCGCCAACTGGCGCGGCCACTGCACCTGGCGCTCTCGTACGACGAAGAGGTGGGTTGCATCGGCGTGCGCGGGCTGCTGGCAGACCTCGCAGACCAGGGCATCCGGCCCGCCGCCTGCGTGGTGGGCGAGCCCACGCTGATGCAATTGGTCATTGCGCACAAGGGCTACCGCTCCATGCGGTGCTGCCTGCAGGGCCGGGAGGCCCATTCTTCCCTCACCCCCAGCGGCCTCAACGCCATCGAGTACGGTGCCCAGATCATCGTGCAGCTGCAGAAGATGGCCGAAAAGGAAGAAAAGTACGGCCACCGCGATGGCGACTTCAACGTTCCGTTTTCAACGCTCAATTGCGGCACCATCCAGGGCGGCATCGCGCCCAATGTGGTGGCGAAGGACTGCGAATTTTCCGTGGAACTGCGCTACCTGCCCGATGGCAGCGGCGAGCGGCTGCTCGACGACCTGAAGGCCTTTGCCGAAACGCAGGTGCTCACGCAGATGCGCGCACGCTATCCCTCGGCCACGCTGCGCTGGACCACCCTGAGCGACACACCGGGATTGAGCATGTCGCCCTCGTCGCCCTTCGTGCAGTGGCTGCGCGGGCTGTCGGGCAACCCGTCCCGGCTGGGGCGCGTGGCCTACAGCACAGAGGCGGGCCTGTTCCAGCGCGCGGGAATCCCGACGGTGATCTGTGGCCCGGGCAGCATCGAGCAGGCCCACCGCCCCAATGAATACGTCGAGCTGAGCCAGCTCGCCGCGTGCGAGGACTTCCTGCAAACGATCGCATTGCATGCGGGCGATTGCCCGCCTGGGCACTGACTGCGGCCACCGAGGTACCTCCATGAAATTCCCTCTGGCGCTTTCCATCGGCCAACGCATGGCGCTTGGTTTCGTGTTCGTGCTCGGCCTGTTGATCGCGGTGGCGGGCTTGCACGTCGTGGAGTCGCGTGCCACGGGCTCGCGGCTGCGGACCATCGTGGAAAACAACAACCCCAAGAGCAGCCTGGCGCAGTCGATGCTCAACCACATCAACGAACTGGCCGTGCAGGCGCGCACCATCACGCTCCTGACCGATACCAAGGACATCGCGCTCGAGGTGCAGGCGCTCGAAGCCGCCCTGGCCGCCTACGGCCGGATCGAAACGCATCTGGAGGGCCGGATCGGCGAATCGTCGATGTCGCCGCAGGAAGATGTGCTGCTGCGGGAAATCGCCCAAGCCGCTCGCGCAACCGTACCCCTGGTGCGGCGCGCCGCCAAGGAAGGGCAGGAGGGCGCCAACATCGAAGCCACGATGACCTTGATGGAAAAAGTGCGGCCCCAGGAAGCGGTGTGGCGGCGCAAGGTGGCAGAGCTGGTGGCCCTGGAGGAAGAGCTCAATCGGTCGGGGTACGAGCAGGCCCAGGCCGCACAGTCGCGGGCTGGCTGGCTCATGGGCGGGCTGGTGGTGCTGGCCCTCGTGGTCGGTGCGCTGGTGGCTTGGCGCATCACCCGCAGCGTGACGCGCCCGGTGGCGAAGGTGGTTGCAGTGGCTGAGCGCATCGCCCAGGGAGACCTCACCTCCGCCATCGAACTCGATGCGCGGGATGAGATCGGGCGCCTTTTGCTGGCGATCCTGTCGATGCAGGATCGGCTTCGCGACCTGGTCGGGCAGATCCGCGTGTCGGTGGATTCCATCGAGATCGCGAGCAAGGAAGTGGCCGACGGCAACATGGACCTTTCGCGCCGCACCGAAACAACCGCGTCGAGCCTGCAGCAGACGGCCGCCTCCATGGCGCACCTCATGGGCACGGTGCAGCAGAACGCACAGGCAGCGGGGCATGCGAACCAACTGGCGTCCGATGCTTCCCAGGTCGCGTTGCGGGGTGGGGCGGTGGTCAGCCAGGTGGTTGCAACCATGCAGGAGATCCATGAGAGCTCGCGCAGGATTGCGGACATCATCGGCGTGATTGACGGTATCGCCTTCCAGACCAACATCCTGGCGCTCAACGCGGCCGTGGAAGCCGCACGGGCCGGCGAGCAAGGCCGGGGATTTGCGGTGGTGGCATCCGAAGTGAGAACGCTTGCCCAGCGAAGCGCCCAGGCTGCGAAGGAAATCAAGTCCCTGATCGGAAGCTCGGTGGACCGCGTCGGGGTCGGCGGGCGGCTCGTCGGCGAAGCCGGCGCCACCATGACCGACATCGTGGAAAGCGTACAACGCTTCACCAACATCATGCGGGAGATCTCCAGCGCGGCGCATGAACAATCGAGCGGGATTGGCGAAATCAACCGGGCGATCACCCAGCTGGACCACATGACCCAGCAAAACGCCGCCCTGGTCGAAGAATCCTCGGCGACCGCAGCGGGCCTGAGAGGGCAGGCCCAGGCGCTGTCGCGCACGGTGACGGTGTTCAAACTCGAGCCTGGCGTTCTTCCCGTGGCCCTGGCGCCCCCGTATCCACCCCCTGCGCTGAACCGCCTCACCCTGGCGCCTTGAGCGGCGGGACAGTCCGGACCTGCGGGGCCCGCCACCGCGCGCTTATCCGTCTGCGCAATGCCTGCCGGTGTGGGGGCTTTGCACCGGGGGGCGCCGCACTTTTCAAATTGTCCGAATGCAGAATCTTCTCGAGCGCATCGCCAGCGCGGTGCGTCCATTGGCCCGCACGGGCCGCGTGGCCAGCTACATCCCCGGTTTGGCCGATGTAGAACCTTCGCAGTTCGGCATCGCCATTGCCACGCTGGAGGGCGACATCTACGCAGCCGGCGACTCTGACCAGCCATTCTCGATCCAGAGCATTTCCAAGGTGTTTGCGCTCACCCTGGCGATGCGTCTGAAGGACGATGAACTCTGGGCGCGTGTGGGGAGACTGCCTAGTTCGAACCAGTTCAATTCGCTCATCGAACTGGAACTGGAGGAAGGCAAGCCGCGCAACCCGTTTCTCAATCCCGGGGCGCTGGCGGTGTCCGACATGCTCAGCAGCCGCAACACCCAGATGGAACTGGCCGTGCTGTCGCTCCTGCGCGATCTTTCGGGCAATGCGGCGCTGCAGTACGACCTCGATGTGGCAAGGGGCGAGTTCGCCTGCGCGCACAGGAACCTGGCGGCCGCGCACCTGATGAAGAGTTTTGGCAATTTCCGCAACCCGGTCGAGGACGTCGTGAAGGCGTATTGCGCCCAATGCGCGATCGCAGCCAGCTGCAAGGACCTGGCGGTGGCCGCGCTGTTTCTTGCCAATGGCGGTGCTGACCTGCGCATGCGCAAGGTCCTGGAAGCCCGCCAGGCGCAGCAGGTGTGCGCGCTCATGATGAGCAGCGGGACCTACGAAGCCTCCGGTGAAACCGCCTTCAGCATAGGGTTGCCGATCAAGAGCGGAGTCGGTGGTGGCGTCCTCGCCGTGATTCCCCGGTTTGGCACGGTGTGCTCCTGGTCGCCGCCATTGGACGAGAAGGGGAACTCTGTCGCCGGGTTGAAAGCCATCGAGCTCGTTGCTGCCGAACTGGACAGAACGGTTTTTTCATGAAGAGAACCGCAAGCCAACGGGTTGAACCTTCGCTTGGTTCATCCCTGCGCCATGGATGGCGAGCTGCATCGCACCGGCCGTGCCAGACCATGTTTGATCCGATCACCCTACGAAGATGAGTGGTCCCTCACCAGGCCGTTGACCTTGAAGTTTGCACCCGCGCGCTGAGTGCAAGTCATGCTTCAAGTCCCAATGCATGGGGTGCTGCTTTTTCGTTGTGGCGGAGACTGTGAGATTCGAACTCACGGACGGTTGCCCGTCGGCAGTTTTCAAGACTGCTGGTTTAAACCGCTCACCCAAGTCTCCGCAAACTGGCGCGTATTCTAGCCGGCCTCTAAACCCCGCCCCCGCGCATCAGGTCGCCTGCAGCAGGCCTTTCTTTTCGATGAAGGCCACCACCTCGTCCAGTCCCTGCAGGGTCTTCAAATTGGTCATCACGAAGGGCTTGGTGCCGCGCATGCGCGTGGTGTCGGCGGCCATCACGTCCAGGTTGGCGCCCACGTGCGGGGCCAGGTCGGTCTTGTTGATGACGAACAGGTCGCTCTTGGTGATGCCGGGGCCGCCCTTGCGGGGGATCTTCTCGCCCGCGGCCACGTCGATCACGTAGAGCGTGAGGTCGCTCAACTCGGGGCTGAACGTGGCCGCGAGGTTGTCGCCGCCGCTTTCGATGAAGACCACGTCGGCGTTCGGAAACTGCGCCAGCATGCGGTCGATGGCCTCCAGGTTGATGGAGGCGTCTTCGCGGATGGCGGTGTGGGGGCAGCCGCCGGTTTCGACGCCCAGGATGCGTTCCGCGGGCAGGGCGCCGCTCACCGTCAGCAGGCGCTGGTCTTCCTTGGTGTAGATGTCGTTGGTGATGGCGATGAGGTCGTGCTTGTCGCGCATGGCCTTGCACAGCATTTCCAGCAGGGTGGTCTTGCCCGAGCCGACGGGGCCGCCGATGCCCACGCGCAGCGGGGGCAGGGGCTTGGTGCGGTGGGGGATGTGGTGCAGCGCGGTGGTGGTGTTCATGATCGGAAGAGGCGGGAGTATTGGGTTTCATGCTGCGCCGACAGGATGGCGAGCATGGGCGAGAAGGCCTGGCGGTCCGCGTCGCCGGTGTGCAGCGCGGCATCGGCGGCGGCCGGAATGGCGGCGGCCAGTCGGGCCAGGATGCGCTGGCCCGCGCTCTGGCCCAGGGGCACGGCCTTGAGCGCGGCCTGCACCATGTTCTCAGCCCAGCCGAAGGTGTAGGCCAGCAGCACGTCGCGCGCGCCGGCTTCGGTGCCGGCGGCGGCCAGGGCGAAGGCGACAGGGTAGGTGGGGGTGGGCGGCAGGGCGGCGAGCGCGGCCACGTCGTGCAGCCGGGCGGCGTCGCCCGCGTGCTGGTTGCGCAGCCAGTCGGCGAGCGACCGGCCCATCTGCTCGGTCTGCAGGCGCATTTCGCTGGTCTCGCGCGTTTGCAGCACCCAGTCGTTCAATTGGCGCACGCGGGCGTGGTCGGCGGCGCGCCAGGCGGCCAGGGCCTGCTGCAGCACGGCCATGTCGCCGCGCGCCTGGGTGAGCTGCAGTTGCGCGGCCAGCCATTCGGCGGCGGCGGCTTCGGTGGTGACGCCGGCGCGCTCCACCGCCACTTCCAGCCCTTCGGAGTACGAGAACCCGCCCACCGGCAGCGCCGGCGAGGCCAGCCAGATGAGCTGCAGCAGGCTGGCGGCGGGCAGGGCCGTGGGGGCTTGGGGGGGAGGTGCGTTGCAGTCGGGGGCCGTCATCCCGGCGTCAATCAATGGTTGTGGTGCGGGTGATCGCACTTCGCATGGTCATGGTCGTGGCCATGGGCGTGCGCATCGCCGTGATCGTGGCCATGGCTTGCATGGCGGTGCCCATGGTCATGCCCATCGCCGTGCGCGGGGCCGGCGGCGTCGTGCGAAGGGGCTGCATGGTCGTGGCCATGGTCATGGCCGTGGTGCCCGTGCCCATGGTGCCCGCCCGCCGCATAGGCGCCGCCCTCGGGCTCGAAGGGGGCATCGATGGCGTTCACGATCAGGTGCATGGCGCGCAGCATGTCGGCCAGCACGTGGTCGGGCTCGATCTGCAGGTGGGTGGGCGTGAGTTCGATGGGCACGTGCCGGTTGCCCAGGTGGTAGGCGGCGCGGGTCAGATCGAAGGGGGTGCCGTGGTGGGCGCAATGGGTGATGCGCAGCACCGCCTGGGGCGCGGCGATCACGCGGACCAGGGCGCCGTCCTCGGCCACCAGCACGTCGCCGCCGCGCACGGCGGTGCCCCGGGGCAGGAAGATGCCCAGTTCCCGCCCGGTGGAGTCGGTGGCGGCGAAGCGGCTTTTCTGGCGCGTGTCCCAGTCGAGTTCGAGGGTGGCGGCGCGCTTGACGAGCACGGGCGCGAGGCCCTTGCCCTGGGCGATGAGTTTGGAGACTTGAAGCATGCGTGCGATCAGAACAGAAAGTAGCGTTGCGCCATGGGCAGCACGGTCGCGGGCTCGCAGGTGAGCAGTTGGCCGTCGGCGCGCACGGTGTAGGTCTGCGCGTCGATCTCCATGCGCGGCGTGTAGTGGTTGTGCACCATGTGCTGCTTGCGCACGCTGCGCACGCCGCGCACGGCGCTGAGTTGCTTGGCCAGGCCGAAGCGCTCGCCGATGCCCGCGGCCAGTCCGGCCTGCGACACGAAGGTGAGCGAGGTGCGGGCCAGCGCACCGCCGAAGGCGCCGAACATGGGCCGGTAGTGCACGGGCTGCGGCGTGGGGATGGAGGCGTTGGGGTCGCCCATGGCGGCCATGGCGATGAAGCCGCCCTTCAGGATCATGGCGGGCTTGACGCCAAAGAAGGCGGGCTTCCAGATCACGATGTCGGCCCACTTGCCCACCTCCAGGCTGCCCACCTCGTGGCTGATGCCGTGGGCGATGGCGGGGTTGATGGTGTACTTGGCCACGTAGCGCTTGATGCGCGTGTTGTCGTTGCGCGCGGTGTCGCCGTCCAGCGTGCCGCGCTGGGCCTTCATCTTGTGGGCCGTCTGCCAGGTGCGCAGGATGACCTCGCCCACGCGGCCCATGGCCTGGCTGTCGCTGCTCATCATGCTGATGGCGCCCAGGTCGTGCAGCACGTCTTCGGCCGCGATGGTTTCCTTGCGGATGCGGCTCTCCGCGAAGGCCAGGTCTTCGGCGATGGAGGCGTCCAGGTGGTGGCACACCATCAGCATGTCCACATGCTCGTCCAGCGTGTTCACCGTGTAGGGCATGGTGGGGTTGGTGGAAGACGGCAGGAAGTTCGCCTCGCCCACCACGCGCAGGATGTCGGGCGCATGCCCGCCGCCTGCGCCTTCGGTGTGGAAGGCGCAGATGCCGCGGCCCGCCACGGCGGCGATGGTGTTCTCGACGAAGCCGCTCTCGTTGAGCGTGTCGGAGTGGATGGCGACCTGCGTGTCGGTGGCGTCGGCCACGTCCAGGCAGTTGCTGATGGCCGCCGGCGTGGTGCCCCAGTCCTCGTGCAGCTTGAGGCCGATCACGCCCGCGTCGATCTGCTCGTGCAGCGCGTCGGGCAGGCTGGCGTTGCCCTTGCCGAGAAAGCCGAGGTTCATGGGAAAGGCGTCGGCCGCCTGCAGCATGCGCTCGATGTTCCAGGGGCCCGAGGTGCAGGTGGTGGCCAGCGTGCCGGTGGCCGGGCCGGTGCCGCCGCCCAGCATGGTGGTGACGCCGGAGGCCAGGGCCTCTTCGATCTGCTGCGGGCAGATGAAGTGGATGTGGCTGTCGATGCCGCCCGCCGTGACGATGTTGCCCTCGCAGCTGATGATCTCGGTGCCGGGGCCGATGACGATGTCCACGCCGGGCTGCGTGTCGGGGTTGCCGGCCTTGCCGATGGCTGCGATGCGCCCGCCCTTCAGGCCGATGTCGGCCTTGACGATGCCCCAGTGGTCCAGGATGAGCGCGTTGGTCAGCACCGTGTCCATGGCGCCCCCGGCCGTGGGGCCGGTGCCCTGGCCGTCGCGCGTGCGCTGGCCCTGCGCCATGCCGTCGCGGATGGTCTTGCCGCCGCCGAACTTCACCTCTTCGCCATAGGCGCCGGCGCGCAGCGTGTAGTCCTGCTCCACCTCGGCGATGAGCCCGGTGTCGGCCAGGCGCACGCGGTCTCCGACGGTGGGGCCGAACATCTCGGCATAGGCGCGTTTGGACACAGTGGCCATGGGAATGCTCTCCAGCTCTCGGGCGGTTCGAAAAGGGATGGGGTCGGTGTTCAGGCGGCGGCCGGGGCCGGCGGGTCGCCCAGCGGCCCCTGCGTGAGGCCCCGAAAGCCATACACCGTGCGGTCGCCCGCGTAGTCCACCAGCTCCACGGTGCGCTGCTGGCCGGGCTCGAAGCGCACGGCCGTGCCGCTGGCGATGTTCAGCCGCATGCCGCGCGCGGCGTCGCGGTCGAAGCCGAGCGCGCCGTTGGTCTCGGCGAAGTGGTAGTGCGAGCCGACCTGGATCGGCCGGTCGGCGGTGTTGCGCACCACCAGGGTGAGGGTGCGGCGGCCGGTGTTGAGCGCGTGCTCGCCGTCGTCGATGAGGAGTTCGCCGGGGATCATGGGGTGGGCTCGCAGTGGGATGGTGCAGTGGTCGATGCGTTGGGCCGCTCAGGCCATGCGCACGAGCAGCGTAGCGCCCAGCAGCGCGGTCGAGGCGCCCGCCGCCACGGCCAGCCAGCGGTGGCGCGCCACCACGGCATGGCCCAGGGCGATGCCGGCGGCGTGCAGCGCGGCGGTGGAGATCACCATGCCGGCCAGGGCCAGCCACTGGCCGCTGCCGCCCAGTTCGGTGCCGTGCGCCGCGCCATGGAAGAACGCGAACGCACCCGCCAGCCCCGCAGCCAGCGGCAGGGCCAACTGGCGGCGCCAGGCGACCAGCAGGCCCAGCACCAGCAGCGAGGCGGCGATCATCGGCTCCACCGCCGGCACCGCCACGCCCAGGAAGCCGGCCATGGCCCCTGCCACCAGCAGCGCCACGAAGGCGGCGGGCGCCAGCCACACGGGGCGCACGGCCAGTGCGCTCCACACGCCCACGGCCAGCATGGCGGCCAGGTGGTCCAGGCCGGTGAACGGGTGGACCAGGCCGTCGAGGAAGCCGGCGTCGGCATGCAGCGCGTCCTCCGCGCCATGGCCCGGGTGGGCGAAGGCGAGGGCGGGCAACAGCAGCAGCGCGGCGGCGGAGACGAAGGAACGGGTATTTGCTTCTTTTTTCATAGCATCAAGGGCAATGGGTACTAGGGCATGAAAGGGATTTGGTTCAAAAACCCGTCACACGATGGGCTGGTGCACGGTGACCAGCTTGGTGCCGTCGGGGAAGGTGGCCTCCACCTGGATGTCGGGAATCATCTCGGGCACGCCCTCCATCACGTCGGCCCGCGTGAGCACCGTGCGGCCCTCGCTCATGAGCTGGGCGACGGTCTTGCCGTCGCGCGCACCCTCCATCACGGCGGCGCTGATGAGGGCCATGGATTCGGGGTAGTTGAGCTTGAGTCCGCGCGCGCGGCGCCGCTCGGCGAGCAGCGCGGCGGTGAAGATCAGGAGCTTGTCTTTTTCGCGGGGGGTGAGTTCCATGGCGCAGCGGGCGGTGGGAGGGCAAAGGGGATGGAATGCCGCATGGTAGTCAGCAATCGCCATGCCCGTCCATACGCCGGATGGCGGTGGTGGCCCCGCGTGGCATGGAACCTGCACCCCGCGCCCCTGCCCCCATGACGCCCGCCAGCCCCGCCACCGCCCCCGCGGCCCCTTCCCCGGCCCCTTCGTCGCCAGCGCCCGCCGACCACCTGGCCGCCGTGCCGCAGCAGGTGGTGAAGGTGCGCCGCGACTACAACAGCTGGGTCGCCACCGAGACGATGGAGGACTACGCGCTGCGCTTCACGCCGCAGCGCTTTCGGCGCTGGTCCGAATGGCGGGTGGCCAACACGGCGTTCGGCGCGGCCTCGTTCCTGGTGCTGGAGGCGGTGGGCGCCACGCTGCTGGTGCAGTACGGCTTTTTGAACGCCTTCTGGGCCATCGTGGCCACGGGGCTCATCATCTTCCTGGCGGGCCTGCCGATCAGCGTGTATGCCGCGCGCTACGGCGTGGACATGGACCTGCTCACGCGCGGGGCGGGCTTCGGCTACATCGGCTCGACCATCACCTCGCTGATCTACGCCACCTTCACCTTCATCTTCTTCGCGCTGGAGGCGGCCGTGATGGCCTATGCGCTGGAGCTGGCGCTGGACATCCCGCCGCGCTGGGGCTACCTCATCTGCGCGCTGGCGGTGATCCCGCTGGTCACGCACGGGGTGTCGGCCATCAGCCGGCTGCAGGTGTGGACGCAGCCGCTGTGGCTGGTGATGCTGGTGGTGCCGTTCGTGTACGTGCTGGCGCGCGATCCTGGTGCATTTACCGGGGTGATGCACTACGGCGGGGAATCCGGTGCGGTCTCCACGTTCAATCTGCCCTTGTTTGGTGCGGCGCTCACCGTGGGCATCGCCCTCATCACCCAGATGGGCGAGCAGGCCGACTACCTGCGCTTCATGCCCGCGCGCACGCCGGCCAACCGCTGGCGCTGGTGGCTGGGGGTGCTGGCCGGCGGGCCGGGCTGGGTGGTGCTGGGCGTGGTCAAGATGCTGGGCGGCGCGCTGCTGGCGTACCTGGCGATCAGCCACATGGTGCCCGTGGAGCGCGCGGTGGACCCGAACCAGATGTACCTGGCGGCGTACGAATACGTGTTCCCGCACTACGGCTGGGCGGTGGCGGCCACGGCGCTGTTCGTCGTCGTCTCGCAGATCAAGATCAACGTGACCAACGCCTACGCCGGCTCGCTGGCGTGGAGCAACTTCTTCTCGCGCCTGACGCACAGCCACCCGGGGCGGGTGGTGTGGGTGGTGTTCAACACGCTCATCGCGTTCATGCTCATGGAGATGAACGTGTTCAAGGCGCTGGGACAGGTGCTGGGGCTGTATTCCAACCTCGCCATCGCCTGGATGATGGCGGTGGTGGCCGACCTGGTGGTGAACAAGCCGCTGGGCCTGTCGCCCCGGGGCATCGAGTTCAAGCGCGCGCACCTGTACGACATCAACCCGGTGGGCGTGGGGGCCATGGCGCTGGCTTCGGGGCTGTCCATCGTGGCACACCTGGGGCTGTTCGGGCCGCTGGCGCAGGCGTTCTCGGCCGTGATCGCCATGGTGACGGCCTTCGTCGCGGCGCCGCTCATCGCCTGGGCCACGCGCGGGCGCTACTACCTGGCCCGGCCCGCCGGTGCCCAGGCGCCGGCCGTCGGCACGCCCGGGGCCTGGGCGGTGCAGCGCTGCGTGGTGTGCGAGCGCGAGTACGAGGCGCCCGACATGGCGCAATGCCCCGCCTACCGCGGCACCATCTGCTCGCTGTGCTGCACGCTGGATGCGCGCTGCGGCGACATGTGCAAGCCCCACGCGCACCTGGCCGTGCAGTGGAGCGCGGCCCTGCGCTGGGTGCTGCCGCGGCGGGTGTGGCGCATGCTCGACACGGGCCTGGGCCACTTCCTGCTGCTGATGCTGGTGATTGCCCCGCTGCTGGCCGCGGTGTTCGGGCTGTTCTACCACCAGGAGCTGCAGACGCTCACGCCCCTGGCGCCCGACAGCGGCCCGGGCACCGCCGCCGTGCCGGGCACGCATGCCGCGCTGCGCTCGGGGCTGCTCAAGGCCTATCTGGCGCTGCTCGTCATCTCGGGCATCGTGGCGTGGTGGCTGGTGCTGGCGCACAAGAGCCGCAAGGTCGCGCAGGAAGAATCCAACCGGCAAACGCACCTGCTGCAGCGCGAGATCCACCTGCACCGCCAGACCGACCAAGCCCTGCAGGAGGCCCGCCGCATCGCCGAGCACGCGCGCTCCCAGGCCGAGCAGGCACGTGGCGTGGCCGAGGAAGCGCGCGAGGAGGCCGAGGGCGCCCGGCTGCTGGCCGACCAGGCCAACCAGGCCAAGAGCCGCTACATCAGCGCCATCAGCCACGAGCTGCGCACGCCGCTCAACAGCATCCTGGGCTATGCCCAGCTCATGGGCGAGGACGCCGCCGTGCCGCCGCACCGCCAGCAGGCCGTGAGCGTGATCCGCCGCGGCGGCGAGCATTTGCTGTCGCTCATCGAAGGCACGCTGGACATCGCCCGCATCGAAAGCGGCAAGCTCACGCTGCAGGTGCGCCCCATGCGCTTTGCCGACTGCCTGCACGAGATGTGCGACATGTTCGAGCCGCAGGCGCGCGCCAAGGGGCTGGCGTTCCGCTTCGAGCCGCAGGGCACCTGGCCCGAGTGGGTGCGCGGCGACGACAAGCGCGTGCGCCAGATCCTCATCAACCTCATCGGCAACGCCATCAAATTCACCGCCAGCGGCCATGTGCGGCTGGCGGTGCGGCACGCGCGCGAGCTGGCCCTGATCGAGATCGAGGACAGCGGCCCGGGCCTCACCGAGGCCGAGCGCGCCAGCATCTTCGAGCCCTTCGCGCGCGGCGCGGCCAGCAGCCAGGGCGCCGCGCCTGGCGCGGGCCTGGGGCTCACCATCGCCAAGATGCTCACCGAACTGATGGGCGGGGAAATGACGGTGACCAGCACGCCGGGCGCTGGCGCACTGTTCCGCATCCGCCTGTTCCTGCCCGAGGTGCACCCGGGCGCGGTGGGCGAGGCCCTGGGCCCCGCGCGCCTGCGCGCGCCGCGCCGGGGCTACGCCGGCCCGCGCCGCCGCCTGCTGGTGGTGGACAACGAAGAGGCCGACCGCGAGCTGCTGGTGCAATTGCTCGCGCCGCTGGGCTTCACCCTGCGCACCGCCGCCAGCGGCCACGACGCGCTGGACCTGATCGCGGCCGGCTACCGGCCCGATGCGGTGTTCATGGACCTCGCCATGCCGGGCATCGACGGCTGGGAGACCATCCGCCGCCTGCGCCAGCTCGAAGCCGCCGTGCAAGGCGCGCAGGCGCCCGCGCACATCGCCGTGGTCTCCGCCAACGCCTTCGACAAGGGGCTGGAGAATGACGTGGGCATCCGCCCCGAGGATTTCATCGTCAAGCCCGTGCGCCACAGCGAACTGCTGGACTGGCTGGAGCGGCGCCTGGGCCTGGCCTGGATCGAGGAGGTGCCGGCACCGTCCGCGCCATCCGCTCCGGGCCCGACCTCGGAGCCGCCCCGGGTCCCCACCGCTGATGTGCTGCCCGACCCGTCCCGCCTGCCGGCCCTGTCCGAAGCCGTCGAGCTGGGCTACTACCGCGGCGTGCTCAACCAGCTGGGCGCCATCGAGGCCGCGCAGCCCGGCTGCGCGGCCTGGGTGGGCGAGGCGCGCGACCATGCGCGGCAGTTCCGTTTCGAGGCCATCGCCCGCATGGTGGCCGAGGCCGCCGCATCCCATCCTCCTTCCCCATGACCGCGACCGCCATGCTCCCCACCGATGCGCTGCCCCTGGATGCCACCGCGCAGGCGCTCGACCGCACCCGCGCCGACGTGGTGCTGATCGTGGACGACGTGCCCGACAACCTCGCCGTGCTGCACGACGCGCTCGACGAGTCCGGCTACACCGTGCTCGTGGCCACCAATGGCGAGACCGCGCTGTCGCGCGCGGCGCAGGCGCTGCCCGACGTGGTGCTGCTCGACGCGATGATGCCGGGCATGGACGGCTTCGAGGTCGCGCGGCGGCTGAAAGGCCTGCCGGCCACCGCGCACATCCCCATCATCTTCATGACCGGCCTGACCGAGACCGAGCATCTGGTCGCCGCGCTGGACGCGGGCGGCGTGGACTACGTGACCAAGCCCATCAAGCCCAAGGAGGTGCTCGCGCGCATGAACGTGCACCTGCAGGGCGCGCGCCGTGCCCGCCAGGAGATCCGCCAGGCCGGCCAGGCGCGCAACGCGCTCGACGCCTTCGGCTACGCCAGCATCACCGTGCGCGCGAGCGACGGCCGGCTCATGTGGCAGACCGCCCTGGCGCGCGAGCTGCTGCACGGCTACTTCGGTGGCGGTGCGGCCACTGGCGCGGCGGGCGGGGCCGTGCCGGTGCCGGCCTTCGCGCCCGCGCCGGTCACCGAGTGGCTGCAGGCGCAATTGCCCCGCCTGGCCGATCTGGCCACGCAGCAGCTGGAGCCGCCGCGCCTGGTGGTGGAGCAGGGCGCGCGCCGCCTGTCGTTCAGCCTGCACCAGCAGACCGGCGACAGCGAAGGCGGCGGCGACTGGCTGATCGTGATGCGCGAGGTGTCCGACGCCGCCGTGATCGAAGCCATGGGCCTGTCGTTCAAGCTCACCGCCCGCGAGGCCGAGGTGCTGTACTGGCTCGTCAAGGGCAAGACCAACCGCGACATCGGCGACATCCTGGGCGCCAGCCCCGCCACGGTCAAGAAGCACCTGGAGCGCGTGTACGTGAAGCTGGGCGTGGAAACGCGCACCGCCGCGGCCGGCATCGCCATGGCGCGCATCCGGCAGACGCACCCGCAGTTCGAGGGCTGAGCGGGGAGGCCGGCTGAATTCGTGTAGCTGGAGACGGCTTCGTTCTGCGCGCGACGGGGTGTTGCGTTTCGCTGGTCAATAGAGGCAATCTTTCTTTTGCAGGCCATGACCCTCTCCAAAATTTTCCGCCCCTCCGTGTCCATCGCATGGAATCTTGGGAAACCGGCTGGGTCACATGCTGCTGCTGTTCCCGCTGCTCCCGCACGGCCTCCATCGGCCGCACCCTTGCAGCCACGAGGGCGCCGGTCCTTGCCCGAACGGGAAGACGTGCGACCGCGGCAGGTCACGATCCGGGCAGTGGATGAAGCCGCCTTGTCCCGCATGAGCCGACTGGTGGGTGCCACCATCGATCCGCGCGTTGCCACCGCGCTCTTGCCGGAATCCGATCCGGATGCCGGGCCTGTCCGGTTCGACGGTCACGGACAGATTCTTGGCTTCAACACGCGCCCTGGCCGCCCTGTCCCTGCCGCGCTGATCGACCGCCTGGAAACGGCGGTGATTCGCCCTCTGACCCAGACCAACGCTCACGCATCTGCACAAGCGCCCAGACCGGAGCGAGACCTCCTCGTGCGAGCCATGCACGTACTTCGCCTGTACGACAGTGAGACCAACGCAGCACTGCGCCAGGAGGCCAAGGCCCTGTTTCTGTCTTCGTCTTTCAGCCGCGACACGGTGGCCGCGTTCTTGCAGGGGGCCGCACAACGCCTGGTGGCCGATCCGCTGCTTCAAGACCAATTCGACAAACTGGCCACGGAGGCCGCCAAAGCCGTCTCCGTCGCTCAACAGGCCGACAACCTTTACGGTCGCACTTTTGAAACGTTTCTTGCGGAGGACCTGATCGAGAACCCACCCCAGGGTTTGCTGGATATGGCGGCGGCTTTGGGGCGTGGAATGTTCGACACGGTGCTGGAGCTGCATACCGCCGATCGTGCCGCGCTGATGAAAGAGCTGATCAACAAGCTCTCGACGGGCGCTCGGCCGTGGTTCGGCCATTCCGCATCGCTGCTGGAGTTTGCGAAATCCCCCTCCATGACCACCCTCGCGGCTTGCCTGTCCGATGCGTCCACCGGCATCGAGGCCGTCAAGGTGATGCACATGGCCCAGCGTTTCGTGCATTCCATCAACGATGTTTCCGAACGCGGTGAGATGGAGCGTCCCGACTGGTACAGACGGTGCCTGGACTACTACTCGGACTTCATGTCAACGCAAAAGCCCGCTGGAACGAGTCCGCTGGACCTGACTTCGCAGAGCCCTGGCATCTGGCTTCACTATCACCCTAAGGCATCCAGCATCCAAAATCCCGGAACGGGAAGGGACAACACCCATTCGCGCATACCGCAGGCCGATGCACTGAGTCTGTTCGAACAAGATGCTTTTTCCCGGGGGCAGACGGTGGTCAACGGCCTGTCTGGCCAGACAGGCATGGTGTCCTTCTTTGCGCAGCACTTGTCTGAGGCAGACCCGTCGGTGTCGATGAAAAACGTTCACCTCGGCATGCTGATGACGCTGGTCTTCAATGGCGGGCACTCCACGGAGGAAGTGCTGGCCACCGCCCATGCTCTGCAACCCATGCACACGCCGGGCCGCACGGATGAACGCGCCAATGCGGCATTCATCGGCGGCTACGAGGCGCTTCTGGATCTGGCCGAGGATGAAGCGTCAAAGAAGGATCTCGCCGCGCGGCTGGAGCGGGCCGTGGATCGGACGGTGCAGTACTGCGCGGATCATGTGGCATGAGGGACACAGCGGGCCAAGGCGTTCGCCGAGTTGCAGCGACGGTGCCTTTTTGGGTATTGCCCTCACGGCGTGAGGAGCATCACATCAAAACCGCACTCCCGTGGACAGCCGCAGCATGTTCTGCGGCGTGAAGTTGACCTGCGGGTCCCACGCGGCGCGCACGAACCACTCGGGCCAGTCGTAGCCCACCGACAGGCCGGCGCGGCGGATGAACCGGCCGTCCACCGTGCCCTGCTTGGCCAGCAGGTCCACGGTGAGCCGCTGGCCGCCCGGCCGCGGGCTGCGCCACACGAGGTGCAGGTTCTGCTGGTCGGGGTTCTGCCGGTTGTCGCGCACCAGTTGCAGCGCCAGGGTGTCGCCGCTGGTGAAGCGGTGGCTGCCGTACACGGTGTACGCGTCGTTGGGGTCGAAGTTGAGGTTGGCGTAGTTGCGCAGGTTGGTGCGCCCCAGGCCCGCGCCCACCACCCAGGTGGTGCCGGTCTCCACGGCCAGGCTGCCGCCGACGAAGCCGCCCGAGGCGATCTGCACCGAAGGCAGCACCCGCCAGTCGCCGAAGGCCACGGTGCTGTCCCACCCCGCGCGCGGCATGGAAAAGCCGAGCGCGGGCGAGCGGAACGCGCCCACCCACCAGTGGTCGTCGCCGCGGGTGTAGCGCAGGTTCACGTCCAGCCCGGGGCCCGAGGGCAGTCCGCCGCCGGACACCTGGTAGAGGCCCGTGGTCAGCTTGAAGGGCAGCGGCGTGTCGGGATCGGTGTCGGTGGCCGCGTGGACGGCCGGCGCGGCGAGGGCCGCGGTGCCGAGGGCCGCCAGCACGGCGGCGCGCGCCAGGCGGCGCAGCGGGGCGGACAGCCGAGTGGAGGGCCGGGTGGGGGGCCGCCGAGGGGAGGGCAGGGCGTCAGCTCGCACGGCGGCCGATCTCGATCAGGCGGTTGTCCGGCAGCCGGAAGTAGTCGGACGCGCGCGCCGCGTTGCGCTGCAGCGATCCGAACACGGCCTTGCGCAGGGCGCCCAGCCCATCGAGCCGGCCCGTGCCCAGCGAGGCGCGCGAGGTGAAGTACGAGGTGGACATGGACTCGATGTGCAGGCCCTTCTGGTAGGCCAGCAGGCGCAGGGTCTCGGGCACGTCGGGCCGCTCCATGAAGCCGTGGCTGGCGGTCACGCACCACACGCCGTGGCCCAGTTCCTGGGCGTGCAGGCGCTCTGCGGCCGGCACGCGCGGCACCGGGCGGGTGCGCATGGCCAGCACCACCACGCGTTCGTGCAGCACCTGGTTGTGCTTGAGGTTGTGCAGCAGCGCGTGCGGCACGCTGTCGGCATCGGCGGTCATGAACACGGCGGTGCCGCGCACGCGGTGCGGCATGCCGTGCGCCAGGGCCTCGATGAAGGGCGCGAGCGGCATGCGCTCCTGCGCCGCCGCCTGCTCGGCCACGCGCCGGCCCTTGGCCCAGGTGGTGAAGACGAACATGACCAGCGCCGCCACCGCCAGGGTCAGCCAGCCGCCGTCGGCGATCTTCAGGCTGTTGGCCACGATGAAGGTCACGTCCACCAGCGCGAAGCAGCCCACGCCCAGCCCCACGGCCAGCGGGTTCCAGCGCCACAGCCGCAGCGCGACCACGCCGGCCAGCAAGGTGGTGGTAAGCATGGTGAGCGACACCGCGATGCCGTAGGCCGCCGACAGCGCGCTGGAGCTGCGAAAGGCCAGCACCAGCAGCAGCACGCCGGCCATGAGCAGCCAGTTCATCGTGGGCAGGTAGATCTGGCCGATGGCGGTGCCCGAGGTCTGCACGATGCGCATGCGCGGCAGGTAGCCCATGCGGATGGCGTGCGCCGTCATGGAGAACGCGCCCGAGATCACGGCCTGCGAGGCGATGACGGTGGCGCAGGCGGCCAGCACCACCACGGGCACGGTGGCCCATGGGGGAAAGAGCCGGAAGAACGGGTTGTCGATGGCCGCGGGGTTGGCCAGCACCAGCGCGCCCTGTCCGAAATAGTTGAGCACCAGCGACGGCAGCGCGATGAACAGCCACGCCAGCCGGATGGGCGTGGCGCCGAAATGGCCCATGTCGGCATACAGCGCCTCGCCGCCCGTGAATGCGAGGAACACCGCGCCCAGCACCGCCAGCGACTGCGCCGGGTGCGTGGCCAGGAACTGCACCGCCCAGCGCGGGTCGATGGCCTCCAGCACATGCGGGTTCTGCGTGATCTGCCAGAGGCCGGACACCGCCAGCACGCCGAACCACAGCACCATCACCGGCCCGAACACGCGGCCCACCGATTCGGTGCCCCGGCGCTGCACGAGGAACAGGCCGATCAGCACCAGCAGCGTGATGGGCACCACGTAAGGCTTGAACACCGGCGTGGCCACCTCCAGCCCCTCGACCGCCGACAGCACCGAGATGGCCGGCGTGATGAGGCTGTCGCCATAGAACATGGCCGCGCCGACCAGGCCCAGCCCGGCGACGGCCTTCCACGCCCACGGGCGGGCGCCGCCGCGCTCCAGCGCCTGCGCGGCCAGGCCCTGCAGCGCCAGGATGCCGCCCTCGCCGTCGTGGTCGGCGCGCAGCACGAACACCACGTACTTGAGGGTGACCACCAGCATCAGGCCCCAAAGCACCAGCGACAGCAGGCCCAGCACCGCGGCGCGGTCCAGCGCCACGCCGTGTTCGGGGTTCAGGCATTCCTTGAAGGCGTAGAGCGGTGAGGTGCCGATGTCGCCGAACACCACCCCGAGTGCGGCGATCATCAGGGCGGATCGGGCGGCGAAGCCGCGGGCAGCGGGCGCGTGGCCGGGCGCCGGAGTGGAGGTCATTGCGGAGTGCGGGGCAGTGAAGGGTCGGCGCATTGTGCGCCGGCGGCTGCGCGCGGTCACGGGCGGCGCGAACCGGGTGATGCCGGCGCGCAACGCTGTGGGAAGGCTTGGGGCCGAAAAGGCCTCCAGCGCAATTTCAACTAAGGCGTATTGCTATCAATTAAAGAGCATTGCGGCAGCGGTGCCTTCGTGGCCCGCCACCGCATCGGCCCGCCCCGCCGTCACATGCCCAGCGACTTGAGCAGGTCGTCCGTGTCGCTGGACGACGCGGCGGCCGGCACCGGGGCCGCGGCCTTGGGCTCGCCGGCCTGGGCGATCAGCGCGTCGGGATCGGGGGCTTCCTGCGGCTCGAAATCGACGAGCTTGATGAACTCGGTGCGGTCGATCGCCAGCTCCAGGTAGAAGATGTGGTTGCTGGCCGTGTAGAAGGTCACGCGGCGCGCCTCGGGCTTGTCCAGGTTGGCGTCCACGCTCAGCATCACCTGCTTGTTCAGCGCCAGCATCTTGGGTTGGTTCTGCGTGATGTGCGTCTGCAGTTCGCGGCGCACCTTGCCGGTGAAGTCGCCCACCACCTGGTTCATCAGCTCGCCCATCACGTTCGACACCTCGTCCGAGGTGTAGGAGCTGGCCAGGTCGTCCTTGGACATGCCCATGCTCAGCAGGTAGCTCTGGTAGAGCTCCATCGCCGCTTCCTTCGAGAAATTGATGATCACCAGGCCCGAGAACCCGCCGTCGAACAGCACGAAGCAGCCGATGTCGGGGCGCAGGCAGGTCTTGGTGATGCGCTGGACCATGCCGGAGTAGTGGATGGGGCTCTGCGTGGCCACGCTGAGCACCCGGGTCACCGAGTTGCAGAGGCTGATCAGCAGGTCTTCGGTGCCGTAGACGATGGAGGGGGTTTGTGCGCTCATGGTGTGCAAGGGGAAAGGGGAGGGGACGAAAAAAGGGCTCTGAAAAAAAGGCCGGGGCGGTTCAGCGCTCCGGGGTGTCGGAGATGCGCCGGGCATACACCGCCAGCACGATGCGCTCCGAATGCACGAGGTACTCGTTGAGCTGGTCCGAGGCCTCGCGCAGTTTGCCCGCCTCGAACAGATCGACGATCCTGACGTTCATGTCCACGTACGGCGCGTGCAGGAACTCGGGGTCGTTCAGCAGCCCGAAGGCCAGCCGCAGTTCGGCCAGGATGTGCGAGAACATCACGTTCAGGCGCTCGCTGTCGGCCAGCTCCACGATGGCCATGTGGAACTCCATGTTGGCCGTGCCCACGCCCTGCCAGTCGGCCGCCTCGCGGCAGCGCACCGCCGAATCCACCGCCTCGCGCAGGTGCTTCTTGGCGGGGTGGCGCGGGTAGGCCTGGGCGATGGCCTGGCATTCGATGAGCCGGCGCACGCGGTAGATGTCGATGATCGAGGCGATGCTCGGGATGGCCACCGAGACGCCGCGGTTGGGCTCGTACTTGACCAGGCCTTCCTTGGTCAGCAGGCGGAAGACCTCGCGCAGGGTGTTGCGCGAAATCTCCAGGCTTTCGCTCAGGGCGGCCTCGGACAGCCGCTGGCCGGGCGAGAACTCGCCCTTCACGATCTTCTGGCGGATCAGCTCCGCCGTGCGTTCGTTCAGGGTCTGGGCGTTCGTGGGGGTTTCGATGGTCATGCCTGGCGGTTCGGGTGGGCGTGCGGCACGGCGTGCGCAGGCCGGGATCGGGTTCCACACTTTGTAGCAGATCGGCCTGCTTCGCAAGAATCCACTCTGTGGAATACCTTTTTCTAACTGCTTTTCCTAGGGTTTGTCCGGGTCGGTTGTGCGCCCTGTTGTTGGGCAAAATCGACCAATCGTGAAACAAATTGGTGCTGGTTGTCTCTTCATAGTGCATCGATTGTTCAACAACTTGAAGTTTTTCAAGGGTTGATCCCTGATTTGTTGTTCATGGATTGGCATGCAATTTGCGTTGTGTGTCGTGCCGGTCCAGACCGCGCTCGGGCAGCAACCTCCCATTGCCCGCGCGCTGCCAGGCCGGCAATGGGGCCCTACGGTTGTCCGCACCTCTTCGCCAACGGCGGCGGGGCGCACGCGAAGACCGGACCGGCCAGGGCTGTACGTATTCAAGGAAGTTCAAGATGCAAAACGTAGTCAATCTGTGGCCGCTCATCGGGGTGGCGGTCATCATCGTGGGGTTCATCCTGCGGTTCAACCCGATGCTGGTGGTGATCGTCACGGCCATCGCGACGGCGTTTGCCGCCGGATTTCCGATCGACAAGATCCTGGCCACCATCGGCACCGGCTTCATCAAGACGCGCAACCTGCCGCTCATCATCCTGCTGCCCCTGGCGGTGATCGGGCTGCTGGAGCGCCATGGCCTGCGCCAGCATGCGCAGAACTGGATCAGCAGCATCAAATCGGCCACTGCCGGCCGCCTGCTCATCGTGTACCTGGGCGCCCGCCAGATCACGGCCGCCATCGGCCTGACCAGCCTGGGCGGCCACCCCCAGATGGTGCGCCCGCTGCTCGCCCCCATGGCCGAAGGCGCCACCGAGGCGCGCTACGGCAAGCTGCCCGACCGCATCCGCCACAAGCTGCGCGCCTTCTCGGCGGCCACCGACAACGTGGGCCTGTTCTTCGGCGAAGACATCTTCGTGGCATTCGGTGCCATCGTGCTGATGTCCACCTTCCTGCACGAGGCCGGCATCGACGTCGAACCGATCCACATCGCGCTGTGGGGCATTCCGACCGCGATCTGCGCGTTCGCCATCCACGCCTGGCGCCTGCACCGCCTGGACGGCGTGCTGGCCCGTGAACTGGCCGCGCACGCCGCCGAAACCGCTGCCCGCAATGGCAACGGGAACGGCAATGGCGACGGCACCCTCTCCAGCGCCAAGGGAGCATGAACATGACACTGACCATCCAACACCTGTACTACCTCGTCGGCGCCATCCTGGCCATCACCGCGGTGATGACCGTGGCCGATCGTGACAACCCCAAGCGCTTTTCCAGCGGACTGTTCTGGGCCCTGTATTCCCTGGTCTTCCTCATCGGCGACCTGCTGCCGCCCATCTGGGTGGGCGCCGGCGCCGTGGTGATGGCGCTCATCGCCGGCTTCGGCGGCGTGGGCGCGGGCAAGCACACCCCCCGCACCCCGGCCGAGTACCAGACCAGCGCCAAGCGCCTGGGCAACCGCCTGTTCATTCCTGCGCTGGCGATTCCGCTCATCACGATGATCGGTACGCTGTCGGCCAAGCACCTGACCGTGGGCGGCGTGCCGCTGATCGACCCCAAGAACACCACCCTGGTGAGCCTGGGCGTGGGCTGCGTGCTGTCGCTGGCGCTGGCCTGCTGGCTGACCCGCGAGAGCCCCGTGCAGGGCCTGCGCGAATCGCGCCGCCTGACCGACGCGCTGGGCTGGGCCCTGGTGCTGCCGCAGATGCTGGGCATGCTCGGCCTGGTGTTCTCCGATGCCGGCGTGGGCAAGGCCGTGGCGTACATCACCACCAGCTACATCAACATGGACATCCGCTTCGTGGCCTGTGCCGTGTACGTGATCGGCATGGCGCTGTTCACCATCATCATGGGCAACGGCTTCGCCGCCTTCCCCGTCATGACGGGCGGCGTGGGCGTGCCGATCCTGCTGGGCGTGTACCACGGCGACCCCGCCGTGATGGCCGCGATCGGCATGCTCTCGGGCTACTGCGGCACGCTGCTGACCCCGATGGCCGCCAACTTCAACATCGTGCCCGCCGCGCTGCTGGAGCTTCCGGACAAGAATGCGGTGATCCGCGCACAGGTGCCGACGGCCCTCGCGCTGCTCACCTGCAACGTGTTCCTGATGTACTTCCTGATGTTCCGATAGTCCGAAGAAAGGCCGCCCGTGTCCGACGCCGCCCCCCACACTGTGCTGCTCACCGGCTTCGAGCCCTTCGAGCGCGATCCGGTCAACCCCTCGTGGGAGGTGGCGCGGGCGCTCGACGGCTGGCAGCATGCGGGCGCCACGGTGCGCTCCGTGCAGCTGCCCTGCGTGTTCGGCAAGGCCGCGCAGTCGCTCGACGCGGCGCTGGCGCAGTGGCGGCCCTCGCTAGTGATCTGCCTGGGCCTGGCCGGTGGCCGCGCCGAGGTGTCGCTGGAGCGCGTGGCCATCAACCTGGACGATGCGCGCATCGCCGACAACGCCGGGCAGCAGCCGGTGGACACCGCCGTGGTGCCGGGCGCCCCGGCGGCGTACTTTTCCACGCTGCCCATCAAGGCGATCGTGCGCGACCTGCGCGCCGAAGGGCTGCCGGCCGCGGTGTCCAACACCGCGGGCACCTTCGTGTGCAACCACATCTTCTACGCGCTGATGCACCGCCTGGCGCAGCAGGCCGCGGGCGCCGCCACGCTGCCGGGCACCGCGGCGCCTGCGCGCGGCGGCTTCATCCACGTGCCGTACCTGCCCGAGCAGGCCGCGCGCGTGGGTGGCGGCGCGCCCAGCGTGGCGCTGGACACGCAGGCACAGGCCCTGCGCGCCGTCATCCGCACGGCGCTGGCCGTGCGCGAGGACGTTCGCGAAACCGCCGGGCAATTGCATTGACCGGCATGGTCATATAGACGGGGCGCTGCGCGCAGCGCTCCGCGGGTTTGAGATATCGGCGGCACCGACCGCCAGGAGAACGACGATGAAAATGGATCTGAACAGCGACCTGGGCGAGAGCCTCGGCGCATGGCGCATGGGCGATGACGCGGCCATGCTGGGCATCGTGAGCAGCGCCAACGTGGCCTGCGGCTTCCACGCCGGCGATGCCGCCGGCATCCTGCGCACGCTGCGCGAGGCCCAGGCCCGCGGCGTGGTGGTGGGGGCGCACGTGGCCTATCGCGATCTGGTCGGTTTCGGTCGCCGCAACATGGACGTGGAAAGCGCCGACCTCGTGGCCGACGTGATCTACCAGATCGGCGCGCTGCAGGGCCTGGCCAAGGCCGCCGGCACCGAGGTGCGCTACGTGAAGCCCCACGGCGCGCTCTACAACACCATCGCCCACGACGCCCGCCAGGCGCGCGACGTGATCACGGCGCTGCGCGAGATCGACGACCGCCTGGTGCTGGTGGCGCTGGCCGGCTCGCCGCTGATCGGCTGGGCGCGCGACGCCGGCCTGCGCGTGGTGGCCGAAGCCTTTGCCGACCGCGCCTACACCCCGGCCGGCACGCTGGTGTCGCGCCGCGAAAAGGGCGCCGTGCTGCACGACGCCGCGCTGATCGCCGAGCGCATGCTGCGCCTGGTGTCCGACGGCGTGATCGAGGCCATCGACGGCAGCCAGGTGCGCATCGGGGCCGACTCGATCTGCGTGCACGGCGACAGCCCCGACGCCGTCGCGATCGCGCAGCAGGTGCGCCAGCGCTTTGAGCAGGCCGGCGTGACCATCACGTCGTTCGCAGGGCAGCCCGCATGATGCGCTTTCTGCCCGTCAACCTGAATGCGGTCATGGTCGAGCTGGACGACCTCGACCAGACGCTGGCGCTGTTGGCCTCGCTGCGGCGCGAGCCCATCGACGGCATCGAGGAAATGGTGCCCGCCGCGCGCACCATCCTCATCCACTTCCGCCCCGCCGTGCAGTCGCTGCCCGCGCTGGTGGACGCCATCGCCCGGCGCGACGTGAGCGCGCAGGCCGAGCGCAGCACCACGCTGATCGAGATCCCCGTGCACTACGACGGGGAAGACCTGGCCGAAGTGGCGCACATGCTGGGCATCACCCCCGAAGAGGTGATCGCGCGCCACACGGGCAGCGAATACACCGTGGCGTTCACCGGCTTCGCGCCGGGCTTCGGCTACCTCACCGGCGGCCACCCCAGCCTGAACGTGCCGCGCCGCACCACGCCGCGCACCCGCATTCCGGCCGGCGCGGTGGGGCTGGCGGGCACCTTCAGCGGCGTCTATCCGCAGGCCAGCCCGGGCGGCTGGCAGATCATCGGCACCACGCCCACGGCCATGTGGGACCTGGGGCGCCCCGTGCCGGCGCTGCTGCAGCCCGGCGACCGCGTGCGCTTCGTGGATATTGCTACTAAAAATGTAGCAGAACGCCCTAGTGAAACATGTGCTGAGGGCCAAAAAAGTGCTGAACCCGCACCGGCACCCGCCGCGCCCCCTGCGGCCACCGCGCTCGAAGTGGTCTCGGCCGGCCTGCAGACCCTGTTCCAGGACGTGGGCCGCCACGGTCAGGCGGGCCAGGGCGTGTCGGCCTCGGGCGCCATGGACCAGGCCGCCTGCAAGGCCGCCAACCGCCTGGCCGGCAATGCCTCCGATGGCGCCTGCCTGGAGACGGTCAACGGCGGCCTGCAGCTGCGCAGCCGCGGCGACACCGTCGTGGCCGTGACCGGTGCCGATGCGCCGCTGACCCTCACCAACGCGGCCGGCCTGCGCTGGCCCGTGCCGAACTACCAGCCCATCGCCCTGGGCGACGGCGACACGCTCACCGTGGGCGAGCCGGTGGCCGGCACGCGTTGCTACGTGGCGGTGCGCGGCGGCTTCGCCGTGCAGCCGGTGCTGGGCAGCTGCGCCACCGACACGCTGGCCCGCGTGGGCCCGGTGGCGGTGGCCGGCGGCGACGTGCTCGGCGTGCGGCCCGTGGTGGGCAGCGCCGTGGTCGGCGCGCCCGAGGTGCCGCCGGCCGGTCTGCCCACGGTGCATGAAGACATCACGCTCGACGTGGTGCTCGGCCCGCGCACCGACTGGTTCACGCCCGATGCCGTCGCCCTGCTGGCAGCGCAGCGCTGGCGCGTCACGCCGCAGTCCAACCGCGTGGGCATCCGTCTGGCGGGCGACGAGCCGCTGGCGCGCGCCGTGGGCGGAGAGCTGCCCAGCGAAGGCACCTGCATCGGCGCCATCCAGGTGCCGCCGAGCGGCCAGCCCGTGCTGTTCCTGGCCGACCACCCGCTCACGGGCGGCTATCCGGTCATCGGCACCGTCGCGCCCCACCACCTGGACCGCGCGGGCCAGATCCCGGTCAACGCCTGGGTGCGTTTCAACCCGATCCGCGAATTCGAAGCCATCACGCGCGGCGCTGCCGCCTGACGGGCCTGAACGAGCACCCCCTTACCGAACACCGATTACCGAGCCCCTGACATGAAAAAAGTCCTCATTGCCAACCGTGGCGAGATCGCCGTCCGCATCGCCCGCGCCTGCGCCGACTACGGCGTGGCCTCCGTGGCCGTCTATGCCAATGCCGACATCGACGCCGTGCACGCCCGCATGGCGGGCGAGGCCTACGGCCTGGACGGCGACCGGCCGGCCGACACCTACCTGAACATCGAAAAGCTGCTGGCCGTCGCCCAACGCAGCGGCGCCGACGCGGTGCACCCGGGCTACGGCTTCCTGTCGGAAAGCGCCGCGTTCGCGCAGGCGGTGATCGACGCGGGCCTGACCTGGATCGGCCCCTCGCCCGAGGCCATCGCGCGCCTGGGCGACAAGGTCGAGGCCCGCAAGATCGCGCTCAAGGTCGGCGCGCCGCTGGTGGCCGGCACCTCCGAGCCCGTCAAGGACGCCAGCGAAGTCATCGCCTTCGCCGAGCAGCACGGCCTGCCCATCATCATCAAGGCCGCGTTCGGCGGCGGCGGCCGCGGCATGAAGGTCGCCTGGCGCATGGACGAAGTGGCCGAGCTGTACGACTCCGCCGTGCGCGAGGCCGTCACCGCCTTCGGGCGCGGCGAGTGTTTCGTCGAGCAATTCCTCGACCGGCCCCGCCACATCGAGGCGCAAGTGCTGGCCGACACCCACGGCAACGTGCTGGTGCTGGGCACGCGCGACTGCTCGCTGCAGCGGCGCAACCAGAAGCTGGTGGAAGAGGCGCCCGCGCCCTTCCTCTCCGACGACCAGCGCGCGCGCATCCACCAGGCCGCGCACGACATCTGCGCCGAGGCGGGCTACGCCAGCGCGGGCACGGTGGAGTTTCTGCTCAGCGGCAGCGGCGCCATCTCGTTCCTCGAAGTGAACACGCGCCTGCAGGTGGAGCACCCCGTGACCGAGCAGACGACGGGCATCGACCTCGTGGTGGAGCAGTTGCGCATCGCCGACGGCCACCCCCTGGCCGTCACCGAAACGCCGCGCCCGCTGGGCCATTCCATCGAGTTCCGCATCAACGCCGAGGACGTGGGCCGGGGCTTCCTGCCCACGCCCGGCCCGGTCGTTGCGTTCTCCGCACCGTCCGGCCCTGGCGTGCGGGTGGACAGCGGCGTGCAGTCCGGCTCCACGGTGCCGGGCACGTTCGATTCGCTGATGGCCAAGCTCATCGTCTCGGGCGCCACGCGCGAGCAGGCGATCGCCCGCGCACAGCGCGCGCTGCGCGAGTTCAAGATCGAAGGCGTGGCCTCGGTGCTGCCGTTCCACCGCGCGGTCATCGGCCACCCGGATTTCGTGGGCGGCGACGGCTTCAAGGTCCACACCCGCTGGATCGAGACCGACTTCGCACCCGACCTGGCCGCCGCCCTGCGCGCCGAGCCCGTGGCCGACACCACCCTGATCCGCACCGCGATGGAGATCGACGGACGCCGTGTCTCCCTGGGCCTGCCGCCCGAGCTGCTGCGCGGCCTGCAGTCCGTGCCGGGCGGCGCCCCGGCTGCACCGGGCGCGGGCGGCGGCGACAAGGCGGAACAGGACCCCAATGCCGTCGGCGCCCCCATCGCCGGCACGCTGCAGACCTGGAAAGTGGCCGAAGGCGACACCGTGGCCAAGGGCGACGTGATCGCCGTGATGGAAGCCATGAAGATGGAAATGCAGGTCACCGCGCACCGCGCGGGCACGATCGCGCTGAGCGCGGCGGCCGGCAGCTACCACGCGGCCGGCACGGCCATCGCGCGCATCCAGGACTGAAGAAGCCCTGGCGCCTGAACGGAGCGGCCTTTGGAGCCTCCCGCCAACAGGGCTTTTCGGCGATCCGTCGCCGGAAAGCCCATCCTTCGATTGCTGCCCGCGCTGGAGGCCCCGGCGTCGGCGGCTATTTTTTTGTCGAAGGGTTCGCGCTGTGTGTGCGCCTCGCTTTCTTTCGCTCGTCCCATCGAGTGCAGTCGGCGCGGCGGGCCGCCATGGCGGCCACTTGTGGAGGGCTTGGCCGATGTCACAGAGGAGGGTAGTCTTCGGGCTCGGCTGCGAGCCCGTGCTGCCCTCGCCGCTCCCTGCGGGCGCTTTCAGCGCTGCGGCCCAGGCGGGGTGAGCATTCACATTTTTTGAATCATTGCGTCAATTCCATTGAAACTTGGCGCACAAAAGGCTATCTACACTGCGCCATGCCTGAGTGTTGCATCGCAGCATTTCACCCCACGAAACCCAGACCACCGCCCATGACGCCTCCTCTGCCACGATCGTCCCGCTACGGGGGCACGGCCATCGCCCTGCACTGGATCCTCGCTCTGGCGCTCATCGGCATCTTCGCGGTGGGGTTGTACATGACGGGCTTGCCGTTCTCGCCCCAGCGCCTGAAGCTCTACAACTGGCACAAGTGGGCCGGCGTGACGATCCTGGCGCTGTCCACCCTGCGGCTGATCTGGCGCCTCACGCACCGCCCCCCCGCGCTGCCGCCGGCCGTGCAGGCGGCCATGCCCCGCTGGCAGCACATCGCGCACCACGGCACGCACCACCTGATGTACGCGCTCTTTTTCATCGTGCCGCTGGTCGGCTGGGCCTACAGCTCGGCGGCCGGCTTTCCCATCGTGTTCCTCGGCGTGCTGCCGCTGCCCAGCTTCGTGCCCGTGAGCCCCGAGCTGGCCGAGGCCATCAAGCCCTGGCATGAAATCACCGCCTATGCCCTGGCCGCGCTGGTCGTGCTGCACGTGGCGGCCGTGGTCAAGCACCAGGTCATCGACCGTGACGGCCTGCTGTCGCGCATGCTGCCGGGCCGGGGCTGATCGATCGCTTCGCTGGCCGCGCAGGCGCCGGGGTTCCCGGCCTCTCGGCCGGTTCTTCCTGAATTTTTGGTTTGTTGTTGACTGACGGAGTCCTGTCCATGAAATATTCGATGACGCTGGCTGGCCTCGCGCTGGCATCCACCACGCTGCTGGCGGCCGCACCGGCATTCGCCCAGCAAAAGCTCGTGCCCGAGCAAAGCGAGATCACCTTCGTGAGCAAGCAGATGGGCGTGCCGGTGGAAGGCAAGTTCAAAAAGTTTGATGCCCAGGTCGCGTTCGATCCGGCCAAGCTGGCCACCAGCAAGATCGCCTTCACCGTCGATACCGGCAGCGCCACCCTGGGCGTGAAGGAGTCCGACGCCGAACTGCCCAAGGCCACGTGGTTCAACGTGCCCAAGTTCCCGCAGGCCACGTTCCAGTCCACCACCATCAAGGCCGTGGGCGCCGGCAAATACGAAGTGGCGGGCAAGCTCAGCATCAAGGGCGCCACGCAGGACGTCACCGTGCCCGTCACGCTGGCCCAGAGCGGCGCGACCACCACGGCCACCGGTGCCTTCGCCATCAAGCGCCTGGCCTTCAAGATCGGCGAGAACGAATGGGCCGATACGTCCATGGTGGCCGACGACGTGCAGGTCAAGTTCAAGCTCGCGCTGACCGGCGTGGGCAAGCTCTGAACCTCGGCTTTCGCCCGCTGAACCCCGTTTCTTGTTTCTTGTTCCGTTTCTGTTTTTTCAACCCGGAGATATCGACATGCGCAAATCCCTCTTCGCCCTCGCCGCCGTGGCTGCAACCCTGGCCGCCGGCGCCGTGCAGGCCCAGACCGCCACGTATGCCGTGGACCCGACCCACACCTTCGCCACGTTCGAGATCAGCCACTTCGGCGCCAGCGTGAACCGCGGCCGCTTCGACAAGAAGGAAGGCACCGTGCAACTGGACAAGGCCGCCAAGACCGGCAAGGTGGAACTGACGATCGACATCACCTCGATCAACACGGGCGTGGCACCGTTCGACAAGCACTTGCAAAGCGCCGACATCTTCGACGCCGCCAAGCACCCCACGGCCAAGTTCGTGGGCGACAAGTTCACGTTCGACGGCGACAAGCTGGTGTCCGTGGCCGGCGACCTGACCATCAAGGGCAAGACCCAGCCCGTGACCTTCAAGGCCAACCAGTTCGCCTGCTACCAAAGCCCCATGCTCAAGCGTGAAGTGTGCGGCGGCGACTTCGAAACCACCATCGACCGCACGGCCTTCGGCGCCGACTACGGCGTGCAGTACGGCTTCCCCAAGAACGTGCGCATCGTGGCGCAGATCGAAGCCGTCAAGCAGTAAACCTTTCCCCCATGGCCTTCGGGCCGTGGGCGGCCAGGGCCGGGCCCCGCGTGCACACCGCTGCGCGGGACCGGCCCTTTTTCGTGGCCGCGCACCCGCGGCGCCTGCCGGCAAAGCGGGGGTTGTGTGCCTTGGTTTCTTTTCCGAATGAACGAGGATGAAACAGGTTTTATGAGTCCCCTGATGAAACGATGCGTGCCGGCCGCCCGCCAGGCCCTGGCCATGGCGGTGATGGCGGGCGCCGTCACCGGTGCCGGCGCTTGGGCGGGCGAGGAGGCGACACGGATTCCCGCCATCAAGCTGTACTCCACCCCGGACCACCACGCCGCCTTCGTCCGCGGCACGGTGCCGGCGCTGCACAAGATTTCCAGCCAGCAGTTCTGGCTGAGCAACTCGGTGGAGCCGTGGGAGCAAAACACCCACCCGGCGCCCCGCCGGCAATACGTGGTGCCGCTGCAGGGCGTGCTGGAGTTTCGCGTGAGCGATGGCTCCACCTTCCGCCTGGCCCCCGGCACGGTCTTGCTGGCTGAGGACACCCAGGGCGAAGGCCACAGTTGGAAAATCGTGTCGAACGATAAGGAATGGGTGCGCGCCTATATCCCGATGGTGTCCGAAAATGATGAATTCGAAGCGGACAAGTAGCCTGGAATTTCTTCGCTAAGTGCCTTTCCTCTCGCCATTTTCGAATGGCCTCGCATATTGAGAGATGCTAAAAATGCCGTTATCTGGTCGGCCAGATAATGGCATTTTTCTTCACAAATAGCATATAAACCATTGGTAAGTCGGGAGTTCCATGTGCGAAGGCAAAGGTTCGTTTCGCTGTCTTTTCTTTCGGTTGCCAAGCAAGGCTCGGGTAGCAAGGGGGAAAATCATATCAATCGGATAGTCTTTGTTAACTACTGAAAGATATATATGGTCTTTGGCAAATCCTCATTGTCGAAAGCGTCCCTCACCTCCCCTACTTTGCAACAGGCGACGTCAAAAAAAAGTAGTGGGGCTTCGTCCACGCATAAGTCTTCCAAGTTCAGTGGAAGTGGCGTGCTCGACGGCCTGCGCACCGCATTCACCAGATCGGGTAAATCGGCTTCCGTGCCTACTTCCACTGACAGCATGGTGGTCAGCAAGCCTCAGCGCTTCAGCGACGGCAGCGTGCGCCCCGACGCGTTGGTAGGCAAGCGGCTCTCCAACGGGGGCGTCACATATATTCCAAAAAACTCCGTTGATGGCCAGCCGATCGAGGTCGGCAACCACTTCGATGTGCCGGGCTTCGTCATGTCGAGCGGGCTGGATGCGCACAGCGATAGCCACATGCACCCCACCAACTACGTGCAGCGTGGCTTGAACCCCGGGCAATTGCTGAAGATGATGGACGAGATCGGCGTGCGCAACACCACGTTGATGCCCATTCCCACCTCGCTGCTGCAAGCCAAGCTGCCGGGTGACGATGGCGCGACCACGGCCCTCAACCCCCACGAAATCTCCGAACAGATCGGCGGCGGCGAACACGCGCACCATTGCGGCCCGCTCGAGTTCTATTACGTGCCCAAGAAGATCGAAGACCGCGTGCTCGCCGGCCGCACGAGCGAAGAACTGGCCAGCCGTCCCAAGCTGGACATCGACGACTTCCGCAAGGACCCGGGCCTGATCAAGGAGATCGTCGATGCGTCCATTCTGTACGTGGACACCGCCGTCAACACCGACCTGGCCACGGCCATCAAGAATTCCGGCATGAGCGAGGCGCAGCGCAGCCGCCTGGACCCCATGATCACCGGCCTGCACCTGGGCGACCCGCGCGTGAGCGACCGTCTGCTGCACGAGCTGTACAAGACCAAGGGCACCTTCACCGGCATCGGTGAAATCACGGTTCACAAGGAACTGGTGGAAGACATGTTCGCGGGTGGCCGGTTGCAGGCCAGCACCCAGACTCCGCGCATGGAGCCGCTCACGAAGCTGATGGAAGTGGCCGGGGTCATCGGCACGCCCGTGGTGCTGCACTGCGACATCGACAACCTGCACGATCAGGTCGAAGAGTTCAACAGCAAGGGCAAGGGCAAGGCCTCCGAAGCGCGCCTGCCGGCCAATCTGGAAGGCCTGCGCAAGATGTTCAGCGATCCGCGGGTGCAGGACACCAAGATCGTCTGGGCGCACGGCGGCGGCCTGGGCCGTTTCGTGCAGCAGGGCGAGGGCCATCTGGACGCGCTGGAGAAGCTGCTGGCGGACTGCCCCAACCTGAACCTGGACATCTCGTGGAGCGAAGTGGCCAAGCAGATCGGCAAGGACGACCAGTCGCTCACCGCCTGGCGCGGCTTCATCGAGAAGCACAGCGAGCGCATCTGCTTCGGCTCCGACACGCTGGCGCCCAAGGAAACCGGCACCTGGGAAGCCACCAAGAAGATGTACGACGAAGGCCTGTTCCAGGGCATGAGCGCTAAAGCCAAGCACGACGTGCTCAACGGCACCTACGACCGCGTGTTCGTGGCATCGCGCAAGCAGGTGCGCGACTTCGAGCAGAACGTCCTGACCAAGGAGTTCATGGACACCCACGTCACCAACAACGGTGGTGACCCCGTCACGGCCCAGACGCTGAAGGACCTGAAGGCCGCAGCAGCCGACAAGAATATGCCGAAAGCGGATGAAGAATCTGCAGTCCTCGGTCAGGCCAAACCCCGCAAATCGTTCAAGGCCAAGCTCGCCAGCAACATCAAGAAAGCGGTAGGCATCAAATCCTCGAAGGCGGAGGCACCCAAGCCTTCGGGTCCGACCGAAGCACTCCAGACGCCCAGACCTTCCGGCAGGGTGACCGGCGGCGCGTCTGGGTTGGAGGCGTCCGGTTCGGGCTGGCCTCTGCGCAAGCCGTCCATTGCGCAGTTGCTGAATGCATCGAGTTCCGGTGCGCCGCCCGACCTTTCGGCGGATGTCTCAAACCCCGAGCAGGGGCCGGAGACCTCTGGCAGGCCCGAGGGCGGTGCAAAGCAGCCGGTGCAGGCGCACGTGCGTTTTGAGAGCGGGGGGAGCCAATCCGGCAGCGCGGACTCGGAGATCGTCTTCGACGAAGGCCATTCCGACATCGAGATCGAGTCGCAGCATGTGCAAAGCGAGGACGACGGAGGCGGTGACGGCGGCGACAGCATCAGCGTCAACAGCCGGCCCAGTTCGGCCTCGTCGGTGGCCGACGAACCTGTCGCGAGCGAGATCCCGGCGCAGGACCTGCGGCGCCAGGATGGCTTGTCCAAGCTCAAGAAGGTCACCGAGGGCCTCAAGGAAGGTGCGTTCAAGCACGGCTTCGGCGTATCGAGTACCACGGTATCGCCTCCCTGGAATCCGTTCCAGAGCAAGGTGTCATCTGCAGCGCCGAAATTCGGCAGCTTCGTCGGCCAGGAAGGCGCGTCGGCCGTCAAGGTGCCCAAAACGCTGCAGCAGGCGGCGCCCCGCGTCGGCCGCACCTTGCCCAAGGAGGGCGCGGTCACAGAGTCCCTTCGGAAAGACGCCACCATCTTCGGCTCCATTGCGAAGCACTTCAATGGTCCGGCCAACCTCAAGAAGGCGTTGGAAGCCAGCGTCCTGCAACTGAAGGCCGCCACGGGCCTGTCGACCGGCGAGTCCGTCGTCCTGGTCAAGGCCCTTGCCGCCCACAGCAAGGACACAGCGCAAGCCGAGCGCCTCCTGCAGGCCCTGCCGCAAGTGCGCCTGGTGGCTGACCTGTTGGCTCCGCCCGCAGATGGCGTCAGAGCCGAGGTGCAGCTGGCCTGGAAATTCGCGGCCGAGATCGAAAGCATGCGGGGGGGCAAGGGGCTGGACCTGCTGAGCAAGATCACCGCGAAGCCCGAGGGTGCGGCGGATGGCGCGCCGGCCCTGGACGCGGCGCAACGCGGCCCGATGCGCGCGTACCTGCGTGCCGCCGCTGAAGTGGCGCGCGCCGCAGGCGACTCCGCCCCGGCGCTTGATCCGGCCAGCATGTTCGCCCACGGCCGGCTGGCCCGCGCCATTCGGGCCACGCCCGATGGATGGCCCGGCCGCGCGGGCGCGCCCATTGCCAATGGATCCTCGCTCTCGCTGGCCGAGAAGGCGCTGCTGGCGGTGCGCGATGAGCTCGACCCAACCATCCAGGAGGTCCATGGCTGCCGTTTCGCGGTGCAGATGGCCCGTGGCGGCATGGTGACCGACAAGCCCCGCAACCCGGACGGCAGCAAGAGCGAGTTCCACAAGACCGAGTCGCGCGCGGCCAAGGGCGTGGGCATGCACCTGAACCGCGCCATCGCATCGCCCACGGGCTTTCAGCGCATCGCGGACACGCTGCGCTACGGCTCGCTGCACCACGGCAAGAGCCCCTTCTACGGCTACGACGCCATCGTTTCCTCGCGCGGCAAGAACTTGGGTTTCGAGCTGTCGCACATCGGCGGCATCCACGAAGGCCGGGCCATGAAGGACATGGTCGATGTGCTGGAGTCCACCATCAAGGCGCGCGGAGGCCTGGAGAACGGCGCGCTGCCCAGTGCACAGGACATGGTGGACGCGCAGGCGCTGCTGGACGACAGCGGTGCGGGCGGTTCTCTGCTGCGCAACATGGTGCGCTCCGAGATCCTTCTGCGCGCCAAGTCCGAGGCGCTGCTGCTGCCCCGCCTGGCGCGCGGCGACAACCTGTCGGAACCTGCCATCGCCCAGGTGCGCCAGGCGGTGATGGCGGCCATCCAGTTGCCGGACGCGGCGCCCGACGACGCCGGCCTGGCCGACCCGATCGGCGCACTGGTGGATGCTGCGCTCGCCGAACAGAACCTGCCCCTCACCCCCGCCCGGCTGCTGGCATGGTCCGGCGATGCGGGTGGGCCGTCCGACGCGCAGTCGGCCCTGGAGATGCAAACCTACCGGCACGAAGCCGGCCAACCCGACTGGAAGGCCTTTTCGACCGCATTCGCCCGCGTGTCGCAAGACACTCAGGTGAGCGTGCCGCCCAATACCGCGATGAAGGGCAAGACCCGCGTCGAAGCGGCGGAAATCCTCGCGTCGATGATTCGCGGCGAAGAACTGGGATCGGGGTTCTCGCTGGCCAACGCGGGCAACACCCAGGGCACCACGCGGAACGTGACCGAGGTCATCTCGGGCCTCCTGTCCGCCGGCACCGTGTCCCTCCGTGCCGACCTGGGCGGCGGGCGCACCCGCATCGTTTCCTTCGAGTCCGGCGTCTCCACCGACCGCAGCTCGCTGCGCATGAGCGTCTCCACCGTCAAGCGGGTGCAGGAAGGGGCGGGCGCCTCGCTGGGCTTCAGCGTCGGCAAGACCGAGGCTGCATCGTTTTCTGCCTTTGTCGGTGGCGACGTGGGCCACAGCTATGAGTTGCTGGACCAGGAAGGCGCGGTGTTCGGATTTCCCCGCCACAAGTCCGGCGGCGTGGGCGGGGACCGGGACCTGGCGCAGCAGAAGGCCCGCCTGATCAAGCTGCTGATCGGCGTGCCCGATGAAGCCGGCCCCTACCAAGCCCCGGGCAACAAGGAAGACCAGTCTTCGCTCGTCAAGCGCGCCTACCAGGAGTTCGGCGACACGATCTCCATCGGCGCATTCGAAGTGCGGCAAAAGGACCACCGCCTCACCGGCAGCACGTCCGGAGGCGTCGGCGCGACGCTGGGCGATTTGCGCGTGGGGATGCCCCAGGCAAGCGTCGGCGGGGAGATGCGGCTGGGCACCCTCGAGTATCGTGACACCTCGGGCACGCTCAAGGTCATTCGCGAGTCCGAGTCCAAGGCGTTCAAAGCCACCGTGACAGGCGCGCTGGCATCGCTGAGCGGGCTGATCGAAGGCGCCACCGCGCCGGCGGCCGTGCCGGGGCAACCTCCCGTGGATGCCGTCACCAGCATGACATTGCTGGGGGCGGCCACCTTCGGCTCCGCTTCCGCCGATCTCTTCCGGGATGGCGAGACGCGCACCACCACCCGCATCCTGTACGACGACCAGGAGCTGCCCACCAGCTTTGCCACGCAGACCTTGGTCACCAGCAAGGACTTCGTGAACAACCTGGCGGCGGACGTGGAAAACTTCGCCGAAGACAAGGCCAAGAAGTTCTTCCCCGCCCGGCACGGGGCGGACCGCGACCACGCCGTGCAGACCGAAAAGAAGATCCTCGGCGAATTCGCGGGCCAGCTGCGCGAGCACCGCGACCTGACCGGCACGTCGCAGCTGTATTGGGAGTGGGGCCCCAACCATGTGGAGACCAGCAACCTGCTGGAGGCGGACCGCGCACTCTCCGAAAAGCTGGGCGACAAGGAAGCCGCCAAGCATGCCGAGCGCGAGATCGACACCATCCACAAGGACCCGGGCTACCGCGAGGCGCGCTTCTTGATCAACGCCAACGAACAGTCGGCCAGCGATATCCGGGGCGTGAACGGGATGATGGGCATCCGCCACGACGTGAGAACCAGCGCCAGCGTCCGGTCGTTGAACTTCACCTGAGTCGGTGTGCGCGGGAGCGGTGGGGGGCGAGGCATCGGCCATGCCACCCACCGCTCCGGGCTGAACCCCATCCATCGCCGGGCGGATGAATGGAGGCGCCGACGCGGGCGCCTCTTTCCGAGGTACACATGCAGCGCGCGTGGCATCGGTGCCCCGGTCAAGTACGCGAGGCCACCTGTCGCGGCCAAGCCAAGCACGCTGTCGCCATGGCCTGATCAACAGGCTGCATGCACCCCTTTCGCGTCAGGGGGTCAGGGCTTGCCGCCGAACTGCCCTTTGTTGCGGTTGTTGGCCTCGTTGGTCTCCTGGACCGTGTTGGAGCGGTCCGCAATCGCCTCGTATTCGGCTTGCGACAGCAGGAACCCGGTCTGAACCGACAGCGCCACCTGCTGACCGGGTTGAAGCGCCGGGATCTTGGGGCTGAACACCTTCAAGCTGCCGCCGGGCGGCACGACGCGCAGCGCCAGGTAGCACGCAGCCGAGGGCCCTGCCCCCTGGTTCTTGACCTGCACCCTGATGACACCGCCGTCGAGGTTGGGCGAATCGACGCTGGGCACCACCAAATCAGGCAAGGCCTGTGCCGAAGCGGCCCAGGCCAGCGTGAGCGATGCACAGAGAAATACGTACTTCGAAGAGGGCTTCATGGTTCGGACTCCTGGTGTGTGTGCCGCACTGGGGAGCGGGCCGCGGCTGGTGCGGCGGCAGCTGCGCGATGGAAATACTGTGGCTTTTTATGCGACCTTGGTTGGTCACAGAAATTGGCGTGCTTAAAGGCATACGCCCAATGACCAAGAGTTTTTCAATCTTTAATCTGCAAGCACTAATATGGAAGAATGCATTCTTCTATGTCTGTGAGTGGTATGGATTTATAAATAAATCTCTTAATTTTCATAGTCCATGGGCTGCATAGAACGCCTCAAGTCATATAGAAAATTGATCTCTTCGATCTGTTCGCACTGATACCAATAGGTGTGCCGGCTTTCCTCTGTACCTTGGATGCTGGCCAGCGGCACGAAGCTGTCGGGCTCGTGCACGAAAAGGCTTTTCCCTGCCACCGCGTTGGCTATGCACCATCAGGTCGCCATCCCACAGGAAATGCGTGGCGCCGAACGAGTCCGCCTTGGACACTCGCCGCCCCAGCGCATCGTAGGCATAGTGGGTCGTCTGCGTCACGCCATGGCGTTCGGTGATGGCTTCGACCAATTGATGGTTCGCGTTCCATCGCAGTGTGGTGATGCTGGCGTTGCCACCTTTTTGATTACCCCGCGTGCGCTTCGTCACATTGCCGTGCACGTCGTACTCGAAGTGCAGGTCCTGGTAGAAGCGCAGGCGGTTGTCACCCACCACGCCCCGGTCGGCCCTGGCTTCGCTGCTGTGTTGCCCCCGACCTGCGCCTCGCCGCCATCCAGCAGATTGCCCGCCGGATCGAACGCGAACAGTTCGCGCGGCTGGTGGCTGCCAGCCCCGGGCAGGGCGGCCAGGATGCGGCCCGTGGGGTCGTAGCGGAAGTTCTGGCGCCCGCGCAGGGTGTCGCCCCAGGCCACCAGTTGGCCCGAGAGGTCGTAGGCATAGGCCCGCTCCAGCAAGGGCTGAGCGGCGATGTTGCCGCTGGCGCGATGACCGATTCGATGGTGCATCAATCGACCAGCCGCGTCATATTCGGCAGATGACATGCTGGTTCACATGGTCACGGACGTTGGTGAACCAGCCCACGATGGTGCTGGAAGGATCGTGCTTGCCCTGGTCCATCGCGCCGTAGCGGTTGGACATGTCGGTGCCGTGTTCCTTGATGGTGCCCAGCGGGATGAGGATGGCCTTGCTGTTGTTGCTGTGCCAGGCCGTGCCCTGCTTGCCGCTGGTCTTGAGCTTGACGGGCGTGGCCGGATCGAATGTCCAGCCGTTGGCCACCTGCGTAATCGCGCCCTCGCCGCCGCTGAAGATGTGCGTGCCCATGGACAGGAAAGTGAAGGGCGGGACGAGGGAGGTGGCGGTGGGGGAAAAGAGCCGCAAAGGCGGGTGAGGGTGTTTTAGGCGTGTTGCCCTAGTGGAATATGCCTTGATTGCTATCGATCTAGGAGCGAAAGAGGATTGACTCAATCACGCACACCGAAGAAAGAGTGAAAAGGACCGGATGCGCTAGTCCTGATTGGCTTGATTGCTATTGAATGCATAGCAAATTGGGAATGAGTATCGAGAATTGGCTCAAGATGACTCATGCTTCTTCATTATTGGGCTGCATAACAGGAAATCTAGAAATTGTTGGCAAATTTTAGATTCCTCAGTTTCTTTTAAAGTGAAGAGTAACATTTCAAAATGCATTTCTGCTCCATATTCGTTAAACATTGACATTTCTTCGTCAAACAATCCTTTCGTGATGAATTCAATAATATTCTTGTCCGGTTGTTTTTCTATTGTTTTGGAGGATTTTATGGCTTCGACTCTAAACTTTCGAAGTGTTTGCGTGTCAATTTTACCAGAAATAAAATCATTTATTTTTTTAATGTATTGAGTGGCTTTTTCTTTATTTTCTTTTTGAATTGAATCGTTGCCAATCAAAATTTCTGTCGCAAAATCGTATATTATTTGCTGCGCATCCTGAAATGATAAATCATCAAGGTTATATTTTTTCTCCAAAATTTTCGCGACTTCGATGTCGGGACGATATTCTTCTTCCATTGTCTCATTCCTTTATTTGGCGCAATCTTTAATGCCTAATTGCTTTTGCACGTGGCCGCATGATGGGCACGCATGCATGGGTTTCATTTTTTTATCATTACGCCAAACTTTTGATATGGCACCATTGGTCATTTCCTTTAGTTTTTCGAGTGTGGTTATTCCGGCTGCATTAGCGGAATTACTTAATGCGTCAGCCTCGGCACATTGTCCGTGATAATCACTTCTAAGTTCTTCGGGTACGTTGTCGTATGCTTCTTTGACTGCGGGATTGGATATTCCTTTTCCTCCCTCACCAGTGCTTAGGCCAGTTTGGGTTTGATTTGGGATTTTAGGGCCGCTTAGTGTGCCTTTTGCTCCTGCCAAGCCTTTGGGATCGATCCAATTACCAGTGTTGCGTGCATAAACAAAAGGATTGACGCCGCCTAGTAGCCCAATAGGATCTTGACTAATAAACCTGCCCACAGCCGGATCGTAATATCGGTAGCGGTTGTAATGCAACGCGGTTTCCTCATCGAATTGCTGCCCCTGAAAGCGAAAGGGCTGTTCGATGGGCTGAGAGGTGGATAAACGGGCGCTGGCATCGTCGCTCCACCCGGCACCGGTCCTATGCCCGATACGGCGTTGGACAGGGCCGCCATCGGTGCCCGTCCTCGCCACGGTCCGCAACGTGGCTTCCCCCCAGACCTTGTAATCCGCCGCCCAGGCGATGTGCCCCTGAGCATCCGTCAACTCCAGCGGCGCCCCGATCTGGTCGCACTGATACCAATACGTCTCGAATCGATCCTGCGTGCCCTGAACCGTTGCCAGGGGCACAAAGCTCGCTGGCTCGTACACGAACAGCGCCTCCTTGCCCCCACGCTGACTGTGCACCATCAGATCGCCATCCCACAGGAAGTGCGTGGCGCCGAACGAGTCCGCCTTGGACACGCGCCGTCCCAGCGCGTCATAGGCATAGCGTGTGGTTTGCGTGACCCCATGGCGCGTGGTGCTGGCCTCGACTAGTTGGTGATCGGCATTCCAGCGCAGCTGGACCACCTCATGGTGCCCCGCTTTCTGATTGCCCCGCGTGCGCTCGGTCACATTGCCGTGCACGTCGTACTCGAAGTGCAGGTCCTGGTAGAAGCGCAGGCGGTTGTCACCGACCACGCCCAAGCCGGCCCGACCGTTGGCCGCATTTTGCCGCCCGACCTGCGCATCGTCCCCATCCAGCAGATTGCCCGCCGGATCGAACGCGAACAGTTCGCGCGGCTGGTGGCTGCCAGCCCCGCGCAGGGTGTCGCCCCGGGCCACCAGTTGGCCCGAGAGGTCGTAGGCGTAGGCCCGCTCCAGCAAGGGCTGAGCCGCGATGTTGCCGCTGGCGCGATGACCGATTCGATGGTGGATCAATCGACCAACCGCGTCATATTCGGCAGGTGACATGCTGGTTCACATGGTCACGAACGTTGGTGAACCAGCCCACGATGGTGCTGGAAGGATCGTGCTTGCCGCGGTCCATTGCGCCGTAGCGGTTGGACATGTCGGTGCCGTGTTCCTTGATGGTGCCCAGCGGGATGAGGATGGCCTTGCTGTTGTTGCTGTGCCAGGCCGTGCCCTGCTTGCCGCTGGTCTTGAGCTTGACGGGCGTGGCCGGATCGAACGTCCAGCCGTTGGCCACCTGCGTGATCGCGCCCTCGCCGCCGCTGAAGATGTGCGTGCCCATGGACTTGAATGTGGAGGGGTACGGAAAGGTGGGGGGCGGGAGGGAAAAGAGCCGCAAAGGCGGTTGAAGGTGTTTTAAGGCCGTTGCCTTAGTGGAACATGCACCGGGTGCTATCGATCTAGTAGCGATGGTGAATTACCATCATATCGACAAAGAAAAATAGCGTGGAAAGTGCTTAACGCCAGGGTGCTGATTGGGATATTTGCTATCTAAATAGCAATAAATGCGAGATGTCAAGCTCGAAAAATCTAAAATATTGCTCTGGCGTCGTTCGTCTTGTCTGCATGGCTTGGATTGTGCTCGAGCCAGTGAAGGAGTAGATGCGATTTTTGAAATCAGTTTTGTTGCTGCTATTAACTTATAGATCTGATTACTTTGGTTGCTATGGCATAAGAGGAAATACAGAAGCGCATTATGATTATTATGCCAAAGTGCAATTTAACTGCCGCCATAATTTTATTTGTGATTCAATGGTCGGCAAGGTCTGTGCAGCCCAACCCCTGCTTCAAATTAATTTGATTATTTATTGGGGTGAAGGTTTCGATTGATTAATATTTAAGGATTCTATGTCAAATATTATTAAAGCCCCCTTTTTCTCCGATCCGAAAAATATTGATGATTTGCAATTATTTCTTCGTGAGCTAGATTGGGTTGGCGCGAATTCAATTGAGCCGGAGGGATTGGTTAACCATCTTAAGAGCATTATTAAATTAATAATTTCCAAGCCAAAAGATTTTGATGAATCAGCGGTTTCAAATATCGAATGGATTGGTCGTGACTTTATGAATTTGGTGGCAGAATTCCGAAGAATACCAGAAGAGGAGAAGGAGGAGCAGTTAAATTCTTTATTTACGTCAGGTTATGGATTTTTATGTGAGCTTCAATTTGTTCAAGGTGGGGATTTATCTTTTGAGTTGCGTCAGGTGACAAATTTTGTACATGACAATTTGGATAAATTTAATAGTGGGGACAAGCAGCAGTTGATATTTTCTTGTTACACTATGCCCGCAAAAATCGCTGCTAGATTATTGAGGCACCCTGATATAGGGGAATTTAAAAATTTATCTGAAAAATTAGAGGCTGTCAAATCATTGTGAGATGATTGGACCGCTGATCTTAATGAGCGAAAGCGATTAATTGAGGCCCTGAAGGATAATATAAAAAATCTTACTTCTGAATATAATTTTGTAGGATTGGTTCACGGCTTTCAAAAATTAAAAGAAAACAAAATAAATGAAAAAAATATTGCCTTTTGGTCTTTGTTGTCGCTGGGTTTTATAATGCTGGCATTGCCTGCGGTTCAGGTATGGTTGTTGCTTGTAAAAATAAGTTTGGCTGATTTTGAGGTCTTTAAGGGTCTTTTGGTTTATGTGGCGCCCGCTTTGCTGGCAGGGGAATTGTTGTTGCTTTATTTTTTTAGAGTTGTCTTGCACCATTTTAGATCTGTAAAAGCACAGCTTTTGCAAATTGATTTACGGATAGCTATTTGTCAGTTTGTGGAGAGCTATGCCGAGTACGTTTCTAAAATAAGAGAAAAAAATGCTAATGTTCTGGATAGATTTGAGTCGCTGATATTCAGTGGGCTTGTGGCTGATGAAAACGGTATTCCTTCCACCTTCGATGGAACAGAGCAAATCGCAAACGTCATTCGAAGTATGCGCGGATCGAATTGACAAATTAAAGCAAGAAAAAGGAGCAAAGATTAGTGGTGCCGCTGTCGTGTTGCATACCTTGCACCGTTGACAGAGGCACGAAGCCCGGTGGTCCATATGCGTAGTCATCGGACCGAGCGGATCGGTCATCTGCGCCAGATAGCCGTGCCTTTCGTAGGTGCGCCGCCACTCGAAGCCCATCGCATCGCGCAGCGTGGTTACGAGGTCGAAGGCGTACTGCAACGTGGTGGGCTGCCCCAGGGCGTTGGCGACTGCGTTTCTTCGCGTACCTCATCCGGCGTGCCCTCAACGCGTCAACTGCCTTTCTGCCGGATCGGAAAGACCGACGAGGCGGGGTAGCCATAAAGGCGAGGAGAAGGCCATTGCACTGGCGGCAAGGAGCGATAACAGTTCGATAAGCGTGTCCAGAATAGGATTAAAAGTACTCGATGCCCTAGTTCTGATTGGCTTAATTGCTATTAAATGCATAGCATATGACGGATGACCCATCAAGGGGGCGTCACACAGCCTCGGTTGTTGCGTTCCACTTTTAACTTGCTCTGCTTTACGTCTCCAATTTATCTGCCCAGTCCGTCAATGTTTCATCATTTGGGTTTTCAGGATTTTTGTATATATTTGAATAAAAATACTCGGATTCCGTAATTGAGCGCACTTGATCAAAAATATCATTTGTTTTTTCGAAGCCATTGCTGATCGGTATGGAAAATGCGAGCGCTCCCCCGCCTGTTCCATCAATCGAACCGGCAAGTTTGCTATGAACTAACTCCGTTATTCTTGAAATTTTTGCTTCGTCCAGATTTTCTAGGTAAATCTGTATGCAAAAATTGCCACCATGCTTTAATAGTCGAGCTTTACCTTCTTCGTTTAATGATATGAGATCATTTTTTGCCAGTCCTAATGCCAATCCAGGCGACGCGAGCAATCGATATGATCCGTCGTCTAATGGCATTGCGGGTAGTTCCTCGTGAACGGGGCCATTTTTATTATGGCCGGCAAGAATTTTAATAATTGAAAAATTATCTTCCATATGGGGCTCCACAGCTGCCTCTTTCTACACATGACATGCCATCTTTTGCATAACCACTATTTCCAGCACTGAGATTGCAGGCAGCTCCTTCTAGTGCAATATTTTCATCGGCTAAATTTCCACCTTTTGATGTTGGGACATTTTTGTGTCCTAGATGCATATCTGCGGGATTTGTTGAGGTCTGGCCGCATCGCCAACATTTAAAGGTCCCGCCAGCTGCCGCTAAAAGTTTGTCCCGGCACTCCTGTTGTCCCGTTCGAGTTCCTCCTCCAACCTTGCTTTTTTGTATATCGCTCGGTGTTGCTCCCGCGCCATCTGGTAGTGCAACTTTAGAGGGGGCTTTCTTAGGCATTAATCCATAGGCGTCAATATCGCCAAATGGATTAACAACGTAAAAATAAAAGTTCGCGTCTCCTTTTAGGCCAATTGGGTCTTGACTGGCAAACCGCCCCACAGTCGGGTCGTAGTGTCGGAACCGGTTGTAGTGCAGCCCGGTTTCTTCATCGAACTGCTGCCCCTGGAACCGGAAGGGTTGCTCAATGGGCGGGAGGATGGATGAACGGGCGCTGGCACCGTTGCTCTGGTCCGTTCCCGGTCCATGCCCCATTCGACGCTGGATAAGGCCGCCATCCGTTCCTGTCCTCGCCACGGTCCGCAGCGTGGCCTCTCCCCACACCTTGTAGTCCGCCGCCCAGGCGATGCGCCCTTGGGCATCCGTCAACTCCAGCGGCGCTCCGATCTGGTCGCACTGGTACCAGTAGGTGTGCCGGTTTTCTTCGGTGCCCTGGATGCTTGCCAACGGCACGAAGCTGTCGGGCTCGTACACGAACAGCGCGTCCTTGCCCCCACGCTGGCTGTGCACCATCAGATCGCCATCCCACAGGAAGAAGGTGGTGCCAAAGCTGTCGGATTTGGTTACTCGGCGCCCTAGCGCATCGTAGGCATAGTGGGTCGTCTGCGTCACGCCAT
>NZ_BQXL01000024.1:0-62456 GCF_030159015.1 Acidovorax sp. SUPP3434
CCAAGGGCATGAGCGCTGCTGAATTCACCCTCGGCACGGCGGCTGAATTCGATGCGTTCAAGCATCTGCCGTTTCCTTTTTCGGCCGAAGCCGACATGGAAATGGTCACCAATGGCAAGACCATGAAGACCGTCATGCACAAGCTCACGCCGAAGGCTGTTGCCACCGGCAAGGGCCAGTAAAACCCCATTTCGTTCCCGGTGACGTATGCAAATAGTCCCACGGTACTACGTGCAGTCAACGGATGACTACACCTTTCTGCGCGCTGACGGAGAGGGCGGTGTCGATAGCACCCCGCTCATTGTCAACGCCACGCCGTTTTCGACCCCTGAGGCTGCGGTCGATGCGGTCCAGGATCACTGCGCAGGCGAGGCGGTGGTGTTTCGGACCTATGAGCTAGATCGGGCCTAGTTGTGGATAGCTATTTCCTCGTCCTTGGCTTGCTCGGTGCTGCAGGGGTGATGGCGGGCATCGTGGCGGGCTTGATCTTGGTCCGCATGCGGGAGGTCCGTCGCATGTAGTTCTCGATTCGGTCCCGGTCTCTTTTTTTTGCCCTGACTGTTTAGTGCAACTAAACACAAGGGCGGAAATTGATAGCTCGATGCGCAGCGCGCTGCGTATCCGGCTGCAATTTCGCAGCGTTGGAAATCAAGGAAATCACATGTACGAAAACACTCTGGGCGTAGCCCGCAAGTTCGGCGCCAAGGTTGGCGCGAAGGCTGCTGCTGCTGGTGCGGCCCTGGCCCTGTCTGCTGGGTCGGCCCTGGCGGAAATCCCTGCTGAAAGCAAGACTGCTCTCGGCGGCATGAAGGCTGACGGCATGGAGATGGCCGGCATTGTGCTGGTCGCAATCATCGCCGTCTTCGCCATCAAGTTCCTCCGCAAGGGCCTCTGATGCTCGCGCTGATTACGCCAGTTCTGGCGGGCATGGGCTACAACGCGATGGCCGTGTCAGCGCTGGTGTTGTCGGCGCGCGTGTGGCTCTTTTGCCATCGGTTCATGCGCAGGGGGTTGTGATGGCTTTTCAAGTCGGCACGGCCTGCTATCCGACCGCCAAGCAGGCGGCTGAAGCTTCTGCGTCTGCGCAGGTTGGCGCTGTGGTCTCGCACGGTGGCACTGCCTATGTCATGGACATAGGTGGTGTTGCTGATGCGTCGATCACTTATCGGCTGCAGCCCGTTGCGGGCGGTGCGCCGCTGCAGATTGTCTCAACGTATACAGCTCAGCCGTGTGGCCTGCTGCAGATGCAGGACGGCTTGTACATGGGCTGGATGGTCGCTGGAGCCTGGATCGCAACCTATGCGGTCATGTTCTTGGCGCGTGCTTTCAGGGGGGAAGAAACAAATGACAACGCCTGATTTTTGGGCCGCATTTGCCGCAGTGCTCGGCATGGCTTGGATCGTATGCGTGCGCTGGTAGCCGCTGTCCTGCTGTGCTGCGGTGGTGGTGCTAATGCCGCTTATTCGCAGTTGACGCCTCCCCCTGGGTGGACTGCGGGCACTGGTGCTGGGGCCACCTATTCGGCCAAGACAATGACCGATTTTGAGCGGTTGACAGCTCGGCCTGCCGCTACGCTGACTACCGCGGGGAGGACTGCATCTGTTCCTACTGCCTTGCGATTGTCTGCCTCTGCCCCGCGCGTGATAGCAGCAGCGATCTATTTCAATCCCTATGTGCGGTTAGGTGTCGGCATCGCGTCGTTGCTCTATACCGCAAAAATGTTTTGGGACGAATCTGATAAGAGGTGGAAGCAGAGCATTGATGAGGATGAGGTAATTGTGCGCTGGGAGTACACCTTTCCTGGTGCTGGTCAGAACTTTCCAACTGCTCTTGAAGCCTGTCGAGTTATTGTGGCTCGTCAGATGCCTCAGGGCGCTCATGTTGCGGCTTACTCCGTCAACGGCATTAAGTGCACTGGCGGCTTTGCGTTTCCGTATGAATTCATCGGCCAGCCTGCGGGCTATGTGTTTGGTGTTGAGTTCAACGGCATCGAGCGTGTGCAGAAGCCGTGCCCTGCTGGCTCCGTGGCTACAGATGCTGGATGTGTCGTCAAGGGCTCCCGTACAGACACTATTGAAAGTCCGGAAGAGTTCGCTCGCAGGGTGTTGAATCCTGCTAATCAGGTTGGGTGGCCTAACGTCCCTGCCGATTGGCCTTTGCCTGCAAGCGTCCCTGGCGAGTTGCCAGCCAATACCCCGTTGCCCGTTGAAAAGCCTGTTATTAATCCCGGTCCGGACGGCAAGCCTAGCCCTCTCTTCATCCCTACGGGCAGCCCAATCCCAAACCCAAAGTATGACCCGTCTGCCGCGCCTGGTCCTGGCAATCAGCCGTGGATTCAGCCGGGCTTCCGCGTGGTGCCTGCGCCTAGTACGGATGATCCTTGGCGCGTGGATATACAGCCGGTAGATCGGCCGTTGGCTTCGCCTGATGACAACCCGGATCCTGAGCCCAATCCAGAGGATCAGCCAAAGCCTGAGGACCAGCAGAGCCTCTGTGAAAAGCATCCGGACATTGTGGCTTGCCAAAAGCTCGGAGAGATTGAGGCCAAGCCTCTGCCGGCCAATGTCGTCCCGCTCAAGTTGGAAAGGGAGGAGGGCTTTGGCCCTTCTAACGGGTCTTGTCCAGCGCCTCGGCATCTGTCTGCCATGGGTATGGACCTTGAATTCCGATGGGACTTGTTCTGCGATTTCGTTAGCGGGGTGCGCCCGCTCATTGTCGGCTTTGCCTACTTGGCGGCAGTGCTGTCGTTTATGGGCTTGTCCCGGAAGGATTGACCATGGAAGGCATTGCTGAGTGGCTGGCGAAGATATCCTGGCCTATCGTCTCGCGCGTCATGGTGGCCCTCGGTTTTGGCTACACCACCTATGAGGGTGCCAGCACGGCTGTGTCGACGGCCATGAATGCCGCCAAAGCGGCCATGGCTGGATTCGGCGGAGAGGTGCTTCAGCTCATTGCCATGTGCGGCTTCTTCGATGCCATGGCTATCACCAGTGGTGGAATTGTGTCTGGCCTCGCCTGGATGGCGATGAAGCGCTTTGCTCTGCAGACGACTGGCGGCAACGCCGGGGGTGGCTGATGCTCACCCTTATCACTGGTGCTCCTGGGACTGGAAAGTCCGCTGCCCTGGTCTCCATGCTTGCTGACGTGGCCAAGGGTCGGCAGTTGTTCGTGAACGGTATACCGGATCTCAAAATCGAGCATGAGGAGCTTGCTGAGCCTGAGCGGTGGCACGAACTGGTTCCTGATGGGGCCGTCATCGTTATCGATGAGGTCCAGCGGGTCTGGCGTCCTCGCGGTCCTGGGGTCAAGGTGCCCGAACACGTTGCCAAGTTGGAAACCCACCGGCACCGTGGGCTCGATTTTTACATCATCACGCAAGGCCCCAATCTAATTGATTCGAACGTGCGTGCCCTGGTGGGGCGTCATGTCCACCTCCGTGAGTTGGGCATCCTTGGCCGCTGGTGGTATGAATGGCCTGAGTGTGCCGATAACTGCCGGACGGCGTGGAAAAACGCCCCAATCAAAAAGCGCTACCGATTGCCTAAGCATGTTTTCGGGCAGTACAAAAGCGCTTCCGTGCACATCAAGCCGATTCGCTCTGTGCCTTGGATGCTGGCTGTGGCGGTGCTTGCGCTCGTCGGCGTAGTCGTCATGACCTGGCGCGTGTATGGCTCCATTTCGGCCAAGGTAAATCCGCCTGCGCCTGCTCCTGTAGTCGCCGCTGCTGGTCCGGCTGCAGTGGTGCCTCAGGCGCAGTCAGTTGGTGTGGCTGTCGCTCAGGTGCAGCCGGTACCTGATGAGCGCGTCGACTTTATGCCGCGCCTGTCTGACAGGCCTTGGACTGCCCCTGCATATGACCACTTGCGAAAGGTCGTGGTGATGCCCGTCATCACTGGCGCCATGTGCATCGATGGCGTGTGCAAGTGCTATTCGGGCGCTGCTCGATTGCTGGATGTCAGCAGTGATGCTTGTAACCAGTGGCGCATTGACAGGCCTTTTAACCCTTACGTGGTGGCTGATGGCGTTGACAAGCCTCGTCAGGACCGTGACCCCAAAGAGGTGCAGCCGGCGGCGCCGTCTTGATATCCTTTTGGCTTTCAAAAGGGAGGTATCTATGGGTTTTCAGGACAGGGACTATTACCGCGATCACCTCAAGCGTATTGAGTCTCATAAGGAGGCCGGTCGCTTGACCAGGCGCGTCGTGTCTGTGCCTTGGTGGCGTCGGCATTTTGTCCCTCTTGTGGCGGCTGTGGCCGTCGTGGTCGGTTATGGCTTGCGATGGTGGATGGGTCGCTGAGTCGAACAGTTTGTGGCGGCCCTTTTGGGGCCGTTTTTCGTTGGACCGCATCCCAGCTATTCCCGCAAAGATAAATCGTTTCGTTCCCGGATACGCAAAAAAGGAGGATTGATGCAGCAGCAGCGGGGTAGGTTGGTTGGATATGCGCGCGTGTCAACAAAGGATCAGGAGACTAGGCTGCAGCTTGATGCGCTCGCCGCTGCTGGTGTTCAGGTGCTCTTTGAAGAACAGGCGAGTGCTGTGAAAGTGCGGCCTGTGTGGGACAGGTGTTTGCAGTCTCTCGCTAGCGGTGATGTGCTTGTGGTGTACAAGCTGGATCGGTTGGCTAGATCCATTTCACATTTCGTCAATGTCTTTGACGTCCTGAGGGCTCGCGGCGTGGGTTTTAGGTCGCTCACTGAGGCTATTGAAACTGTGACCCCTCAGGGCCGTATGTATCTCAATTTGCTTGCCGTGTTCGCTGAGTTTGAGCGCGAGCTAATCCGTGAAAGGTGTGTGGCTGGACAGCGTGCTGCGCGTGCTGCTGGCAGGACCTGGGGGCGTCTGCCTAAGTTATCTCGAGATGATGTTGCTCAGGCTGTTCAAGCGTGGCGCAGTGGGTGGTATACGCAAGATGTGCTGGCGTCGATGTTGGGTGTGCCTGTCGGTACTTTGCGGTACCACATCCACCGATATGAAGGACGCGGCCAGAACGGTCCTTGGCCCTTACATAAGTAAAATGATTCAATGCTTGATGACCGTGCCAAGTTGTTGCTGAAGGCGCTCGTAGAGCGCTACATAGCCGATGGCCAACCCGTGGGTTCGCGTACGCTGTCGCGCGCGTCCGGTCTCGACCTCTCTCCCGCCACCATTCGTAACGTGATGGCCGATCTCGAAGAGATCGGACTGATCGCAAGCCCGCACACGTCTGCCGGCCGAATTCCGACGGCCAAAGGGTATCGCCTGTTCGTTGACACCATGTTGACAGTGCAGCGCGAACAGCTGTATTCGCCGCAACTGGCTGCAGAGCAGCCGCAAAAGGTAATTGCCAACGCGGCGCATTTGCTGTCCAGCCTGTCCCAGTTCGTGGGCGTTGTCATGGCACCCCGGCGTGCCTCGGTGTTCAGGCACATCGAATTCTTGAGATTGTCCGAGAAGCGGCTTCTGGTCATCATCGTCTCTCCTGAAGGAGACGTGCAGAACCGCGTGATCTTCACCGATGTGGACTACTCGCAATCGCATCTCGTGGAGGCGGCCAATTTCCTGAACAGCCACTATTCCGGAATGGACATGGACCAGGTGCGCGAGCGCTTGAAGACGGAGGTGGATCAGCTGCGGGAAGAAATCGGCTCGCTGATGCAGGCGGCTGTCAACGTCGGGTCCGAAGCGATGGCGGAGTCTCAGGACAATGTGGTGATTTCTGGTGAGCGCAATCTGCTGGCAGTCAGCGACTTTTCCAACGACATGGGCAACCTGCGCCGTGCGTTCGACCTGTTCGAGCAGAAGACGCAAATCCTGCGTTTGCTCGATGTTTCCAACCGTGCAGATGGTGTGCGCATCTTCATTGGCGGGGAGAGCCAGATTGTCCCGTTCGAGGAGCTTTCGGTGGTCACCGCTCCTTATGAAGTGGACGGTCAAGTCGTCGGCACCCTGGGTGTCATTGGGCCAACCCGGATGCCGTACGACAGGATGATCCAGATCGTGGACATCACATCCAAGCTGGTTTCCAACGCGCTGAGTTACCGCAAGTAAGCACATACAATTGGCGAGGGGGGCGTTAGCTCAGTTGGTTAGAGCAGAGGACTCATAATCCTTTGGTCGCGGGTTCAAGTCCCTCACGCCCTACCAGTTCAACGGGCTTGATGGCTGTTCATGGCAATTCCTCATGTGCCTGTTCAGGCGTATCGCGTGGACATGAGAGTTGAGATGCCTGCTTTTTCTGCGAACGAAGCCAAGCAGCCTCAAAAGATGGGTTAGAATTTAAGTCTTGATTGATTGCGAAATTCCTCACAGAGTTCGCGTAAAAATCAAAACAAGAAATGAATGGCGGCGTTGAAAAGATGCTATAATTCAAAGCTTAGCGGCTGTAGCTCAGCTGGATAGAGTACTTGGCTACGAACCAAGGGGTCGTGGGTTCGATTCCTGCCAGCCGCACCAAACGGTAAGCCCTAGAACAGTGATGTTCTAGGGCTTTTTCCGTTGGGGGTTCAAATGCTCTCTGCATGAAAATGCACCCATGAGCAAGGCATTCACCAAAGAATCGGATCAGTCCGATGACGAAGATTTTTCCCCTGCACCCCTTCCTGCGGGTAGCAAGAACTACATCACCCCTTCCGGCTACGCCAGGCTGCGCGATGAACTGCTGGATCTCATCGACAACGAGAGGCCCAAGATCGTTGAAGTGGTTCATTGGGCTGCAAGCAATGGGGACCGTTCGGAGAACGGGGACTACCTGTATGGCAAGAAACGCCTGCGCGAAATTGATCGCAGGATTCGGTTCCTGACCAAACGACTCGAAATTGCCGAAGTGGTCGATCCCGCCATTCACGCTGGAAGTGATCAGGTGTTCTTTGGTGCCACGGTCCACTATGCGGACGATGAAGGCGTCGAGCGCACCATCACGATCCTGGGAATCGACGAGGTCGAGACGGGCCTGGCGCAAGTCAGTTGGGTGTCGCCGGTGGCTCGGGCCTTACTGAAGGCCCGCGAAGGGGATCAGGTTCAGTTGGCCACGCCAGGTGGCACGCGGACGCTGGAGGTTTTGGACGTCCGCTATCCCCAACCGGTGGCATAGGGGGCCAGTGTGCCGGCCTTACCCCTGCGGCAGCACGCGGAAAGCGCGAAGCACTGCGGGCGTTCGGCGCAAATTGCGCAAGGAGGCCTCGACGTGTGACTGGTCTCGTGCGGCGATGACAAAACGCAAATCGGTCGTGTCCATGGCGGCTTCATCGTCCATGTCGACGTGAACGATGTCCGCTTCGGAGCTCGCCAGTTCGGCGGCGATACGTGCCAAGACGCCCTTGCCGTTGGCCACGGTCACGACGATCCCGGTTTCGAACATGCGCGTTGGCTCATCGGCCCAGTCCACGGCGATAAAGCGTTCGCTGTCCTTGTGCTGAAGCTTTTTTGCCACGCTGCATTGGGCGTTGTGAACCACAAGCCCTTCACCGCGCCCCAGGTAGCCGACGATGGGGTCTCCCGGCACAGGCCGGCAGCAGTTCGCGTACTGAACGGATGCGTTTTCGCTGCCGTCCAAAGTCACGCCACCTTGCGACAGGGTTTCGTGGGATGAATACCTTTCACGCGTCAGCAACAGGGCATCGGGTCGGTGTCCATGTTCCGTCATCAGCACCATGAGGCGTTTCGCCACGATGCCCGCAATGCGTTTGCCCAGACCGATGTCGGTCATGAGTTCATTGCGTGTTCGATTGCCTGTGAAGCGGAGCAGCTTGTCCCACAGTGCCTGGTTCTCCGACTCGGTCGGCAGGCGTTCCAGCCCCTCGGCCCTCAGGGCCTGGGTCAAAAGCTTTTCGCCCAGTCCCGCTGATTCGGTATGTGCCAGCGTTTTGAGGTAGTGACGAATCTTCGAGCGTGCGCGGCCAGTGCGCACGAAGCCCAGCCAGGCGGGATTGGGCGTGGACACCGGCGCCGTGATGATCTCCACCACATCGCCATTCTTGAGCTCGGTCCGCAGGGGGACCTGCTCGTTGTTGATCTTGGCGGCCGTGGTGCGGTCACCCACATTGCTGTGGATGGCATAGGCGAAATCGACCACCGTGGCGCCCCGTGGCAGTGCCATGATCTGGCTCTTGGGGGTGAAGACATAGACCGCATCGGGGAACAGGTCCACCTTCACATGGTCCCAGAACTCCGCGGCATCCCGCGTTTCGTTCTGAATGTCGAGCAGCGACTGGAGCCACTTGGTGCCAAGGCGCTCCGCGGCCGATCCGTCGGCGTCCTGTGCTTTGTACAACCAATGGGCGGCCACGCCGGCTTCCGCCACCACGTGCATTTCCTCGGTGCGCATCTGAAATTCGATGTTGACTCCGGAAGGTCCGACCAAGGTGGTGTGCAGCGACTGGTAGCCGTTGAGCTTGGCGATGGCAATGTGGTCCTTGAATCGCCCAGGAACAGGCTTGTACATCTGATGCAGCACGCCCAGTGCCGTGTAGCAATCGACCACGGTCGGCACGATCACGCGAAAGCCGTAGATGTCGGTCACCTGGGCAAAGCTCAGGTGCTTGGTGTCCATCTTCTGGTAGATGGCATAGAGCGTTTTCTCGCGGCCTGCGAGGCGGGCTTTCATGCCCAGCTTCGAAAACGCGGTGTCGACCTCGGCTTGAACCCGCTGCACGATATCGCGCCGGCGGTTGCGCGATTTGTTCACCGCCTTGGACAGGGTCGCGTAGCGCCAGGGATGGAGATGCCGGAATGACAGATCCTGCAGCTCCCGGTAGGTCTGGTTCAGCCCGAGCCGGTGGGCGATGGGGGCGTAGATCTCGAGGGTTTCGGAAGAAATGCGGCCCCATTTGCTGCGCGGCATGTCCGAGAGCGTGCGCATGTTGTGCGTGCGGTCGGCCAGCTTGATCAGGATGACCCGTACATCGCGGGCCATTGCCAACAGCATCTTGCGGAAGGACTCGGCCTGGTTCTCTTCGCGGGTGTTGAACTGCAGCTTGTCGAGCTTGGTGAGGCCATCCACCAATTCGGCCACCGGCAGGCCGAAGCGATCGATGAGATCGGACTTGGTGACGCCGCAATCTTCCATGGCGTCGTGCAGCAGTGCCGCCATCAGCGCCTGGCCATCCAACTTCCAAGTGGCGCACTGGGCCGCCACTGCGATGGGGTGGGTGATGTAGGGCTCGCCGCTGTTGCGCAACTGCCCCAGGTGGGCTTCGTCGGCAAAGCGGTAAGCCTGCCGCACCTGTTCGATGCTGGCTGCGTCGAGGTAGCCGAGGTTCTCGGTGAGGGCCGCAAAACTGGCCGCTGCTGCGTTGGCGGCTGCTGCGGACGTGCCGCCCGCCGCCCCGCTTTCGCCGGGGCGCGGGTCTTGGGCAGATGGTTTATTCAAGACCGCATTCATCCCTTTAATGTAGCTTGCTGGGGAGATCGTGGTTTTTGGCCAAAAAAAAGCACCGCAAAGCGGTGCTATTGGGCTGCAGCAGCAGACCTGAGCGCGTCAGCCCGGGACCTTTTTCAGCATCTCCAGACCGACCTTGCCTTCGGCGATTTCGCGCAAGGCGGTCACCGCAGGTTTGTTGCGGCTTTCGATCTTGGGGGCATGGCCTTGGCTCAGCATGCGGGCGCGGTACGTGGCTGCCAGCACGAGTTGAAAGCGGTTGGGGATGTGCTCGAGGCAGTCTTCAACAGTAATGCGGGCCATGCGTCTTCTCCAGAAGGATCAGGTGATATTGAGGGATTCGAACGTGTCGGCCCGTGCACGGCGTTGCGCCGCATACTTCAGCCGCTGAGCGTGGACGATGGTTTTCAGGTCGAAAAGCGCACGCTCAAAGAGTTCGTTGATTATAACGAAGTCGAATTTGTATGCCTGTTCCATTTCCTGGGCGGCATTCTTCAGCCGGATCTCGATCACGTCCGGAGCGTCCTCCCCGCGGCGTTCCAGGCGGGATCTCAGTTCTTCCCAACTGGGGGGGAGGATGAAGATGAGAACGGCATTCGCAAAGGCCTGTTTGACCTGGATCGCGCCCTGGAAGTCGATTTCCAAGACTACATCGGCGCCTTGCGCAATGCGCTCCTCGATAGCCTTGCGGGATGTGCCATAGCGGCGGCCGTGCACGTGGGCCCACTCCACGAAGCCGTCGGAGGCGACCATGGCGTCGAACTCCTGCTCCGAGGTGAAGAAATATTCGCGGCCGTGCTTTTCCTGCCCGCGCGGTGCCCGGGTGGTGTGCGAGACCGAAGGCTGCACATGGGAGTCCAGCTCCAGCAATGCCTTGACCAAGCTCGATTTGCCCGCGCCGCTGGGCGCTGCCACTACGAATAGATTTCCAGGGTAGTCCATGCGGGATAGGTGCTGGCTGCTATCAAAAAAGGATTATCACTCACTCGATGTTCTGGACCTGCTCGCGCATCTGCTCGATCAGGACCTTCATGTCCACGCTGATGCGCGTGAGTTCCATCGCGGCGGACTTGGAGCCGAGCGTATTGGCTTCGCGGTGCAGTTCCTGGATGAGAAAGTCTAGGCGTTTGCCCACTTCGCCGCCTTTCTTGAGCAGGCGTTCGATCTCGTCCAGGTGCGAATCCAGCCGGGTGATCTCTTCCGCGACGTCGATGCGGATGGCGAAGGCGGTGGCCTCGGTCAGGGCGCGGTCCTGGGCGGCCTCGGGCAGCGTGGCGTTGTCGGCCAGGGCCATGGCCTCCTTCCAGCGTTCCATGAAACGCTGGCGCTGCTGCTCCACCAGCTTGGGAACCAGCGGCGTGGCCTGATGGGCCAGGGCACGCAGTTGTTCGAGCCGGTCCTGCAGCATGGCCGACAGGCGCTTGCCTTCGCGTTCCCGGGCTTGGACGAGGTCTTTCAGCGCTTTTTCGGCCAGGGCGGGGACGGCATCGCTCCAGTCGTCCTGGGCGGAGCCGGCATTCGCGCACAGGCGCAAGGCGTCGGCGACGCTCAAGGGGGCCGCGTCGGGCAACCAGGCACGAACGGCGTCCTGCGCGGAGTTCAGCCGCTGCAGCAGGCGGGGCGCCGGGTCGGGCAGGGCGGTGGTGTCTTCGTTCTCGATGGAGGCGCGGACTTCGACCTTGCCCCGCTTGAGGCGGGCGGTGAGCAGGCTGCGCAGCACCGGCTCCTGGGCGCGCAGCTCGTCGGGCAAACGGAACGACAGATCCAGGAAACGGCTGTTGACGGACCGGATCTCCAGCCCCAGGCGGCGGGTGCGGCCATCGGTTTCGCCCCCTCCCGCGGATGCACTTTGCTGTGCGCTGGCGTATCCGGTCATGCTGTAAACTGCCATTGGACTTTTCGGTGGTTGCTTGCGATCCGGCGATTATCCGGGTTCCGATTCGTGCCCGAGGTTTCTTCGCAAAATATGTCAAAAATCAAGCCGGCCCCCCTGCCGCCCGACACCACGATTGGTGGCTACCGCGTGGTGCGCCGGCTCTCCTCCGGCGGCTTCGGCGTGGTGTATCTGGCCATCGATCCGGACGGCCAGCAGGTCGCCATCAAGGAATATCTGCCGTCTTCCCTGGCCACCCGCGGCCCGGGCGAGTTGCTGCCCAAGGTGCCTCCCGAAAAGCTGTCGCTGTACCGCCTGGGCCTCAAGAGTTTCTTCGAGGAAGGCCGGGCCCTGGCGCAGATCTCGCACGCCTCGGTGGTGAGCGTGCTCAATTTCTTTCGGGAAAACGAAACCGTCTACATGGTGATGAACTACCTGGAAGGGGCCACCCTGCAGGACTTCATCATCACCGCGCGCGACCTCAAGACGCAGAAGGTGTTCCGCGAGTCCACGATCCGCTCGCTGTTCGACGAGGTGCTGCGCGGCCTGCGCATCGTGCACCAGCACAAGATGCTGCACCTCGATATCAAGCCCGCCAACATCTTCATCACCGACGACAACAAGGCGGTGATGATCGACTTCGGCGCGGCGCGCGAGGTGCTCTCGAAAGAGGGTAACTTCATCCGCCCGATGTACACGCCCGGCTTCGCGGCGCCCGAGATGTACCGCCGCGATTCGTCGATGGGCCCCTGGACCGACATCTACGCGATCGGCGCCTGCATCTATGCCTGCATGCAGGGATTCCCGCCCAACGAGGCGCCGCAGCGCTCCGACAAGGACCGCCTGTCGCTGGCGCTGACCAAGCTGCGCGGCGTGTACTCCGACAACCTGATCGAGGTGGTCGAATGGTGCATGGCGCTCGATCCGCTGTCGCGGCCCCAGTCGGTCTTCGCATTGCAAAAGGAACTGAGCCGCGAGGGCGAGCGGCGCTACACCAAGCTGTCCGTGGGCGAGAAGATGCGCCTGCAGCTCGATACGCTGGTGTCCGATACCAAGAAGAATGTGCAGAAGGTGGGCGAGGCCACGCGAATGGGGGCGAAGCCGAAATGAAATTCTCCGTCTTCCAGGTCAGCCGTCGGGGTGGCCGCGAAACCAATGAAGACCGCATGGGCTACTGCTACACGCGGGAGTCCAGCCTGTTCGTCCTGGCGGACGGCATGGGCGGCCATCCGGAGGGCGAAGTGGCGGCGCAACTGGCGCTGCAGACGGTGTCCGCCGCGTTCCAGCGGCACGCCAAGCCCACGCTGGAAGACGTGCACGGATTTCTGGCCGACGCGCTGCTGGCCGCGCACCACCAGATCCTTCGCTACGCGGCCGACCGCGGCATGCTGGACACGCCTCGCACCACGCTGGTCGTGGCGGTGGTGCAGGAAGGGTCCGCCAGCTGGATCCACTGCGGCGACTCGCGCCTGTACATGGTGCGCGGGGGTGAACTGTTCACGCGCACGCGCGACCATTCGTACCTGGAGCTGCGCAACATGCCGCTGCAGGGCATCGAGCGGGTGAACCGCAATGTGCTGTTCACCTGCCTGGGATCGCCGACCAAGCCCATCTACGACATCACCGGCCCAGTGGCGCTGGAGCAGGGCGACCGCATCCTGCTGTGCTCCGACGGCCTGTGGGGCACGCTGGACGACGAGACCATCGCCCGCCAGCTGAGCCGCCTGCCGGTCTCGCAGTCGGTGCCCGACATGGTCGAAGACGCGTTGCGCAAGGCCGGCGACACCAGCGACAACGTGACCGTGGTGGCGCTGGAGTGGGAGACGCCGGACGCGTTCGAATCCACCCAGGGCATTTCGACCGACAGCATCAGCGACGACGGGTTTTCCTCCACGATCCAGGCCGGTCCACTCGACATGGTGGACGACGACCTGGACGACGAGGCCATCGAACGTTCCATCGCCGAGATCAACGAGGCCATCCGCCGCTCGGCGGCCCGCAAGGCCTGAACGCTCGCTCCGCCCGGCGCTCGGCCGGACGCAGCGCCTGCCGGGTGACCGTGTTGTTTTCGCCGCCCTGTTTTCGTTTTCTACCGGACCCCATTCCATGACCTCTTTCACCCGTCCGGGCGGCCGTGCCGCCGACCAGTTGCGCCCGGTGCGCATCACCCGCCGCTACACCATGCACGCCGAAGGCTCGGTGCTCATCGAGTTCGGCAACACCAAGGTGCTGTGCACCGCGTCGGTGGAAGAGCGCGTGCCGCCCCACAAGCGCGGCAGCGGCGAAGGCTGGGTGACGGCAGAGTACGGCATGCTGCCCCGGTCCACCCACACCCGCAGCGACCGTGAGGCGGCCCGCGGCAAGCAGAACGGCCGCACGCAGGAGATCCAGCGCCTGATCGGCCGCAGCCTGCGGGCCGTGTTCGATCTCCAGCGCCTGGGCGAGCGCACCCTGCAACTGGACTGCGACGTCATCCAGGCCGACGGCGGCACGCGCACGGCGGCCATCACCGGTGCCTGGGTCGCGGCGCAGGATGCGGTGGCCCATCTGATCGCGCGCGGCAAGCTGGCCGAATCGCCCATCACGGCCCCGCTGGCGGCCATTTCGGTCGGCATCGTGGAAGGCACGCCGCTGCTCGATCTGGAGTACGTGGAAGACGTGGCCTGCGACACCGACATGAACGTGGTGATGACCGGCGCCGGCCACTTCGTGGAGGTGCAGGGCACGGCCGAAGGCGTGGCGTTCACCCGCCAGGAAATGGACCGCCTGCTGTCTCTGGCCGAAAAGGGCGTGGCCGAACTGGTGGCGCTTCAGCAGCAGGCGCTGCGCAACGGATAGCGATAGCGAACGCGGCCTTGGCCGTCCCTGGCCATCCCCGTTGCACCGATGGAAATCGCATATGCTATTGAATTTGTAGCGGTATGCCCTAGATGAATATGCGCTGGAAGCCATTTTGACCATGAAACTCGTACTCGCATCCAACAACCAGGGCAAGCTGGCCGAACTGCAGACGCTGCTGGCGCCGCTCGGCGTGGTGCTCGTGCGCCAGGCGGACCTGGGCGTCGGCGAGGCGGCCGAGCCCTTTCGGACCTTCGTGGAGAACGCGCTGGCCAAGGCGCGCTTTGCCGCCCAGCACACCGGACTGCCGGCGCTGGCCGATGACGCCGGCCTGTGTGTCGATGCCTTCGACGGATTGCCGGGCGTGGACACGGCCTATTACGCGACCCGATTCGGCTACGACAAGGGCGACGCGAACAACGTGCGCGCGCTGCTGGAGCAGATGCAGGGCATCGACCAGCGCCGCGCGGCGATGGTGAGCACCCTCGTGGCGGTGCGCACGCCCGAGGACCCGGAGCCGCTCATCGCCGTGGGCCGGGTCGTGGGCGAGATCGCGCGCGAGCCGCGTGGCAGCCAGGGCTTCGGGTTCGATCCGATCATGGTCGTGCCCGAGTTCGGCAAGACCTTCGCCGAGCTGCCGACGGAGGTGAAGAATGCCAATAGCCACCGGGGCCGGTCGGCGCAGCAGATGCTGGCGCTGATGCGCGAGCGCTGGTTCTGAGGCTCTGGCGCTTTTCGGAGATTCCTGGCCGTGTCCCTTTCCATTCCCATCGTTCCCGAGGCCTCGGCGGAGGCCGCGCCGGCGCCCGTGCGCGACGTGCAGCACTCCATGCGGCCCGGCGTGCTGCAACTGGGCAGCCTGCCGCCGCTGTCGCTGTACGTGCACCTGCCCTGGTGCCTGAAAAAGTGCCCCTACTGCGATTTCAACTCGCACGAGTACCGTGAGGGTGGCGTTGCGCAGGCCTTGCCCGAGCAGCGCTACCTGGACGCGTTGATGGCCGACCTCGAGGCGGCGCTGCCGCTGATCTGGGGCCGGACGGTGCACAGCATCTTCATCGGCGGTGGCACACCCAGCCTGTTCTCGCCCGCCGCCATCGACCAGTTGATCGGCGGCCTGCGCGCGCGGCTGCGCCTGGAGGCGGATTGCGAGATCACGATGGAGGCCAATCCCGGCACGTTCGAGAAAGACCGCTTCCGGGCGTACCGCGCGGCCGGGGTGACGCGGCTGTCGATCGGCGTGCAGAGCTTCGACGACCGTTTCCTGAAGGCGCTGGGGCGGGTGCACGACGGTGCCCAGGCCATGGCCGCGGTGGAAGAGGCTGCGCAATCGTTCGAGACCTTCAACCTCGACATCATGTACGCCCTGCCGGGCCAGACGCTCGCCGATCTGGAGCAGGACATGCGCACCGCGCTGGCGCTGGGGCCGCCGCACATCTCGATCTACCACCTGACCATCGAGCCCAACACGGTGTTCGCCAAGTTCCCTCCCGTGGTGCCCGAGGACGACCAGGCCTACGCCATGCTGGACCGCATCACCGAGATGACGGCGCAGGCCGGGCTGCAGCGCTATGAAATCTCGGCCTATGCACGCGAGGGCCACGGCTGCTTTCACAACACCAACTACTGGCAATTCGGCGACTACCTGGGCATCGGCGCGGGTGCGCACAGCAAGATCAGCTTTGCGCACCGCGTGGTGCGGCAGGTGCGTTTTCGGGACCCGGGGCGGTACATGGACCACGCGCTGGCAGGCCATGCGGTGGCGCAGGACGACGAGGTGCGCCGGGCGGACCTGCCGTTCGAATACATGCTCAACGCGTTGCGCCTGCGCGAGGGGTTTGCGCTGCAGGACTTCATGGCGCGCACGGGCCTGCCGTTGACCGCGATTGCCAAGGCGCTGGACGAGGCCGAGCGCAAGGGCCTGATCGAGCGCGACATGGCGCGCGTGCGCCCCACCGAGCGGGGCTTCGATTTCCTGAGTGACCTGCAGGCGCTCTTTCTGGCCGACTGACGGGCGAGCGCTCCGGCGCCTGGACCGCCAGCCACCACCGGCCGAGCCGACCGGGTGCCGGTCGTCAGCCGCAGCGCGCCGCGACGATGCGGCCGTTGGCGTCCACCTGCAGGTTCAGGCGGGTGGCGTCGAACTCCTTGGTCACGATCTGGTCGGGGCGCAGCACGCGGGCCATCTGCGCGCCGGAGCGCACCCGGGCGTCTTCCACCACCTTGGCCGTGCTGTTCTGGCCCACCACCACCTGTGCGGGCGGGCCGCTGCAGATGCCGCCCGCGGGCGCGCCCGTGCTGCTGGTGGTGCCTGGCGTGGCGCTGCCCCAGGGGGCGTTGGTGGAGCAGCCGGCGGCCAGCAGGGCGGCGGCGGTGAGGGCGAGGGCCGTCAGGGAGCGTTGGGACATGTTGGAAAGCGATGTCGTTGGTGAATGAAAGGAGCACACCTTAGCGCAGGGTGCTGGCGGCAGGGTCACCAGTGGTAACGCGGCAGCGGTCCCCGCGCCGTCCCCGCGGCCAGGGGGGCCGAAGGGTCAATTCCGCGGCGGCGCAGGGAGCGCCGCCGCGGAAGCATCCAGGCCCAGGTCGCGCACCTTGGCCGCCGCCGCGTTGGCTTGCGACGCGGAGGCGAACGGCCCCACCCGCACGCGCAGCAGCTTCTGCCCGCCCGAGGTGGTGACGGGCTGCGACGTGGCCGGCAGGCCAGCCTCCCGCAGCCGGGCATGGGCGCGGCGCGCATTGGCAGGTTCGGCAAAGAGGCCGACGTTGATGTACAGGCGCCGGTCGGGCGCGGTGGTCGCGCTGGCTGCACTCGCAGCTGGGGTGGAGGTTTTGTCCGGGGCCGTCGCCGTCCGAGCCGCGGCTGGCTTGGGCGCGGAGGCGCGCGGTTTGGTCGGTTCGGCAGCCGCACGGCTGGCGGGTGCGGCTTTCGAGGCCGCCGTGGCCAGGGCCGACGCTGGTGCTGACGCGGCTGTCGCCTGCGCTGGCATGGCGGCCGGGACGGAGGCCGCGGATGGAGCGGACCGGGCGGCGGGCGACTGCACGGGGGAGGACGCGCTGAGCGCCGTGGCCCGCGTGGGTTCTGCCGAGACCTGGGAGGCGACGGCGGATGCCGGAATCGCTATGGCCGGGGCTGCTGCGGAGGAGGCTGCTGGCGCGCGCGGAGTGGCTTGCGGGGCTTGTGCTTTCGCCGGCAGCGAAGCCGCAGGGACGGGCGCGGCGGGCGCACTGGCCCCGGCTGCGGGGGGGGTGGTGGGAGCGGGTCCGGGGAGCGGGGCCGTGGCCGGCGCTTCGGGCCGCACGGCACCGCTGGCCCCATTCGATGCCGCTGGCCTGGCGGCAGGTACCACCCCGATGGCGGTCGCTGGCACGGCCGATGCGGCGGGCGTGGGCGCTGCCGCAGGGGGGCTGCCGGCGGATGGGCCTGTCAAAGAAGCCCCGGCAGGCAGCAGCAGGTACAGGGCCAGCGCAGCCACCGCCAGCGCTACGTTGGCCGCGGCGATCCACCCCAGCCGGCGCCGGGTCGCCGCGCGGCGGGCGAGCCATTCGCCCGCCTGGGGCAAGGTGGCCGAGGCAGAGAGCGCCTTGGTGATGCGCTTGCGCACCTCGGCATGGAAGATGGCGTCGCCGTAGAGCCCGGGCACCACCGTGGCGGCCAGCAGGAGGGCAAGCAGCACGCCCGACAGCACCGGCAGCGGCCACTGGGCCACGTACTGGCCCAGCGCGAACACCAGCAACGCCACGCCTTCGAGGGCCGCCACATAGACGAGGGCGGCCCCCCAGAGCTGGCGGAACACCAGCCAGTTCAGCGTGCACAGGGCCGCGGCCCAGTTCCAGCGCGGCAGCGGGCGGCCCGCGGTGTCGAGCCGCTCGAAGGCGGGCAGGTAGTAATCGGCATTGACCGGGCCGATCGCGGCGCGGTAGAGCGTTCCCATCGTGGTGTCGTCGGAGCGGCGGGGAACGAGGGCGGCATGGGCCGAATAAGCCGTGTGGGCAAGCATGGCGAGATTCTGGCACGCACCCCGCCGTGTGGGGCGCTGGGCGAGTGCGGTTTACCCGGGGCGGTGCGGTGTGTCGGGCGTGTCCGGGGCGGCCGGCGGGGCATGGACGATGGTGTACAGGCCCACGTCCACCCGGCCGGTGCTGAAGCCGGCTTCGCAATAGCACAGGTAGTACTCCCACAGCCGACGGAACGGTGCATCGAAGCCCAGCGGCTCGATCGTGGGCCAGGCGCTCAGAAAGCGGTGGCGCCATTCGGCGAGGGTGGTCGCATAGCTGGGGCCGAAGGTTTCCGCAGCCTGCAGCGCCAGGCCCGCGTTCGCCAGCGCTTGCCGCAGCCGCGAGGGCGAGGGCAGCATGCCGCCCGGAAAGATGTAGCGCTGGATGAAGTCGGTGGTGCTGCGGTACTGCTCGAACTGCGCGTCCGCGATGGTGATGACCTGCACCACCGCCCGGCCGCCGGGGCGCAGCCGCTCTTTGAGCGTTTCGAAATAGGCCGGCCAGTAGCGCTCGCCCACGGCCTCCAGCATTTCGATGGAGACGATGTGGTCGAACTGGCCTTCGACGTCGCGGTAGTCCTGCAGCCGCAGGTCGATGTGCTCGGTGAGCGCCTCGTCATGCACGCGCTGGCGGGCGTGGCGCAGTTGCTCGGACGACAGGGTGAGGCCGGTCACCGAGGCGCCGGTGTCTCGGGCCAGGGCAATGGCCAGGGCGCCCCAGCCGCAGCCGATCTCCAGCACGCGTTCGCCGGCCCGGGGCGCCAGCAGGGTGGCGATGCGGGCCAGCTTGGCCTGCTGGGCCTGCTCCAGCGATTCCTGGCCCGTGCCATAGATGGCGCTGGAATAGAGCATGTCCGGATCCAGCCACTGGGCATAGAAATCGTTGCCCATGTCGTAGTGGAACGAGATGTTCTGGCGGCTGCCCCGGCGGGTGTTGGCGCGGCGCAGGTGGAACAGCCGCGCCAGCAGCCGCGCTGGCAGGCTGGCCTGCAGCGCGCGGCCCCAGCCGGCTTCGTTGCGCACGCCCAGCTCCAGTAGGGCGGCCAGGTCGGGGCTGGACCATTCACCCTGGCGGTAGCTCTCCGCCAGGCCCAGGTCGCCGCCCACGGCCAGGCGCCACAGCGGGCGCCAGCGGTGCAGCACGAGGGTGCCGTGGGGCCCGGGCTCGGTGCCGCGGCCTTCGGCGCGTTCGCCGCCGGGCAGCTCCACGGTCAGGGTGCCGCAGCGCACGTTGGTCAGCAGGCGGCGCAGCACGCGCTGCAGGGGGCGCGACCGCCAGGTGGCCCGGCGGGGCATCGACGCGACCGCATGCGTGCCGTCCGTCGGAAGTCCGGTGGAGGGGGTGGGGAGGGTCATAGGTCTTTGGTTTTGATGATGGTCACGGGCAGGGCCGGCGCGGGCGGCTTTGTGTGCAGCGGCACCCTTTTGATCCAGAGCTTCAGTGCTTCCCAGTGGATGGCGCCCATCACTTTCAGCGTGAGCAGCGGGTGGGTGAGGAAGGTGCGGGCGAGGGCGCGGTCGTCGAGCGGCCGGCGGCGCGCATGGAAGCGCGCGACCAGCACGGGTCCGTTCGCATCGCTGGCCGTGATGCCCACGCCCAGGTGGTCGCGCTGCGCCGCGGGCAGGGAGATGTCGAAGGCATAGCGCATCGACAGCCCCAGAAAGGGCGACACATGGAATTCCTTGTCGCACGACTGCCGGATGCGGGTGGCGTGCTGCTCGGCTTCGGGGACGGCAATGAGGTAGCTGTGGCGCTCGCCGAAGGTGTTGTTCACCTCGTAGAGCAGGGCCTGGAGCGCGCCGTCGGGCCGGTGGCAGAAGTACACGGTCAGCGGGTTGAAGGCGTAGCCCAGGATGCGGGGCATGGTCAGCAGCTGGATGCGGCCGCCGGGCGCCAGCCCCGCCCGGGCCAGTTGCTGTTCCACATGCTGGCGCATCGGCAGGCCCTCGGCGCCGCCGTAGTCCCTCTCGTGCAAGCTGAACAGGTTGAAGCGATTGACGGAGAACAACCGCAGGCGGCGGTCGAGCCCTTCCAGTTCGTCCAGGTCGATCAGCAGCGAAAAGACGCGGTACTGCAGCCGGTGCCGGGCCGGGCTGAGCCGCTGGTGCATCACGCGGCCGGTATAGAGCGCGGACTGGCCCGTCACTGCACGGCCCCTGGGTGCGCTGCAGCCCCCGCAGAGACCGCGGGCAGGTGGATGCGGCCGGATTCGTCGTCCACGCTCCAGGGCCGGCGCACGCCGCCCAGGGCCTCCGCCACGGCGAGGCCGGCCTGCAGCCCGTCTTCGTGGAAGCCGGAGCCGAAGTAGGCACCGCAGAACCAGGTGCGTCGCTGGCCCTGCAGCGACCAGAGCGATCGCTGGGCCTGCATGGCGGCGCCGTTGAAGATCGGGTGCTCGTAGGTCTGCGTGTGCAGCAGGTGGCGGGGGTGCGGTTCCTGCGTCGGGTTGAGGGTGAGGAACAGCGGGGTGGCGTCCGGAATGTGCTGCAGGCGGTTCATCCAGTAGGTCACGCTCAGGGCCTCGCTGCGTTCGCGCTCGGCGGCGTAGTTCCAGCTGGACCACACCGCACGGCGCCGGGGCATCAGGGCCGGGTCGTTGTGCAGCACGGCCCGGTTGCGGCTGTAGCCGAAGGCGCCGAGCAGGTCGGTCTCTGCCTGGCTCGCATCCGGCAGCAGGCGCAGGGCCTGGTCGGCATGGGTGGCGATGACCACCTGGTCGAAGCGCCGCGATTCCTGCGCATCGCCCGTGCGCACGTAGGCGCCCTCGGCGGTGCGCCGCACTTCGATGGCCGCGCTGTCCAGGCGCAGCCCCTGCCCGAGAGCCTCCGTGATCTTCTGCACGTAGCGCTGGCTGCCGCCTTGCACGGTGCGCCAGGCCGGGCGGTGCCCGAGGTTCAGCAGGTGGTGGTTTTCGCAAAAGCGCACGAACGCCTGGACGGGGTACTCGCCGATGCGCGCCGCGGGCGTGGACCAGATGGCGGCAGCCATGGGATAGAGGTGGTCCTCGCGGAACGCCCGGCCATAGCCGTGCTGGTCGAGATAGGCATCGAGCGAGAGGTCGCCCAGTCGGCGGACATCGGCGGGCGCCCGGCGGTAAAAGCGAACCAGATCACGCAGCATCGACCAGAAACGGGGGCTCAGCAGATTGCTGCGCTGGGCGAACACGCCGCCGAAGCCGGTGCCGCTGTACTCGAGTGCGCCGCCATCCAGGCTCACGCCGAAGGACATGTCGGTGGCCAGCGTAGCCACGTTCAGGTGCGCGAACAGCGCCGTCAGGTTGGGATAGGCCGATTCGTTGTAGACGATGAACCCGGTGTCCACGGCGATGTCGCCCTCCGGCCCGGGCACGTGGACAGTGTGGCTGTGGCCGCCGGGCCGCTGGTCGGCCTCGAACAACGTGACCTGGTGGCGTTGGGCGAGCAGCCACGCGGCCGACAGGCCGGAAATGCCGCTGCCGATCACGGCCACGTCCAGCGGCCGCCCCGTCGGGGCGGCCTTGGCGGGCGATGCGGGCACGGGCGCCGCGTGGATTGTCATTGCGTCCATCCTCGAAGTCTCCTCGCGGAGTATTGTGTCGGTATACGCAGTGACCACGCGTTTGGATTCCACCAGATGGGCGTGATCTAATCCGCCGGGTGTTGCGTATGAGCAGCATGACCACCGTCCGCCAGCCCGCAGAGCGGCCTTCCAGGCCTCGAAAATCCTGGCCTCCTTATTTGTCGATCGTGACCCAGCCACCCACCCATGGAGCCCATCCGACGGGAGACGCGTTGAGCGCCCTGGTCCAGGCGGTGGCCGCCCAGGGCGACCGGCAGGCGTTCGCGGCGCTGTTCAAGCACTTCGCTCCGCGCGTGAAGGCTTACCTCATGCGCCTCGGAACCCCGGAGAGCGTGGCGGAGGACCTGGCTCAGGAGGCGCTGGTCAGCGTCTGGCGCAAGGCGCACCTGTTCGACCCGGCGCATGCCGGAGTCTCCACCTGGGTGTTCACGATTGCGCGCAACCTGCGGGTGGACCACTTTCGGCGCCGATCCAACCTGGCGCTGGAACAGGACGAAGGCCAGGGCGAGCAGCTGCCCGACACGGCGCCCGCGCCAGAAGAACACTGCTACGCCGCGCAACAGGAGAGCGACGTGCGGCATGCCCTGCAGCAGCTGGCGCCCGAGCAGGCCCAGGTGCTGCGGCTGTCTTTCTTCGAAGAGCATCCCCACGCCCGGATCGCGCAGGATCTGGGCATTCCGCTGGGCACCGTGAAATCGCGGGTCCGCCTGGCGATGAACCATTTGCGCCGCTTGCTCGGCCACCTTGAGCCATGACGATCCAACACCATCCTGCCGACGACGTGCTGCTGGCCCAGGCCGCCGGGCACCTGCCCGCGGCCGCCTCGCTGCTGATCCAGGCGCATGTGGCCATGTGCGCGCACTGCCGCGAGCGCTTGTGCACACTCGAAATGGTCGGCGGTGCCATGCTGGACGGCATCGCCCCGGCCACGTTGCAGCCCGATGCCCTGGCGCTCACCCTGGCCGCCATCGACGGCGCTGCACATCGCCCTGTCCCTGGCCGGCGGTCATCGACACGCCCGGCATCCTGGCCGGAAGGCGCCTTCTGGCCCGATGTGCTCGATGCCTGCCAGGTCTCCCCCTGGCGCTGGCTGGGCCCCGGCATGCGCTGGAGCCGCGTGACCCTGCCGGACGATGCCCAGGCCAACGTGCTGCTCCTGCGGATTGGTGCGGGCAAGCGTTTGCCGCAGCATACGCACAGCGAGGTGGAATGGACCCAGGTGCTGCATGGCGCCTTCCACGATGGGCGCGCGCGGTTCGGCCCGGGAGATTTCGACGGCGCCGATGGGCATGTGCACCATCAGCCGGTGGTGGAGCCGGGCGGCGAATGCATCTGCCTGGCGGGCATCGAAGGCCGGGTGGTTTTTGATGGCGCCATCGCGCGCTGGGTCGGCGCGCTCGCCGGCATGTGAGCGGATGCGCGCCCTGTCGAAGGGCGCGTGGCGGAAACCAATCAGCGCAGCGGACCGCCCCAGCGCAGGGTGGCCAGGCACGCTGCCGTGGCGGCTGCGCCTGTGACGAAAGCGCCCCAGCACATGTCGGCGATCGTCACGCTCCACGGCCAGTCTTTCAGGGTGGCCTGGTTGGTCAGGTCGTAGGTGGCATAGGCGATCAGCCCCAGCAGGGCGCCCATGCCCAGGGCCGATGCCCAGCTGCGCTGCTCCACCGCAGGCAACACCGCCATCACGACCACGCCGGCGACGTAGATCAGGTAGAACAACGCCGCGGGTGCCACCGAAAACTTGTCCTGCATGAGGTGCCCGATGGCGGGGCGGTAAAGGCGGTCGGCCATGGTGGAGAGCCATACGGCGTCGAGCGCCAGGAAGACCAGGGCCGTGGAGGCATAGGCGACGGCAAGGGGGCGGATCATCATGGGTGTTCTCCTGGGGGTCGGTTATTTCAATCGGTAGCTGAGTCGGCGGCCGCTGCCCACGGTGGAATCGAGGCCGATCCACGCGCCATCGGCGGCATACCAGAGGTCGATCGGGTGCGGCAGCCCGGTGATGCGCCAGCGCACTGCCGCCACGGTTTCGCCCCGCACGTCGAGGGTGCCTTCGCCCTGCCGCACCACTTGCACGGCATCGATCTTGCCGGTCTGGGCATTGAGCAACTGCGTCTGGCTGCGGATGGCCGGGTTCCAGTAGGCAAAACTCAAGGTACACGCGGGCATGCCTTCGGCGGGCGGAGTGGTGCTGCCCGGAGCGGGAAAGCGCAGATCCACTCTGTTGACCTTGCCGTCGTCCTGCGTCTCCGCGGTGATGGCTTCAAGGCATCCATCTCGCCAAAGTTCACGGGCATCGTGCCGGTAGCGATAGACCACCAAGCCGAGCAGCTTGACGGCAAAGCGGGCTTCGCTGGTCAGCACGCGCTCCTGGGCCGCAGGCGCCGACAGGCGAAAGCGGTGTTCACCGATCGGCGTGCCATCCAGGGCCACCTGGAAATTCCACTCGTTGGCCGCCGGCATTGCCGCGGCTGCAGGCATGGCCGTGGCGGTCCACAGCAAGGCGGCGGCAACGCACCAGGCGGTTTGCCGGGCGCAGGATGCAAGGCGGCCGGTCATCGGAGGCCTCCGGTGCGCGGTGGTCCCGGAATGAAGGCATTGGTGCGCAGCATGTACTCGCGGTAGGCCGGACGCCGCTCGGCGATGTCTTTTTCCAGCAGCGCCACGCCCGACACGCGCAGCAGCAGGACCGTCATGAGCGCGGGCGACACGATGGTCCACACGTCCGCCCAGCCCGTGCCTGCGAGCGCCAAGAGCCAGAGGCCCCACCAGACGCAGGCTTCACCGAAATAGTTGGGGTGGCGCGTGAACCGCCACAGGCCCCGGTCCATGACCTGCCCGGCATGGGCGGGATCGGACTTGAAGCGCGCCATCTGCGCATCGCCCACCGCCTCGAACACAATGCCGAATCCGGCCAGGGCGATGCCGATCGCATCGATCGTGCCCAGCGGGTGGGGCGATGCCGCCAGACCCGCCAGCAAAGGCGCCGAGACGATCCAGGCCAGTACGCCCTGCAGGCCGAACACGAGGTACAGGCTCTTGACGGCGAAGTTCGGGCGGTTGCGTTCGCGCATCGCGCGGTAGCGGTGGTCTTCGCCGTGCCCCCAATTGCGTGCGGTGATGTAGGCGCACAGCCGCAGTCCCCAGATCCCCGACAGCAGCAGCAACGCAATGCCCCGGGCCCCGAGGCTCGGGGCCAATGCCCCGTACACGGCGCCGCAGCCGGCGATGAGCACGGGCCACGCGCGGTCGGCCAGGCTGGCGTCCCTGCGGGCCAGGCTCACCAGCCATGTGGCAACGGAAGCGGACAGGGCCCAGGCGAGGCCGTACAGGGCCCAGGTGACGGTAGCCGATGCATTCATGCCGTTCCGATCAGTCGCGCCGGTGGAACAAGTAGTGGCTCACCCACCACTGCTGCCCGCCGTCAAAGCCGAAGAGCTCTTCCACCGACAGGAAAAACAGGCGCCACCGGCTCCACCACGCCGGGGCGTCCTCTCCGTAGGTGCGGCGGAACAGTGGCATGAGCGCGTCGTGTTGCAGATCCATGTTGTCCAGCCAGGCGCGCGCCGTGCGTTCGTAATGCGTGCCGTCCCAGCGCCAGCGCCGCCGCAACTGCAGATCGTCCTGGCAGTGCAGGGCCAGATCGTCGCTGGGCATCATGCCACCGGAGAAGAAATGCTTGCTCATCCAGTCGCTCGCATCGCGCTCCTCGAACGGATAGGGCGCTTCGCGGTGGGCGAATACGTGCATGAAGAACCGGCCCCCGGGTGCGAGCCAGTGCGATACGTTGGCGAAGGCCTGCGGCCAGTTGCGAAGGTGCTCGAACATCTCCACCGAAACGATGCGGTCGAAGCGGGCCGCAATGTCGAAGCGGTTGAAATCGCAGGTGATCACCTGTACGTTGGACAGACCGCGCTTGGCCGCTTCCGCATTGATGTAGGCGCGCTGCGAGTGCGAATTGGAGACGGCAGTGATGCGGCTGGCGGGGTAGCGCTGCGCCATCCACAGCGTGAGGGACCCCCAGCCGCAGCCCAGCTCCAGAATGCGCTGCCCGTCGGCCAGCCCGGCGTGCTCGCACGTTCGCAGGAGCGCGGCTTCTTCCGCCTGCGCCAGGGTGGCGGCTCCGTCGCCCCAGTAGCCGCTGCTGTACTTGCGATGCGGGCCGAGCACCGCGCCGAAGAATTCGGCCGGCACCTCGTAGTGCTGCTCGTTGGCTTTGTCGGGCAGCGGTGCCAGCTCGGCCTTGCGCATGGCATCCACGAAGGCCTGCGTCTGCTCTGCCGTGGCTGCGGCATCGCCGCTGCGCATTTCCTGAAGGCGCTCTTTCAGAAGCCGGCGAATGCCGTACCGCACCATCTGGTCGGGCACGATGCCTTGCTCGGCCCATCGAATGGCATTGGCGGTGCTTTTCGGCATGTGCGGCTCCTGGAATGCCGCGTCGGAGTGTGCGGCCTGCTTTCTGTACGCAGGCCTGTGGCCGTTGGATTGCTGGCGGCGCGAAATTTCACTGCATCGCGCGCCCGGTTTCATGCCTTCAGGTCCGGGTGCCGGTGGCGCCGTCCAGCACCATGCGCACGCTGCGTGCCAGGTCCGCCAACCGATAGGGTTTTTTCAGGATCTCGAACTCCGTCGGCGCCACGTTGGCCAGGCTGCCCATGTCGCGGTCGAACCCTGTAGTGAGCAGGATGTGGATGCCCGCCACGGTCTTGCGCATCTCCCGCGCGAGTTCGTAGCCGTTCAATCCCCCGGGCATCACCACGTCGGTGAAGAGCAGATCCGGCAGCGCGTCCTGCGGCAACGCCCGCACCAGTTTCAGCGCGGCGTGGGCGCTGTGCGCCACGTGCACGGTGTAGCCCAGCCCCTCCAGCATGGCCTGGGCCAGTTCGGCCACCTCGACCCGGTCGTCCACCACGAGGATGGTTTCACTGCCTCCCCGGTTTTTCGGGGTCAGCGATTCGGCCAGGTCGGGATGGGGGCGGCCGTGCACGGCAGGGAAATACATGCGCACCGTGGTGCCCAGGCCCACTTCCGAATAGATGGTGACTGCGCCGCCCGACTGCTTGGCGAAGCCGTACACCATCGACAGGCCCAGGCCCGTGCCCTTGCCTTCTTCCTTGGTGGTGAAGAAGGGGTCCATCACGCGCGACACCACTTCGGGCGGGATGCCGGCGCCGGTGTCCGTCACGGAGATGGTGGCGTAGTGGCCGGACTGCAGTCCGGAGAAGGTGTCGCCATCCTGCGCATCCAGGTGGATGCCCTGGGTTTCCACGCGGATGCGGCCTCCGTTGGGCATGGCATCACGGGAGTTCAGCAACAGATTGAGCACAGCCACTTCGAGCTGCGTCGTGTCCAGCTCGCAGTTCGGCAGGTCTTCGCCGAGCACGTATTCCATCTCGATGGCTTCGCCCAGCGTGCGTTCGGCCAGCGTGGCCATGCCCCGGACGAGGCTGTTGAGATTGACCACCCGACCTTTGAGCTTTTGCTTGCGCGAGAAGGCCAGCAACTGCTGGGTCAGCGTGGATGCCTTGGATACCGCACTGCGAATGCTGTCGATGGAACGGTCGATGTCCTGCGGCCCCAGGCGGTTGTTGCGGTTCTTGACGCGCATGACGTCCAGGTGCCCGGACATCACTTGAAGCAGGTTGTTGAAGTCGTGGGAGATGCCGCCGGTGAGCTGGCCGAGGGCCTCCATCTTCTGCGCCTGCGAAAGGGCTTCCTCCGCATCGCGCCGCCGGCTCACGTCCAGTTGCGAGGCGAAGAAATAGACGAGTTCGCGCCGGCTGTTGTAGACCGGTGAGATGAAGAGGGCATTCCAGAACGAGGAGCCGTCCTTGCGGTAGTTGAGCAGCTCCAGCGAAATTTCGCGCCGTTGCTCGATGGCTTCGCGGATGGCGGCAATGGTGTTGCGGTCGGTCGCCGGGCCCTGCAGGAATCGGCAGTTGTGCCCCATGATCTCCTGGACGGAGTAGCCCGTCATCGCCACGAAAGCCCGGTTGCAGAACACGATGGGGTTGTCGGGCTGGCGGGGGTCGGTCACCAGCATGGGCATGCGGGTGGTTTCGATGGCCGCAAAGAAAATGTCGTCCTTGTGGTCGGACACTTCGCTGGGGGCGCCTTCGGCCACATAGGCTTGCCACGGGCCGGGTACAGGGGGCTTTTCGCTGCTGCTCATGTTGCAGGAATCCTAATGCAATCGCCTTTGCAACGGCCTGCCAAATCTGCCCGGCCGGTGTAGGTGCACACGCCGCCATGGCCCTGATTGCCATGGCATGGCGTGCCCGGGCAGCGATCTCAAAGCCCGTACGTCAGCGCTTTCGCCTTGCCCCAGAACACCCGGTACATGAAGATGGTGTAGGCGATGATGGCCGGCAGGGTGATGCCCACGCCGACGGCCACCACTGCGAGCGACTCGGTCGCGCTCGCGGCCTGCCAAACCGTGATGCGGTCGATAACGATGTAGGGGTACAGGCTGTATGCCAGCCCGAAGAACGCGAGGAGGAACACCGCGACGGTGGCGACGAACACGATCCAGCCGTAGCCCGCGTTCACGATGCGTGGGGTGTGCAGCACGTGGTGGATGGCAAACAGCGCCGCGGCGCAGGCCAGGGGAATGGGCAGCAGCACGAAGAGCTGGGGCAGCGCGAACCATTTCTCGAACACCGTGTGGCTGACCAGGGGCGTCGCCAGCGAAATGGCGCCCAAGGCCAGGGCCATGGGCCACAGCACCGCACGGCCCCACGCCAGCGCCTTGCGCTGCAGGTCGCCCTCGGTCTTCATGAGCAGCCAGCCGACACCCAGCATGCAGTAGGCCGCGGGCAGCGTGGCGGCAATGCCGGCGGCGAACAGCGTGGGCCACAGGCCCTCCGCGAAGCCGGTCACGTAGGCGCCCAGCATCCAGCCCTGCGCGAGTGTGGTCACCAGCGAGCCGGCGGCGAAGGTGCGGTTCCAGGCGGTCTTGTGGGAATCGCGCGCCTTCACCCGGAAGTCGAACGCCACGCCGCGCAGGATGAGTCCCAGCAGCATCACGGTGGCCGGCGCATAGAGCGCTGAAAGCACCACGCCGTGGGCCATCGGAAAGCACACCAGCAGCACGCCCACGCCCAGCACCAGCCAGGTTTCGTTGGCATCCCAGAACGGTCCGATGCTGGAGACCATGGTGTCTTTTTCGGCATCGGTGGCGAAGGGCAGCAGCATGCCCACCCCCAGGTCGTAACCGTCCAGCACCACGTACGCCAGCAGGGCCAGGCCCATGACCGCCATGAAGGCGAGGGGCAGAACATTGGCAAGGGTCATTTCCATGGCGAGCACCTCAAATGGCTTGCGGCGCCGGCGGGCGGACCGCCGGCGTGGGCATGGCCGCGTGTTCGGCCATGTACTTGATGACGGCGACATAGCTCACCAGCAGCGTGGCATACACCGCCAGATAGGCGGCGAGCGACATCGCCACGGTGGAGGGTGGGTGCTGCGCCACCGTGTCGGCGGCACGCAGCAGGCCGTACACCAGGTAGGGCTGGCGTCCGATCTCGGTCACATACCAGCCGGCCAGCGTGGCCACCCAGCCCGAGAAGGTCATGGCCACCAGCGTGAAGAGCAGGGCGCGCGGGAGCGACGCCACGGGCGAGGCCTCCTTGCGGCGGCGCCACAGCGCGAAAGCGCCCCACCATGCCACCGCCAGCATGAGCATGCTCATGCCGACCATCACCCGAAAGCTCCAGAACACGGGCGCGACGGGCGGATGCGCGCCTTGGAATGTGTCGAGGCCCTTGAGCTCGGCCTCGCTGTCATGCGCCAGGATCAGGCTGGCGGCCTTGGGGATCTGCACGGCGTAGTCGGTGCGGCCCTCTTTCTCGTTGGGCCAGCCGAACAGCGTGAGCGGCGCGCCCTTTTCGGTGTGCCAGATGCCTTCGATCGCGGCGATCTTGGCAGGCTGGTGCTGCAAGGTGTTGAGGCCATGCATGTCGCCCATCAGGATCTGCGCGGGGATGGCCACCGCCACCGCGACGAGGGCGGCGCGCAGCGCCAGGGGCGTGCCGAGCGTGGCCGTGCCGCGGATCAGCTGCCAGGCGCTCACACCGGCCAGCAGGAAACCGGCGGTCAGCGTGGACGCCAGCAGCTTGTGGCCCAGGCGGTAGGGGAAAGAGGGGTTGAAGACGATGGCCAGCCAGTCCACCGCGTGGAACTTGCCGTCGATGATCTCGAAGCCCGCAGGGGTCTGCATCCAGGAGTTGAGGCTCAGGATCCAGAAGGCCGACAGGGTGGTGCCCCCGGCCACGAGCAGGGTGGCGATCAGGTGCACGCGGTCGCTCACATGCTGGCGGCCGAACAGCATGATGCCCAGGAACGTCGCCTCCAGGAAGAACGCGGTGAACACCTCGTAGCCCAGCAGCGGGCCCGCGATGTTGCCGGCGCGCTCCATGAAGCCGGGCCAGTTGGTGCCGAACTGAAAGCTCATGGTCACCCCCGACACCACGCCGAGGGCGAAGGTCAGCGCGAAGACCTTGGTCCAGAAGTAGTAGGCCTGCTCCCAGCCCTGCGCGGCCGGGGTGCCGGCGGCGGCCCGGTGGCGCAGCCGGAAGTACACCAGGAACCAGCACAGCGCGATGTTGATGGTGGGAAACAGGATGTGAAAGCTGATGTTGGCCGCGAACTGGATCCGCGAGAGCATGAAGGTGTCCATGGCGGTCTACCGGTCCTTGGCGCCCTGCTTGGCGGTGCCGCCCTTGCCGGTGAGCCGGTCCTTGAACTCCAGCACCCGCGTGACGGCGGTGCCCATGCCCATGAGCTGCATCGCGGTCTCGGGGGCGAGGCGCTGCACGTCGTCGAACCAGGTCATCAGGCGGTCGATGAGGTCGTGCATGTCCTGCATGCGCTGCTGCGCATGGCGTTCGTCCTCGGACGGGGGCTCTTCCAGCAGGGCCATGCGCAGCATGGACAGCGTGGGCTCGATCTCGCGGCGCCGGCGCTCTTCGGCCAGGGTGCGGAAGATCTGCCACACGTCCTGTGGTGCTTCGAAGTACTCGCGCCGGTCCCCCGGCTGGTGGCGCAACTGGACGAGCCGCCAGGCCTGCAGTTCCTTCAGACCCATGCTCACGTTCGAGCGCGAGAATTCCAGCGTCTCGGCGATTTCATCCGCATTGACGGGGCGGGGCGACAGGTAGAGCAGGGCGTAGATCTGCCCGACGGTGCGGTTGATGCCCCAGCGGCTGCCCATTTCGCCGAAGTGGGCCACGAATTGTCGATTCAGGGAGGGGAGCGGCTTGATCTGTGTCATGCCGCGATTGTGCCTCGGGTTTATTGAATTTTCAGGATTTACTGAAAATTCAATAAGTACATCAGGGCCGAATCATAGGCAGACAGCGCTGCAAAGCCGGGATGGGCCGTTCATCCCAGGGCGGTATCGAGCAGCATCATCACCACGAAGCCCAGCATCAGTCCTCCCGTGGCGAAGGCCTCGTGCCCCTTGCGGTGGGATTCCGGAATGATCTCGTGGCTGATGACGTACAGCATGGCGCCTGCGGCCGCAGCGAGCCCCCAGGGAAGCAGGCTGGCCGACAGGCCGATCAGTGCCACGCCCATGACGGCCGCCACCGGCTCGATCAGGCCGGACACCACGCCCAGGCCCGCGGACATCCAGCGGCCGTAGCCCACGCCGCGCAGGGCCAGCGCCACCACCATGCCCTCGGGTACGTCCTGGATGGAGATGCCCGCGGCCAGCGCCTTGGCGCCCACGCCGTCCGGGCCGGCGAAGGCGACCCCGATGGCCAGGCCCTCGGGCAGGTTGTGCAGGGTGATGGCGAGCACGAAGAGCCAGGCGCGCTTGATGGCGCGGGCCTGCGGGCCTTCCAGCCCTTTCACGAAATGCTCGTGCGGCACGGCGCGATCGATCAGCAGCAACAACAGGGCCCCGCCCAGGATGCCCGCGCCCACGATGCCGCCCGCCCCCCACGGCCCGGCGCCCTGGGACTTCGCCGCGGCCAGGGCGGGAATGACGAGGGAGAACGCACTGGCCGCGAGCATGACCCCGGCGCCGAAGCCGAGCATGGTGTCGTGCGTGCGTTGCGAGAACTTCTGCGACAGCAGCACGGGCAGCGTGCCCAGCGCCGTTGCTGCAGCCGCCATCAGCCCGCCCAGCAGGGCGCCGCGCAGCCGGTCGTCTCCGCTGACCAGGCCACCCATGGCCTGTGCCGAGAGGATGGCCAGGCCCGCGGCCACGATGCCCAACCCCAGCCATTGGCGCCAGGACAGGGTGTGATGCACGGGCACTTCGGCATGGCTTGCCGGATCATGGGAATGCAATGGCATGGCAAGGACTCCTGCAAGGATGGGCGGGGTGGGCGGAGACCACGGCGGCACGACGCCGCGGCGGTGCCTTCGGGCGGCTACATGTAAACGCTGCTCAGCCGCAGGCTGCCATTCACGCCGGCCGGGAAGAACCCGCCCTGGCTGGCCGCGTTGGGCGTGAGATAGACGATGTTGAGCACGTCGTCCGGAGAGCGGCTGTAGGCGATGCCGTTGGCGTCCAGCGGAACGATGTTCGATGCCCCGGCCGCGTTGGGCGCGATGCCCTGGTCCACGTCCTTGGAGTTGTCCAGGGTGTCGCGCGCATCGGAAATCTTGCCCGCCGCCGCCTGGGCATCGATGCCCTTCGAATACAGCACCGTGCGCACCAGGCCCGCATGGTAGGCCTCTGCGGCCAGGATGCCGGCGGCGGCCTCCAGGTAGGTCTTGTTCTGGATCAGCGGCGCGGCGCCCTTGTAGGCCGTGACGCCCACGTCCTCGAAGATGAAGGCGCCCAGCAGAAAGCTCAGATCGTCCTTGTAGGGGTTGAAGGCCGTCCCGGCCGGGATCAGCCCGGAGGCCTGCGCCGCCTTGGAGAAGGCACCGTTCGGGTCGGTGCCGCCCACGTCGATCGACGGCATGGCGACGGCGGACGATCCCAGGGCGGCCCGCAGGAAGTTCACATGGGCCAGTTCGTCGGCGGCGATCTCCTTGGCATAGGCCGCCACCACCGGGTCGGAGAAGGGCACCTTGGTGCCGCCGATCACGGTGCCGCGCGTGCCCGTGCCGGTGGTCTGCGCATCGGGCAGGCCGGCGCCGGTCGTGGCGTAGAGGTAGAACTGCGCCTCCAAATACTCCAGGTTCAGCGCGAAATTGAGGATCTCCGGGTCGGTGGGCGCGTCGGCGCCGACGGCCGGGCCCGATCCGCCGCCGCACGCGGTGAGGATGGCGCCTCCCGCCATGCCGGCGGCAAAGCCCCCGGTCTTGCGAAAGAACATGCGACGCTCTTTGAGCTTGTCGGAGCGGCGTTGCAGGATTTCAAGGGGCGATGCAGGGATGTCGATCATGGTGGTTCCTGGTGGTGTGCGGAGCACGAAGGTCACATGTCGGTCCAGCGGCAGGGAGCCGTTGCCGGAGAGGCAGGAAAGCGGGGCCGGCCGATGCCCGGCACTGCATGCCATGGATCGCCTCCGCCGTCTTCCTGTGGTGGGGGTACGGGGCTGGTGCAGCAACGGATTCAAGTTTCTTTGCCATGCCGGCCATGCGGTGGCACGGGCATGGCGGGCGGTCCACTGGGGCTACCATCGCCCATGCGAAAAAACTTCACCCTCATTTCCCCCAACAAGCAGCGCGAGCGTGTTCTGGATGGCGTCAAGCATGAAATCCGCCAATACCTGCGCCGCGAACGCAAGCGCGAACTGCCCGCCGGATCGAACTACTGGGACTTCGATTGCCGCTTTGGCCTGACGAAGGAGTCTGCGGAAACCGTGCCGCTGGCCGACTTGATCGATCACGTGGGCGCTGCGGCGGCGGACGGGGCGGATGCCTTCTATGTGGAGGTGCTGGCACGCCCGGCCGTGAAGGCCGTGCACGAGCGGCGTGCCACCCCGGACGACGAAGGGGACGACGAGGGCGCGCAGGGGTAGGCCGAAGCGGCGGAGAAGGTCCGCTGGCTGCCATTGGCAGTCATGGCAGTCAAAAGCCGCTCATGCCGGCGGATTGTTTGCCGTTGTTGCTATGAATTCAGTAGCAAATATCTGAATAAGCGCTCTCGGCCCTGGCTCTGCGGAAGGCGTCACCCGCCTTCCGAGGGCCCGGGATTGGAGGCGATCCCCGCGCCGCTGTGGCGGTTCGCAGCATTTTCTGACCGAGGCCATGCAGCAGGACGCGTGCATTGGCGCCTTCCCCCTGTCTTCATCTTCCGCGCTCGCACGTCTTCATGGGTAAGGTCAGTCACCGCGGATTCGCGGTTTCTTTCTGTCACCAATTAATAATAATTCTCATTAACATTTCATGGATGATCGATGAAATAGTTCATGAAATAACCGCTTGCTCTTTTGGCGCAGGATGGCAACGGGGCGGTAGGCGGGCGACCCGCCGGGCCAGGGGCAAGGCAGTCAGCCGCCCCGGACCGTGGCGATTTATTCAGTTCACTGGGAGGTGCTGTACATGTCTTTGCATTCGTCCGGGCCATCGCTCGGAGAGGTGTTCGTGGCCAACCGGGCGCAGCTCTTGCGCGTGGCGCACAAAATCGTTCGCACGATGGATCTGGCGGACGACATCGTGCAGGACGCCTATCTGCGCATCGTCGGCGGTGCGAGCGAACGCAAGATCGACCAGCCTATCGGCTACTGCTGCCAGGTGGTGCGCAATCTGGCGCTCGACCATTGCCGGCGGCAGGCCGTGGAGCGCAACTGCGTTGCCTCCGGCATGGATGTCGAAGCCCTGGAGGTGGCCGGGCCCGGGTCGCCCGACCGCCTGATGCGCGACCGGCAGCTGGTGGGCCTGATCGAAAAGGCGCTGGCGGACCTGCCCACGAGAACCCGCGTGGCATTCCAGCTGTACCGGCTCGACGGCATGACGCAGCGCGACATCGCCATCTCGTTGGGCTGCGCCCTGGGGCTGGTCAACCGGCTGATCGCCGAAGCCACCCAGGCCATTGCCGCCTTGCACCACCTGCTCACGGACGATTGAGCCGTTCGCCACGGCGCCATCGAACTCCGCACTTTCCGAAAAAGCGCTTTGCCCCGCGAGGCCTACTTGCGGTAAGGTGGCCGTCAGCCAGGGCCGGTGCATCCGCATCCGGTCGGTTGGTCCACCGATGCGCCGCGGCGCGAGCGAGTTTGAGGCATGACACAAGCCGACCCCCATTGGGCCGTGGCGTGGGATTGGGTGCAGCGCGAGTACGACCGCGAGAATTTCGACCCGGCAGCCCGCGAGGCGATGATGCACTGGCTGGCGGCCGACGAGGCGCACCGCAAGGCGTACGACAAGGCGGCGCGGCTCTGGCTGCTGGCCGGCCTGACGGCACCCATGGGCGACCTGGAGGAGAGCACCTCGGTGCAAGCCCTGCCCAAGGCGCAGGACTGATCCGTCTGTCTGGCTGCCGGCGTCGTGCGGCCATTTCCTCTCCACCGCCCAAGGACGTATCCATGTCAACCAGCGGCCTCGACTGCGACGACGAGACTTTCCTCGATGCGTGAACCGAATTGGTTCGTGGACAAAGGCAACAATGCCGCGCTGATCGCCGACTTGCGGGATCCAGGCGGTACACCGGAGGGGGCGGGGGCCTGGAAAAGCGCCGGGCTGTTGCGCCTCCCGCTGGATGCGCTCGCGGTGGCTTACCGGGTGTGCCAGAACTTTCGCCACACCGAGCCAGGCGCTTTACCCGTGCGGTGGCACGTGTTGGCCGGGCGGCAGGACCGCATCGATCCGTCGAGCGTGCAGGCCTGGTCGGCAGAGTCGAGCGCGGCGCGCACGCGCGGCTGGCTAGACGGCGGGCACTTCTCTTCGCGACCACAGGAAAGCCCCTTTCTGGCGCCGTTCGTGTGCCGCCTGGCGCAGACCACAGCGGGGGGTGCGCGTGCCGCTGCAGCGCTTGCTTGAGCCGTTGCCGACGGGCATCGAGGGCTACTGCCTCGACTTCGATCTGGAAAGCGATGGCGCATTGCCCCTGGACGTTCTGAGTCCGGCAGAGCGGGTGCGCACCAGCCGGTTCCTGCGGGCGGCGGATCGCCGGCGCTTTGCCGAAACCCGCGCGGCCACCCGGCGCTTGCTGGCCGACCGCCTGGGCTGCGGGCCCGCCGAGGTGCCGCTGGCGCAGGATGCCCATGGCAAGCCGTTCGTTGACCGGCGTGGCGAGGTGCCGCTGTTCAACGTGTCGCATTCGGGAGGCCATGCCCTGATCGCCGTGGCGGACCCGGGTGCCGTCAGCGTCGTAGGCATCGACATCGAGCGATGCCGCGGAGGACTGGACATCGATTCCCTGGCGCAGACCGTTCTGACCGATCGTGAGCGCGTCGCGGTGGCCCGGGCGACCGATCCGCAGCGCGCCCTGTACCAGTGCTGGGTGGGCAAGGAAGCGGTGCTCAAGGCCATCGGCGTGGGCATTGCCGAACACCTGCGTTGCGTGGGCATTCATCCCGGCCGGGACGGCCGGTGGTCGGTTGAAAGAACCGTGCCGCAATGGTCCGGGCTGGAGGCCATGGCGCTCGCGGCACCGCCGGGCTATGTGGCGGCGCTGGCATGGCGCAGCAAGCTGCCGGCTCCCGTTTAGAAGGCCGAGGTCTACCGCATCCGCCCGCCGCTCGCTGCCTTCAGGGCATGAACGGGCCGGTGCACACCATGGGAATGGACGGGCAGCGCAAGCGGCTGGCGCTGGTGCCTGTCTCGCCGTGGAGGGGGCCCCGATGCTGATGCCCGACGGATGGGTGGACGACCGAGACCTCACCTTTCGCCGCCTTTTCTACACCGAACTGCGCTCGGGCGGGCACCTGCTGGACGTCATCTCCCGCGACAACCGCGACGTCCACCTGGCCGACCGCGTGGTGGCCAGGCAGGCAGGTGGCGTGGCCCACGCAGGGCAGGGCAGGGCGGGGTGGAAGGGCGGCGGGCACGGTGAATCGATGAAAATTTGCTCCTATTTTTGTAGCAATATGCCGTAGTGATATATGCCGTGGAAGCCAATTTGGCTTGAACCCTTCGCAGGCCACCCCCGCCCGCATACACTGATCCCCTCCGGTCTCCGGGACCCTTCAGGGAATCGCCATGCGCCCTTCCACGCTCCGTGTTCTGTCTTCCCTGTCGGCGGTGCTGGGGCTGGCGGTTCCGACCTTCGCGCGTGCGCAGCCGCCCGCCGCCACGGTCTGGACCAATTCGATCGGCATGCCCTTCGTGCGCATCCCGGCCGGCCGCTTTCGCATGGGCAGCGACGAATCCCCCGAGGCCCTGGCGGCGTCCTACCCGCTCATGGAGCGCCAGCGCTTCACCCTGCTGGCGGACGAGGCGCCCGTGCACACCGTGCGCATCCGCCGCGCGTTCTACCTGGGCCAGACCGAGGTGACCGTGGGCCAGTTCCGCCGCTTCATCGAGGCATCGGGCTACCGGGCCGAATCCGAGGCCGACGGCACGGGCGGCTATGGCTACAACCCCGGCTACGACCCGGCCAGCACCGCGCGCGGCGACGCCTTCGAGGGGCGCGACCGGCGCTACTCCTGGCGCAACCCCGGCTTTGCGCAGGGCGACGACCATCCCGTGGTCAACATCACCTGGCACGACGCGCACGCGCTGGCGGCATGGCTCAGCAGCACCGAAGGCCACCGCTACCGCCTGCCGACCGAGGCCGAGTGGGAATACGCCTGCCGCGCCGGCAAGCGCACCCGCTATCCGCACGGCGACGATCCTGAAGGCCTGGTGCGCCATGCCAACACGTTCGATCAGGACGCCGTGCCCTACTGGCCCCGCTGGCAGGCCCAGGCGCTCCAAGGCCACGACGGCCATGCCTTCACCGCGCCGGTGGCCAGCTACCCCGCCAACGCCTTCGGCCTGCACGACATGGTGGGCAATGCATGGGAATGGGTTTCGGACTGGCACGGCGACACCGCCTATGCTGAGTCGGCGCGCGACGATCCGCAGGGCCCTGCGCAGGGCAACGTGCGCGTGCGCCGCGGCGGCTCCTGGCACACCTGGCCGCTGTATGCGCGGTGCTCGTACCGCAACTGGAACAGCCCGGACACGCGCTACACGCTGGTGGGGGTGCGGCTGCTGCGGGAGATCGACGGTACGGACGCGTTGCGAAAAAAGACCGTACCGCCTGCTGCGCGCTGAGGGCCATGGCGGCCCCGGGCCGTGCGCCGCTTGAATGGCGGTCCATCCGCAGCACGGCGACTGTCGGACAGCGTGGCTTCACGCTGCCATGCCGTCAGTCCGCGGGTGCGGGCTCCTGCACGGATTGAAGAATCGCCAACAGCGGATCGTTCGGGTCGGGCCGATGGGTTTCCGGCCGGGCCGGGTCCCAATCCGGGTTGTTGCGGTTGAGCCATGCGCCGACCACGATGTCGCGCGCCAGCGCCCTGCGCTCCTCGGCCAAGGCTTCCAGGGCCTCCTGCGTGGGAGGAGACTCCGACGACGCATCGGGAGCGGGCTCGGATTCGTACAGCTGCTGTTCCACGTTGGCCACGGCTTGCTCGAAATCGCGCAGCACATAGTGCGCCAGCAGGGCCCGTTCGTCGAACGGGGGCGGCGGTGCATCGCCAGCGGTTTCAAGGGGCGATGCGTCAGAGGTCACAGGGGTTTCAGCGAGGTATTCGGTGGTCATGGCAGGTCTTGCGAGATGAGGTGGCCGAGGCGGCGATCAGGTTCGTTGTGAGCAATCGACCGGCATCACCAGCTGGACTGGTATCGCTGGTATTGGTTTGACATGCGGTAAGGGTCGAAATGCGCCATGTCGTGCTTGAACACCGATGCCGCATGCGCGAGTGACTGGTAGGTGTGCGCCGCCGCATGGAACGGGTAGGCCGCCTGGTTGAGCGCGGTTTGCACCCTGTGCTCGGCCCGATAGACGGCCGACTGCACCGCTTGGTCGATGCGATGCCCCATGTTCTGGATCTTGTGTTCCGCCCGGTGCAGCGCGTTGTCCATGCGGTGCAGGCCGGAGTGGACCGCGTATTCCGCACGGTTCACGGCCGACTGGATGGCCTGATCCGCCCGGTACATGGCGTGGTCCACCCGGTGGGCCGCGGATTGCACGGCGTGGTCCACGCGGTACGCCGCCGACTGGACCGCGTGGTCCACCCTCTGGGCGGCGGAGTGCGCGACCTGTCCCACCTTGTGCCGCGCCGCATTCACGCCATGGGCCACGGCCGCGCCTGCGAGCAGCGCGCCGCCCACGCCCACCATGGCCACCTGGGTCGCCTGGTGCAGGGCTGCGTTGCCATACCGCTTGGCTTGATGGGCCAGCCGGCGCGGATCGAACCGTTCCATCGTCGATGCCAGGGAGGACGCCGCCTGGCGCGCTCCTTGCGACATGCCATGGGCCGTTTCCCCGAAAAACGCACGGGCATGGCCTGCCGCCTGGGAATAGGCCGCCTGCGCGCGTTGCCGATGGTCGGCCTGTGCCAGGCGATGTTCCCCCGCCAGTTGCGGATAGCTGAAGTTCGGACGAGACGCGGCATGGGACTCGGCGCGGAACGCCGAATAGCCGTTCTTGAGCTTCTGCACGTCGTTCTGCATGCCCTGCGATGCCTGGTGCACGGCCCCGTGGGCGTGCATCGCGGCGTTGGAAAACGCCTGCATCATCGGCGAGCGGCCGCGCGGGGCCATGCCACCGCTCTGCGCCGGGTTCTCGCGGCCCTGCAGCCCGTTGAAACCGCTCGAGGACTTGCTTTTGCCGCTCGGCGTGCCGGGTGTGGCGGAAGGTGCCGGTTCGGCCGAAGCGCCTGCTGAACCCATGGCGGTCCGCAGCTTGTTGAAGCTGAATATCGATGTCATTTACCGTATCCCATGCAAAAAGAGGGGGCGACTGCAACCGGACGGCCGGCTTCGTGTCGTGGCTGAAGGGGATGGTGCCGCCTGGCTGGGCGCGCTGCCTGGAGCGGGCCGAACCGATCGGCGTGCAAGCGAAGCCCGCGCAGGCCCCGCGGACTTTTTGCCGGCCGCGCCCCGCCACCCGCGGGAACACCGTTTGCCAGGGCATCGGCATGTCCACGCAAGACGACGAAGACCCCATCCAGCGTGCGCGCCGGCTTCGATCGGCCGCGGTGGCGCTGCGGCAATCACTGCACCAGGCGGCCGAGCGCCTGCATCTCGCGCGCACGGCCCTGGCCGAGCAACAACGCCAACGCGTGGACCCCGACCGGGTGGAAGGAGGCCCGCGCGCCACGCGGTTACCACACGACCCGACACGGGGCGGGTTCCGCTGAGGCCGGCAGGTCAGGCACGGGCCAATGCCATCGATCCTTTCTTTTTCGCGCATCCCTTCGCGCCCTGGCGTGGCCTGCCTGCGCCCCGTGACCGGGCGCACGGCGCGTGGATCTGTCCTTGCCGTCAAATTTGCCGTCAAACGCGCCTCCTCTGCGCCGCACGGTACACCGGCGTGGCGTCTGACGCGGCTCGGCCCAAGCCCTCCATAGAGTGACCGCTCATCCATTCACCGTTTCGAAGGAATGTCCCATGAGCGACGAAAAGCACGGCGAGCCCAACCCCATCGTCAACGCACTGTCCAACACCATCGCCGCGATCCGTGCCGACGATGACCAGCTCGAACTGGCCAAGGCCCACGAAGCCCTTCACCCCAAGGCCATCGAGAAACTCAGCGTGCAGGAAGCTCGCAGCCAGCCCACCGTGGCGGATGCCGTGAAACACCTGCTGACCCAGCAGGGCCGCGCCACTGACCCCACCGCGCTGGTGCCCGGCGTGCGCGCCACGCCCCTGTCCATCGACACCGACAACGGCCCCCTGCCGGCCACCGTGTACACACCGGAAGACGCCACCGGCCAGGGCACCGAGCTGCCCGTGGTGCTGTTCTTTCATGGTGGCGGCTGGGTCATCGCCGACAAGGAGGTCTATGACGGCGGTGCCCGGGGCCTGGCCAAGCAGGCACACTCCATCGTCGTGTCGGTGGACTACCGCCAGGCACCGGAGCACAAGTTCCCCGCCGCCTGGGACGACGCCCTGGCCAGCTACCGCTGGCTCACCCAGTTTGCCTCCCGCATCGGGGGCGACGCCCGCCGCCTGGCGCTGGCCGGAGAGAGCGCCGGCGGTAACCTGGCCGTGGCCACCGCCATTGCGGCCAGGGACGCCGGCCTGCCGCTGCCCCGGCACGTGCTGAGCGTGTACCCCGTGGCGCAGACCAGCCTCAACACCGAGTCGTACCTCGAAAACGCCATCGCCAAGCCGTTGAACCGCGCGATGGTGAAGTGGTTCGTCGACCACCTGGTGCGCACAGAGGACGACCTGGCCGACCCCCGCCTGTCCCTCGTCGACGCCGATCTGCGTGGGCTGCCGCCCGTGACCATCATCAACGCCCGCCTGGACCCGCTGCGCAGCGACGGAGCGAAGCTGGAAGACGCCCTGCAAAAGGCCGGCACGCCGGTGGAGCGCCGGGAATACGAAGGCGTCGCGCACGAGTTCTTCGGTGCGGCTGCGGTGCTGGAGAAGGCGCGGCTGGCGCAGGCCTACGCGGGGGATCGTTTGCGGGAGTCGCTTGCCGTTTGAGTGCCATGCCTGAACACGCCCGCATCGTGCATGAGCGGGTGTGAGAACTCTTTGGATAGGTGGCTCGGGGGAGCCTGATGCGTTCCTCACCGCCTGCACGCCGAACCCGTCGTTCGCAGCATCGATGGCCGGGCAGATGAGGTCACGCGAGTCGCGGTTGTCAATGCCTGTTCCCCATCGAGAAACAGGCAGGTCACTGGGGAGGCCCCGCAGAAGCCCTCACCCCGGTGTGGTCGACGAGGACGGGACGCGCAATTGCGCCCGCTACAGCCCGACCGGCAGCGTGGTCATTTTCCAGCGCGACAAGGCCGGTCAGCCTTGGACGCCTGACTCGGCATGAACAAAAGCAATCTCCGATCGTCTCGTTAGACAAGCGTTGGCCTTGCCGACTCCATCACTGTTTAACTGCATAAGGACGATCTCATGTCTACAAGCTGCTTCGACCGCGAAGACGAAACCTTCATCGTGCTGGTCAACCATGAAGAGCAATATTCCATCTGGCCCCATTGGAAAGCCGTCCCGGGCGGCTGGACCGCCGTGGAGGGTGTCAAGGGCGACAAAAAGACGGTGCTTGAGTATGTAGACCGGACCTGGACTGACATGCGTCCCAAGTCCTTGCGGGTATGGATGCAAGAGCAGGAGCGTGCTCGTTCGGATGCCGGCTCCCTCCGGCTGGAGACGTCTGATTCTGCTGCCGGTTGACCGGCATGGCTGCCCCCCTGAACCTGCTCTGCCTGCCCTGCGCCGGCGCCAGTGCCACGATGTATTTGCGCTGGCGCCGGCAACTGCCGCAGTGGATGCATCTGGTTCCCGTGGAGTTGCCTGGGCGCGGAGGCCGTTTGGGCGAGCCGGCCGTCGAGGACTTCGCACAGATGGTGGCGTTGGTTTGCCGCGAGCAGCGCAGTGCCATGCAAGGACGCTTCGTCCTGTTCGGGCACAGCATGGGCGCGCTCTTGGCCTTCGGCATGGCGCGCCATCTGCGTGCCACGGGGCGCGAACTGCCACTGGCCGTGGTCGCTTCTGGCAGTTCCGCGCCCTCACGCCGCGATCCGGAGCGCTTTGCTCGCAAGGGAGACGATGAGGCATTGATCGCCGATCTGCGCAAGCAGGGCGGCACACCCGAAGACGTCTTCGCCAGTCCGGAGCTCATGCGCATCACGCTGGACGTGCTCGGGGCCGATTACCGTGTCTGCGAAAGCTTTGCCTATGCGGCCGAGCCACCGCTACCCATGCCGCTGCATGTTTTTGCGGGGCGTGAGGATGACATCGCGGCCGAGCGCATGGACGCCTGGTCCGCCGAGACGGCAACGGGCTTCTCGCTCGACTGGTTTGATGGCGGCCATTTCTTCATCAAGCAGCATGAAGCCAGGGTGCTGTCCGCACTGCAGCAACGCTTGGCATGGTCGGTGGCAGGAGAAAGCCATGCATCTCGCGCCCATGCCTGATGCGCTGCCGGCGGGCATCGAGATCTTTCGCCTGGATCTCGATCTGCAGGCCGACGCGCAACAGGCACTGCAGCACCTGACACCCGAGGAGCGCAGCCGCGCCCGGCGCTACGTGCGGCGGGCCGACCGGGTGCGCTTCGCGCAAACCCGCAACGCTGTGCGTTGCCTGTTGGGGCAGCGGTTGGGCTGTTGTCCTTCCGAAGTACCGCTGTCCATGGGGCCCCATGGCAAGCCTTTCGTGGATGAGGCGCCGCAGTGCGCACCGGTGTTCAACGTCTCGCATTCGGGAGACCACGCATTGATTGCTCTGGCTGATCCCTGCGGCGTCATGCACCTGGGTGTGGACATTGAGCAGCAGCGCAGCGATCTCGATGCGGATGTGATGCTGGACGTCGTGTGCACGGCTCAGGAGCGCGACAGCGTGCGCAGCGCCCCTGACGTGCTCTCGGCTTTTTACCAGCGCTGGGTGGGCAAGGAGGCCGTGCTCAAGGCCATCGGCATCGGTGTGGCCGAGCACCTGTGCTCCATCGACATCAGTCCCCAAGCGGATGGGCGGCTAGCGATTGCCAGCGAAGTCCCCGAGTGGAATGGTTTTCAAGCAATGGCGCTGCCAGCGCCGCCGGGCTACGCGGCAGCTCTTGCGTGGCGTACCAAGGAATCGACATGAACGAAACCCTTCAGCGCTTCGAGCGCAAGGCACCCGCCGGATCTCTTCTTCCTCTGCTCATGACGCCGGCCCACCGAGGCCAGGACCTGCTTGCCGCGCTGCAGTCGCTGCGCCGCGACATCGACGAGGCGCTGCTGACCACGGGCGGCGTGCTGTTGCGCGGTTTTTCCGTGCCCGATGTGGAGACCTTCCAGCGCTTTGCTTCCGCCTTCGGCCATCCGTTGCTGAAATACGAATTTGCCTCCACGCCACGCAGTGCGGTCGAGGCATCCAGCGGCGCGGGCGTCTACACCTCCACCGAGTACCCGGCCCACCAGAGCATCCCCCTGCACAACGAGCAGGCCTATACGCGCGAGTGGCCCATGAAGATCTGGTTTCACTGCGTCACCGCGTCGCCCGAGGGCGGAGAGACGCCGATTGCCGACAGCCGCGCGGTCTACCGGCGCATTCCGGCGCATATCCGAGAGCTGTTCGAGCCCGGCATTCTCTACGTGCGCAATTTCGGCGAAATGGACGTGCCCTGGCAGAAGGTCTTCAACACCGAAAGTCGCGCCGAGGTCGAGGCTTTCTGCCGCCATGCGCGCATGGACTGGGAGTGGAAGGAAGACGACGGCCTGCGAACGCGCCAGCTTTGCCAGGCCATGGAAAGCCATCCCGTGACGGGCGAGATGGTGTGGTTCAACCAGGCGCACCTGTTCCACATCTCGGCGCGCGAGCCCGAAGAGCGCGAGGTGCTGGAAGAAATCTACGGCATCGAGAACCTGCCGCGCAACACCTTCTTTGCCGACGGATCGACGATCAGCGACGACATCTTTGCCGAGGTGCGCGCCGCGCTCGACGCCGAGACCGTCAGCTTCCCCTGGGAGCAGGGCGACGTACTGATGCTGGACAACATGCTCGTGGCCCATGCGCGCTCGCCCTTCAAGGGACCGCGCAAGGTCATCGTCGCCATGGCCGAGCCGCGCAGCAATCTGGATCGTTTCTGAGAACCCGGGAGGCAGCTGACATGCTGAGTGGACAAAGTGCAATCGCAGCAGAGGGGCAGGCGCCGGCCAGCCTGGTCGAGCATCTGAGGGGGCTGGCGCAACAGCGGCCCGATGACATCTGGCTCACCGTGGCCGCCATGCAGGACGGCCACTTGGTCGAGCGCCACCACAGCTATGGCGACTTCGAGCGCCGCGTGCGAGCGCTGGCCGCCCATTTGCAGCACCGTTGTCCTGCGGGCGCGCGTGCCTTGGTGATGATGGACAACGACGAGCACTATGCCGCCAGCATGCTCGCCTGCTTCTACGCAGGCGTCATTGCCGTGCCAGTACCGCCGCTGGAATCGCTGCGCGCACAGCATCTGGAACGGCTTTTGGGCATCGTCGGCGACGCTGGCGCCGCCTGCGTGATCAGCACGGCCGAAGTCATTGAAGCCCTGCCCGGGGCCGATGCGCGCTTTGCCGGCATCGCCGCCATGGCCGCCGATCGCATAGACCCCGCTGATTCACCCGCATGGGTCCCCCATGCACCCACCGGCGCCGACATCGCCTTCCTGCAATACACCTCGGGCTCGACCTCGGCGCCCAAGGGCGTGATGGTCAGCCACGGCAACCTGATCGCCAACGAGGCTGCCATACAGCAGCGCATGGAAATAGGCGCGGGTGATCGCTTTGTCTCATGGGCGCCGCTCTACCACGACATGGGCTTGATCGGCGGCCTGCTGCAGCCTCTGTACAGCGGGCTGCCGCTGGTGCTGACTTCGCCGCGCCTCTTTCTTGAAAGCCCGGTGCGCTGGCTGGAGCTGATCTCGCGCCACCGCGCCACCATCAGCGGCGGCCCCGACTTCGCCTACCGGATGTGCCTGGAGCGCATCAAGCCATCGCAGCTGGCGCAACTGGACCTGTCGAGCTGGCGACTGGCCTATACGGGCGCCGAGCCCGTGCGCGCAGACACGGTCTCGGCCTTTGCGCAGCGCTTTGCCCCCTGCGGCCTGCGGCCCGACGCGGCCTATGCCTGCTACGGCTTGGCCGAAGCCACCCTGTTCATCACGGGCGGCGCATGGGGCGCGGGCGTTGCCGTCACGGCCTTCGACACCGACGCCCTGGGCCTGGGCAAGGCGGAGCCTGCCAGCAACGCTGCTGAGGGTGCCGAGGCTTCCCAGACCTTGCTCGTGGGCTGCGGCCCTGCCGTTCCCGGCCATGCTGTGGAAATTGTCGACCCCTACAGCCTGAAGGTTCTGGAATCCGGCCGCGTGGGTGAAATCTGGGCGCGCGGCCCCAGCATCAGCCAGGGCTACTGGGGCAAGCCGCAGGAGACGCAACAGGCCTTTGTCGAACATGCCGGCCAGCGCTGGCTGCGCACGGGCGACCTGGGCTTTGTGCACGGCGGCCAGGTCCATGTGGCAGGTCGCATCAAGGACCTGATCATCGTGCGCGGCCACAACCTCTATCCGCAGGACATAGAGCGCGTGGTCGAGGCCGAGGTGGAAGCCGTGCGCAAGGGACGCGTGGCGGCCTTTTCGGTGGATGGACCTGCGGGTGAGGGCATAGGTGTGGCGGCCGAGATTTCACGCGGCTTGCAAAAACTGGTGCCACGTCAGGCCCTGGTCGATGCACTGGCCGTAGCCGTGGCCACGGTCTTTGGCGAGGCGCCGGCCGTCGTGGTCCTGCTCGAACCCGGCGCCCTGCCCAGAACATCAAGCGGCAAGCTCCAACGCCAGGCCTGCAAGAAGGGCTGGGCGCAGCGCAGCTTGGACGCCTATGCGGTCTGGGAGCGCGGGGCCTTCGTGGAGGCAGTGGATTCCGCGACCAATGCGAATGGCGATGCGGACGCGTCCGGAACGGCCTCCATCGCGCCGCGCGACGAAACCGAGACTGCTCTGGCAGCGATCTGGTGCGAGACCCTGCGCTGCGCCGAACTGCCTGAGGGTGATCCCCATTTCTTCCTGCTGGGCGGCAACTCCCTTTCGGCCGCGCAACTGGCCGCATGCGTATCGGCGCATTGGGGTGTGGACTTCGCGCCCGGACTGCTCTTTGACCGGCCCCGCTTCTCCGAATGCGCGGCTGCATTGCGTGAGCTGCATCAGGCGACTGCCCACGCCAATCGCACCACCACGTCAGGCCCACGCCCAGGCCCCGTGGCGCGCGACCGCGGCGAGGCGCAGCCCCTCTCCCATGCCCAGCAGCGGCAGTGGTTTCTCTGGCATCTGGATCCTGCGGGCACGGCTTACCACGTGGCGGTGGAACTGCGGTTGGGCGGCCTGCTGCATGCGCAACGGCTGCACGCGGCCCTGGAGCGCCTGGTGGCGCGCCATGACGCGTTGCGCACCGTGTTCCGGCCTGCGGCCAATGGCTCTGCCGAGCAGCATGTGCTTGACGCGGGCGGCCTGGAATTCAACCTGCTGGACCTGGGCTCCGATCCACAGCGCGCTGGCGACGAGGCGCTCCGCCTGCGTGCCAGGCCCTTCGACCTGGGCCTTGGCCCGCTGTTGCGCGCGCTGCTGATGCGGCTTGGGCCGCATGACCACCGCCTCGTGCTAGTCATGCACCACATCGTGTCCGACGGCGTGTCCATGCAGAACCTGCTGGACGAACTCGCGCAGCAGTATCTCCATCTGGGAGATCCTGCCGCCGCCGCCGAGCCTGCGGCCCCTGCATTGCAGTACGCCGACTACGCGACCTGGCATACGGCCTGGCTGGATGGCGGGGTGCGAGAGCGGCAACTGACCTACTGGCGCCGGCAACTGGGCAGCGATCATCCTGTGCTGGCCCTGCCCAGCGACCGGCCGCGCGCCGCAGTGGCCAGCTACTCGGCCGCCCAGCATGGCTTTGCGCTGCGTGCACCGCTGGTGGATGCGCTGCGCATGCGCGCCGCCGAGTCTGGCGCCAGCCTGTTCATGGTGCTGCTTGCAGGGTTCCAGGCTGTGCTGCACCGCTACACGGGCCAGCCAGTGCTGCGGTTGGGCGTGCCCGTGGCGGGCCGCCAGCATGCGGGCACACAGGGCTTGATCGGCTTTTTCGTCAACACCTTGGTGCTGCAAGCCGAGATCGACGGCCGTAACCCGCTGGCCCAGGTGCTCGCCGCAGCCCGGCGCGCCACGCTGGAGGCCCAGGCCCACCAGGACCTGCCTTTCGATCAACTGGTGGAAGACCTGCAGCCTCAGCGCAGTCTGTCGCACCCGCCGCTGTTCCAGCTGCTGTTCAACCATGTGCATGAGGATCTGCGCGGCTTCGAGCGCATGACGGGCTGCGCGACTGAGGCGGTCGCAGTGCCTGGAGGCGCCGCGCAGTTCGAGCTCTCTCTGGAAGTCCGCGAGCGCGCGGGCGGTGCCGTGCGAATTTGCATGGACTATGCGGCCGAGCTATTTCTTCCCGCCACCATGGAGCGCCTGGGCCAGCACTATGTGCGCATGCTGGAGGCCTTGGCCTCTGACCCGGAGGTTGCCGTGGGCGAGGTGGATTTGCTATCGGATGCAGAACGTGCCCAGCTTGTTTCCTGGCAGACGGGACAGGGCGGCCATGCTGTGCCCGAGCTGGTACACGCTCAGTTCGAGCAGCAGGTGCGCCGCGACCCACAGGCAACGGCCCTGGTCTTCGGGGACGGCGCCTGGAGCTATGGCGAACTCAATGCGCGCGCCAACCGATTGGCCCACCACCTGATTGCGCTCGGCGTGCGCCCCGAAGTCCAGGTCGGCATCGCAATGGAGCGCTCGCTGGAGATGGTCGTCGGCCTGCTGGCGATCATGAAGGCCGGTGGTGCTTATGTGCCCATGGACCCCGAGCACCCGCCCGAGCGCCTGCGCTACATGGCCGAGGACAGCGGCATTGGCGTGCTGTTGATCCAGTCGGGCCTGATGGTGCGGCTGCCGCGTGAACTGCAGCCGCTGTGCCTGGCCGTGGATGCTCTCGACCTGTCCACTCAGCCAGCCCATGACCCTGCGGTCGCCATGCAGGGCGAGAACCTGGTCTATGTCATCTATACCTCGGGCTCCACGGGGCGGCCCAAGGGCGCGGGGAACCGCCACCGTGCGCTGTGCAACCGCCTGGCCTGGGGCCAGCGACACCACCCGCTGGGTGCACAGGACACCGTACTGCAGAAGACGCCGTTCAGCTTCGACATCTCGTTCTGGGAGTTCTTCTGGCCGCTGTCCACGGGCGCCCGCCTGGCGCTGGCAGGGCCTGGGGAGCACCGCGATCCTGCGCGCATTGCGGCCCTGGTCGAATGCCACGCCGTCAGCTGCATTCACTTCGTGCCTTCCATGCTGCAGGCCTTTCTGTCCAGCGGCCATGCCCAGGCCTGCTCGGGGCTGCGGCACATCGTCTGCAGCGGAGAGGCGCTGCCGGCCGAGCTGCGTGACCGTGCGCTGACCATGCTGCCCGGCGCCCGCCTGCTCAACCTCTACGGGCCCACTGAAGCCGCCATCGAAGTCACCTACCACGATTGCAGCAATCCCGGCCCTCAGGCAGTGCCCATCGGGCGGCCGCTGGACCATGTGCAGGTGCACGTTGTCGACGCCAGCTTCCACGCCGTGCCGCGTGGCGTGGCCGGCGAGTTGCTGCTGGGCGGTCTGGCGCTGGCACGGGGCTACTGGGGCCGGCCCGCGCTCACGGCTGAGCGCTTCGTGGCCAGCCCCTCGGCCGAGGCCGGCGAGCGTGCCTACCGCACGGGGGACCTGGTGCGCTGGAACGAGCAGGGCGAGATCGAGTACCTGGGCCGCCTGGACCACCAGGTCAAGATCCGCGGCTTCCGTGTCGAGCTGGGCGAGATCGAGGCCGCCCTGCTGGCCGTCGAAGGTCTGCGCGAGGCGGTGGTGGTTGCGGCGCCGACCGAAGGTGGCAGTCGGCTTGTGGCTTATCTGACCGGCGAGGGCGCTGCGCTGCAGGACCCGGGCACGCTCAAGGCGCAGCTGGTACGCAGCCTGCCCGACTACATGGTGCCGGCCCTCTTCGTGCGTCTGGACACGTTGCCGCTCAACAGCAACGGCAAGGTGGACCGCAAGGCGCTGCCGGTGCCCACGTTTGCACATGGCGACGGCACGCGGCCGTTCGAGGCGCCCGAAGGTGGCGTGGCCAAAACCATTGCAGCCATCTGGCGCGAGCTGTTGCAACTCGAACGCGTAGGCGCCAACGAAAGCTTCTTCGACCTGGGCGGGCATTCGCTGCTGCTGATCCGCGCGCACCGGCTGATCGAGGATGCGTTGGGTAGCGGTCTCTCGGTGATCGACATGTTCCAGTACCCAACCGTGGCCACGCTGGCGCGTCGCATCGAAGCGCAACGTGGCGCCGGTGTCGGATCTGTGTCTGGCGCTGCGCAGGACCTGCAGGCCGACGAACGCGCCCAGCGCCGTCGCGCGGCGTTGCTGGGCCGCCGCGGACTGACCGAGGAGGTGAATTGATGCGTGCTCAGGATGCGGGCTACAGTGGCGTGGAAGTCGCCATCATCGGCATGGGCGGGCGGTTTCCGGGTGCGGACGGTGTGGACGCGCTCTGGCGCAATATCCGCGAAGGCCGCGAATCCGTGACCGTTTTCAGCGATGAAGCGTTGCGGGCCCATGGCGCGGACCAGGCCTTGCTGGACGACCCGGCCTGCGTGAAGGCCGGTGTGGTTTTCGAGGGCATGGACTGGTTCGATGCCGGCTTCTTTGGCTACACGCCGCGCGAGGCGGGTCAGATCGATCCCCAGCAGCGCGTCTTCCTCGAGAGCGCCTGGCAGGCCCTGGAGAACGCGGGCTACGACGCCGAGCGGCTGGATGTGGCGGCCGGCGTGTTCGCGGGTGCGGGCGCCAATCTCTACCTCATGCGACATCTGCTGGGGCGTGCACAGTGGAGCGGCGGCATTGCCGAACTGATCGCCTTGCTCAACGGCAATGCGACCGATGCGCTGTGCACGCGCGTGGCCTACAAGCTCAACCTGCGCGGCCCGGCAGTGACGGTGCAGACGGCCTGCTCCACCTCGCTGGTGGCCGTGCACATGGCCTGCCAGTCGCTGCTGGGCTTCGAGTGCGACATGGCCCTGGCCGGCGGTGTCTGGATCAACTTGCTGCAAGGCGCGGGCTACCTGCACCAGGCGGGCGCCATCCTTTCCTCGGATGGCCATTGCCGTGCCTTCGACGCGCGCGCCGATGGCACCATGCTGGGCAGCGGTGCGGGCGTGGTCGTGCTCAAGCGGCTGGACGACGCGCTGCGCGACGGAGATACCGTCCATGCCGTGATCCGTGGCAGTGCCGTGAACAACGACGGCGCACGCAAGATCGGCTACAACGCGCCCAGCGTGGATGGTCAGGCCGAGGCCATACGCGCGGCCCAGGCCATGGCTGGGGTCGATGCGGCTTCCGTGGGCTACATCGAGGCCCATGGCACGGGCACGACGCTGGGCGATCCCATCGAGGTCGCAGCCCTGACCCAAGCCTTTGGCGAGACAGGGCGCGCGCCTGGCCACTGTGCCCTGGGGTCGGTCAAGACCAATGTCGGTCATCTGGACGCAGCGGCCGGCGTGACCGGCCTGATCAAGGCCGTGATGGCGCTGCGCCACCGCACGCTGCCACCCAGTCTGAACTTCGCCACACCCAATCCGCGCGTGGACTTCGCCACCAGCCCTTTCCGCGTCCAGACCGAGGCGCAGGATTGGCCTGCCGGCCCGTTGCCCCGGCGTGCAGGCGTGAGCTCCTTCGGCATGGGCGGTACCAATGCGCATGTGGTGCTGGAGGAGGCCCCCGCAACGCTGCAAGCCTCTCCACCTAGGGCAATCGAACAGGCCCCTCAATTGCTGCTGCTATCGGCCCGGACACCCCAGGCGTTGCAGGCTTCGGTCAGCCAACTGGCCCGGCATCTGGAGCAGCACCCGGGGTTGGCCCTGGCCGATGTGGCGCACACGCTGCGTGTGGGCCGCAAGCGCCATGCGCATCGACTGGCCGTGCTGGCTCCGGACGTGCCTCAGGCCATCGAGGCACTGGGCCGTCCGCCGGCCCCGGTGCATTTCAAGGGCAGCGTGCTTTCGCCGCAGCCCGGCGTGGCTTTTCTGTTCCCGGGCCAGGGTGCACAGCATGCGGGCATGGCGCGCTGCCTGCACGCGCAGGAGCCCGTGTTCCGCGACATCGTGGACCGGTGCTGTGACACGGTGAGGGGACAGACCGGCATGGACCTGCGGCCCTGGCTGCTGGCGCATGCGTCCGACGAGCAGGCAGCGCGGGCGCTGGCCCGGACCGAAGCCACGCAGCCCGCGCTGTTCATCGTCGAATACGCCATGGCGCGGTTGTGGATGTCCTGGGGCCTGCAGCCCGAGGCCATGCTGGGTCACAGCATTGGCGAATACGTGGCGGCCTGCATTGCGGGGGTTTTCACGCTCGGCGATGCGCTGGATCTGGTCGTTGCGCGCGGCCGCATCCTGCAGTCCACGCCGCCTGGCGCCATGCTGGCGGTCGGCCTGCCCGAGTCTGCCTTGCAGGACTGGCTGGGTCGAGGCTGCGATCTCGCCGCCGTCAATGCGGCCGATCTGTGCGTGCTCTCGGGTCGGCCCGAAGCCATTGCGGCAGCCGAGCAGGCACTGGCAGGCACAGGCGTGCTGCTGCGCAGGTTGCAGGTGTCACACGCCTTCCATTCTTCGCTGCTCGATCCCGCGCTTGACGCCTTCGCTCAGAAGCTGGCCCGGGTTGCGTTCAGCCGGCCCGCCATTCCCTTCGTCTCCAATCTCAGCGGCCGCTGGATCGGTGATGAAGAGGCCCAGGACCCGCGCTATTGGTTGCGACACCTGCGTGGCACGGTGCGCTTCGCCCAGGGGCTGGACACGCTGCTGGAAAAAAGCGACCGCATCCTGCTGGAAGTCGGCCCCGGCCAAAGTCTCACCAGCCTGGCCCGGCGCCATCCCCAGGCCGGCGCACGTCCCGTGCTGGCCTCGCAGGCCGGAGTCAATCGCGAGGAACTCCAGTCCGACCAGCCAGCGCGCTGCCTGGCCCAGCTCTGGACAGCGGGCCTGGAAGCGGCCCAGGCGCCACTCCTGCGCAGCGCGCAGGGTGCGCGTCGCGTGCCTTTGCCTGGCTATCCGTTCGAGCGTGAATCGCACTGGGTTGCCGCCGCAGGACGAGGCCAGGAGACAACGGCGTCCCCGATGTCTTCCATGACGGAGACCCGACGCGATCCCCTCGACTGGCTGTATGCCCCGGTCTGGCAACGCGCCTTGCCTAACTCCCAAGCCGCGGTCGCACAGGCTGGCGGCTGCTTGCTGCTGCTGGCCGAGTCCGGATCGGCGCTGGCTGAGTCTTTGGCGCAAGTCTGGTCCGTCACCCAGTCCGCCCCGCTGGTGCGCATCGAGCCCGGCCTGCGCCACGAGCGTCTGGGCGCTGGGCACCATGGGCTGCGCATGGCCGAGCGTGGCGACTGGATGAGCGCACTGGAGCAGATTGCGGCCGAGGTCGGCCCCGTGGCACGCATCTGCCACCTTTGGAGCCTGGGCGCGTTCGATGACGCACAGGCTGCCGAGCGCTGCCTGCTGGCCCCACTGGCCCTGGCCCAGGCGTTGGACTCCCTTCCTGCGGCGCATGCAGCCGATGGGCTGCAGATGCTGCTGGTCACGGACGGGTTGGAGGACGTGACAGGCACCGAGGCCTTGCAGCCTGCCAAAGCCCTGCTTCATGGCCCCTGCCTCGTGATTCCGCAGGAACTGCCGGGCATGGCCTGCCGCATCGTGGATGTGTTGCCTGCGCAGGAGTGTGCGGCTGATGAAGCCACTGCGCTGGCGCATCGCATTCTCGCGGAGTTCAACGAGCCCGCACAGGCCTGCGTGGCCTTGCGCGGCCCACACCGCTGGGCCAAGCGCTACGAGCGAATCGCGATGCAGACCTCCTCCACGCCCGCGCCACGCCTGCGCCGTGGCGGCTGCTATGTGATCACTGGTGGCCTGGGCGGCATGGGGCTTGCGTTGGCCCGGCACCTGGCGGAGCACTGGCAGGCCAGGCTGGTGTTGCTGGGCCGCTCGCCGCTGCCTGCGCGTAGCCAGTGGCAGGCGCTGGTGCAGGATGCGCAGACGGCACCCGCGCTGCGCGCCCGGCTGCAGCAATTGCTGGACATCGAAGGCCTGAGCGCGGAGCTTTGCCTGGTGGAAGCCGATGTGGGCGAAGAATCCCAATTGCGCGCCGCGTTCGCTCAGGTGCGGTGCGCGTTCGGCGAAATCCATGGCGTCATTCACGCGGCCGGTCTGGCTGGCGAAGGCATGCTTGCAGACAAGCTGGCACCCGCCGTGATGCAGGTGCTCGCACCCAAGCTCCAGGGAACGCGGGCCTTGCTGGCGGCCCTTGACGGGCAGCCGCTGGACTTCATGCTGCTGTGCTCTTCGCTGGCCGCCGTGGCGGGTGGCCTTGGCCGCATCGACTACGCGGCTGCGAATGCCTGTTTGGATGCCCTGGCCGTCGCGCATGGCCGCGGGGCCCGCTGGCCGCTGATTTCTGTGGGCTGGGACGGGTGGCGCGGTGTGGGCATGGCTGCGGAGACGTCCATGCCCGAGGGCGTAGGCATCGGGCCGCAGCAGGGCGTGCGCCTGTTCGAGCACATCCTGGCCAGCCCGGTGCGGTCCCATGTCTGCGTATCCACCACAGACCTCGAAGCGCGCCGCCATGCCGACCTCGCCGCGTTGCTGGCTCAGGCACTGCCTGTGGCCTCGGCAGTGGCGGCCGAGTCGCCATGCGTCCAGGCGCGGCCCGGTGGTTTGGCCGGCTTCGTAGCACCCGAGGGCGAGCTGGAGACCGGGCTGGCCGCGCTCTGGAGCGGGTTCCTTGGCGTGGCTCCTGTGGGCGCCGAGGACAACCTGTTCGAGCTCGGCGGCGACTCCCTCATGGCGATCCAACTGCTGGCGCGCGTGCGCCAGGCCTATGGCGTCGAAATCCATCCTGCGGCTTTGCTGCGCACGCCTACGGTGCGGCGGCTGGCCGAATTCGTTGAAACCCGGTTGATCGAGGAAATCCAGTTTCTGGACGCCGAAGCCGAGCCCAGTCCGACAACCGCCTCGCCGCTCTATTCGTAAGATTGCCATGACAGCACCGCAAGATATACAGTCCCTGCGCGCCCGGCTCAGCCCCGAGCAGCGCGCCCAACTCGATGCCCGCCTGCGCGGCGGTGGTCGCGCAGCGCCACGTGGTGGTCAGGACATTCCGCGCCGGGACCCGGCCACCCCCGCACTGCTTTCCCATGCGCAACGCAGCCTTTGGTTGACCTGGCAGCTTGCGCCCGAGAGCCCGGCCTACAACCTGGCAGGCAGTCTGGAAATGGACGGCCCCCTCAACGCGTCGGCGCTGAGCGCAGCGCTGGGTGACCTGGTGGCGCGGCATGACATCCTGCGCACGCTGATCACGATCGGTGGCGACGGTCAGGCGCTGCAGGCCGTGCAGCCGCAGGCGGGTGTGCCGCTGCAACTGCCAGTGGTCGATCTGCGCGAGCAGGCCAGGATCGAAGACGCGTTGGCAGACGCGTTGGCCGACTTCGCGCAGACGCCCTTTGCCCTTGACCGGGAGGTACCATTGCGCGCCTGCCTGTACCGCCTGGGCGAACAGCACCATGTGCTGGCGCTGTCCATGCACCATATTGCGGCGGATGGGTGGTCGTTGCGCATTCTCGTGGACGAGCTTTTGCAGTGCTACGCCGCCAGGCTCGGCGCCCGTCCGCATGCGCTTGCGCCGCTGCCCATACAGTTCACCGACTACGCGGCCTGGGAACGCCAGCGCCTGGACGGCGGTGAGCGCGAACGACAACTGCGTTACTGGCGCGATCGCCTGGGCAGCGCGCATGAGCCGCTGGAACTGCCCCTGAGCCATGTACGCGGCGCGGTAACGGATGCGGCCGAGGGTCGCCACCGTTTCGTCTGGCCCATTGAATTGTCCGATGCGGTGCGTGCCATGGCGCGAGCGCGTGGTGCCTCGCTGTTCATGGTGATGACGGCCTTGCTCGACCTGTTGCTGTACCGCCTGAGCGGCCAGCGCCGCATCCGCGTGGGGACGCCCATCGCCAACCGGGGCAAGGCCGAGACCCATGGGCTGATCGGTTATCTGCTCAACCTCCAAGTGGTGCAGGTCGATGTCGCGCCACAGATGGGCTTTGGCGAGCTGCTGGAGCAGGTGCGGCATGCTGTGCTCGACGCGCAGCAACATGCCGACCTGCCGTTTGACATGTTGGTCGAGGCGCTTGCGCCGGAGCGCCAGCCGGGTGTGCATCCGTTGTTTCAGGTCAAGTGCACGCAACAGGACGCGATGGAGCGCGAGCGCAGCGTCGCCGGGTTGCACGTGCGCATGCAGGCCATGACCGCAGGCCATGCGCACTTCGATCTGAGCCTGGATTTCACAGATCGGGCCGAAGGCATCGAAAGCGTTTTCATCTACGACACGGGCCTGTTTGATGCGCAGCGGATTGCGGTCTTTGCGGAAGGCCTGACCCGTTGTGCGCAGCAGGTGGTGATGGCGCCCGACAGGGCATTGGCGGCCCTTGCGCTGACTGACCCGGCCGAGGGCCTGCAGATGGTTGCCGTGCCGCAGCCCGCAAGTCCGCAGGCCACGACGGTGCTTTCCCTGTGGGATGCCGCCGTGGCCAGCCAGGGCCAGGGCTTGGCGGTGCGTGCCGAATCGCGCACTGCATCGTTCGGGCACTTGGACAAGGCGGCAAACCAGCTTGCGGCGCGGCTGCGCACGCAAGGTCTGGGTCCGGAAACCCGCGTCGGGGTGCTGGCACCGCGCTCGCCGGAAATGGTGCTGGGTATGCTGGCCGTACTCAAGGCCGGCTGCGTCCATGTGCCGCTGGACCCCGAGCTGCCGGCCGACCGGCTGGCCTATCAGCTGCACGACAGCGGCGCCCGCCTGGTGCTGGCCCTGCAGCCTCCTTCATGGCAACCGGGGATCCCGGTATGGCCGCTGGCGCTTTCTGAACCTGCAGACCTCGATGCCGATGCGCTGGAGACCGCCACCCTTCACCGGGACCAGGCCGCTTACCTCATCTACACCTCGGGCTCCACGGGCCAGCCCAAGGGGGTCGTGATCACCCATGGCGCGCTGGCCAACTATGTGCAGGGTGTGCTGGCCCGGCTGGACCTGCCGGTCGATGCGTCCAGCATGGCCATGGTGTCGACGGTGGCTGCAGACCTGGGGCATACGGTGCTTTTCGGCGCGCTGTGCTCTGGGCGTCTGCTGCACCTCATGTCCCCTGAGCGCGCTTTCGATCCAGACGCCTTTGCGGACTACATGCACACGCACCAGGTCGATGTGCTGAAGATCGTGCCCAGCCATTTGCAGGCCCTGCTGAGCGCTGCCCGGCCTGAGCAGGTCCTGCCGCGCCATCGCCTGGTGCTGGGCGGTGAGGCCACGGGCTGGCCTTTGTACGCACAGATCGCCGCCCTGAGCCCCCTTACCAGAGTGCTCAACCACTATGGCCCGACGGAAACCACGGTCGGGGTGCTGACCCAGGAGGCCGATGCAGCCGTCCGTGAGGCAGGCACGGTGCCGTTGGGCCTGCCGCTGCGCAACAGCTGCGCCCATGTGCTGGACGAATGGCTGAGCCCCGTGCCGCAGGGCCTTGCCGGCGAGCTGTACCTGGGTGGGGCAGGTTTGGCACGTGGCTACGAAGGCAGGCCTGGCCAGACCTGTGAGCGCTTCGTGGCGGACCCCTGGTGCGCGGGCCAGCGCCTGTATCGCACCGGGGACCGCGTGCGGCAACTCAAGGATGGCAGCATCGAATTCCTGGGTCGGAACGACGACCAGATCAAGCTGCACGGCTACCGCGTCGAGCTCAGTGAAGTGGCCCAGGCGTTGCGAAAGCTGCCCGGTGTCGCGAGTGCCGAAGCCATTGTGCGCGAGGCCGAAAACGGGCAGCAACGCTTGCTGGCCTACGTCGTCGCGCAGGAACGGCAGGTGATCGATGTGGCCGCGCTGCGCGAGTCCCTGGCGCGCACCCTGCCGCCCTACATGCTGCCAGCGGCCATCGTGGTGTTGCCGCGGCTGCCATTGACCATGAATGGCAAGGTCGATCGCCATGCCCTGCCGGAGCCAGAGACGGCCGAGTGCGGCGGCCATGAGGCGCCGGTGGGGCCGACCGAGCAAACGCTGGCAGCGGTCTGGTCGGAGGTGCTGGGGCGCGAGCCCGTCAGCCGCAGGGACAACTTCTTCGAGATCGGCGGAGACTCCATCCTGGCCCTCAAGGTGGTGGCCAAGGCGCGAAAGCACGGGCTCAAGCTGGTGCCCAAGCAATTGTTCGAGCAGGTCAGCCTGCAGCAATTGGCCGAGATGCTGCAGGCACCTCCAGTGGCAGGACAGTCCACGGTGGCCTGTCCGGTGCAGGACCAGGACCAAGCGATCCCTGTGCTGGCCCCGGAACTGCGCAACAAGCCGCTCGTGCCGTCGCACGCCCAACTGCGCCAGTGGTTCCTCTGGCAACTGGACCCTCACAGCAGTGCCTACCATATCGCAGGCGCTCTGAAGCTGGCCGGTGAGCTGGACCTGGACGCCCTGCGCATGAGCTTCGATGAACTGGTGGCACGCCACGAATCACTGCGCACGGTGTTCAGCGCAGACGAGCAGGGTCAGGTGTGGCAGCAGGTCCAGGCGCCTGCCGAGTTGCCTGGGGCCGCGATGCCATTGATTGATTTCTCGGCCCTGCCCGAGGACCAGCGTGATGCTGCCGTGCAGCGGCAGGCGCTCGACACCATCGCCACGCCTTTCAATCTGTCCCGTGGGCCGCTATTGCGGCTGGCGCTGATCCGCGCGGCACAGCACATGCATGTGCTGGTGGTGGTCATGCACCACATCGTCTCGGACGGCTGGTCCATGCAGATCATTGTCGAAGAGTTCGCGCAGCGTTACCGAGCGCGCCTTGCGGGGCAGCGCCTGACCCTGCCGGCGCTGCGCCTGCAGTATGCGGACTACGCGGCATGGCACAAGGGATGGCTGGAAGCCGGCGAAGGGCCGCGGCAGTTGGCGTACTGGAGGGATAGGCTGGGCAACGAGCACCCTGTCATGCAATTGCCCGCCAGCAGGCCACGCCGAGCCGATGGCCGCTACCGGGCAGCTCAGCACGCCATCACGCTGTCCGCAGACCGGGTGCGAGGCCTGCAGCGCAGAGCACAGGCCCAGGGCATGAGCCTGTTCATGGTGCTGCTCGCAGGGTTTCAGGCGCTGCTTCACCGCTACACGGGCTTGCAGGACATCCGTGTGGGCGTGCCCACCGCCAATCGGCACAGGGCGGAGAGCCAGGGCATCGTGGGTTTTTTCGTCAATACGCAGGTGATGCGGGGACAGCTGCATGGCCAGTTGACGCTGTCCGAATTGCTGGCGCAGGCCCGGGATGCCGTGGCGCAGGCCCAGGCGCACCAGGACCTTCCCTTCGAACAGCTGGTGGAGGCGCTGCATCCGCAGCGCAGCCTGAGCGTCAGTCCCCTGTTCCAGGTGATGTTCAACCACCAGAGAAAAGGCCACCAGGTGCTGGAGCAGCTTCCCGGGCTGCGGTTCGAGGGCTATCTGGACATCGAAAGATCGACCATCTTCGAGTTCATGCTGGACACGGTCGAGTGGGAGGATGGCCGCCTCAGCGCGCAGTTCAGCTATGCGCAGGAGCTGTTCGATGCGCCGATGGTCGAACGCCTGGCGGGCAGCTTTGACCAGATCTTGGCGGCGTTGGTGGAAACGCCTGGAGCGCGGCTGTCCGAGATCGGCATCCTCGGTGCCACCGAAATCCGCAAGCTCGATGCGTGGAGCCGGGCAGGCGAGCACGGCGCCGGCCCTGCCTCTCTCGTGGAGATGATCGAGAACCAGGTAGAGCTGCAGCCGCAGGCGGTCGCCATCGAATGCGCGGGGCAAAGCCTCAGCTACGGCGAGCTGAACCTTCGTGCCAACCGATTGGCCCATCTGTTGCTGGAAAGGGGCATCGGCCCTGAGCGTCGCGTGGCCGTGGCGCTGGAGCGCGGCGTCGATTCGGTGGTGGCTTTGCTGGCCATCCTCAAGGCGGGCGCCGCCTATGTGCCGCTGGACCTGGAGTACCCGGCCGACAGAATCGCCGTCATGCTCGAAGACAGCCGGGCCGATGCCTTCATCCATCACGCGGATGCGGGGGCTGCTCTGTCGGGTGTCTTCGGCGGGCTGGTCGCCATCGACCTTCGCCGCGTGGCATGGGAGCATCTGTCGGGAAGCAATCCGACCGTTGCGCTGAATGCGGATGGCCTGCTGTACATCCTGTTCACATCCGGCTCCACCGGGCGGCCCAAGGGCATTGCGATGCGGCAAGGCGTGCTCTCGCAATTGGCCGCATGGCAGATCGACCGCATGCCGGGGGCCGCGCGCACGCTGATGTTCGCCTCGCCCTGCTTCGATGTGGGCTACCAGGAGGTCGTCGTGGCCCTGTGCTCAGGCGCTACCCTGGTCCAAACGGACGCCGCCCAGAGAAGGGATTTTTTCTTGCTGTTGGCCTTGATGGAGGAGCGGGCGGTGGAGCGCGTGTACCTGCCCTATGCCGTGCTCCAACTGTTGGCCGAAGCGGCGCTGCGCCTGGACAGAAACCTGCCAGCGCTTCGGCAGATCATCACGGCCGGCGAGCAACTGAAACTGACCGAGGAACTGAGGGCCTGGCTTCAGCGGATGCCCCGGTGCCGGCTGGTCAACCAATACGGCCCCACGGAAACCCACGTGGTCAGCAGCTTCGATGTGGATGCCGGCGATGGCCGGACGCTGCCTCCTATCGGATCGCCCGCCTCGACGGCCATTCTGCGCGTGCTGGATACCGCGCTGCAGCCGGTGTCGCCGGGCGTGGTCGGCGAGCTGTACCTGGGCGGTGCACTCGCCAGAGGCTATGTGGGCCGACCTGCGCTCACGGCGCAGCGCTTTGTGGCGGACCCCCTGGGCCCCCATGCTGGCCGTCTGTACCGGACGGGGGACCTGGCGCGATGGGATGAGTACGGGCAACTCGAATACCTGGGGCGGGTCGATCACCAGGTGAAGATTCGAGGCTTTCGCGTGGAGGTCGGCGAGGTGGAGGTGGCCCTGCTGGCGCTGGAGCCGGTGCGAGAGGCTGTCGTTGTGGCCCAGGAACTGGCAGGCACCAGCCGGCTCGTGGCCTATGTCGTTGGGCAGCCTGGCGCTGCGGTAGACACTGGCGCGCTGCGTGAAGGCCTGCGGCTTTCCCTGCCCGACTACATGCTGCCTTCGGCCTTTGTCGAACTGCAGGCGTTACCCCTGAATGCCAATGGCAAGGTGGACAGGGTCAGGCTGCCCGATCCCGCTGGGGGATCGTCGCGTGCCCATGAAGAGCCGTCTGGCGATACAGAGCAAGGGCTGGCGCGGATCTGGCGCGAGGTGCTGTCGGTGGAGCGCGTGGGTCGCGGCGACAACTTCTTCGAACTGGGCGGCCATTCTCTGCTTGCGGCGCAGATGGTGGCGCGCGTTCAAAGCGCCATGCAGACCGGCCTTGCCGTCAAGGACGTGTTCGAAGCCCCTGAGCTGTCCGCCATGGCCGCTCGCATTGCCACCTCAGGCGATCAGCGCGCAAAGTTGCGCGAGATGGCCTCGTTTGTCGACAGTCTGGAGAACGTTTGATGGGCCTCGATCATGTGCGGTATGTCGCGGAAAGATTCGCAGGGCTCTCGGATGAAAAGCGCCGCCTCGTCTACCAGCAACTCAAGGCGCAGGGGCTGTCTATCGGCCAATTTCCCGTCCTGCCACGCGACGCGAAGGCCTCTGGCGAATGCGCAGCCTCGGCGGCCCAGGCGCGGCAGTGGTTTCTGTGGGAGCTTGATCCCCGCAGCACGGCCTACCACCTGGCGGGTGTGATGCGGCTGCGTGGTGAATTCGATGTCGAGGCGGCAAGAGCAGCGCTCTCCTGTGTGGTGCAGCGCCATGAATCGCTGCGCACGGTGTTCAGGATGGGAGAGCAGGGCCAACTCCAGCAGCTCATCCGCGAACATGCCGAAGTCGATTTCAGCTGTTTGGACTTAAGCGAGCCTGGCCAGGCAGACACGCAGCAAGCGGAAATGCAGCGCATCTGCAGCCAGCCGTTCGACCTGGCCCGGGGACCGCTGTTGCGGGCCGTGGTGCTTCGGCTTTCGCCCCAGGAGCATCTATTCGTGGTGGTCATGCACCACATCGTTGCCGATGGCTGGTCGTTGCAGATCGTGGTGAACGAGTTCGCGCAGCATTACCGAGCCGTGGTTCTGGGCGAGGCCGTGGCCCTGGCGCCGCTGGCGGTGCAGTATGCCGACCATGCGTTGTGGCAGAAAAGCTGGCTCGACGCGGGTGAGGCAGACAGGCAACTGCTGTACTGGCAGCAGCAGTTGGGCGACGAGCACCCGGTTCTTGAGCTGCCGGCAGACCAGCAACGGAGCAGCGACGGGCGATACCAGGCAGCGCGCCATGGTCTGGCCCTGTCGGCCGACCTGGTGAAACGGCTGCGCTCGCTGGCCGACCGGCATGGCGCCAGCCTGTTCATGGTGCTACTGGCGGGATTCCAGGCATTGCTGCACCGGCATACCGGCGGAGAGGACATCCGCGTGGGGGTGCCCGTCGCCAACCGGCATCGCGTGGAGACCGAAGGACTTGTCGGCTTCTTCGTCAATACCCAGGTGCTGCGCGCCAGGCTGCACGAGTCCATGCCATTCGGGCAACTGCTGGACCAGGTCCGCCAGGCGGCGCTGGAGGCGCAAGACCATCAGGACCTGCCTTTCGAGCGGCTGGTGGAAGCCCTGCAGCCCGAGCGCAGCCTGGGTAGCAGCCCGCTGTTCCAGGTCATGTTCAACCACCTGCGCGAGGACTACCGGGCGCTGCAGCAACTGCCGGGCCTGGACGCCGAGCTCTGCGACGCTGCCGACAAGGCTGCGCAGTTCGAGTGGATGCTGGAGACCACGGAGCGGCCCGACGGCAGCGTGCATGCAAGGTTCAGCTATGCGCGCGAGTTGTTCGAGCCCTCGCGCATCGCCCGGCTTGCGGACCAGTGGGTCCATATGCTGTCGGTGTTCGCAGACCGGCCGGACTGTTGCGTGGGGTCCGCCGATTTGCTGCCCGCAGCGGAAACGGCACAGTTGCACGCGTTGGCCCGAACCACACACAAGCAAACGCAAGGTCACTCTCCCTTGCACCGTCTTGTGGAGCGGCAGGCAATCAACCAGCCTGGCGCCATTGCGTTGCGTTGCGAGGATCAGACCCTGACCTATGGCGAGCTCAATGCGAGAGCCAACCGAGTGGCCCACCGCCTGATGGCGCTGGGGGTGGTGCCGGAGACCCGGGTGGGCATTGCCATGCAGCG
>NZ_BQXL01000025.1:0-62413 GCF_030159015.1 Acidovorax sp. SUPP3434
TACCTGATCCACCACCGCCAGCTTAAAGGCCAGTGTGTAGTCCTTCTGCGTTCTCTTAACCCATTGATCCACTTGACTTTCCTTTCTGATGAACAGAAAGGTGTCAACCTCATTCAGGACGGGTCACCCCCAAAGAAAAAGCGCGGCCGTTGCCGCGCTTTTTTCATGCCCTCGTGCGCGGGGTCAGAACCCCAGCGCGTGCGGCAGCCAGGTCGATATCGCCGGCACGAAAGTCAGCAGGATCAGCACCGCCAGGTGCGCCAGCAGGAAGGGCGGCAGCTCCCGCGTGAGGGCCGCCAGCGGCACCTTGGTGGCCACCGAGGTCACGAACAGCAGCCCGCCCACGGGCGGCGTGATCATGCCCAGGGTGAGGTTGACGATCACCACCATCGCGAAGTGGATCGGATCGATGCCCAGCGCCGCCGAGATGGGCGCCAGGATCGGCACGAGGATCATCACGCCCGGCAGCGGCTCCATGAAGATGCCGAACAGCAGCAGCAGGATGTTCACCGCGATCAGGAAGGTGACGGGCGACAGGTTCCACCCCACGATGGTCTCCGCCAGTTGCTGGGGAATGCCTTCGATCGTCAGCACCCAGGCGAACGCGGCCGACGCCGCCACCACCAGCAGCACCGATGCGGTCAGCAAGGCCGAGCGCGCGGCGATGTGGGGCAGCGCCTTCCACTCCAGCGTGCGGTAGATCCATTTGCCGCAGATGAGCGCATAGAACACCGCCACCACCGACGCCTCGGTGGGCGTGAAGATCCCGAAGCGGATGCCAACCAGGATCAGCACGACCAACATCAGCGCCGGGATGGCGCGGATGCTGTTGGACAGCATCTCCGCACGGCTCGGCCGCGGCTCGCGCGAGCGGTAGTCGCGGCGCACGCACACGCGCCAGTTGACGAGCGCCATGGCCGCGGCGATCAGCAGCCCGGGCGCGAAGCCGGCGATGAAGAGCGCGCCCACCGACACCTGCTCGTCCTGCAGCGCATAGATGATCATGATGATCGAGGGCGGAATGATGGGGCCCACGATGGCGGTGCTGGCGGTGAGCGCCGCTGCGTAGGCGCGCGAGTAGCCGGCCTTGTCCATCATCTTGACCATCATGGAGCCGGGCCCCGCCGCATCGGCCAGGGCCGAGCCCGAGATGCCCGAGAACAGCGTGAGCGACAGGATGTTGGCATGCCCCAGCCCGCCGCGCAGGTGGCCCACGAACTGCGCCGCGAAGCGCAGCAGCACCACGGTGAGTGCACCGCCGGACATGATCTCGGCCGCGAGGATGAAGAACGGCACCGCCATCAGCGGGAAGCTGTCGATGCCGGTGAACATCTCCTTGAACACGATCAGCTGCGGATAGCGCCCGCCCACGAACACCGCGATCGCGGCCGACATGGCCAGCGCGAATGCGACGGGAAAGCCCAGCGCCATCAGGACGATGGCGGAAACGAAGAGGGTGATGGCCATGGTCAGGTCCTTCGGAACATCACAGCGACGCAGCGGACTCGGCGTCCATCTCGTCGGACTCGACATAGCTGCCATGAATCACATAGCCCCGGGCCATGAACAGCAGGTGCACGAACAGCAGCAGGAAGCCCACCGGCATCGCCGAATAGATCCAGGCGAACGCGATGTCGGTGGCAGGCGTGGTCTGGAACCGCGTGGCCCACACGTACTGCACCGAGAACCACGCCATCACCAGGAAGAACACGCCCAGCCCCGCCACGATCAGCCCGCGCAGCCAGCGCGCGCCAGTCGGCCCCAGCGTGTGGTGCAGGTTGTCGATGGCCACGTGCCCGCCGAAGCGCAGCACCAGTCCGGCCCCGAGGAACGTGCCCCAGATCATCAGGTGCCGGGCCACCTCCTCCGCCCAGACGATGGAATCGCCCGTGGTGTAGCGCAGCACCACGTTGGCGAAGACGATGCAGGCCATGGCCAGCAGCAAGATGATGAGCAGCCAGCGGTTGCAGGCCACCAGCGCGCGCTCGAATCGGTTCAGCATGGGAGGGAGGGCACCTGCCGGTGCCAATCTATCGGTCGGTCGACCACAAAGGAAAAAGCCCGGCCAGGCCGGGCAGAGGAAAAGCGCACGCCGGACAGGCTCCGGTCGCGCCGGCCACCATCACTTCGTGCCGGTGATCTGGTCCAGCGTCTTCTGGCCGAACTTGGTGGCGTACTGTTTGTAGGCGGGCTCCAGGGCCTTCTGGAAGGCCGACTTGTCGACCGACTCCACGACCTGCATGCCGGCCGCCTTGACGTCGGCCAGGCCCTTTTGCTCCACGTCGTCCACGAACTTGCGCGAGGCCGCCGCACCCGCCTTGGCACCCTGGGTGAAGCTGGCCTTCTGCGCATCGCTGAGGCTCGACCAGAGGTTGGGCGACACGATCAGCGCCATGGGCGCATAGACGTGGCCGGTCAGCGAGAGGTATTTCTGCACCTGCGGCAGCTTGGCTGACACGATCACCGACATCGGGTTTTCCTGGCCGTCAATGGTGCCCTGCTGCAGCGCACCGATCACCTCGGGCCAGGACATGGGCGTGGGCGAGGCGCCCAGCGTGCGGAAGGCCGTGATGTGCACGGGGTTCTCGGTCACGCGGATCTTGAGGCCCTTGAGGTCTGCCGGCGTGCTCACCGGGTGCTTGTTGTTGGTCAGGTGGCGAAAGCCCTGCTCGCCCCAGGCCAGGGCGATCAGGCCCCGGCCCTTGAACTTGCCCAGCAGGTCCTGGCCGAACGGGCCGTCCAGCACCGCGCGGGCGTGGGCCGTGTCGCGGAACAGGAAGGGAATGTCCACCACGCCCACATCGGGCACGAAGTTGCTCAGGGCGCCGGTGGAGACGATCACCGCCTCCACGGTGCCCAGCTGCAGGCCTTCGATCAGCTCGCGCTCGCCACCCAGGGCGCTGGAGGGGAACTGCTTGAACTTGAAGGCGCCGTTGGTGCCTTTCTCGACCGTGTCGGCCCAGGCCTGGGCGGCCGCGCCGTAATGCGAGTTGATCGCCAGCGCATAGCCGACCTTGATTTCCTTGGCCTGCTGGGCGAACACGGGAAGAATGGGCAAGCCGGCAACGGCGGCGGCCAGCAACAGGCGGCGGGAAGCAATGCGCATGGAAACGGTCCGATCTGAGCCCCCAGGGGGCGTTGTGACAAAGGAGGCAGGATTATTCCCGCAGCCCCGGCCCCCGGCCCTCGGGGAAAGTACCTGCGCAGGCGCTTTTTTTCGATCAGTCCAGCAGGCGGGACGATTTGGGCACGTGCGCCATCAAAAACTCCATCTGGTCCGCCAGGATGCGGCGGTTGCGCAGGATGAAGTCCTCCCACAGGCTGGGCACGTAGGGCGCATAGAGCAGCGGCATGTGCGCCTGCTCGGGCGTGCGCGGGCCCTTGCGGTGGTTGCAGGGGCGGCAGGCCGTGACCACGTTCATCCAGTGGTCCACGCCCTGGCGCGCATAGGGCACGATGTGCTCGCGCGTGAGGTCTTCTTCGTGGAAGTGCCCGCCGCAATACGCGCAGACGTTGCGGTCGCGGGCGAAGAGCTTGCCGTTGGTCAGGCTGGGCTTGAGGTTGAACGGGTTGATGGACGGCACGCCCTTGGTGCCGATGATGCTGTTGACACCGATGACCGACTGCTCGCCCGTCACGGCATTGTGGCCGCCGCGGAACCGGGCGATCTGCGCGCCGGATTCCCAGCGCACCTCGCCCGCGGCATAGTGAATGACCGCCTGTTCCAGCGAAATCCACGATTGGGGCAGCCCCTGGGCCGACAACTTCAAGACCTTCACAACTCGCCTCCTGGAACAACGATGCACACAAGGATTCGGAACGCTGATGTCTCACGGGCGGCGTGCCAAGGCCGGCCTGTGGCTCACAATATACTCCGTTCATGACAAATTGGCGTCCAGCGCTTGATACACCTGCGCACGGCGCTATCAAAAGTAAAGCACTCCGATGAAGATCTTTCGAGGCTTCCATCACCCCGACATTGCATCGGCCTGCGCTCTCACCATCGGCAATTTCGACGGCGTGCACCGTGGGCACCAGGCCATGCTGGCGCTGCTGAACAACGAGGCGGCCCACCGCGGCGTGCCCAGCTGCGTGTTGACGTTCGAGCCCCACCCGCGCGACTACTTCGCCGGCGCCCGCCAGCGCCCCGAACTGGCCCCCGCCCGCATCGGCACCCTGCGCGACAAGCTGGACGAACTGCGCCGCTGCGGCGTGCAGCAGACCGTGGTGCTGCCCTTCAACGAACGGCTGGCCAGCCAGCCGCCGCAGATGTTCATCGAGGACGTGCTGGTGCGCGGCCTGGGCGCGCGCTACGTGCTGGTGGGCGACGACTTCCGCTTCGGCGCGCAGCGCGCGGGCGACTACGCCATGCTGGACGGCGCCGGACGCAGCCAGGGCTTCGAAGTGGCCCGCATGAACAGCTACGAGGTGCACGGCCTGCGGGTATCGAGCTCGGCCGTGCGCGAGGCCCTGGCCGCCGGCCGCATGGAAGACGCCGCGCGGCTGCTGGGCCGGCCCTATGCCATCTCGGGCCACGTGGTGCACGGGCGCAAGCTCGGCCGTGAACTGGGCGCGAGCCGCGAGGGCGCCGGCGACGGCTTTCGCACACTCAACCTGCGTTTTGCCCACTGGAAGCCCGCTGCGGGCGGCATCTTCGTGGTGCGGGTGCACGGCCTGGCCGCCGAGCCCCTGCCGGGCGTGGCCAACCTGGGCGTGCGCCCGTCGCTCGATCCCCGGGACGTGAACGGCGGCCGCGTGCTGCTGGAGACGCACTGCCTGGACTGGCCCCGCGATCTGGGGGCCGAAGGGGCGTACGGTAAAATCGTCCGCGTGGAACTCCTGCACAAACTGCACGACGAGCTGAAATACGACAGCTTCGACGCCCTCACCCGCGGCATCGCCAGGGACTGCGATGACGCGCGGGCGTATTTCTCCGCCTCCACGCACGCCGAGACCCGTCGCCAGACCACGCGCGACCGAATTTGACGGTCCCCGTGCCGCAGCGCAGCCCTGCGGCCCCGTCCGCCCCCTCATCTTCTTTCTCTTCCTGCGTTCCAGGCCATGGCCCGGAACGGCCCGCTCCTTAGGTCTTGCCATGTCCGAGAACACGAACGCCACCCCCACCCCTTCCACCGGCACGGACTACCGCGCCACGCTCAACCTGCCCGACACCGCCTTCCCGATGCGCGGCGACCTGCCCAAGCGCGAGCCGGGCTGGGTGAAGGAATGGGACGAAAAAGGCATCTACAAGAAGCTGCGCGACGCCCGCTGCTGCGCACCGAAGTTCATCCTGCACGACGGCCCTCCCTACGCCAACGGCCAGATCCACATGGGCCATGCGGTGAACAAGATCCTGAAGGACATGATCACCAAGGCGCGCCAGCTCGAAGGCTTCGACGCGCTGTACGTGCCCGGCTGGGACTGCCACGGCCTGCCGATCGAGAACGCCATCGAGAAAAAGCACGGCCGCAACCTGAGCCGCGACGACATGCAGGCCAAGAGCCGCGCCTATGCCACCGAGCAGATCGCCCAGCAAATGGGCGACTTCCAGCGCCTGGGCGTGCTGGGTGAATGGGACAACCCCTACAAGACGATGAACTTCGCCAACGAAGCGGGCGAAATCCGGGCGTTCAAGCGCGTGATGGAGCGCGGCTTCGTGTACCGGGGCCTGAAGCCCGTGTACTGGTGCTTCGACTGCGGCTCGTCGCTGGCCGAGTTCGAGATCGAGTACCAGGACAAGAAGAGCACCACGCTGGACGTGGCCTTCAAGGCGCACGCGCCCACGAAGCTGGCCGCTGCCTTCGGATTGAGCGCATTGCAGAAAGATGCCTTCGTGGTGATCTGGACCACCACCGCCTGGACCATCCCCGCCAACCAGGCGCTGAACCTGAACCCCGAAATCACCTATGCGCTGGTGGACACCGAGCGCGGCCTGCTGGTGCTGGCCGAATCGCTGGTGGAAGACTGCATGGCACGCTACGGCCTCACCGGCCAGGTGCTCGCCACGGCGCTGGGCGAAAAGCTCGGCGGGCTGGAGTTCGAACACCCGCTCTACGACGTGAAAAGCGAAGACGGCAGCCATGGCTACCGGCGCCTGTCGCCCGTGTACCTGGCCGACTACGCCACGGCCGACGACGGCACCGGCATCGTGCACTCCTCCCCCGCCTACGGCCTGGAGGATTTCAACTCCTGCCGCGCACACGGCCTGGCGCTGGACGACATCCTGAACCCCGTGCAGGGCAACGGCACCTACGCGGCCGACTTCCCCCTGTTCGGCGGCCAGCACATCTGGAAGGCCGTGCCGGTCGTCATCGAGGCACTGCGCAACGCTGGCCGCCTGATGGCCACCAAGGACATCACCCACAGCTACCCGCACTGCTGGCGCCACAAGACCCCGGTGATCTACCGAGCCGCCGCGCAATGGTTCATCCGCATGGACGAAGGCGAAGGCGTGTTCACGAAGGACAAGGCGCCCAAGACCCTGCGCCAGACGGCGTTGGAGGCCATCGAGCACACCAGCTTCTACCCCGAGAACGGCAAGGCCCGCCTGCACGACATGATCGCCAACCGGCCCGACTGGTGCATCTCGCGCCAGCGCAGCTGGGGCGTGCCCATCCCGTTCTTCCTGCACAAGGACTCGGGCGAGCTGCATCCGCGCACCATGGAGATCATGGACCAGGCGGCCGATATCGTCGAGAAGGGCGGCATCGAGGCCTGGAGCCGCGTGACGCCTGAAGAGATCCTGGGTGCCGAGGACGCCGCCTGCTACACCAAGAGCACCGACATCCTGGAAGTGTGGTTCGACTCCGGCTCCACCTTCTTCCACGTGCTGCGCGGCACGCACCCGAACGTGCACCACGACACCGGCCCCGAGGCCGACCTGTACCTTGAAGGCCACGACCAGCACCGCGGCTGGTTCCACAGCTCGCTGCTGCTGGCGAGCGCCCTGGAGGGCCGCGCGCCCTACAAGGGCCTGCTGACCCACGGCTTCACCGTGGACAGCCAGGGCCGCAAGATGAGCAAGTCGCTGGGCAACGGCATCGACCCGCAGGAGATCAACAAGAAGCTCGGCGCCGAGATCATCCGCCTGTGGGTGGCCGCCAGCGACTACTCGGGCGACATCGCCGGCGACGACAAGATCCTGGCGCGCGTGGTGGACGCCTACCGCCGCATCCGCAACACGCTGCGCTTCCTGCTGGCCAACGTGAGCGACTTCGATCCGAAGGCCGACGCCGTGCCGTTCGACCAGATGCTGGAGATCGACCGCTATGCGCTCACGCGGGCCGCCGAATTCCAAGCCGAAGTGCTGGCTCACTACCAGGTGTACGAGTTCCACCCCGTGGTGGCCAAGCTGCAGCTGTATTGCTCGGAAGACCTGGGCGGCTTCTACCTCGACGTGCTCAAGGACCGCCTGTACACCACGGCGCCCAAGAGCCTGGCGCGCCGCAGCGCCCAGACCGCGCTGTACCAGATCACGCACGCCATGCTGCGCTGGATGGCGCCCTTCCTGTCGTTCACGGCGGAAGAGGCGTGGAAGGTGTTCGGCACCTCCGAATCGATCTTCCTGGAAACCTATGGCTCCATCGCGGGCGCCGACGAAGGGCTGCTGGCCAAGTGGGCCCGCCTGCGCGCCATCCGCGATGCGGTGAACAAGGAAATCGAAGCGCTGCGCGCGGCCGGCCAGGTGGGCTCGTCGCTGCAGGCCACGGTCACCCTGACCGCCGCCCCCGAAGACCACGCGCTGCTCGCCAGCCTGGGCGACGACCTGAAGTTCGTCTTCATCACGTCCGCGATCGAACTGGTGGCGGGCGATGCGCTGCGGATCAGCGTGCAGGCCAGTACCGACACCAAGTGCGAGCGCTGCTGGCACTACCGCAGCGATGTGGGCCAGGACCCGGTCCACCCGACGCTGTGCGGCCGCTGCACCAGCAACCTGTATGGCGCCGGCGAAGCGCGGGAGCACGCGTGATGGCCCGCAGCAGCTATTCGTCTTCATCCTCCGCGGGCGGCAAGATGTGGCCCTGGCTCGTCTGGGCACTGCTGATCCTGATCGCGGACCAGTTCACCAAGACGTTGATCCTGGGCTACTACCGGCTGGGCGATGCCACCTACATCACCGGCTTCTTCAACATCGTGCGTGCGCACAACACGGGTGCGGCGTTCTCCTTCCTGGCGGATGCGGGCGGCTGGCAGCGCTGGGTGTTCACGGGCATTGGCGTGGCGGCCACGCTGTTCATCGTGTGGCAGTTGCGCGCCCATCCCGGGCAGAAGCTGTTTTGCTTCGCGCTGTCCAGCATCCTGGGCGGCGCCGTGGGCAACGTGGTGGACCGCATGATGCACGGCTACGTGGTGGACTTCCTGGACTTCCACGCGCGGGGCTGGCACTTTCCGGCCTTCAACCTGGCGGACTCGGCCATCACGGTGGGAGCGGCCTGCCTGATCCTGGATGAGTTGCTGCGGGTGAAGCGCTCGTCCTGAGCCGTGGTCGGGTGGGCCCGACTGCGGAGGGCTCGCACCCGGAAATTTCAGCGGCTTTTGCGAAGTTGGTACTTCGCGCCATACAGAAGGCCAGGCACTTCCTTTTGCGCATCCCGAATGTTGAGGCCGGGCTTCATCTCGCGGGCCACGCCAACTGCGAGAGTGTCATTGAGCAGCCTGCGCCGGGCTTTTTGCAGACTGGGTGGTGCCGCAAGCGCATCGCTGGAAACACCGAACTGGGTGGCCTTGGCGATGTCGACCGCACGATTGAGTTTGGTCTGGACGCGTAACTCGAAAGCCCGGCTGATCACCGGCATGCCACGATAGGTGTGGTGGGGCGGCCAACGGTAATCCGGCGCAACCGTTGCGCGCGCCTGAAAGAACATCGCAGCCAGCCCCAGCCCGTTACTCGCAATCAGCCAATCCGTCCGGGCTTTTGCGGCCAGGCCGGAGGTCTGAGAAAAGTTGAAATAAGACTGGGTGCTCTTGGGCTCGTCCGACAGTTGGCCATCGGACGCGAACACGGCAGGGCCATCCATCCACGGGTCCAAGACCAACGCAAAGGCACTGTGAGGATTCGCCTCTTGCCTCCACTCGGCCCACACATGGCCGATCTGCGAAGAGGTCACTTGATACAGCACCTCGCCCTGCCGCAAAAAGGGTGCATGCAACATGACGCCGGGCGCAGCATGCTCGTCGCAAGTTCCCGTCTGCGCGAACAGTGCAGCTGTAGACCGTGCCTGCACCGGTGGCCACCCTGCCATCTGGATCAACTGGTACGTCATGGCATTGCAAGCAACGCTTCTGCGTGCGCTTTCTCCCCGCGTGCGCTCGATATCGCTGGCCACATTGCCCCGACCTAAAGGCAGCATTTCCCGAACTGCATCGACCGTTCGATTGGCCAGCCTCAGCCGGGCAAGGTCTGCGCTGTCCACCACCCGGCCATCGATTGCGCGGGCCATGACGTAGGGACGCAGCCGAGCGTTGTTCTGCTGGTGCATTGCCGCGCCTGAAAAAGGGAAATACTGGCGCGGAGGAAGCCCCCCGGACGATGGCGCACGCGCTGGCAGTCCGGCAAAAGACGTTCGGGAAGCCGACGCGGAGATGGGATGAGGCACCGTCAACGCATCGGCGCCAGGCACTACGGCCCGCTGCGCAGGCCGGGCCTCGCGAGAGGTAAGAGGCGTAACCATGGCAGCTCCAGTGCGACCGCGAGGGAAAAAAGTCTATGCCGGCCATAGGGTGCCCCACCAGGAACCTTTCGCGAATGCGCCGTGCGAACAATTTCATGCGCAGACGAAGCGCAATCCCGTGGGTAAGCCCAAGCTGTCATCACGCCGTCACGCCGCCCCGCTCCAATGCCATGAAATCGATTACATGGCCTTTTCCAGCCCCATTCCATTCCCATGACCATCCAGGACGTCGCCCGCGAAGCCGGGGTTTCGGTCGCCACCGTGTCCCGCGCATTCAATTTGCCGGACAAGGTCACCCCCGCCACGCGCGACCTCGTGCTCGGCGTGGCCGAGCGCATGGGCTACGCGCCCAACGCCAGCGCCCGCACCTTGCGCACGCAGCGCAGCCGCGTCATCGGGGTGGTGCTGCCCACGCTGCTCAATCCCGTGTTCGCGGAATGCCTTGAAGGCATCGCGCGCGCCGCGGCGCTGGCGGGCTATGCCATCCTGCCGTTCACCACCGACTACGTGATCGCGCAGGAAGAACGGGCCGTGAATCTGCTGCTGGCAGGCGACGTGGACGGCATGATCCTCGTGGTCTCGCAGCCCGAGTCCTCCGCAGCGCTCGCGCGCCTGGCGGCATCCGCCCTGCCCTACGTGCTGGCCTACAACCGGCACCCCGGCCACCCCTGCGTCTCGGTGGACAGCGAAGGCGCCGTGGCCGACCTGGTGGCACGGCTGGTGGCCCTGGGGCACCGGCGCATCGCCATGGTGAGCGGCCAGTTGGCCGCCTCGGACCGCGCACAGCAGCGCTGTCGCGGCTTTCGACGCGGCATGGCCGCTGCCGGGCTGGCGCAGGCGCCGGTGATCGAAGTGCCTTTCGTGGAAACCGCGGTGGAGGACGTGGCGCAGTGGCTGCGCGGGGCCGAGCGCCCGACCGCCCTGGTCTGCTCCAACGACCTGATTGCGATCCGCTGCCTGCGGGCCGCCCACCAGGCGGGCCTCGCCGTGTCGCGCGATCTCAGCGTGGTGGGCTTCGACGGCATCGCGCTGGGGCAGGACCTGACCCCCGTGCTGAGCACCGTGGCCCAGCCCAATGCCGACATCGGCCGCTGCAGCGTGGAACTGCTGATCCAGGCCATGGCCGCCGATGCGCCGCTGACGCCACAGGCCAGCCTGACGCTGCCCCATCGCTTCCGTGCCGGCGAATCCTGCGCAGGCGCCTGACCGACAAATCCCGCAACCCACTCCCCCAACCCATCCCTTCCTTCGTTCTGCTTTTCTGGAGCCCTCGATGAAACACACCTTGCAAACCCTGATCCGCACCACCGTGCTGGCCTTCGGCCTGGCCTCCGGCGCCGCCGCGATGGCGCAAACCGCCATTTGCTACAACTGCCCGCCCGAATGGGCCGACTGGGGCAGCCAGCTCAAGGCCATCAAGGCCCGCACGGGCGTGACCGTGCCGCCGGACAACAAGAACTCCGGCCAGGCCCTTGCCCAGATGGTGGCCGAGCGCGCAAGCCCCGTGGCCGACGTGACCTACCTCGGCGTGACGTTCGCCATCCAGGCGCAAAAAGACGGCGTGGTGGGCACCTACCAGCCCGCCGGCTGGAAGGACATTCCGGGAGGCCTCAAGGACCCGGCGGGCCACTGGTTCACCATCCACTCGGGCACGCTCGGCTTCATGGTGAACGTCGATGCGCTCAAGGGCAAGCCGGTGCCCAAGTCGTGGGCCGACCTGCTCAAGCCCGACTACAAGGGCCTGATCGGCTACCTGGACCCGGCCTCGGCCTTCGTGGGCTACGTGGGCGCGGTGGCGGTCAACCAGGCCCGCGGCGGCTCCATGGACAACTTCGCCCCCGGCATCGACTACTTCAAGGCACTGCAGAAGAACGAGCCCATCGTGCCCAAGCAGACGGCCTACGCCCGCGTGCTGTCGGGTGAGATCGCCATCTTGCTGGACTACGACTTCAACGCCTACCGCGCCAAGTACAAGGACCAGGCCAACGTGCAGTTCGTCATCCCTGCGGAAGGCACCGTGGTCGTGCCTTACGTGATGAGCCTGGTGGCCAATGCCCCGCATGCGGCAGAGGCCAGGAAGGTGCTGGACTTCGTGCTGTCCGACGAAGGCCAGGCGCTGTGGGCCAACGCCTACCTGCGCCCGGTGCGCGCCAATGCCATGCCCAAGGAAGTGCAGGCCCGCTTCCTGCCGGCCAGCGACTACGCGCGCGCCAAGACCGTGGACTACGGCCGCATGGCGGCTGCGCAGAAGGCGTTCTCCGACCGCTATCTGAAGGAAGTGCAGTAACGCCATGCGCCACGGTGGTTCCGCTCCCTCGCGCCCGGTGCTGCTGGCGTGCGCCGCGCCTGCCGTGGCGTTCTTCGCGGCGTTCTGGCTGCTGCCCGTCGCCCTGCTGCTGGCCCTGCCGGCGGCCAGGGGCTGGGACACTTACTTCGCGGTGCTGACCCATGCGCGCTATCTGCAGAGCCTGCTGCAGACGCTGGGACTGTCGCTCGCCGTCACGCTGGCCACGCTGGTGCTGGGTGCGCTGGTGGGCATCACGCTGGCGCGCCAGCGCTTTCATGGCCGTGCGCTGCTGCTGTCGCTGCTGACGCTGCCGCTGTCGTTCCCCGGTGTGATCGTGGGCTTTTTCATGATCCTGCTGGGCGGGCGGCAGGGGCTGGTGGCCGACCTGTCGGAGGCGCTGGGCGCCGGCCGCACCACGTTCGCCTATGGGCTCACTGGCCTGTTCCTGGCGTATCTGTATTTCTCGCTGCCGCGGGCCATCGCCACCTACACGGCGGCAGCCGGCAGCATGGATGCGCAGCTGGAAGAAGCGGCTCGCTCGCTGGGCGCCTCGCGCTGGCGCGTGGCACGCGATGTGTGGGTACCCGAACTGGCGGCAACGACGCTGGCCTGCGGCGCGATCGTCTTCGCCACGGCCATGGGCGCGTTCGGCACGGCGTTCACGCTGTCGGCCAAGTTCGAGGTTCTGCCCATCACCATCTACAACGAGTTCACCAACTATGCCAACTTCGCGCTGGCCGCCAGCCTGTCGATCACGCTCGGGCTGATCACCTGGATGGTGCTGTGGGTGTCGCGCCGCGTGTCCGGCACCACCGCTTTCTGAAGGAGCCGAAACCATGCGAAACGCAAGACAGGCCCCGGCACTGCTGATGGCGCTGACCGCCCTGGTCGCGCTGTTCATGATCGCGCCCATCGCCCTCTCGGTGATGGCCGGTCTGGTCAACAACTACAGCGTGGGCCTGAAAAGCGGGCTCACGCTGCGCTGGCTGGGCGAGGTGTGGGAGAACTACGGCGGCACGGTGGGCTGGTCCCTGGTGCTCGCGCTGCTGTGCGTGCTGGGCAACCTGTTGCTGGGCGTGCCCTGCGCCTATGCCCTGGCGCGCAGCCGCTCGCGCTGGGCCCGGCTGTTCGAAGAACTGCTCACCCTGCCCGTCGCCGTGCCGGGCCTGGCCAGCGCGCTGGCGCTCATCCTCGCCTATGGGCAGCTTTCGGGCTTTCGCCAGAGCTTCGCCTTCATCCTGGTGGGGCACATGGTGTTCACGCTGCCCTTCATGGTGCGCACCGTGGGATCGGCATTCCAGAAGAACGAACTGCGCTCGCTCGAAGAGGCCGCGCGCTCGCTGGGCGCCAGCTTCGCGCAGCGCTTTCTGGGCGTGCTGGTGCCGGCCGTGCTGCCGGCCATCGTGGCGGGCAGCCTGATGGTGTTCACGCTCTCGGTGGGCGAATTCAATCTCACCTGGATGCTGCACACCCCGCTCACCCGCACACTGCCCGTGGGGCTGGCCGACAGCTATGCATCGATGCGCATCGAGATCGGCTCGGCCTACACGCTGGTCTTTCTGATCGTCATCCTTCCCGTGCTGTGGGGCCTGCAGGCCATCGGCACCTTCATCGAGAAACACCATGGAACTTGAACGCACGCGCGTGGACGTGGTCCAGTGCGCCAAAACCTATGCCGACGGCACCCGCGGCCTGCAGCCCACCGACCTGACCGTGGAGCCCGGCGAGGTGATGGCGCTGCTCGGACCGTCGGGCTGCGGCAAGACCACGCTGCTGCGCCTGATCGCCGGGCTGGAGGCCCCCGATGCGGGCAGCCGCATCGCTTTCGGAAACACCGACGTGACCCGCATGCCGATCGAGCAGCGCGGCGTGGGCATGGTGTTCCAGCACTACGCGCTCTTTCCGCAAATGACGGTGCAGGCCAACATCGGCTATGGCCTCAAGATCCGCGGGGTGGCCGAAAGCGAGCGCCGCCGCACCGTGGGCGAACTCGTCGATCTGGTGCGCCTGGGCGGCCTGGAAAAAAAGCGCCCGGCCGAACTCTCCGGCGGCCAGCGCCAGCGGGTGGCCCTGGCCCGCGCCGTGGCAGCACGCCCGCGCGTGCTGCTGCTGGACGAGCCGCTCACCGCGTTGGATGCCAAGCTCAAGGAATCGCTGCGCGACGAACTGGCCGACCTGCTGCGCCGCCTGCACATCACGGCGATCCACGTCACCCACGACCAGCAGGAAGCCCTGGCCATTGCCGACCGCCTGGCCGTGATGCATGCCGGCCGCATCGTGCAGGTGGGCGACGGCGAGGCGCTCTACCGCGCGCCCAGCCACCCGTTCGTGGCCACGTTCCTGGGCCGGGTGAACCGCATCGTGCCGGCCGTGGACCCCAGCGCAGCGCGGGGACTGCCGCACCTCACGGCGCTGCAGGCCTGCGACGCCCTTTCGGCTTCGGCCGACGCTCTGCTTGTGCGCCCCGAGGACGTCGAGGTGGGCCCGACCCTGCCCGACTGGGGCAGCGCCGCCGTGACGCGCCGCAGTTTCCTGGGCGACCGCGTGCAGCTCACGCTGGCCGTTTCGGGGCATGCGCCCCTCCTGGCCGATGTGCACCGCGACCATCCCGCGCGCGAGGGCGAGCGGGTAGGCTTTCGGATCGCCACGCACCGCCTGCTGTCCGTCACCGAAAGCCTCAGCGCATGACCCGCATGAACACCACCACCCTGCTCCTGCAGCTCTCCGACCTGCACATCCGCGAGCCCGGCCGGCTGGCCTATGGCCGGCTGGACACCGCTCCCTACCTGCGCCAGGCCGTGGACACGGTGCTGCGCATGCCGCAGCGCCCGGATGCCGTCGTGGTCACCGGCGACCTGACCGACTTCGGCCGGCCGGCGGAATACGACCACCTGCGCGAACTGCTGGCGCCGCTCGGGGCCATGCCGCTCTACCTGCTGCCCGGCAACCACGACGACCGCGAGCAACTGCGCGCCAGCTTTCCCGAGCACGCCTACCTGGGCGAAGAAGGCTTCGTGCAATACAGCGTGCCAGTGGGTGGGCTGCAGCTCATCGCGCTCGATACCGTGGTGCCCGGCGCCAGCGAAGGCGGCCTGTGCGAAGCACGGCTCGCCTGGCTGGAGCGCCAACTGGAAGCGCACCGCGGCAGGCCCGTGGTGATCGCCATGCACCACCCGCCGTTTCGCACGCTCATCGGCCACATGGACGCCATCGGCCTGCTGGAAGGCGCCGAAGCGCTGGAGGCCATCGTGGCGCGGCACGCCAACGTGGAGCGGGTGGTCTGCGGCCACCTGCACCGCGCCATCCAGGTGCGCTTCGGCGGGACGCTGGCAGCGACCGTGCCATCGCCCGCGCACCAGGTGTGCCTGGACCTGGCGCCCGACGCCGCCTCGGCCTGGACGCTGGAGCCGCCCGGCTTCGCGGTGCATGCGCTGCCGCAGGGCGGGCGGCTGGTCAGCCACATCGCGGCCAGCGGGACGTATCCCGGGCCGTATCCGTTTCACGAGGCGGGGCAGCTCATCGATTGAGGATCTCGTCCACCGAAACCCATTTGCCGCGATGGGGGCCGCTCGGCACGGCTTCGCTCATCGGCTCCTCGGGAAAATCTCTGCCATGGAGTAGCCCTCGATCCTGGTCAGATGCTCCACACCGTTGCGCATGCGGGCTTTGATGTCGCTGATCGATGCCGCTATTTCACTGAATTTCGCTCCAGGGTTCATGGCCGCCGCATCGCGCCACTGCTTGAGCTGCCGAGGATCCAGCCGGGCGCTCACCGTTTCGTCGGCCAGTTGTTCCACCAGATCGTCATGGCCTTGAAGCAGTTCATCTCTACTCGCCAGCACCTGCTCCAGGTTTTGGATCTTCCTGCCCATCGCCTGGACGTTTCCGAGGAGTTCCAGCACGCCACTGACGTGATATCTCGTGTTCATGGTGCGGAGCGACAACAGGGCCTGCGCCATTTCATGGCGCTTTTCGTCTGCCGCTCTCTGTGCCAGCGCGGCGGTTGATTCGGCAGCCGCCGTGCTGGCTACGTGTGTGGGGGAAGCCGGTGCGGAGCCCTCGGTCGAAGAAGCGCTGGACACCGGCTGGGTAGATGCGATCACGTCACCGGCACGGGGGCTGGCAACCGATTTCGGAGATTCCGACTGGGTGGACGCCACGTTCGCCTTCACCTCGACTTCGATCTCCACGCTCTCCTTCGTTTCCGTTTCCGTCGCTGCTTCTGTTTCCGTGTCCATTGCCAGATCCGCGTCCCAATCCGACAGCGCGTCCATGAAGACGTCCGTATCCGAGTCAGCGTCCGATTCAGGGGTCCCCGCCAGTCGCGCCTGCATGTCGCTCACCGCAGCCTCCGCTTCCTGGAACACCGCCTCCAGGTTCACCGATGCGGCCTGGGCCCACTGGTTGTAGCGCCCCCGTTGCTCGTGGCCGTCTAACTGGTTGATCTCCTTGCGCAGTTCTGCCTGCGCACCGAGCGCAGCGTCTCTGAACCGCAGCATGTTTTGCAGATTCCGAATCTGGGCCTGCACGGCCGCGAGGTTGTCCGCCACCGACTTCTGCGCATCGTCGGCATACCCTTTCGGCTCGCCCAACATCTTGAGGATTCCTTGCGCCGCCCGATCGTGCTGATGAAGGACTGCGTCCAGGGACTTCGCCACGGTGGCAACAGAAGTCTTCGAGACATCCTCGGTGCCGGCCGGCGATGACTGAATGCGGATGCCCACGTTTGATCGGGGACGGTTCACGTGGGAGGCCGCATGCGTCGGTGACGCCCCGGCGTCCCCAGCGGATGTGCGTGGATGCCGGGACCTGCCTTGCAGACCAAGCGCGGGCTGCGGCATGGAACTCGACTTTGCCGCCGGGACGACTTGCTTTCCGCGTTCGGCAACGGAACGGGCAACGCGCGGCGGCGACGTGACTCCTGTGAACTGGACCATGGCTTCTCCCTTGAATGCTTGAGTGGAAGGGCCGAGGGTAGGAACGGGCCTTACCCGCCGCTCCGCATCACCCGAAGCCCTTGCCCGGCACGCGAAACCCGGACCACCCCGTGCCACCCAGGCCACCCGGCACAGCGGTCCGACCCGCCCAGGCCCGTGGTTGCTGGCCGGCTGCTATGGATTCAGGAGTATGCTGTCACTCCCGGAACGGCAGGCAGGCCAGGAGCCCTGAGCACCGCCCCCGGGTGAAGCATCCGATCCCTTTCATGAAGCACCTGTTGAATCTGCTGGCCGCCGTGGCACTGCTGGTCTGGGGCACCCACTTGGTGCGCACGGGCGTGCTGCGTGTGTTCGGCGCCAACCTGCGCACCATGCTCGCCCGCAGCATGGGCAACCGCTTCACGGCAGCGCTGTCGGGCATCGGCGTGACGGCCCTGGTGCAGTCCAGCACGGCCACTTCGCTCATGACCTCGTCGTTCGTGGGCCAGGGGCTCATCACCCTGCCCGCCGCGCTGGCGGTGATGCGCGGGGCCGACGTGGGCACGGCCCTCATGTCGGTGCTGTTCTCCACCGACCTGTCGTGGCTGTCCCCCCTCTTCATCTTCGTGGGCGTGGTGCTGTTCATCACCCGCCAGTCCAGCTCGGCCGGGCGCGTGGGGCGCGTGCTCATCGGGCTGGGGCTGATGCTGCTGGCGCTCGAAATGGTGGTGCAGGCCAGCGGCCCCATGCTGGCCTCGCCCATCATCAAGGCCATGCTCGGCTCGCTCAACAGCGACATCGTGATGGAGATCGTCATGGGCGCGGTGCTGGCCGTGATCGCGTACTCCAGCCTCGCCATCGTGCTGCTCATCTCGGCCATGGCCGCCTCGCACGTGGTGCCGCTGGACGTGGCCCTGGGCCTGGTGCTGGGTGCCAACCTGGGCAGCGGCCTGCTGGCCGTGCTGACCACGGCCAAGTCGGCCGTGGAGGTGCGGCAGGTGACCGTGGGCAACCTCGTCTTCAAGCTGATGGGCGTGGCGCTGGTGGCCCCCTTCGCGGGGCTGTGGCTGCGCTACGTACAGCCCCACATGCCGGGCACGGCACAGGGGGTGGTGCTGTTCCATCTGGGCTTCAACGTGGTCATCAGCCTGGGGTTCATCGCCTTCACGCAATGGGTGGCCACCTGGGTGACCCGGCTGCTGCCCAAGCCCGTGGGCGCGCAGAGCCTGCGGCCGCACCACCTGGACCCGTCGGCCCTGTCCACCCCGTCGCTGGCCATTTCCTGCGCCGCCCGCGAGGCGCTGCACCAGGCCGACGTGGTCGAGACCATGCTGCTGGGCGTGCTCGATGTGATCAAGAAAAATGATGTGCAACTGGCCGAACGCCTGCGCAAGATGGACGACGAGGTGGACGAGCTGTATTCGTCCATCAAGTACTACCTGACCAAGATCTCCCGCGAGGCGCTGGGCGAGGACGAGAGCCGGCGCTGGACCGACATCATCAGCTTCACCATCAACATGGAGCAGATCGGCGACATCATCGAACGCGTGCTGCTGGACATCGAAGACAAGAAGATCAAGAAGGGCCGCCAGTTCTCCGACGCCGGCATGGCCGAGATCACGGAGCTGCACGAGCGCCTGATCAACAACCTGCGCCTGGGAATGAGCGTGTTCCTCAACGGCACGGTGCGCGACGCGCAGAAGCTGCTCGAAGAAAAAGCGCGCTTTCGCGACCTGGAGCGCGCCTACGCCGCCACCCACCTGGTGCGCCTGGCGGACAAGACGGTGCAGAGCATGGAAACCAGCTCGCTGCACATCGACCTGATCAGCGAACTCAAGCGCATCAACTCGCACATCTGCTCGATCGCCTATCCCATCCTGGACTCGGCCGGTGCCCTGGCGCCCAACCGCCTGCGCTCGGCCACCGGCGCGGCGCAGGACGCCACGATCGGAAAATGACGGGCTCGCCGCCCACGCACGCGCCCCTTCCGAGTGCCGCGTCATTGGCGCAGCCCGCCCCCTTGCCGAAAGCCCCGCCTGTGACCTCCCCTGCCCTGCCCGACCGCGCCCTCGAACCCGACGTCGTCATTTACCACAACCCGGAATGCGGCACCTCGCGCAACGTGCTGGCGATGATCCGTGCGAGCGGCATCGAGCCGCATGTGGTCGAGTACCTGAAGACCCCGCCTTCGCGTGCCATGCTGGCATGGCTGGTCACGCGGGCAGGCGTGCCGGCGCGCGACATGCTGCGCGAGAAGCACCCGCTGCATGCCGAACTGGGACTCGCCGATCCGGCCCTGGACGACACCCGGCTGCTCGATGCCATGGCCGCCCACCCCGCACTCATCAACCGCCCCATCGTGGTATCGCCGCGGGGCGTGCGCCTGTGCCGGCCCGCCGAACGGGTGGCGGATCTTCTGCCCGCCCGCTAGCGAAGCGGTGGGCCCGGCGCCCGCCCGTGCGCCCATCGGATGGGGTCAGTCCATCTGCTCGACGATCAGGGTCGCGCCCGCCCCGCCGTCCAAGGTCACCGAGCCCAACATCCCATAGAACTGGGCCTGCAAGGTGGAGCCCGCGATCAGCGTCACGATGGTCTCGCCGAGATACCGGTTCGTCGACGTGCTGGGCACCTCGGTCAAGGCGGGATAGGAGGCGCCATTGATCAGCACCCGGGCGCTCGCCAGGGTGGCGGCGGTGGTGCGCATGGCGTATTTCACGCGGTAGCGGCCCGTGGTGGGCACCGTGAAGACGTCGCTGGAACCATTGGCGAGAAAGCCACCGCCGAGGTTCTGCGCCTGCGGCATCGGCACATTGGTGCCCCCCAGCAGAACGGCGATGGTGGAGCCTGCCGTGTTGTGCGCAGCCATCGACACCGCACTCACCGCCCCGCCAGTGCCCGCAGGGCCGGTGGCCCCGGTCGCACCCGCCGTGCCGGTGGCGCCCGCCGCACCGGTCGGGCCCGTGGCCCCCATCACGCCCTGAAGGCCTTGCGGGCCCGCCGGACCGGTGGCGCCGGCCAATCCGATGGGCCCCGTCGCGCCGGTCGCGCCCGATGACCCGGTTGCGCCGGTCGCTCCCTGCGCGCCCGTGGCACCTGTCGCTCCGCCAGCCCCGGCCGGACCGGTCGCGCCGGTGGGCCCCGCCAAGGCCGAAGCAGCGGCCGGGGAACAACTCCCCAGGCGGCCCGAAGCGCCGTCGAAACATGCCAGTTGGCCCTGCTGCGGCGAGGCAGGCAGCGCAGGCAACAGGACCGCGCCATCGGACTGCACCCGAAGGCGCTCATCGGTGCCGCCACTGCTGCGCACGCTGAAGCCGCCGCCAGGGGGCAGCGTGATGCTGACATCGGCGGCATTCGCCGCGGCGAAATGCAAAGAAGCCGTACAGGCGATCAACGCCGCGATGGCATGGCGGCGATGCCGCGGGCAAGAGGAAATCGTGTGCATGGCGCAACCCGTTCTGATTTTTTGAGAAACGACTTCTTTGCCGGATGCCCCTTCCCGAACCGGGACACAGGGCGTGCAACGACGCTCGGGTCGCGGCAAAGATTCGGGGCCGCTGTCCGGAAAACCTCCTGCGTCTTCCGCTCCTGGTGCATGGCTCGACGCCTGCAGCACCTCTCACCCCTCTTACGAAATTTAACAGGCGAATCCGCCCCATGCCAAGGCACCCGCATGGCTTTTTTTTCGATTTCCACGGGGCACAGCGCCACGGCTGAGCGATGTGAGGGGCGCTTCAGCCCAGGTGTCACGCAACGTGACAAAGGACCCTGCGCACGGCCCCATGCTCCCTCGGCCTACAGGGCGGCGGGACCGCCCAAGGCACTCTGGGCGCTCTTATCTGCATCAGGAGATCTCATGGAAATTCACATCAACACGGGCAATGGCATGGACAACCGCGAGAGCCTGGAACGCTGGGCGGATGCGGAGATCCGCAAGAATTTGTCGCGGTTCAACGAAGGCGTGCGGCGCGTCGAGGTGCACCTGTCGGACGTCAACCATGACCGGGGCGGCGCAGACGACAAGCGCTGCGTGATCGAAGCGCTGGTGCCCCAGCATGCGCCCGTCGTTGCCACCCACAACGCACCCACGGTGGACGAAGCCTTCCGCGGCGCCGAAGCCAAGTTGCAGCGCGCACTGGACAGCGCCCTCGGCAAGCTCAAGGACCAGCGCGATCGCACCTCCATCCGCACGCAGCCGGAATTGCTGCAGCCTTGATCGAGCACAGTCGGCGCTCGCCGACCGCCCGGGCCAGCCCTGCCAGGGCCTGCCCGGCCTGTATTTCCGCCCCAGGAGACACGATGAACACCCCCAAGCACCCCCACGGCGATGACGAGCCGGAAATCACCCAGGAAGACAGCGTGCCGGTGGACGACACAGACCCCGATGGCGAAGCCATGATGAAGGAGGTCCGCAACGACCGCCTGAAGGTGCCGCCCGGCGAAGAAAAGGAATGAGGCCGGTGCCCGCCACCTGGGCCCGCCCGCGCGGCGATGGGCGCCGCAGCGCGTTCAATTGCGGTAACGGTCCTGCCAACGGCGGTCCACACCGTCCATGAACGCGCACAAGTCCTGCACCTCTCCCGGCGGGCAAATGGCGGCATGCTGCAAGGCCTTGTCGAGGAAGGCGATGCGCTTGAGCTCGATCGATGCGCTTTGCATCAGCGGGCCGGAGTGCCGCGCATCGGCTTGCGGCCAGCGCGCGACCCGGTGGGCATCGTGGCGCTGCACCAGCGTTTGCCCCTTGCGGTTCAAGGGATCCGATGGGTTCATCGGGCTCCGGGCCAGATAGGCCAGCACCTCGTTGCGGGACTGGGCGTGCTTCATGAATGGCAGACCGACCCAGTCCGCTGCGTCCACGGCATAGTGCCCCAGAAGGCCCGTCCGCGGCGCCTGCGGCGGCACGGCAGGATCGGTCGGCGCAAGGTGCCGGTCTTGCGCAACGGCGCTCGCACCACGCTTGCCGGCGTCCCGCCGAAGCCGCGAGGAAGAATCGGCATCGGATTCTGAATCCGAAGATTCCACGCCGTCACCATCGCTTTCTCTGCCGAAGCTCTCGTCGTCGCTGGAGTATTCGGCCGGCTGCAGCAACTCGGCCTCGACCGGCACCGCGGCGAACGGCAGCGGCGCGCCGCGCAGGCGCTGGTCATGCAGGGCGTCGATGGAGGCATCTTTGTGGCACTTCAGGGCCATCGAAAGGGCAAAGATCCTGCAGGAACGCAGGCTCTTTTGCGCCGGCACGTCCGCAAGCAGCAAAGGCCAATCGTCCGGCAGGTGCAGATGGCTCGCCATCTCGGCGGCCGTGATGAGTGGCTCGGCGTTCCCCGCCAAGGACGGGCTCAGGTGCACGATCGAGCCACGGCGGCCGGGCTGACCCGGCAACCCGTCGATCCGCACGTCCAGCGCAAGGTTGTGGGCCGAGTTGTCCAGGACGACCCGCCAGCGCCCCGGCGGCGCAGCCTTCAGGAACTGCGTCCATTCCGCGGAGCCGAAGCCTTCGTTGTAGGGCACCACGCCCCGGTCGTCGGGCTCGTTGACGTGCGCATAGACCAGGCGCAGTTGTGGGTCCTCCGCATTGAGCGCAGCCACCATGGCCGGCATGGCCAGCTTGTCGAGCTTGCGGGTGGCATCGGGCTCCTCGTCCGGGCTGGCGCCCTCGTCGTGCAGGTCGGCAGCCACCGCGCGCAGTTCTCTCAACCAATCGACCACCTGGCGCCTCTGCACGGCAGCCGTGTCGCCTTCCGGCAGGGCGACATGGGGAGCCGGAGGAAGGGCTAGCCTCATGGGCAGACACAGGCCGCCTGGGGAGGCCGACGGGGTGGGCACGCTGGGGCGGTCGGGCACGGGCGCCAGCAGGCGGGCTTCGGGCTCGATGCCCATGCGCGACAGGGTGGACGCATTGTCAAGCAATGGCGCATCCGCATGGGCTCTCACCCATCGCCACAGCGCAGTGCGGGCGGGCGTCATCGGCAGCGCAGGCCCGGAACGCCGCGGCGGCAGAGGCGGACCGGCCTGCCCCGGCAGGGACGAGGGACCGGTCAGGCGCGGTCGTTGCGCGGGGCGTTGATCCGCGGAAGTCGTGGCTTCCTGCGCAGTGGCGGGACGGGGCCGGCGGGACGACGAAGGAACAGAAGGCACCGGGCTGGGCATGGGGTCGGGGGAGGAGGGACGCCCCCCGGCCATCGGCGAGCACAGGGCAAGATGGCACGCCTCGGGCGCCATCGCGCCCACCCGCGCGAACCGGCTGCGCGTTAAGCGAAGCGGGGGTGCGCCGTCTCTGCCAGCCACCCGGCCCCGCAACGCCCTCCATCAGCCCCTGCCCTCGCCCCTACGGAACCCGCGGCGTCTCGGCCGCGCGGGCCGCTGCCGCATGGCCGGCGATGCGATCCGCGGGGGCGAGCCCCTCGGGCCGGCGGGCATAACGCTGTGCGAGCACCGCGCACACCATGAGCTGCAGCTGGTGGAACACCATCAGCGGCAGCACGATGGCCCCCACCGCGTGCGAGGCGAACAGCACCTTGGCCATGGGCACGCCGCTCGCCAGGCTTTTCTTGGAGCCGCAGAACACCACGGTGATCTCGTCCTCTTTCGAAAACCCGAACCGTCGGCTGATCCACGTCGTGGCCGTCAGCGCGATGGCCAGAATCACCGCGCACACGACCAGCAGCCCGGCCAGCGCCGGCAGCGGAATCTGCCGCCACAGCCCCTCGATCACCGCCGCACTGAAAGCCGTGTAGACCACCAGCAGGATCGAGCCCTGGTCCACGAACTTGAGCACCGCGGCACGGCGCTGCACAAAGCCGCTGATCCACGGTCGCAGCAGATGGCCCGACAGGAAGGGAACGAACAATTGCAGCGTGATGCGCCCGATGCTGGCCAGCAGATCATGCGTGCCTCCACCCGCTGCGCCGGCGGCGCCATGCGCCATGGGAACGCCCGGCAGCAGCCAGCCCACCAGCAGCGGCGTGATCACGATGCCCAGCAGCGTCGAGCCCGAGGCAGCGCACACGGCGGCAGGCATGTTGCCGCGTGCCATGGCGGTGAAGGCGATGGCCGACTGCACGGTCGCCGGCAGCACGCACAGGAAGAGCACGCCCAGGTACAGCTCGGGCGTGACCAGCGGCTGCAGCACCGGCCGCAGCGCCCAGCCGATGAGGGGAAAGAGCACGAAGGTCGAGGCCACCACCACGAGGTGCAGGCGCCAGTGCGACAGGCCGGCCACGATGGCCTCCCGCGACAGCTTGGCGCCGTGCAGGAAGAACAGCAGCGCCACCGCGGCCAGCGTGGCCTGCTCGAAGCCCTGGGCCACCCGCCCCGAGGCGGGCAGCAGGCTGGCCAGCGCCACGGTGGCGAGCAGCGCGAGGGTGAAATTGTCGGGAAGGAAGCGGGAGCGGGCCATGGAACACTGAACCTTTGCAATCGGATGGCCGCCATTAGGCCCGGGGCGCGATCCAAAGAGAAATGGATTTATCTGATGGTTTTATGATGGGAAATCATGAATGTCACGCTGCGCCAGCTCCATGTCTTTCGCGCGGTCGCCGCCACGCGCCATTTCAGCCGCGCGGGCGAGCAGATCGGCCTGACGCAACCCGCGGTCAGCCGCTGCATCACCGAACTGGAGGCGCAACTGGGTCTGCAGCTGCTCAACCGCACCACGCGCGAGGTCGAGCTGACCGAGGCGGGCCGCAGCCTCGCCGCCCGCCTGGAGCGCGTGCTGGAAGACCTGGACGCGGTGCTGCTGGACGTTCGCGGCATGGCGTCCGAACGGCGGGGCCGGGTGCGCGTGGCCAGCAGCCCCACGCTTTCGGCCCACCTCATGCCTGACTGCATCGCCCGCTGCCAGCGCGAGATTCCGGGGCTGCAGATCGTGCTGCTGGACCGCATCCAGAACGACGTGCTGGCGAGCGTGCTGTCGGGCGAAGTGGATTTCGGCGTGGTGATCGACCCTGGCGAGCGCGAGGCGCTCACCTGCGAGGCCATCCTCACCGAGCCCTTTTGCGTGGCCTGCCCGCCTGGCCATCCTTTGGCGCGCCGGCGCAGCGTGCGCTGGACCGATCTGGAGGGCGAGCCGCTGGTTTTGCTCGACCATGCCTCGGGCAGCCGCCGCCTCATCGATCAGGCGTTTTCCGCCCAGGGCGTGGCCGCCACCGTGGCGCAGGAGGTCGGCCATCCGACCACGATCTTTCGCATGCTGGCCGCGGGCCTGGGCATCACCGTGGTGCCCACCCTGGCCTTGCCGCCAGAGGGCTTGCCCGGCGTGGCGGTGCGCCCGCTGCGCCCGCGCGTGGACCGGGAAATCGTGCTCGTCCACCGCCGCAACCGGGCGCTGGCGCCGGTGGCCCAGGCCGCGTGGGACTTGGTGCGGAAGGTGGCCCAGGAGCGGCAGGCAAAAGATCCGACCCGTGCGGAGCCAAGGTACTTGACCAAAGCGACGCCATAACACTTGCATCGCCCGGCCCTCGGAACCTGCTCGCAATGGCTTGGCGTCGGCAACCCTAACGCCGAGGCGCAGGCCCCGCGTCGTAATCGCGGTTCTGGATCGGGCCGCTGCGTCCAAGAACACGCCCGCTCGCTGGCGCGGTTGCTTCGGTAGAAGCACCGCTTGGGGCTGGCTCACCTGGATTCACCCGGTGTTGATAAAACTCCTTCGCGGCGGGAGTGTCGAACATCATGGTTTGAAAGTCAGGATCGAACGAATCCTGGCGCTCGAACCTCGGGGACGGAAAAGGCACAGAGGCCGGTGGCATTTCAGTTTTAGGTTTGGGTGTGTAGCTGCCCGGCGCATACATGCCACCCACTCTGGCCGCTTCCGCCATCAACTGTTGGTGCCGCTGCTCCTTGACGCTGAGTGGGCGGGCCGAAGACGACTCCCCACCGGTCCGCGTGCGAGGGCGAGCGCCCTGCTCCGACGCAGTGGCGCCCGATTGGGCACGAGACGCAGGCATTCCCGACAGAGCGGCCTGCGAATGGCGCGATGTTTTTCCTGAAGAGCTTCCAGAGGCCTTTTTGTCCCCCTCTTTGGGCTGTGCTTGCGCATCGGATGACTTGCGCCCGATGCCTAATTTGCTGAGGCCGAACATGGAGTGCTTCCCTCGGGTGAGAACATGGGTTCACTTTAGTCCCGCAGTCTGCCCGCGCAGCCCATGATGCGAAGCAAGATTTCAATGAACGCAGCGCTCCGGGATCACCAGCCGTAGAACCCCGCCAGCACCAGCGCCGCCTCCGGCGTGAATTCGCCCCGCGCCAGCCGCGCATGCACCTCGGCGGCGGGCAGCAGTTCGAACCGCTCCACCTCGCCGTCCTGGTTCTCTGGCATCAGGCCCTCGGGCACGGTGGCGTGGAACCAGTCGATGCGCTCGACCATGTAGCCCACGCCTTCGCCATCGCTGCTGGGCCGGGCGAAGTCCACGTGGCCGCCGTGCACCACGGCGTGCAGCGCGCTGGTGCGCAGGCCCGCCTCTTCCCAGGTTTCCCGCTCCAGGGCCGTGTCCAGCGTGTCGGCGGCGCTGACCATGCCGCCCATGAGCGTGTCCCACTTTCCAGGGTGGGTGGGTTTGTCGAAGGCGCGTTGCTGCACCCACAGGCAGCCCCCCGGCGCGCTGCCCACCAGGTGCACGGCCTGGGTGGCGAGCCCCAAGGGGCGCACGGCGCCGCGCTCTACGGTGCCGATGCGCTCGCCGGCGGCGTTGCGCACGGCGAGCTGCTCGTCGCGCCAGGCCCCGCAGCGGCCGGCCTGGCGCAGCGCCTGCGCCAGGGCCGCCAGGGCGGCGGTCGCGTCGCCCGCCGGGGCATCGAGGTGCCATGCAGGCGCACCGAAATGCTCCTTTTTTAATAGCAACCAAGGCAAAGAATCTCCCGGCGTGAGGGCGATTTCATCCAGAACGCCATCGGCCACCGAGCCCACGGCATGCCCGGCCACCAGGAACGGCAGGCGCGGCGCGGCGGGGGGCTGCTGCGCCTGGCGGCGCGCGGCGGGCACCCAGCCCGGCACGGGTTGCCCGCTCATTCGAGGGTAAGGATGGTGCAGCCCGTGGTCTTGCGGGCCTCCAGGTCGCGGTGCGCCTGCTGCACGTCGCGCAGGGGGTGGCGCTGCTCGATGTGGATCTTGACCGCGCCGCTTTGCACTACCGCGAACAGGTCGTCCGCCATGGCCTGCGTGGCCTCGCGCGTGGCGATGTGGGTGAAGAGCGTCTGCCGCGTGACGTACAGCGAACCCTTGGCGCCCAGCACGCCGGGCGGGAATGCCGGCGCCGGGCCCGAGGCATTGCCGAACGTGGCCATGAGGCCGAAGGGGCGCAGGCAGTCGAGCGATTTCTCCCAGGTGTCCTTGCCCACGGAGTCGTACACCACCTTCACGCCCTTGCCGCCGGTGATGTCCTTCACGCGCGCGGCGAAGTCCTCGGTGCGGTAGTTGATGGCGTGCGCCGCGCCGTTGGCGAGGGCCAGGCGGCATTTTTCGTCGCTGCCGGCCGTGCCGATGAGCTGCAGGCCCAGGGCCTTGGCCCACTGGCAGGCGATCAGGCCCACGCCGCCGGCGGCCGCGTGAAAGAGCACGTGGTCGCCGGGCTGCAGGCCCTCGGCGGGCAGCGTCTTCTTGAGCAGGTACTGCGCCGTGAGGCCCTTGAGCATCATGGCCGCGCCGGTCTCGAAGCCGATGGCGTCGGGGAGCTTGCAGACGGTCTTGGCGGGCATCACGCGCACTTCGGAGTAGCTGCCGGGCGGGTTGCTGGCGTAGGCCGCGCGGTCGCCGGCCTTCAGGTGCGTGACGCCCTCGCCCACGGCTTCGACGATGCCCGCGCCCTCCATGCCGATGGTGGCCGGCATGGGCAGCGGGTACAGGCCCGTGCGGTGGTACACGTCGATGAAGTTCAGGCCCACCGCATGGTGGCGGATGCGGATCTCGCCCGGGCCGGGGTCGCCGACGGCCACATCGACGACATGGAGTTCTTCGGGGCCGCCATGCTGGCGGATCTGGACGGCAAGGCTCATGGGGAACACTCCTGCAAGCTGAGAAGGGGGAAAGAACGAGAGAACGAAAAGCGGGCGACCGGCTGACGGAAAGCGGGTGAATCCTGCCATGTTTTGCCGCGGCCTGCCGGAGCGAGGCGCTACAGTCCTCGCCCATGACGCAACGACTCACCCCGGGCACGATCGCCCTGCTGGCCACCGCGCCGCTGCTGTGGGCCGGCAACGCGGTGGTGGGCCGGCTGGTCCACACGCTGGTGCCGCCCGTCACGCTGAACTTCATGCGCTGGGCGCTGGCGTTCCTGGTGCTGCTGCCGCTGGCGTTCCGCGTGCTGGGGCCGCAAAGCCCGCTGTGGCCGCACTGGCGGCGCTATGCGGCGCTCGGGCTGCTGGGCATCGGCTGCTACAACGCGCTGCAGTACATGGCGCTGCAGACCTCCACGCCGCTGAACGTGACGCTGGTGGGCTCCAGCCTGCCGCTGTGGATGCTGACGGTGGGCGCGCTGTGCTTCGGCGCGCCCGTGCGGCGCCCGCAACTCATCGGCGCGGTGCTGTCCATGGCCGGGGTGCTGCTGGTGCTGAGCCGGGGCGAGTGGGGCCAGCTGCTCGCGCTGCGCCTGGTGCCCGGCGATCTGTTCATGGTGCTGGCGACGATCTCCTGGGCGTTCTACAGCTGGCTGCTGTCGCGCACGCACGAGCCGGCCACGGTGCGCGCGGACTGGGCGGCGTTCCTGATGGCGCAGATGGTGTTCGGCCTGGCCTGGTCGGGCGCCTTCGCCAGCGGCGAATGGGCCCTGGGCCACACGCACATCGAATGGGGCTGGCCGCTGGCCGCGGCGCTGGCCTTCATCGCGCTCGGGCCGGCCATCCTGGCCTACCGGTGCTGGGGCGTGGGCGTGCAGCGCGCGGGCCCGGCGGTGGCAGGGTTCTTCATCAACCTCACGCCGCTCTTCGCCGCCGTGATGTCGGCGATGTTCCTGGGCGAGACGCCGCGCCCCTACCACGCGGCGGCGTTCCTGCTGATCGTGGGCGGCATCGTCGCCTCGTCCCGGCCCCACAAGGCCTGAACGGCCTTCTGAGGCAAAACGGCCTCCAGCGCAATAAACACTAGGGCATAAAGCTATTAAAAATATAGCAAACCGGCAATCCGCCCGCGGGCCGGGTCGCTGACGCGGCCGGCCCGAAACACAGGCGCCGCCGGGTCAGGGCGGTTCAGAGCGGCCCGGGCAGGGGCGCACTCGGCGCGGCGGTGCCGGCAAAGCGCTCCACCAGCTCCTCGACCGGCAGGGGGCGTGCGAAGAGGTAGCCCTGGTACAGGTCGCAGCCGTGCAGCGCCAGGAAGTCCTTTTGCTCGGCGGTCTCCACGCCTTCGGCGATCACCTGCAGCTCCAGGTTGCGCGCCATGCCGATGATGGTCTGCACGATCACGTCGTCGGTGGGGCGCACGCCCAGGTTGCGCACGAACGACTGGTCGATCTTGAGCTGGTGCAGCGGCAGCCGCGTGAGGTAGGCCAGCGACGAATAGCCGGTGCCGAAATCGTCCACCGAGAACCGCACGCCCTTGGTGCGCAGCAGGTGCATCTTGGCGACCGAGTCTTCCACGTTGTCCAGCACCAGCGACTCGGTCAGTTCCAGCTCCAGCAGGTGCGGGCGGATGCCGGTCTCCTGGATCACCTCGACCACGCCCGCCACGAAGTCGGGGTGGCGGAACTGCCGTGCGCTCACGTTCACCGACACGTGCACGTTGCGCAGGCGCGGATCGCGCTGCCATTCGGCCAGTTGCTCGCAGGCCGTGCGCAGCACCCACATGCCGATGGGCACGATCAGCTCGCTCTCCTCGGCCACCGCGATGAAGTGGCCGGGGGCCACCAGGCCGCGCTCGGGGTGCTGCCAGCGCAGCAGCGCCTCCACGCCCACCATGGTGCCGGGCAAGGTGAACTGCGGCTGGTAGTGCAGCACGAACTGGCCCTGCTGGATGGCGACCTGCAGGTCCACTTCGAGCTGCGCGCGCTGGGTGATGACCACCTGCATCTGCGGATCGAAGAAGCACAGGCCGTGGCCGCGCCGGGCCTTGACCTGGTACATGGCGATGTCGGCCTGCTTGAGCAGCTCGGCCGCCGACTGCCGCGAGTCGCCGAACACGGTGGCGCCGATGCTGCAATTGCTGTGGTGCGTCTGCGCCCGCAGCTGGTAGGGCTTGCTGAGCGCCAGCAGGATCTTCTCGCCAATGCGCCGCGCCAGCGTGGCGGCCTCCTGCGGGTCGCGCGCCAGATCGCACAGCATGACCACGAACTCGTCGCCGCCCAGCCGCGCCACGGTGTCGGTGGTGCGCACGCAATCCTTCAGGCGCACCGCCACCTGCTGCAGCAACAGGTCGCCCACTTCGTGGCCCTGCGTGTCGTTGAGGGTCTTGAAATGGTCCAGGTCCAGGAACAGCAGCGCCCCCAGCTCGCGCGAGCGCGCCGCCGTGGCGGCGGCCTGGTTGAGCCGGTCCAGCAGCAGGCGCCGGTTGGGCAGGCCGGTCAGCAGGTCGTAGAAGGCGAGGTTCTCGATCTCGGCGCTGGCCAGGCGCAGGTCGGTCACGTCGTGGTAGGAGATCATCAGACCGCCCTCGGGCGTGGCGCGCTCGGTGATCTGGATGAAGTGGCCGTTGGGCAGCATCTGCTCGTGCGTGCCCTGCGGGTGGCGCTGCAGCGCCAGGCGCTGGTCGACCCATTCGCGGCGCTGCCGCTCGCTGGCCTCGGGCAGGTGGTGCAGCACCGTCGCCTCCAGCAGCGCGCGGAACGGCAGGCCATTGGTCATCACGCCGCGCAGCCAGGGAAACATGTCCTCGAAGCGGCGGTTCCACTGGAGCACTTCCAGGTCGCGGCCCAGCAGCACGAAGCCGGTGACCATGGAGCCCAGCGCCTGGTCGAGCGTGGACTTGGAGCTGGCCAGCGCCATGCGCGCGCGGTTCATGCGCGTGAGGTAGGCGATGGTGAACAGGCCCGCCACGGCCACGGTCACGCCGAAGAACAAGGCCACGAGCACGATGGCCGTGCGCTCGCTGCGCCAGGCCGACAGCGCCGCCGCTTCGGGCAGGCTGGCCGAGATCCAGAAATCCGGGTACAGGATGGGCCGCGCCACCACCAGCGACGACACGCCGGTGATGCGCGCGCCCTGGCCCCACGCGCTGATGGGCACGCCGACCTCGCTCAGCGGATGCACCCGCGCACGGTGGCGCGCATCGCCCCGGCCCGAGAACCCCAGCAGCATCTGCCCCTGTCCGCGCTCCAGCGTGACCTCCAGCCCGGAAATGTCCACCGCCTGCGTGAGCACCGACACCAGCATGCTGGTGGGCACCTGGGCAACGGCGATCAAACGCTCGCCGTTCAGCGCGCGCACGTGGCGGGCCACATACAGCACGCGCTCGGAACTGGCGAAGCTGATGGTCGGCACGCTGATCGCCAGCGTGGGCACGGGCTGGCCCATGACTTCTTCGAAGAAGCCCAAAGGCAGCTCCATCCCCACGCGCCCGCCGGCCGTGTCCGAGGAGGCGACCACCTTGCGCTGCCCGTCCAGCAGGGCCACGTAGCGCACCATGAGGTTCTGGCGCGCGGCCGCGCGCAGCAGCTGGCTCACCGCGCCGGGATCGCGGGATTCGTGCACCTGCTCGCGCATCGCCATCAGGTCGGCGGTGCTGGCCAGCAGCACATCCAGGCCGAGCAGCGACCGGTTGACCGCAGCCTCGGCGCCGGTGGCAAAGCGCGTGACCTGCGCCTCGCTCTCGGCCAGCGCGGAGTGCCGCGTGCTCCACACCAGCCATGCGGCCGCCCCGGCCAGGGCCAGCAGAAACACGGCCACGACACTGCCGACGGCGATGCGGATGCGCCTGGAAATGGACGGCATCACGGGGCCCGGGGGGCGGTGATGCCGCGCGCAGGGCCGACGGTGCGGTTCCAGAGATCCACGCAGGCGGGGCCGCAGCGCCGCTGCCAGTTCGCCAGCACGGTGGTGCGCAGGATCTCCACGCGCCGCGCATCGTCGGCCGCCGACACCGGCACCACCACCATGGACCCCTTGGCGCCCTTCACGCAGGTGGGCCGGCCCGTGTTGCACGCGAGCCCCTCGGTCGTCTCGCGCTCGGCATCGGCCCAGATGGCGGCCTCCAGGCGGGGCACCTCGCGCTGCAGCAGGGTGCGCAGGTCGGGGGGCAGCGAGTTCCACACATCGCGGTTGGCCCCGAAGATCGACAGGCCCCAGGTGAGCGGCATGGGATAGACGTACTGGGTCACCTCGTACAGCCCCATGGTGTTCCCCGACATGGTGCCGGTCACGGCGCATTCGCTGTCGCCGGCCTTGAGGCTGGCCACCATCTGGCCGAAGCCCGTGTGCACCGGAATGCCGCCCACCGCGCTGATGAAGTCCGCCTGCGAGGCCGAGGCCACGCGGATGCGCCGGCCGGACAGGTCGGCCAGGCCCGTGAGGGCGTTCTTGCAAAAGATCACCTGGGCCGGATAGACGTAGATGGCCAGCATCTCCATGTTGCGTTCCTGGCGCAGCGACGCCTGGAGGTAGGGGCGAAACGCGGCCACCGTGGTGCGCAGGCTGGCGATGTCGGGACTGAGGCCCGGCAGGTCGGGCGCCGTGTACTGCGGGTACTGCGCGGTCAGGGAGCTCATCAGCACGGTGCCGAAGGGCACCACGCCCAGCTCGACCAGGCGCAGCATCTCCATGCCCGGCACGCCCGCGCGGTCGAACGGCACGATGGTGGACGAGAACCGGCCGTTGCTGAGCCGGGCGAGCTCCTGCGTCCAGAACGGCGCCTCGCGCTGCGTGTACTGCGACAGGGCACCCAGGCTGCCGACCACGCGCAGCATGAACGGCGCGGGGGTGGGGGCCGGCGCCCATGCGCCTGGCCCGCCGGACGGTGGGCTCTGGGCATGCCCCGCCAGCGGAGCGCAGCAGAGCCAGGCCAATGCCAGTCGGCACAGTGCGCGGGTCAGAAAAAGGTGTTGCATGAAGGAACGCCGTGGTTCTTGTTGCCGTGTCGCCGCCAGAGATTTCTCCCTCCCCGGCTTTTGTACCATCTTGCCGCGATTTGACCAATGGGCCGCGCCCGGGGGCGCTCCGTTTGGCAACACCTGGGCCGCGAGGCGGCCCCCCTCGCGCCGCGCCCGGATGCCGTGCGCGCGCTCAGAGCCAGCCCGCCCGCCGGAAGCGGTAGTACAGGTAGCCGCACACGCTCAGGATGAGCAGCAGCGCCGCCGGGTAGCCGTAGGTCCACTTCAGCTCGGGCATGCCCTCGAAGTTCATGCCCCAGATGCCGGCGAACGCGGTACAGACCGCGAAGATGCTGGCCCAGGCCGCCAGGCGCTTGGTGATCTCGTTCTCCTCGATCGTCACCATCGACAGGTTCACCTGGATGGCGGTGCCGATGGTGTCGCGCATGGCGTCGATCGAGCCGTTGATGCGGCTCAGGTGGTCGAGCACGTCCCGGAAATAATCCTGCGACCCCATGCACACCTGGGGCACGCGCCCGCCGTGCAGCTTGCCCACCCCTTCCATCAGCGGCGCCACCGCACGCTTGAGCACCATGGCTCGGCGCTTGAGTTCGTACAGGCGCTGGATGTTGTTGTGCGGCGCGCCCTTGGTGAAGATCTGCTGCTCGATCTGCTCCAGTTCCACCTCCAGCGCGTCGATCACCGGAAAGTAGCGGTCCACCACCGCGTCCAGCAGGGCATACAGCACGAAGCCCGATCCGGTGCGCAGCAGTTCGGGCTGGCGCTCGCAGCGCTCGCGCACGCCCAGGAACCCGAGCTTGCTGCGGTTGCGCACCGACAGCACGTAGTTGCTGCCCACGAAGACATCGACCTCGCCCACGTTGATGCCGCCCTGCTCCGGGTCGGGCTCGACCAGATGCAGGACGGCGAACAGCGAATTGCCGTATTCCTCGATCTTGGGGCGCTGGTGGCCGTGCTGGGCGTCCTCCACGGCGAGTTCGTGCAGGCCGAACTCCTGCTGCATCTCTGCGAGCTCCTGCGGCGTGGCATCGGCCAGGGCCACCCAGACGAAGCAGCCCGGTAGGGAGACGTAATCGCTGATGTGGTCGACCGAGATATCGGCCAGCTTGGCACCGTTTTGGTAGGCAACGCAATTGATCAGCATGGGGCAATTCAGGACGACGGCAACGCCCTGGATCTTGCCATGCCGGCGCTACGTTGCGGCGCTCCCGAGGTCCCTGGGCGGCAGTGGCAGAAAAGCCTGCAGACGCGCGTCGTAATCCCAACGCGTCAGCCGGTGGCGCGCCGGCAGCGCCTCGGTGCCGGACCGCACGGGCGCCGGATGCTCCAGCGTCACCAGGCTGTTGGGCGCATGGGCACGCAGGCGCACCGACACGGCCGTGCCCGCCCGGGCCGCCCACAGGCCGGGCAGCACCTCGGCCAGGCCCGGTTCGTGTGCATGGCCGGACAGCAGCAGCTGCGCACCCGCCTCCCGCCAGCGCGCGAGGGCCTCGCCTGCGCGGTGGGGCCGGTGCTCGGTGTCGCTCGTGGGGTGCACCACCAGCGGGTGGTGCGTGACCACGATGCGCCACCGGTCGCGCGGGGCCGCGGCCAGGCGCTGCGCCACCGCGTCGATCTGGGCATGCGACAGGCTGCCGCGCTCGTGCCGCCAGGGGCGCGTGGTGTTGACCCCCACGGCCAGGAAGCCGTCCACGTCGCACACCGGCTCCAGGTCGCGCCCCCACCAGCGCTCGTAGCGGCGGTAGGCCCGGCCCAGCCGCTCCCACCAGGCGAACAGCGGCACGTCATGGTTGCCGGGCATGACCAGCAGGCGCGGCACACCCAGCCCCGCGATGAACGCGTGCGCCTGCTCGAACTGCTCGGCCGTGGCGCGCTGCGTGAGATCGCCCGACACCACCAGCAGCGAAACGTCCAGCGTCTTGACCAGCCGGGCCACCGCCGCGCACACGCGCGGATCGTGCGCACCGAAGTGCAGGTCCGACAGGTGCATGAGAACGCTCATGGGCGGCCTTCGGGGCGGGCGGCTCAGCCGGCCGCCAGGCCGGGCACGGCCACCGGGGCGCCCTCCGGGACGGCGGCCGGGGGCGGATCGGCCACCGGCACGGCACCCTCGGCGGCGGGATCGTCGTCGCGGGCCGTGGCGGTGGGGGCTACCAGCCACAGCGGACGCTCTTCCACCCGGAAACGCAGCGGAGGTGCCATCCATTCGCGCTCGCCGTCGAAGGCCACCTTCACGCGGTGCGGCCGCCAGGTGGGCTCCACCACCATCTCGGCGCACGCCAGGCTGATGACGGCCTCGTCGCGCGCCAGCTGGCCCACGGCGGCATTCCACACGGTGCGTGCCGTGGCGGCGCGGCCCTGGGGCTTGAGCAGCAGCACCGCCAAGCGGTCGCCGTCGGCCACGTCCTGGGCCTGCGGAATGCCCAGGCGTTCCAGTTGAAGGGGGTTGTTGCCGACGAACAACGTGGAGGCGAAGAACTCTTCGCGCGTGGGATCGGCCACCCGGTGCTGGCGCAGCGCCACGCGCCAGCGGCGCGCCGACGCCGGCCGAAAGAAGCTCCACACGGCGGACACGATGGCCACCCAGCGCGAGCGGCCGAAGCGGCGCGAGGCCAGCTCGCGCTGCTCCAGCAGGCGCGGGTACAGCCCCACGCTGGCGTTGACGAGGAACATGCGTTCGTTGACGAAGCCCACGCTCACCGGCCGTGCGTCGCCCGCGTCCATGGCGGCCAGGATGTCGTTGGCCGCCTGCTCGGGGTCGAGCGACAGGCTCTGCTCGCGCGCGAAATAGTTGAAGGTGCCCACCGGAATGACGCCCATGCGCACCTGGTGCTTCCAGGCGGCGGTGGCCACGGCGTTGATGGTGCCGTCCCCGCCCGCGGCCACCACCAGGCCGCCGTCGGCCTGGGCGGCGAGCGCGGCCTCTTCGGCCGCCTGGACGATGCCGGCGCGCTGCGCGGGCACGTGCCACTGCACGGCGTTGCTTTGCAGGGGCGGCAGGCCCTCGAGACGGGCTCGCAGCTGGCCATGGTCGGCACCGGGCCGGTGGGGCACCACCAGATGGATCGGGCCACGGCCCTTTGGCATGGACGCTGGCAGGTCGTTGGATGGCATGTCGGGAAGGCTTTCGAGGGGAGTATCACCCTGCGCAGGGCTGGATCCGATCGGGCTCGGGGGGCGGTGCCCGCACCGCGGGACGCCCGATTCTGCACACGGCCCGGGCAGGGGGGCATCGGCAGGCAGGCGCACCCCTTGTCAGCCATGGCCGACACGCCTCGGCGCCGCCCGCAAACCCCGACGGATCGCCAGGAAATGGGATTGGACGCTCGCCACGCGCCTGCCACCATTGCCGCCCTGATCCACTCCCTTGCTGCGCGATCCATGCCACTGCCCCGCCGCCATCCCTGCCCTGCCCGCCCTGCGCGGCCACGCCCGACCCCGCGGCCCGCCCCGCCGGAGGCCCGCGCATGATGGACGTCCAGGCCATGGCCCTGTGGGCCGGATCGCACCCCTTGACCGTCTGGACCGGGGGCCTGGCCATCGCGCTGGTGGCCGCCGCTGCGGCTTGGGCGGCCAACGGGCCGCTGCACACGCACGGGTCCCGGTGGGTCGCCCCCTGGGCCGAGCGCTGGGGCGCGCCGCAAAACGCCGGCGCGCGGCTACTGGCCACCCTGTGCGTGGCTGCACTGCTGCTGCTGGCGTGCGCGCAGGCGCTGGCCGCCATCGCCCAGGAATGGGCCGCGCCCACCGCCTGGGCGCTGTTCGACGACACCCTGGCCGCCACGCTGCGCGCCACCGCCAGCGTGGCCACGCTCACCCTGTTCGCGAACCTGACCCATGCCGGCGACACCGCCGTGCTGACGGTGCTGGCCGTGGCGGTGGCCGCCGCCCTCTGGCTGCGCCGCTACCGCCTGCTGGCCCTGGGCTGGACGGCGGCACTGGCCGGCAACGGGCTGCTCACGCGCGGCTTCAAGCACACCTTCGAACGCGTGCGACCGGTGCACACGCACGAGATCGCCGTGGCCGACGGCTTCAGCTTTCCGAGCGGGCACAGCAGCAGCTCGCTGGTGGCCTACGGCATGCTGGCCTATCTGGCGCTGCGCCTGCTGCCCGCGCGCTGGCACCTGCCGGCCGTGCTGCTGGCGGTGGCCACCGTGTTCACCGTGGGCTGGAGCCGCGTGGTGCTGCAGGTGCACTTTGCCAGCGACGTGCTCGCCGGCTGGCTCACCGGCGGGGCGTGGCTCGTGTGCTGCGTGATGGTGATGTCGGGCATCGGCCACTGGCGGCGCTCCCGCGCCGCACCCGTGGCCTGAGAACGTGTTCCATGTCTTTTTGGAGTCGCGCCAAAAGGCATTGAACACGTTCTGAGGGCCTCAGCCCGCCGCACGCCCGGCGCGGTCCGCCGCCAGAGACCAGCCGAACACCGCCAGCCCGCCCAGCGCCAGCAGCACGCCCACCCAGCCGGTGGAGGTCCAACCCAGCCCGGCGGTGATCGCCACGCCGCCCAGCCAGGCGCCCAGCGCGTTGGCGCAATTGAAGGCCGAGTGGTTGAGGGCCGCGGCCAGGGTCTGCGCCTCGCCGGCCACGTCCATCAGCCGGATCTGCAGCGCCGGGCCGATGGCGACGATCGTGCCCAGCAGGAACGTCGCCGCGGCCGCCGTGACCACATGGTGCGCCGCGAACACGAAGCCGCCCAGCACCACGATGGACCACAGCAGCAGCCCGCCGATCGTGCGCATCAGCGATTTGTCCGCCAGGCGTGCGCCCACCAGGTTGCCCGCCACCATGCCCGCGCCGAACAGCGCCAGCACCAGCGGCACGCCGGCCAGCGGCAACCCGGCCACCTCGGTCAGCGTGGGCTTGATGTAGCTGAACACCGAGAACATGCCGCCGAAGCCGATCGCCCCGATGCCCAGCGTGAGCCACACCTGCTTGCGCCGCAGGGCGCCCAGCTCGCGCCAGGGGCTGGCGCCTTCGGCCGGCGGCTGGTAGGGCACGCCCCGGCGCACCATGGCCATGGCCGCCACCGCGATCAGCCCCACGAAGACGAACGCCGCGCGCCAGCCGAACACCTGCCCCAGCCACGCCGCGATCGGCACCCCCAGCAGGGTGGCCCCGGTCAGCCCGAGCATCACCAGCCCCACCGCGTGGGCGCGCCGCCCCGGTGGCGCGAGCGACGCCGCCACCAGCGCCGCGACGCCGAAATACGTGCCGTGCGGCAGCCCCGTCACGAAGCGCAGCACGTTCAGCGACAGATACCCGGGCGCCATCGCCGAGGCGAAATTGCCCAGCGCATACACCCCCATCAACGCGATCAGCAACGCCCGCCGGCCCCAGCCCGCCGCCAGCACGGCCAGCACCGGCGCGCCGATCACCACGCCCAGCGCATAGGCGCTGATGACATGGCCCGCCTGCGGGATGCTCACGCCGATGTCGCGCGCCACCTCGGGCAGCAGGCCCATGATGACGAACTCGCCGGTGCCGATGGAAAACCCGCCCAGGCCCAGCGCCAGCACGGCGCGCAGCAGCGTGCGGTCGTCCCTGGCGGGGGCGGCGGGAGAAGGCGTGGCCGCCAGGGCGTCGGGGGATGGGGAGGGAAGGGAAGGCGTGGTCATGAAGCAATGGCCGGCGTAGCGGATCAGGGTTAACCCGCAGGCCGGAGACCATATCACGCCCCGCAGTGCTCCGCAGGCCCGGGGGCATCGCCCCACGCCCCGCTATGCTGCGGCTGCATCGGCCTGCCCCTCGGGTGAGCCGCCTCGCATCCATCCCCTCCAAGGAGCCCCCATGAACGACCAACCCTGGCACGGCGTGCGCGTGCTGGCCTTCGACATCTTCGGCACCGTGGTGGACTGGCACGGCAGCATCGTGCGCGAGGTGCAGGCCCTCTACCCACACGTGGACGCCGACGCCTTCGCGCTGGCCTGGCGCGAGGGCTACCAGCCCGCCATGCAGCGCGTGCGAAGCGGCGAACTGGGCTGGACCCGCATCGACGAACTGCACCGCCTGATCCTGGACGGCCTGCTGCCCCGCTTCGGCCTGCAGCACCTGACCGAGCCCGAGCGCCAGCACCTGAACCGCGTGTGGCACCGGCTCGACCCCTGGCCCGACAGCGTGGAGGGCCTGCAGCGCCTGAAGCGCCGCTACACGATCACCACGCTCTCCAACGGCAACATCGGCCTGCTGACGAACATGGCCAAGCGCGCCGGCCTGCCCTGGGACTGCATCCTGAGCGCCGAGGTGTTCCGCGCCTACAAGCCCGACCCGGCGGTGTACCTGGGCGTGGCCCGCACGTTCGACCTGGCGCCCGGGCAGGTGATGATGGTGGCGGCCCACCACGAGGACCTGGCGGCGGCGCGGGAATACGGGCTGCGGACGGCCTACATCGAGCGGCCGTGGGAGTTCGGACGGGCGAGACCCAAGGATGTGTCACCGCAGGCGGGAAACGACTGGCATGCGGAGAGTCTGGTGGGGCTGGCGGATCGGCTGGGCGCGTAGCCGGCACGCGAGGCGCCAGCATCGCACGTTGGACGGCGGCAGGTAAGCTCGCCGTATAACCACAGTGCCGAGGGATGGATGACCGAACAAACGTTGATGTGTCGACGCGACGGCTGCAGCAAGCCCGTCGAAATATCCGATCCAGGCCCGATGCGCCGGTTCATCCTCCAACTCCAGCAGTTGTACCGGGCCTCGACGCTCGCCGGTGACAACGCGGCGCAGTATTGGGCCGACATCGCGGTGAACTCCAGAAGCCCTTGGGCTCCATTGGCACACGTCCTCGGCGCCGTCGCGGTGCTATGGACACCCGAAATAGCACCCACCACCGCACTCACGCTCGGAACGGCAGGTTATGGCTTCGCCGCTCTGCCCAAGAACCTGATTCACTTCACTACGACAGCCTTTGCTGCAGGGATAGCACGCACCGGAGTGATCCGAGCCAGCGCTTTCCCCCGTCATGGCATCTATGGCCCAGGTGTCTATATGGCGCGCATCGGGCGCCCCATCAATCTGCTTGTGGCAGCGCAGGCCCGGGTTCCGATCATGCTGGCCACGCCAGCGGGCACGGCACGTATCCTCCCTTACCTGGTGTATGTGAGATGGGGACTCAACGGCGTTAAGGTCACCCGATGAGCAAACGGAAACCCTCCGACTATCTCCAAACGGCAACAATCTGGTTTGCCTGGGCCTGCTGGGCCATCGCCTACTGGCAGTCGAACTGGTGGTGGTTGGCGGGGTCCATGGTTCCTTATCTTCTTTCGCAGAGTTTCGGCCACCTTTTGGACCAAGACAAAGACGGCGGATGAATTGCCAGGCCGCAGCCTCTTCGGGATTACCGAATGCTCAACCCGCCACCATCCCCTGCACGAACCGCCGCACACGCGCATCGAACTCCGCGCTCGTCGCGGTGAACTCCACCCCCGCCAGCACCTGATCGCCCACCGGCTTGAGGGTGACCACGCGGGCGTACACGTCCCGGGCCGGGTAGTGCACCAGCGGCAGGTCGAAGGCCAGGCGCAGCTCGCCATGCAGCGGCACGGTGCCGTTCAGCTCCAGCAGCGCGCCGTGGTAGCCCATGTCGCGCAGGATGCCAGGCACGGCATGGGGCATGACCATGCCGTCCTGCACCAGTTGCCAGCTGCACGGCAGGCGCGCCTCCACGCGGTGGCTGCGGCGGAACTCCTGGCGCGGCACCTTGAGCTTGCGGCTGGGCACCGCCACCAGTTCGCGCATGGACAGCGGCTCGTCGCGCCCCTTCACGAAGACCTGCATGGGCGGGGCCACCGAGGCCATGCTCCAGCAGCGCTGGTACACGGCCTCGCTGACCAGCACCTGCCCGCGCAGGGCGAAGGTGCGCAGTTGCTGGGCCTCGACCACCACGTCGCCCAGCAGCACGGGCGACTGGCGCACGCCCGGCGCACCGCCGAAGCCCCCCACCAGGGCCGGGCCGCAGGCGATGCCGATGCCCAGGTAGATGGACGGCAGGCGGTCTTGCAGGAAGGCGTCGTTGAGATCGCGCGTGGCCATCTGCAGGGCCAGGGCGCACATGGCGGCGCGGTGCACGTCGTCGTCAGGGCCACCGCTCCTGGCCGGATCGGCGCCCGGTGCCTCGGCGGGCGCTGCCAGCCCGAAGACCACTGCCCCGGCATCGCCGGTGAGGTGGTCCACCTCGGCGCCGTAGCGGGCCAGCACGCCGTGCAGGCAGGCCAGGATGCGCTCCACCCAGGCCAGGGACTGGTCGGGCGGCAACTGGGCGGCCAGCTGGGAGAAGTCGCGCAGGCCGATCTTGAGCAGCGTCACCTCGCGCGGCTGCAGGTGCGGGCCGGCGGCGGGGGGCAAGGAAGGGGGAACGGAGGTCTGCGGGTGCGGGAGGGGGGGTGCCGGGGCGTCGCCAGGGGGGAAAGAGGACATGGGAGCGCGGTGCTTTCTCTTCGGGGTGGCCTTTGGGAACTGCGGGCGACGCGCCGGCCTTCTTCGCAGGAGGGCGGGAGGCACCCGGCCGCGCGGCAGGCGCTCGCACGGCAAGCATAGAGGGCCCGCGTTGCCATGGTCAAGGCGGGCGGCCATTCTCCCCTACAGCACCTTCGCCCCCTGCCGGGCCAGCGTCATCCGCCCGTGCCGGCCCCCGCGGCAGGCGCCCCACCCACGGCCTGCATCGGCAACACCACGCGGGACGCGCGCCCCGGCCCCATGTGCACGGTGTTGAACGCCACCACCCGGGGACCCGCGCTCCCCTCGGGCGCACCGGTGTTGGGATTGACGTCGAACCGCGGAAAGTTGCTGCTCGAAATGTCGAGCCGGATCCGGTGGCCCCGGCGGAACAGGTTGGACGTGGGCATGGGCTCGATCGTGATCTGCACGGCCTCCCCGGGCACCATCAGTCCGGGGTGCTCCCACGAGTCGCGGTAGCGGCAGCGCAGGATGCCGTCGGTCAGGTTCATCGCATACCCCTCGGGATGGTCTTCGCTCGGCGGGTACTGGTCGATCAGCTTGGCCGTGAAGTCGGTGTCGGGCGCTGTGGACGAAACCCACAGCTCGATCACCACGGGGCCGGTGACCTCCACGTCGCATTCCAGGGGCGGCGTCTGGAACACCAGCACGTCGTCGCGCTCGGCCAGCGGCCCGAATGGCGCCCGCGCGCCGAACACGCCGGCGTGCGTGCGCTGGTCGTAGGCGCCGGCCACCATCAGGGGCTCCCCGGAGGTGACCGAGCCGCCGATGGTGGGCACGGGGTTCGCGGGGTCGAAGCGGAAGGTCGCCTCACCCGCACGCTCCGGCACGTCCCGGGTCAGCAGCCCGCCCGGCCCGAGGTACCACGGCGCCAGGGTGGTGCCCGGCAGGGGCCAGTCGGCGGCACGGCGCCAGGCGCCGCCGTGGTCGAGCCGGCCTTCGGGCGTGCGCCGCCCCGATCCCCCGCCCATGCGGAAGTAGCGCACGGCATGGGCCTGCGCCTCGGGCAGGGGCTGCCCGCGCAGCCAGTGGTTGAACCAGGCGAGCCGCATCTGCACATAGTCGGGTGCCAGCGTGCCGTCGAGCACCGCATCGGGCCCGAAGTCCACGTCGCCCGCGTATGGCACGCTGCGCTCGCCGTGGGTCCAGGGGCCGAGCACCATGCGCACGTCGCCGTGCGTGCGCTGCGAAAGGCCGAGATAGTTGTCGGTGGTGGTCTGGGCGTACGGGTCCCACCAGCCGCACATCAGCAGCACGGCCACGCCCTCGAACGCGCCGTAGTGCCCTGCCGCATAGAGTTCGGGCTGGCGCCAGTGGTCGTCGAAGCGGCCGCGCTCCCATTGCCCGAACAGATAGTCCTCGTACTCGGGCGCCCACTGCAGGGGCGAGTCACCGCGCGTCCAGGGAAGGCGCTGGAACCATTCGCCGATGTCGGCCTGCTCCAGCGCCTGGCGTGCCGCTTCCCCGATGCGGTTGCTGCCGCTGAGGGCATTGCGCAGCGCCCAGACCGCCTGCTTCATCTCGAACGCGCCCCCATGGCGGATGCCGCCGCGGTAGGCGTTGGCGAAGCCGCCGCATTCGAGGAACATGGCCTTGAGCCCCGCCGGCCGCTGGCTGGCCAGCGCGGTCTGGGTGTGGGCGGCATACGACAGCCCGTAGGTGCCCACCGCGCCGTTGCACCAGGGCTGCGCCGTGATCCATGCCATGGTGTCGGCGCCGTCGTGGGCCTCGCCCAGGTATTTGGTGAACTGCCCTTCGGAGCCGAAGCGGCCGCGGCAGTCCTGCACCACCACTGCGTAGCCCTCCCGTGCGAAACGCTCGGCCACTTCGCCGCGCCGCATCGGCCGGGGGTCGGCCGCCGTGCGCTCGCGCCGGGTTTCGGCATCCTTGCCGTAGGGTGTGCGCTCCAGCAACACCGGGAGCGGGCCGGCACCGGGGGCCGGCAGGTACACGTCGGTGGCCAGGCGCACCCCGTCGCGCATGGGGATCCAGCAGGTGTGCCGGTTCACGCCGCTGGCTGCGGCGGTAGTGGTGGCGGCGCTGGCGGCGGCGTCCACCGGCGGAATCGTCATCGTGTTCATGGACGGCTCGCCTCAGTCGAGTTTGAGGTTGCGGTCCTTGACCAGCTTGGCCCAGCGGGCCGTGTCTTCCTGCATGAAGCGCCCCAACTCCTGCGGCGTGGTGGGTGCCGGTTCGGCCCCCTGCGCCACCAGCAGGGCGGTCACCTCGGCATCGCTCAGTGCCATCCAGAGCACCTTGCTGATGTTCTGCACCCGGTCCGCCGGCGTGCCCGCAGGGGCAAACAGCGCATACCAGATGTCGTATTCGAAGTTCTTCAAACCGGCCTCGGCCATGGTCGGCACTTCGGGGAAGGCGCGCGAACGCTTGGCGCTGGCCACCGCCAGCGGCACGAGCTTGCCGGCCTTGATCTGCGCCGCCACGCTGGGAACGGCGTTGATGCCCAACTGCACGTACCCGCCCGCCAGTTCGTTCACGGCGGGGCCGCCGCCCTTGTAGGGGATCTGCACCATGCGCGTGCCCGTGGCGGCCTGGAACAACTCCATCGACAAGTGCCCCGGGCTGCCGTTGCCGCTGGTGCTGTAGTTGAGCGCGCCCGGGTCCTTGCGGGCCAGCGCGATGAGTTCCTGCACCGTGCGGACCTTGAGGCTCGGGTGCGTGGTGAGGATGGGCACGTTGACCACCACCCGCCCCACAGGCACGAAGTCGCGCGACGGGTTGTACGTGAGCTTGCTGGACAGCAGCGGTGCCGTCACCATGCCCGAGCCCGCCCCCATCAGCAGGGTGTGGCCGTCGGGCGGTGCCGATGCGACCGCCTGGAAGCCGGCCGCCCCGGGCCGGTTGTCGATGATGACCGGCTGGCGCCACTGCTCCGACATCTTGCGTGCCACCACCCGCATGGCCGTGTCGGCCGCGGCCCCCGCCGGAAACGGAATCACGATGCGCACGGGCTTGTCGGGAAACTCGGCGGCCGGGGCCGCCCGGGCGCCGGCCCCCCAGAGCGCCAGGCCCGCCAGCCCGGCCGCCAGCAACGGCCGGACCCGGCGCCCGGCAACGGGGCGCGAAAAGAAGGCCCGAAGGGCCGCAAAGCTTGCCTTAGAAATCATGTCGTACCCCTGCGCCCACGGCGCGTACCGCCACATTGCTGCGGCTCGAATCGATTCCGTCGCGGTCGAAGAACGCCTGCAACTCCGTGCGCTTGGACAGCGCATACGTATACGCGACCTGCTGGCGCTTACGCAGGCCCCGCGCGGAGGCCTGCACATCCCGCTGCATCACGTTGACCACCAGCGCGTGCGGGCCGGCGGAGAACCGGCTGCCCACCAGCCAGTAGTCCACATCGGTGCGCGCGGTGGCCGCGGCCTTCGCATAAGCATCGCGGCCCAGCAGCACATAGGGCTCGATGGCACCGAAGTCGTAGCGCACCGCCACCTGCCACTTGCTCGAAAACTCGTTGGCCAGCAGGCCGCCCGGGCGCGTATCCCGGCCGTAGCCGATGCCGGCCGACCACGGCCCGTCCGCATAGTTCAGCCCCAGGTCGAGCGACTTGGCGCCATTTTCCTGATCGGGCGTCTTGGGGTCGCCGCGCAGGTAGTAGCGCGCACGGGCATTGACGCCGCCCCACGTGGGGCTCTGGTAGCCCACGGCGTTCGAGGTGCGGTTGCGCGCATTGAGAATGGACGTGCCGGTGGCCGTGGCACCGGCGTCGTTGGCCGCGAACGAGGTGATGCGCGTCACCTGCGAGTACAGGGGCGAGCCGGTCGGATTGGCGGAATCCAGCCGGCCCAGCGCCACCGTTCCCAGGCCACCGCGCAAAGCCACATAGCTGTTGCGGTAGGCGGGCGTGGTGGCGGCGCCGGTGTCCGCGTCCAGCCCCATCTCCACGCCGAACAGGGCGGTCAGGCCGCCGCCCAGGTCCTCCTTGCCCCGAAAGCCCAGGCGCGACGCGTTGTCGCGCTCCTCCGTCACCGAGCTTGCGTTGCCGGTCTTGACACGGTTGATGCTCAGTCGCACCTGGCCGTACGCCTGCAGGTCCTGCGCCCCCACGGGCGGCGAGGCCGAAAGGAACAGGCCGCAGGCAGCCAGCGCAAAGGGAAATGGGGGCCTCATGAATCTCGCTCCTTGAATGACGCCATGCCGGTGTGGCCGATGACGCAGTCGATTCTGTGGAGCGAGGCCTCCGTCCACAACGCTATGACAAAGGCGGATGACCCTATGCAGCGGGCAGCAGGTTTGCGCTGGTCCGCGACCGGTGCAAAGATGCTGGGCCGCACCGCTCAACGCCCATGAACTTCAAGCAACTCGAAGCCTTCCACGCCATCATGCTCAGCGGCTCCACCACCGGCGCGGCCGCGCGCCTGGGCCTGTCGCAGCCCGCCATCAGCCGGCTGCTGGCCCAGCTGGAGGAGGACCTGGCCCTGCGCCTGTTCGTGCGCGAGAAAGGCCGCCTGAGCCCCACTGCCGAAGCCCACGCGCTGCTGCACGACGCCCAGGGCCTGATGGACTCGGCCCAGTGCTTTCGCCGCCATGCCGAGCAATTGCGCCTGGGCGGCTTCAAGCGCCGGCTGCTCAAGGTGGCCGTGCCCAGCACCCTGGCGACCACGCTCATGCCCGTGCTGGCCCGGCGCTTCATGCAGGCCCACCCCGATGTGGTGCTGGAAGTGCTGTCGGGCTCGTACAACGACGCGGAGCGCGCACTGCTCAGCCGCGATGCGGACATCGGGCTGGTGCGGCTGCCCATGGAAATGCCCGGGCTCGCCACCCGCGCCCGCCTCGACTCCGAGGCCGTGTGCATCATGCCCAAGGGCCACCCGCTGGAACGCCTGAACGAGGTCGGCGCCACCGACCTGATCGACGCCAGCCTGATCCTGCTGGGCCGGCAGCGGCAGATACGCCACGACATCGACATGGCGTTTCGCCAGCGGCGGGTGCAGCCCCGCGTGGCCCTGGAGGTGCACTCCATCAGCGAGGCCTGCGCCCACGTCGCCCAGGGGCTGGGCGTCTCCATCGTGAACGCCCTGCTGGCGCAGCACTGCCCGCAGGGTGCGATCGCCTCGCGCCCGTTCCGCCCCCGCATCGCCTACCAGCTGGGCATCGCCACGGTGGCCCAGGCGGCGGCATCGCCCCTGCACGATACGTTCACGCAGCTCCTGATGGAGGGGCTGGTTTCGCCGCCGGGGGATGCCGGGGCGGCCACGGCGCAGCAGGCCTAGGGCGCGGGTTCAGATCGCCACGAGGTGGCGGATGCCCTTGGCCTGCATCTCGCTGCCCGGGCCCCGGGCGATGACTTCGCCGCGCTCCATCACGAGGTACTCATCGGCCAGTTCCTCGGCGAAGTCGTAGTACTGCTCGCACAGCAGGATGGACACCGTATGCCCGTCCAACCCGTGGTCGGCCAGCTGGCGGATGACGCGGCCGATGTCCTTGATGATGCTGGGCTGGATGCCTTCGGTGGGCTCGTCCAGGATCAGCAGGCGCGGGCTGGGCGCCAGCGCCCGCGCGATGGCGAGCTGCTGCTGCTGCCCGCCCGACAGGTCCCCACCGCGGCGGCCGAGCATCTGCTTGAGCACCGGAAAGAGTTCGTACAGATGGGGCGGCACGGGGGTGGAGCCACTCTTGTAGGCCAGGCCCATGCGCAGGTTTTCTTCGACCGTGAGGCGGCCGAAGATCTCGCGGCCCTGGGGGACGAAGCCGATGCCGGCGCGGGCGCGGTCGTAGGGGGTTTTGGCCTGGATGGGTTGGCCTTCCCAGGTGATGGTGCCGCTTTGGATGGGGACGAGGCCCATGAGGCTCTTGAGCAGGGTGGTCTTGCCGACGCCGTTGCGGCCGAGGAGGACGGTGACTTTGCCGGGGGGGGCGGTGAGGCTCACGTCGCGCAGGATGTGGGAGCCGCCGTAGTACTGGTGGAGGTTTTGGACGGTGAGCATGGGTTTTTGATGTCTTTTGGGCTTGATGCCCTAGTGTTGATTGGCCTTGTTGCTATTGTTTTTGTAGCATTTGGATGATTGGGTTCCGGGGCCGGGGGTTGCGCCCGGCGGCGCACTCACTTTCTTTTGCTTCGCCAAAAGAAAGTAAGCAAAGAAAAGGCGACCCTGCTGGCTGCGTCCCTGCGCTTCGCTCCGGGCAACCTGCGGTGCTCGTGCGCGGGGTGCGCCGTGGAACTCGCTTCGCGCTGCGCGCTGCGCTCGGACAACCACGGCGAGTCAGTTCACGAAGCAGGTGTGTCCTGCGGCACACCTGCCCACCCCGCGCCCTGCGCTCCTCGGCGCATCCAGAAGGGAACCCGCCGGCCGGGCCATCGCTGCGCTCGGCCTGGCCTTCGCGGCGCGTAGCGCCTGCGCGTTGGGGGCCGAGCGCAGCGATGGCCCGTGTGGGGGCTGTTGGGTTCCCTTCTGGCCGTGCCGAGGAGCGCAGCGGCTGGCGGAAAAAGGGCCGCGCGCTGTTTGAGCGCAACGCAGTGGAGCGAGTTTGCGCGGACCCCGCCAGCCGCGAGCACCGCAGGTTGCCCCGGAGCGAAGCGCAGGGGACACGGACAGTAGGGTCGCCTTTCTTTTGGGTACGTTTCTTTGGCGAAGCAAAGAAAAGTACCTCGGCCGCCGGGCCGAGACCCGGCCCCGGAACGTAACTATCGAGTAACTTCGCAAAAAAGCCCACAGCGTCACCGCCCCAAATAAACCTCAATCACCCTCTCATCCCCCTGCACCTGATCCAGCGTCCCCTCCGCCAACACCGCCCCCTCGCACAACACCGTCACCTTCTCCGAAATCGTCCGGATGAACGACATGTCGTGCTCCACCACCATCAGCGAATGCCGCCCCTTCAAGGTCAGGAACAGCTCCGCCGTCCGCGCCGTCTCCTCGTCCGTCATCCCCGCCACCGGCTCGTCCAGCAGGAGCAGCTTCGGGTCCTGCATCAGCAGCATCCCGATCTCCAGCCACTGCTTTTGCCCATGGCTCAGATTGCCCGCCATGCGCGCCACGCTGCCGGCCAGGTGGATGGTGTGCAGCACCTCGGCCAGCCGGTCCGCCTGCGCGGAATCCAGGCGGAAGAACAGGCTCGACGCCACGCCCTTGTGCGTCTTCAAGGCCAGCTCCAGGTTCTCGAACACGGTGAGCTGCTCGAACACCGTGGGCTTCTGGAACTTGCGGCCGATGCCCAAGCCAGCGATCTCCGGCTCGTTGTGCCGTAGCAGATCGATCGTGCTGCCGAAGAACACGGTGCCCCGGTCTGGGCGGGTCTTGCCGGTGATGATGTCCATCATCGTGGTCTTGCCCGCGCCGTTGGGGCCGATCACGCAGCGCAGCTCGCCCGGCGCGATGTCCAGGTTCAGGCCGTTGATGGCCTTGAAGCCGTCGAAGCTCACGTGCACGTCTTCCAGGTACAGGATGCGGCCATGGGCCACGTCCACCTCGCCGGGCACGGCCACGCGCGAGAAGCCGGCCGCGCGGCCCCCGGACTCGGTCTGCCCCGTGCGTGCCGCCGGGGCGTCGCCCGCGATGCGGCGCGCGCCTTCTTCCATCAGATCGGGGGTCATTGCGCGCCCTCCTTTGGCTTGGCGCTGCCACGCAGGGGCTGGCGCGCGTCGTCCACCGCCTTGCGCGGGCGCCGCAGCAGGCCCACGATGCCGTTGGGCAGGAACAGGGTGACGGCGATGAACAGCGCCCCCAGGAAGTACAGCCAGAACTCCGGTGCGGTCACGGTGAGCCAGCTCTTGGCGCCGTTCACCAGGAAGGCGCCCACGATGGGGCCGATGAGCGTGGCGCGCCCGCCCACGGCCGCCCACACGGCGATCTCGATGGAGTTGGCGGCGCTCATCTCGCCCGGGTTGATGATGCCGACCTGCGGCACATACAGCGCGCCGGCCACGCCGCACATCATGGCGCTGATGGTCCAGATGGTGAGCTTGTAGGGCAGCGGCGAGTAGCCCGAGAACATGACGCGCGTCTCCGCATCGCGCACCGCCTGCAGCACGCGGCCGAATTTGCTGCGCACCAGCCAGCGCCCGAGCAGGAACGAGCCCAGCAGCGCCAGCCCCGTGAGCACGAACAGCAGCATGCGCATGTTCTGCGTGGCGATCGGCTGCCCCAGGATGCGCTTGAAATCGGTGAAGCCGTTGTTGCCGCCGAAACCCGTCTCGTTGCGAAAGAACAGCAGCATGGCGGCGTACGTCATGGCCTGCGTGATGATCGAAAAATACACGCCCTTGATGCGCGAGCGGAAGGCGAAGTAGCCGAACACGAAGGCCACCAGCCCCGGCACGGCCACGACGAGGACCAAGGTGGCGGCGAAGCTGTCCGACAGCGCCCAGTGCCAGGGCAACTCCTTCCAGTCCAGGAACACCATGAAGTCCGGCAGGTCGCTCTGGTAGTTGCCGTCGCGGCCGATCTGGCGCATGAGGTACATGCCCATCACGTAGCCGCCCAGGGCGAAGAACAGGCCGTGGCCCAGGCTCAGGATGCCGGTGTAGCCCCAGATGAGGTCCATGGCCAGCGCGCAGATGGCGTAGCACATGATCTTGCCCAGCAGCGCCACCGCGTAGTCGGACAAGTGCAGCGGGCTGCCGGCGGGCAGCCACAGGTTGAGCACGGGCGCCACCGCGCACACGGCGATGAGCGCGACGATGAATGCCGACCAGCCGGACCGCGTGAGCAGCGGCGCTGGCGCAGGAAGGGAGATGTCTCGATGGGGCATGGGCTTCTTCTAGGCAGGCAGAGGCAGGTGGCGCGGCGGGCGGCGATGACGACGGCGACAGGCGGTCATGCCTCCCTCCCCTTCATCGCGAAGATGCCCTGCGGCCGCTTCTGGATGAACACAATGATGAAGACCAGCACGGCGATCTTGGCCAGCACGGCGCCCGTCCAGCCTTCGAGGAACTTGTTGAGCACGCCCAGGCCCAGCGCCGCGTACACGGTGCCCGCCAGCTGGCCCACGCCGCCCAGCACCACGACCATGAACGAATCGACGATGTAGCCCTGGCCCAGGTCGGGCCCCACGTTGCCGACCTGGCTCAGGGCGCAGCCGGCCAGGCCGGCGATGCCGGAGCCGAGCGCGAAGGCATAGGTGTCCACGCGGGCGGTGTTGACGCCCATGCACGAGGCGATGGGCCGGTTCTGCGTGACGCCGCGCACGAACAGGCCCAGCCGCGTGCGGCCGATGAGGTAGGCCACGCCACCCAGCACCGCGAAGGCGAAGGCCACGATGATCACGCGGTTCCAGGGCAGCTGCAGGTTGTCCATGAGCTGCACGCCGCCGCTCATCCACGCGGGGTTTTCCACGCCCACGTTCTGCGCGCCGAACACGGTGCGCACGAGCTGCTGCAGCATCAGGCTGATGCCCCAGGTGGCCAGCAGCGTCTCCAGCGGCCGGCCGTAGAGAAAGCGGATCACGCTGCGCTCCAGCGCCGCGCCCATGAGGGCGGAGGCGCAGAACGCGGCCGGCACGGCGGCCACCAGGTACCAGTCGAAAGCGCCGGGCAGGTATTTCTGGAACAGGCCCTGCACCACGTAGGTGGCGTAGGCGCCGATCATCATCAGCTCGCCGTGCGCCATGTTGATGACGCCCATCAGCCCATAGGTGATGGCCAGCCCCAGCGCCACCAGCAGCAGGATGGACCCCAGGCTCACACCAGAGAACAGTGCGGCGAGCTTCTCGCCCCACTGCAGCCGGCCCTCCACCGAGGTCAGCGCGGACTGGATGGCCGCCTTCACCTTGGGGTCGGCCTCCTGGCGCAGTTGCTCCAGCAGCACGGTGCGCGTGGCGGGGGTGCCGCTGGCGGCCAGGTACTGCGCGGCCTCCAGGCGGTGGGCCGCGTCGCTGTCGGCCAGCAGCATGCGCGCGCGGATGGCTTCGAGCCGCCCGCGCAGGCCGGCATCTTTCTCGGCGGCGAGGGCTTTTTCAATCAGGGGCAGGCGCGCGGCGTCGGTCTCTTCCTTGAGCGACTCGATGGCGGCGCGGCGCTGGGCCGCATCGGGCGACAGCAGTTGCAGCGAGGCCAGCGCAGCGTCGAACTCGCCGCGCATGCGGTTGTTGTTGACGATGTCCTCCGCATCGTCGGGCACCGGCACCTCGGCGCCGGTGGCGGGGTCCAGCCCCTTGCCGTCCTTGATGGTGATGGCACGGTCGCCCGCGATCTTGACCGCATCGTCGGCCATGGCGCGGATGAAGGCGAGCGTCGCATCGTCGGGCGTGGCGATGGCCTGCTGCAGCGCGGCGATGCGCTCGTCGGTCTCGCCCGCCGCCATGGCACGCGCGGCCTGCGGCGTGAGCGCGTGCGCCTGCACGGCCGCACACAGCAGCAGGCAGGCGATCAGGCGGTGAAAGAAGGTGGGAGGCATGGTGAGGGGAAGGTCGTCACGAACAAGAAAGGATTGCGATCACGGACTGCTTCGTCATGCCACGTGCACCAGCGCGGCCCGAAGCCAGCAGACGCCGCGGAACCGGCTTTGCCGGGCCGCTGGCGTCGTCCCCCCTTCCGCGCAACGAGAGAGGGGGTGAAGGCGCGCAGCGTCTCAGGGGGTGTTATTTAGACTTGCCGTCGGGCTCGTCCTTCTTCTTGTCGTTGCCTTCGATGTACGGGCTCCAGGGCTTGGCCTTGACCGGGCCGGGCGTCTTCCACACCACGTTGAACTGGCCGTCGGCCTTGATCTCGCCGATGAACACGCTCTTGTGCAGGTGGTGGTTCTTCTCGTCCATCTTGCTCACGATGCCGCTGGGCGCCTGGAAGGTCTGGCCGGCCATGGCGGCGATGACCTTGTCCACATCGGTGCTCTTGGCCTTCTCGACCGCCTGCTTCCACATGTGGATGCCGATGTAGGTGGCCTCCATCGGGTCGTTGGTGAGCGGCTTGTCCATGTGGCCGGGGATCTTTTTGGCCTTGGCGTAGTCGCTCCACTGCTTGATGAAGGCGGTGTTGGTGGGGTTCTTGATGGACATGAAGTAGTTCCATGCCGCCAGGTGGCCCACCAGCGGCTTGGTGTCCACGCCGCGCAGTTCTTCCTCACCCACCGAGAAGGCCACCACCGGCACGTCCTTGGCCTTGAGGCCCGCATTGCCCAGTTCCTTGTAGAAGGGCACGTTGGAGTCGCCGTTGATGGTGGAAACCACCGCCGTCTTGCCGCCCTGGCTGAACTTCTTGATGTCGGCCACGATGGTCTGATAGTCGGCATGGCCGAAGGGCGTGTACTTTTCGTCGATGTCGCTGTCCTTCACGCCCTTGGACTTCAGGTAGGCGCGCAGGATCTTGTTGGTGGTGCGGGGGTACACGTAGTCGGTGCCCAGCAGCACCCAGCGCTTGGCGCCGCCGCCGTCCTTGCTCATCAGGTAGTCCACCGCGGGAATGGCCTGCTGGTTGGGCGCCGCGCCGGTGTAGAACACGTTCTTGGACAGCTCTTCGCCTTCGTACTGCACGGGGTAGAACAGCAAGCCGTTCATTTCCTCGACCACGGGCAGCACGGACTTGCGGCTCACCGAGGTCCAGCAGCCGAAGATGACCGAGACCTTGTCCTGCCCCAGCAGCTGCTTGGTCTTCTCGGCGAACAGGGGCCAGTTGGAGGCCGGGTCCACCACCACGGGCTCGAGCTTCTTGCCGAGCACGCCGCCCTTGGCGTTGATCTCGTCGATGGCCATGAGCACGGTGTCCTTCAGCACGGTCTCCGAGATGGCCATGGTGCCCGACAGGCTGTGCAGCACGCCCACCTTGATGGTGTCGGCGGCATGGGCCGGCAGCGCCGACAGGCCGGCCAGCGTGGCGATGGCCGCGAGGGCCTTGAGAGAGTAACGACGTTGCATGGTGCAGCTCCGATGAATGGGGTTCAAACCGCTCGCCCGGGGCCCCCGCAGGGCGCCTTCGTCCGGTCGATGGAATGGATTCTGGAGACTGCCCCCCGGGCCGCCAATACGCCAAGTGGCGTACACGGCCCCGATGCCGCGGGGCTGGCCCGCTCAGCGCCGCGGGGACCGCAGGGCGTGCACCGTGGTGGTCTTGCGCACGGGGCTCGACAGCACCAGCGACGTGGTCACCGCGCCGTGCTGGGCCAGCGCGTCGACCACGGACTGCAGGTCTTCGGGCTCGGCGATGGCGCAGCGCACGATGAAGCAGTCCTCGCCCGTCACGCGATCGGCCTCGAGGACCTCGGGCATGGACTCGAAGAGCTTCACGTAGGGCGCGATGCCGGCGTGGTCGGTCTGCACGCGGATGATGGCCTGCAGCCGCACGCCGATGGCGCGCAGGTTGACCCGCGCCCCATAGCCCTCGATCACGCCCGCGTCCTCCAGCTTGCGCACCCGCTCGCTCATGGCGGGCTGGGACAGGCCGATGCGCTTGCCCAGCGCGGCCAGGCTCTGGCGGGCATCGGTCTGCAGGGCCTCCAGGATCAGCCAGTCTTTCTTGTCGAGGGTCATGCCAGCGCTCCGGGTTGCGGGGTCGGGAAGGGAGGTTCCGATCATCCATCGGTTTGGAGGCGGCATTTCCGATGCCCTGCCCTTCGCCGGCAGGGGCTGCGCGCCTATCGTGCAAGGCCGTGCCACCGGCGTCCTCGCGGACCGCGCCCTGGCTTTCTTCGGCCCCTTTTCTCAAGGAACCCTTCCCATGCAGCTGGTTGGAATGCTGGACTCCCCCTATGTGCGCCGTGTCGCCGTATCGCTGCGGCTGCTGGAATTGCCCTTCGAGCACCTGCCCCTCTCGGTGTTCAGCACCTTCGAGGCCTTCGGCCGCATCAACCCGGTGGTGAAGGCCCCGACGCTGGTGGCCGACGACGGCACGGTGCTGATGGATTCGGGGCTGATCCTGCAATGGGCGGGCACCCTGTCGCGCCACCGCCTGCAGCCGCTCGGCGGGCCCGCGCTGCTGCGCGATCTGCGCCTCACTGGCCTGGCGCTGGCCGCCTGCGAGAAGGCCGTACAGCGGGTGTACGAACAGAACCTGCGTCCTGCGGACAAGCAGCATGCCCCCTGGATCGACCGCGTGAGCGGCCAGTTGCTGGCGGCCTGCGGGCAGCTCGAAGCCGAACTGGCCCAAGCCCCCCTGCCGGCGCCCGAGCAGGCCATCACCGATGCGGGCGTCACCATCGCCGTGGCGTGGGACTTCATGCAGAGCATGGTCGCCGATACCGTCCTGGCCGACGACCACCCCGCCCTGGCCGCCTTTGCGGAGCAGGCGGAGCGGCTGCCGGCGTTTCTCGCCTGTCCGGCCCGTTGAGGGCTGCGGCCGGCGCACGCTCCACCGGCTGCAAAGTCTGTCACCTGGCTGACATCTCGGCGATCCGGCGGCCCCGCCCGCGCGGTCGGCATGGACCGGATCGCCCCCCGAAAACCGGCGCATTCCGCCACGGTGGCAGGGTGCGCTCGGCCTCCCGCCACCCCGGCGCGCTCTGCGTGTACGTATTTCCCACCATGTGGATTTCCACAATCGCGCAGGCCATGGCACAGGCATACATTCACGCACCTCCAAAATGAGCGCTGCTGGCGACGGTACGCGCAGACCTATGCAAGAGACACGCACGCTCCCCCCCAAGAGACCCCTTTACCGCTCGCTGTACATCCAGGTGCTCTTCGCCGTCGTCGTCGGCGTGCTGCTGGGGCACTTCTATCCCGCACTGGGCGAGCAGATGAAGCCGCTGGGCGATGGCTTCATCAAGCTGATCAAGATGATCATCGCGCCCATCATCTTCTGCACGGTGGTGATCGGCATCGCGGGCATGGAAGACATGAAGAAGGTCGGCCGCACCGGCGGCCTGGCCCTGCTGTATTTCGAGATCGTGAGCACGGTCGCGCTGATCATCGGCCTGATCGTGGTCAACGTGCTGCAGCCCGGCGCCGGCATGAACGTGGATGCCTCCACCATCGACACCAAGTCGATCGCCGCCTACACCGCGCCCGGCAAGATGGGCACCACCACCGACTTCCTGATGAACATCATCCCCACCACGGTGGTCGATGCGTTCGCCAAGGGCGAGATCCTGCAGGTGCTGCTGATCGCCGTGATGTTCGGCTTCGCCCTGCACCGCTTCGGCGGCCGCGGCACGCTGGTGTTCGACTTCATCGAGAAGACCTCGCACGTGCTGTTCACCATCGTCGGCTACATCATGAAGGTGGCGCCCATCGGTGCCTTCGGCGCCATGTCGTTCACCATCGGCAAGTACGGCGTGGGCTCGCTGCTGTCGCTGGGCAAGCTGATGGGCTCGTTCTACCTGACCTGCCTGCTGTTCATCTTCATCGTGCTGGGCGCCATCGCGCGCTTCCACGGCTTCTCGATCTGGAAGTTCATCAAGTACATCAAGGAAGAGCTGCTGATCGTGCTGGGCACGTCCTCCAGCGAATCCGTGCTGCCGCGCATGATGGAAAAGATGGAGAACCTGGGCGCCAAGAAGACCACCGTGGGCCTGGTGATTCCCACCGGCTACTCGTTCAACCTGGACGGCACCTCCATCTACCTGACCATGGCCGCCGTGTTCATTGCGCAGGCCACCAACACGCCGCTGGACATCACGCACCAGATCACGCTGCTGCTGGTGCTGCTGCTCACCTCCAAGGGCGCGGCCGGGATCACGGGCAGCGGCTTCATCGTGCTGGCGGCCTCGCTGTCGGCGGTGGGCCACGTGCCGGTGGCGGGCCTGGCGCTCATCCTGGGCATCGACCGCTTCATGTCCGAAGCGCGCGCGCTCACCAACCTGGTGGGCAACGGCGTGGCCACCATCGTGGTCGCCAAGTGGACCGGCGACCTCGACGAGAACAAGCTCAAGCAGCGCCTGAACGACCCGAACTGGGTGGACGCCCAGGAGCCCGAGGTGCTGCTGGACGCCAAGACCGAACGCATGGACACGAGCGGCCACCGCTGAGGCGGCAGGCTCCATAGGGCCTTGCGCCCCACCCCGTCAGGCCGGCTTTCGCCGGCCTTTTCATTGGCGTCTCCGTGGGCGCCGCTCCGCTGACGGGCGGATGGATGGATCGGTTTACAGCGCCGACGTGTCGGTGAACACGGTCGGGTCCGGCAGGTGGTCGGCGAGCCAGCCGGGATCGAGCTGCAGCGCCTGCAGCAGTTCGTCCGGCAACGCGCCGATCGTCTCCGCCACGCTCGCCTTGGGGCCGACGGCGATCTCCGCCAGCAGCGTGGCCACGTGCACGATGGCGCCCAGGCGGCAGAACGAGGGGCTGGCCAGCGGGTCGGAGGCCGTCTCCAGCGCACGCACCACCTCGTCGGGGAATTTCCACTGCCGCGCCAGTTCGGCCGTGATCTGCCCTTCGGTGAAGCCCAGCAGGCTTTGCTCGCGCTGCCAGCGGCCGCCGGGCAGGTGCGGCAGGCGTTCGATCTCCACGATCTCGCTCGGCGCCTTCTGGGCGATGATCAGCTCGCCCAGCCGCACCATGAAGCCCGTGAGCCACGATTGCTGCACGTCGGTGCCCAGCGCCCGCGCCAGCCACTGTGCGTAGCCGGCGCAGGCCATGCTCTCCTTCCAGAACTCCTGCCGGTCCACGCCCGGCGCGTCGGCGAACGAGCCCGTCATGCACGCCGCCAGGGCCAGCGTGCGCACCTGGTTGAGCCCCACCATGTTGATGGCATCGTCGAGCGAGGAGACCTGGCGCGGCAGCCCGAACCGCGCGCTGTTGGCCATGCGGACCAGCTTGGCGGTGAGCGAAGGGTCCTTGGAGATGGCGGTGCGCACCTTCTCGAAGGGGATGTCGTCGTCGTGCAGGGTCTGGATCAGGCTGTGGGCCACCTCGGGCATGGTGGGCAGCTTGACCTCCTGGAGGAAAGCGGCGAGTGCGGGCATGCGGACGACCTTTTCTTGAAGGGGATGTGCAGGCCGGCCTTCCAGCCCGCTGGTGTTTTTGTATCACCGTCTCGGCGCCCGCCGGGCAGGGAATTCACCAGCCCGCGGGTTTGTGCTGCCCTCGCAACGGCTGACCCCGCAGCCCTGCCCATGCCCTTGCAGGCCATGGCCGCTTGCGCTATGCGCCCAGCCGGAAGGTGCGTTCCAGCGCCACCGTCAGGCGGTCGGCCAAGCGGTTCGAGGCGGCCTGCGTGGGGTGGATGCCGTCGGTCGTGTCCCTGTCCACCGAGAACGGCATCGAATCCCAGTGCGCATGCACCGTGCGGGTGTCGGCCGCCACCCGGCGGATGGCCGCATTGATCGCCTGCATGGTGGCGAGTGCCGCGGGGCCGAAGATCTTGTCGGAGACCGGGGTGATCCCGGTGACCACGGCGGCATGCCCCAGCGAATGCACGCAGCGGATGAGGCCGCGGTAATCGTCCTCGAACGCCTCGATGTCGAAGCCTGGGCGTGCGTGGTCGTTCACCCCCACCTGCAGGACCACGATGCGCGACGGGTGCGGCTCGGTATCGAACGGACCCTGCGGCCCGCGGGGGAAAAGCTCGGGCGGCGCACTGTCGAAGGGCGCGTCGTAGCCCCGCACCAGGTCGTACGCCTGGAGGCCGGCCGCCGTGCGGTCGTCGATCACCCAGCGCGGGCGCCTGGCCAAAATGCGCTGCGCTGGCGTTTGCGCGTGCCGCCAGGTCGTGGACGCGGGATCGAAGCCGAACAGAATGCTGTCGCCGTCAAGCTCCACCGAGCATGGCCGCTGCGGGCCGAAAACTGCATCTCCCATGGATTCCCTTTTTATCTGGTTGCGTAGCACCCGGCGACTGCTGCCGGATCACTTCGCAGTCCACCACAACCCCGCTGAAACCACAACGGACGCAGTCGCAGATAACCCCACGAACATCTGGATGCAATTGAGGCTGTTGCGCCGCACAAACGCGCGGTGCCGATGGGCAGGCCTCGCCAGCATAATGCGGACCCGATTCAAAGCTAAGAAACAATTTCTCGCATGACTAATCGCCGCGTAACAATTCAAACGCCTTTGGGAGAGGCGTTGCAATTCAGGCAATTGAAAGGAAGCGAGGCGCTGTCCGCGTTGTTTGAATTCGAGATCGACCTGATCTCCAAGAACAAGGGCATCGACCCCAAAGCCTTGCTGGGCCTCGCTGCCACGGTCATGGTGGAGACCGAGGGACTGGGCCGGCGTTACCTGGACGGTATTGCCACGGGCTTTGGCATGCAGGGCCAGGACACCTCGGCCAATTACGCCTACCGCATGGTGCTGCGCCCCTGGCTGTGGCTGGCCACGCGGCGCAGCGATTTCAAGATCTTCCAGGAAATGACCGTCCCGGATATCGTGGAGAGCGTGCTGCAGAAATACGGTCAGCCGATGCAGAAAAAGCTCTCCCGGGCTTATCGCGTGCGGCCCTATACCGTGCAATACCACGAGACCGATTTCGCCTTCATCGCGCGGCTGTGCGAATCCGAAGGCATTTACTGGTATTTCGAACACCAGCCCGGCAGCCACACGCTGGTGTTCGCCGACGACGTGATGGGCTCGCACAGCCCGCTGCCGGGCGGCCACGTGATTCCCTTCCACCCGCCGGGCAAGGCCGCCCTGGCCGACCGGGAACACATCTTTTCCTGGCACATGGGCCAGCAGGTGCAGCCCGGCCGGTCCTACCTGGACGACTACGATTTCAAGAAGCCGCGCGCCGATCTGTCCGACATGCGCCAGTCCCCGCCGGGGCATGCCCACGACAGCTACGAACGGTACGAGTGGCCCGGGGGCTACACCGAGTTTTCCGACGGGGAAACCTACACCCGGCTGCAGATGGAAACCGGCCTGGCCGGCCACCACCGCGCCCAGGCGAAGTTGAACAAGCGCAGCATCGCCCCCGGCTACACCATCGTGCTGGACAACTACCCGCGCGAAGACCAGAACCAGCAGTACCTGGTGGTGTCGGTCGAGTACTACCTGGAGGAAAACGCCCAGGCCAGCGTGGGCCTGAACGGCGTGGGCCAGACCCAGGGCGGCTCCATCCAGCGCTTTTCGATGGAGGTGCACCCCACCGCCATGCCCTACCGCCCCGTCGTCGCCACGCCCCGCCCTCGCACCACGGGCCCGCAGACGGCCGTGGTCGTGGGCCCGCCGGGCGAGGAGATCTGGACCGACCAGTACGGCCGGGTGAAGGTGCAGTTCCACTGGGACCGCATCGGAGCCATGGACGAGAACTCCAGCTGCTGGGTGCGCGTGTCCTCCACCTGGGCGGGGCCGCAGTTCGGCAACGTGTTCATTCCGCGCATCGGCATGGAGGTGATCGTCGACTTCCTGAACGGCGACCCGGACTACCCCATCATCCTGGGCTGCGTCTACAACGCCGACAACATGCCCCCCTGGGGCCTGCCCGGCAACGCGACCCAGTCGGGCATCAAGACCAAATCGAGCAAGGGCGGCGCCTTCGGCCCGGGCCTGAAGAACGGCGCCGGCGACGCGAACGCGCTGCGCTTCGAAGACAAGGCCGGCGCCGAGCAACTGTGGCTGCACGCGCAAAAGGACCAGCTCACCGAAGTGGAGAACGACGAGGACAAGTGGGTCGGTAACGACCGGCGCAAGACCATCGACCGGGACGAGACCAACGTGATCCACCGCGACCGCACCGAGACAGTGGACCGCGATGAAAAGATCACCGTGCACAACAACCGCACCGAGCGGGTGGACCATGACGAGAAAATCAGCATCGGCGATAACCGGCGCGAGGACGTGGGCATTGACGAGACGGTGAGCATCGGCAAGAACCGCACCAAGACCATCGGCAGGAACGAGAAGGACAAGATCGGCAGCAACTGGTCGATCAAGGTCGGCAAGTTCAAGACCGAGACCATCGGCATCGCCTCGATGCAGAACGTGGGCGTCGGCCGCATGGAAAACGTGGGCGTGGTCTACAACCTCAACGTGGGCGCCATCATGGCCACCATCGTGGGCAAGAACCAGAGCACCACCGTGGGCAGCGACCAGGACGTCAAGGTCGGCACCAACCAGAGCACGGTGGTGGGCACCAAGTACAGCCTCAACGTGGGAGGCGGCGGCGGTGGCGGAGATGCCGGCGGCGGCGGCATGGCCAAGAACGTGACCGCGCCCTCGGGCGGTGGCGAAGGCGGCGGGGGAGCCGGCTCCAGCATCACCATGGATGCCGAGACGATCACCCTGAAGGTGGGTTCCAGCTCGCTCATCCTCCAGGCCGACGGCACCATCACCGTCAACGGCAACAGCATCCGCCTCATCGGCGCAAGCGACGTCACCACGCTTTCCGGAGGCATCCATGAAAACTGATTCCCGCATGCTCCGAAGCACCCCGCCTGCGGACGGCCCCGCCGCAGATCCCGCCACCGCGTGGTCGCTCCAGCCCGCCCAGGTCCTGCGCCAGGATGCGGATGGAACCGTGGTCCTTCGCTGCCAGGGCCGCGAACACCGCGCGGAACTGGCCTCTCAAGTGCCCGGCGTGATCGAAGGCCAGTTCGTGCTGGCCGCGCTGGGCTCCGGCCAGGAAGCACCGACACCGGATGGCAGGCCCCTGCCCTCGCTGGTCGTCGCCGCCTGGCCCTGCCCCGGCGCGCCGGCCACACCGCCCTGGCAGTTCGACCGGGCCACCGGCGCGCTGTCGCTCGAAGTGACCCACCTGGACGTGAGTGCGGTGAGCCGTGTGCTGCTGCGCTGCGCCGATGCGCGCATGCAGTTTTCCCAGGACGGATCGGTCGAGACCCGGGGTCACCAGATCACCTCGGCCGCCGTCGAAACCCATCGCATCGAAGGCGGATCCATCGAGTTGAACTGACCCGGTTCGCCGCGATGCGTCGCGCCTGCGTCCGCTGCGCGATGCCCTGGCCGCCCTCTCCGGTTCCGATGGAGCTTCCGACGGTGCCGCTGCCTGCTTGCTTTTCTTCGCCTGGCCCATGATCACTCGCCTTCGCCCTTCCGCGCCCCCTCCACTGCCCGGCATGCTGGCCCGGCAGATGGGCATCGCCGTGCGCGCCTATGGGCGCCGGGCGGGGCTTCTGCGCCAGGCCCACACCGTCCGGGCCCTCAAGGCCGTCGATCAGCGGCTGGACGCGCTGATGGACGTCTGCCGCTACTACGGGCCGGCGTGCCTGGACGAAGTGGCCTGCGTGGAGGCGCAAGCGCAGACCCGTTCCGAAGAAATCGCGGGGGCGGCCTTCGTGCGCATCGCGCTCGCGGAGCGGTACGAACCCGATGCGTCCGTTCGTCTGGAGGGGATCGCCCGCCTGCTCGCGGCCCAACCCATGTCCGTTCGGGACGCGCTGTGGTTCTATGCCGCGCCGCCAACCTGCGGCCACCTGCTGGCATCGGACGACGCGCACCTGCTGGCCTGCGGTGTGGAACTGGCGGGGCGGCTCGCCCTGCCGGAGCACATCGCCGGGGTGCATGCGGCAGCAGTGCGCGGCGCGGACCCGGATGCGTGCCTGCTGGCCTGCGCGCGCATGGGGCAGGTGCCACCCCGGGCAGAAGAACAATGGAAGGCCGTGCTGCAGGGTCAGGACCTCGCCCGGCAGATCACCGCGCTGCAGGCGCTGGGCACCATGGGCGGCCATCGGCTGCAGCCGGAACTGCGGCACTACATCGACCGCCTCACCGCCGCAGACGGCCCCACCGAGCGATCGCACCCCGTGGGCTGGGCCGCCGCGGCCGACGCAGCGCTTGCGCTATGGGCCGCGCGCGAACCCGAAACGGCCCTGGGCGCCGTCCTGCAAGGGCTTCGGGTGCCCAACGACACCGCGCTGCGGGTCGCCGCCCTCTCAGGGCGCATCGAGGGGCTGCTGCCGGTGCTCGATTTCATCGAGCGGCAAGACCGGCCCGTGGAGCCCGGCGAACGCGACCTGCTGCGGCTGGTGTTCGGGCAGGTGCCGGGCGAGCTGACGAACACCCAAGGCACGGCCCGCGAGCGCCAGCGCGCCTTGCGCGTCCTCGCCTGCCAGGTGTTCGCGGCCAACGGCTGCACGGGGCTGGAGCCGGCCCACATCACCCGCTGGACGGACGCCGCGCTCAAGGACCGCCTCTGGGCGCTCGATGCCATCCGCATTCGTTCGGGCGGGCCGATCACGCAGACCCATCGCCTCGCACCAACCTTCGACGTCGGCCATGCGCTGCGAAGCTGGCTCTACGTGGAGCATGCGGCGGTGACCCACCGCCCGTTTCCGCTGTCCCACGAAGACCTTGCCGCACGGCAGATGGCCGCTGTGGAAACCGTGCAGCTCATGGACAGCCTGCAAGCCGATC
>NZ_BQXL01000026.1:0-55778 GCF_030159015.1 Acidovorax sp. SUPP3434
TTCGCCAAGGGCAGCCAATCTGCCGCCGCGTGCACCCAAGGTGAGGAAAAAAGGACCTGGGCTGCCTTGTACATCAACGGGCTGAGTGCGTCGGCACACTCATGCGTGTTGTGCAGACCTTCCTTAGCCCTCGCTCCGATGTTCCGATACCCCACGGTAGGTTTCACAAGCTACCTGTCCAAAATAGGCAGGGGCACCATACCGTTCTGGAAAGCTAGCCGAGACGAGGCCATTGCCGAGTCAGTACTGCTGCGCTGATGTTGCTACGGCTTCTGGGCGACACTGGATCATTTAGGTGGTGCTAAACGCATGAGAGCCCCAGGACTGCCACCCTCACTACAGAGCTACGCATTGACCTCTCAGGACCTTACGCTAGAGCTTTCAGGAAACATTTTGCTAGACACCAATCCCAGCACCACGAGAAATCTCAAAGAAGTTCACTTCCAGCGAACCCGCCTGTCGATGGACGACTTCGGTACCGGATACTCCAGCCTTAGTCACTTGCGTCGCCCCCCCCTATTACGGAACGAAAGCTGGATCGCCATTTTGTTGCAGACACGGACGAAGGGCACGTCATCACCAAGAACCCCTTACTCTCTCCCTACGTAGTGAAGGTGACGAAAATGTGGCGCAAGCGGGCGCTTGGTTCTGGCTCGCCACGCAGAACGTCCGATGGGATAACACTTCTTTCGTAAGGTGTCCTTACTTATGTAAGGGCCAAGGACCGTTTTGGCCACGTCCTTCATATCGGTGGATGTGGTACCGCAAGGTACCGACAGGAACTCCCAACATTGCAGCCAACACATCTTGTGTGTACCACCCACTACGCCAAGCTTGGACAGCCTGAGCAACATCATCGCGAGACAGCTTAGGCACGCGCCCCCAGGTTCTGCCAGCAGCACGCGCAGCACGCTGGCCTGCAACACACCTTTCACGAATCAACTCGCGCTCAAACTCCGCAAACACGGCAAGCAAATTCAAGTACATGCGCCCCTGCGGAGTCACGGTTTCTATGGCCTCCGTAAGCGACCTGAACCCCACTCCGCGAGCCCTCAGCACATCGAAAACATTCACAAAATGTGAAATGGATCTAGCCAAGCGATCGAGCTTGTACACCACAAGCACATCACCGCTAGAGAGAGACTGCAAACACTTGTCCCACACAGGCCGCACCTTCACAGCACTAGCCTGTTCTTCGAACAGCACCTGCACACCAGCAGCGGCCAGCGCATCCAACTGCAACCTAGTCTCCTGATCCTTTGTTGACACCCGCGCATAACCCACCAACCTGCCCCGCTGCTGCTGCATTCATCCTCCTTATTTGCGACCGGGAACGAAACGAGAAAATATTGCTGCAATGCCCGTGTAGCCAAACGCCCCAAAAGGCCGTATTTCAGGCCGCATTGAGCAGTACCATCCAGCGACAAAGGGGGAATTTCATGGGCACGATCATCGGTCTAGGATTGCTGCTACCAATCGCCATCGGCTGCATAGCTGCAGCCGTCATGTACTGGGTTTTGGCCAGCGGCATCCAGGCAGGCGTAACAGCAGGGCTATCACGCAGCACGATCAAGCTGCAGGGCAACAGCGCAAGCACAAGGACTCCAGGACCTGCGCCCGATGGATTCGTCTGGGTGCTGGTACCGACAACCGCGTTACCCCACTTTGCAGACCCGCACAACCGGCCAATGCCGGATATGCGGGCTGACTAGCTAGTTAGGCAACGACCCCTCGCGCCACTGACTGGCGACCTGACGCGGCGATATCAAACTGGGGTCAGGCTGGTGGACCTCAGGAATGGGCACGCTACGCACCGCCTTGGCATCCTGACGGGGATCATGAGACGTGACCATCGGCACGCCCATGCCAATCTGCGGACTGTCACAGATGACAGATCTATCCTTGCCCTGCCAGGAAACAACGGCCATGCAATCGGCCAAGCGGCGCCATTTGTAGCCCATCGCCTGCAAGTCAGCGTCAGTCACCGTGAAGACCGGCTGTCCATTCTGAGAAACCAAGATGACGCAGGCGGTCTTTGCCTGCATGACCATGCAGCCCGAAAGATGCAGACCACGCGCCTCCATTGGCTCAGGAGGCACTCTGACCTCCATTGCAGGCACCACGGATGCCTTCTGATGATCGCCCGAAGGACGCACTGCCACAGGCTGCGCAGCCGCAGCTGAGACTGGCTGAGGAGCCTGCAGCAGATGCCCTTTCTGCATGACCAGGACACCGGCCGGCGTGGCGGGTTTAGCAGGCTGCGGCTTCGGCCCGAAAATCTTGAAGCCCAACCACACAAAACCGATAGCAGCCACCGCAAACATGATGCGCGAGAGCCTGCGCCATTTGACATTGGCTGGCTGCACATCCTGAGCAGACGCCTCGATGACCGCAGCACCTTGCGTATGGCTTTTATAAAGGCCGAAGTACTGCGGTTTGTATGGACGCTGGTCAGATGACACCTCGCCACCATTGAACCCAGCAAACACGCGACGAATGTAGGTCTCAGCATCACCAAGGAATGCAGCCTTGCGAACGCGAATATGCATTTCTGCCAAGCCCGCCACCTCCTCCTCCAGCGCGCGCATGCGCTGTGTCATCAACAGCACATCGACGCCGAAATGACGGCTGATCTTGAACCACTGGATGACCTCATCGGCCGTGAAGCGACCCTTACGAGTATTCTCCTTTGGAAAACTCACATGGCACTCATCAATGACGAACAGTGCGCCCACGTTCCCATCACCCCGCCACTCATCATAAAAGTCCCACACGCCACCGAACAAGCGCTGGTTTGCAGGGGGAGTGCGAGCAGGTTTACCGTTATGCACAATCATCGTCTGCACGGCAGGCTGCACACGACGACCCAGGACAGACAACCCGCGAGAGGGGAAATTGAAAGATTCGTCCTCAGACTGATCCTCAAACTCCCCAACGATGAAGGCTTTCTCGCCACGGTTTGCGGCCTCAGCATCCCATCTACCCAGAATCGGCATGGGAGCCTTACGCAACTCAATCAGGTCCAAGTACCCAGGATCAATGGCCGCGAACTGCTCCAGCTTGAGCGGCAAATTAGTAATGACCTTGCGCCCCATTTTGAGCGCTGGCAAGACGTGGTAAACCACGGCCTCATAGCTCTTTCCAGAGCCGGGAACGCCTTCAAGCAGATTGATCATGATCCAAGCCGAGTAAATGGGATCAACTGCAGCACAAGCCTAATGCCAATGGCTGCAACGATGATGCCGAACGCCGTTCCAAGCCCGATGGTTTGCATCATCAGCGTGACCTCAGGAGGGACGCCAGCCCAGATGCCAGCTAATTTGGCAACCATTTCATCCATGCCCGTGATGCCATCGATCAGGGCCTTGACCAAGCCAAATACCTGTTCAAGCGACCACAAGAAAAAATCCTGAAGGATGATGACCAGCGATTTGAAAAAGCGTGGAACGAGCTCAAAAATCCAGTCGATAAAACCATCGAGCTTATCCACCACCTTTTGAATGCCGTTGACGATCGCACGGATCGCCGATGTGATTCCCGATTCTTCGGCCATGGGTCAACCTCCAAAAATCAGCGAGCGGGCAAGCCACAGCGCCGTGATCAAAATGCAGATGCGGATGAAAGGCCAGATCGCAGGGGGCGGAGACACGTCCACTATTCCGAAATTCACAATGCCCAAATTGAGCGGCACCTTGAACGACAAGGGAGAACCGCCGTTGTCCGAAATGTCAGGCATGAAGGCACGCGCAAGAACGTTGAACTTGCCCTGATCACCACCCAAACCAGATGCCTCCCACACGCCTTTAATGCCCTTGGGATACTTGCTTTCATACAGGTCGGGCTGACCGTGTTCCTTGCCAGTACCCACCGAACCCACATCACCGACACCTTCGGATTCACCATTCCCGTTGCCATTGCCGTTCCCGGTCCCGTTTCCCGTATTCGTACCGTTCCCACGGGAGCTACCAGTGGGGTCCGTCAGGCCCCTGCAAACAGGATTCTTCGGATTGGCATTGCAGTAATTGGCACGGTCCACGCCATTCGTCACCGTGACGGTCGATTCACCACCCGCCGAAGGCTTGCGAGTCTCAGTCACTGTGCAGGTTTCGCGCTTGCAATCCACCTGAGTGGTCACATCGACACTGTTGCCGGCCGTGTCACGAATGCGCGTCCAATCGACGCCGGTTTGCTCGCCACTACTGCGGTCGATACACACATCCTTGCCGTTGACCTGTCCTTTTTGCCCGCCCTTGCAATCGCTATCGGGCTTACTCGCATCGATAGGCTTTGTAGGGTCCTCAGCTTCGCCCAGGCCCAGAGCACAAGCCAACCCTGCGACCTGATTGCCAGTGCCCGTACTGATGCCACGCGCGCCCCAGGAATCACCCTCCGTGACCCAGCCGGACCCCGTGTCAAAAGAAGCACTGCCGGTGAACTCATGCAAGCAGCCGAGAGGCTTTCCACCACTGCCAGTCTGCCCACTGTCCACACATACATTCGTGGGCTTGCCCAGAGGAATTTTTCCGTTGACGCGGCCACCTCGATCCGGGTTGCCGACTGCATTCCACAGGTTGTTGGCGACGTTGCACTTTCCATCGTCCGTATCCCAATACGGATCGACCGGCTTCACGCACTGGCCGGCTTCATTGCGGACCTGCCCTTGAGGACAGTCATCCGGTTTTTTCACACACGCGCCGTCCTTTTTTTCAAAGCCTTCCTTGCACTGGCACTGGCCGTTGACGGATTCGGCGTTGGCCTCGCACTGCTGCGGGACGCATTTGAGGACGCCATTGGGGTACTGGACCAGCCCGGTACTGATGCGGCAATAGACGTACGCAAAAGTGATATCAGGCTGAGGGGGCGTCTGGGTGGTCTTAGCCAAATACCAGCCAGACTTCGCAGGCGGCGCGCTGCAGGTGGGCTTCCAGTCGTAGTGAGAGCATGACTCGATGATGGGAGACTCGCCCTCCTGCGCATGGGCCACACCCCAGCCCAGCACGAACAGAACGACCAACAGCACGCGCCAAGCAGCACGAGACAGCACAGTTAATTGCAGATCACGCATTGCGCACCTGTATGCAAAAGACAAGGGCACTGACCGCCCCCATCACGGCCACCAGGGCCAGGAAGAGAGCGAGCAGTGCCCCTATCAGCATGGCGAGCCCTTAGGCCTTGCGCACGCCGCGCTTGCCCAGGTCGATACCCTTGAAGGCCATGTGAATGCCGATGACGGCCACACCGATGACCACGACAGCGGCTGCAACGGTGGTGAGGTCGACTGCTGCGAAGATTTCAGACATATTGGATGCTCCAAAAAAAATACGGTGGGCCGCGATATGCGGATTGCACCCGGATGCCCTGCACGCAAGGCGACCGGCTGAAATCAGGCTTTTGAAATGAGCTTGATGCCCAAACTGATGACGAAGCCGAGAAACCACCACGTGACGACCGATCCGGCTCCAAAGACATAGGCAGCCAAAATGACTTCCGGTGTCAGGCCCAGCGCCGCGAAATCCTCGACACGCGAGAACGACAGGAACGCCTGTTGATCCGCCGGACACGGCAGCGTCTGGACGTTGCAGACGATGAAGTTCATGGCTATTCATCGCCCCAAATCAGATCGCCGCACTCAGGGCAGACCAACACACCAGCAGCGTCTGCCGTTTCGGAATCACTCACAAAATCATCAACATCACCTTTATGGCCACAGTGCGGGCACTCCTGTTCGTCATCCATGCTTTCTATCCTTTCTGTTTAGTTTTACTAAACACTCTGACCAAAAAAAAGACCGGGAACGAATCGAGAACTACATTCGCCCAGACTCACGTATGCGCCGCAATATCAAGCCGAGAAAAATCCCTGCTGCCCCCGCAAGAATCGACAGCAACGTCAACACGAAGAAAAAATCATCCATGTGTGCGCACCTCACAAAGACACAGGCCGGTGGAGCTGGGTCAGGTCTATGACCTGAGCCCGATGCCAGGGCTCTGCATGGTCCTCAATCAACTGGGCACAGTCCTCGAGGTCCACGACAGGGCAGGCTTCACGCAACGACATGACCCATTCAGGCTGACCGTCATCCATCGACGGCGCCAGGAATGCCCCCGTAGTGCCGGATTGGATGACGTAGGCCATTACGCTGCTTTCTTGGCCTGATCAACCGGGCGAATGTCCACCAAAGTGAGCTTGGTTGCATCCTGCGCGCCCGCTTGCATTTCGAAGGTTGCGACAGCCTTCACCGGCAGACTGTTTCCCAGGTGAGCCCACTTGTCGAACTCCTTGGCATCGCCGAGCTTGAATGGGCGGGTTGCGCGGCCGATGCTGCGGCCTGCACTGTTTTCTGCCAGGTCCACTTCGCAATGGAAAGTCGTGCTGCTGAACGCACGGCCCTCGATGGTTCCTTCGCTTTCCTTCACCCCGTGGACGATGACTTCAGACTGAAATTTCATGATGGTTTCCTTTAGGTCTTTTGTTGAGGGCTATGCCATGGCGTGACCAGCGCCGGCACCCTTGGTGACTCGTTTGAATGCCTTGGCATAAGCGCAGGCGATTTCCTGTTTTCCAAACCGCTGCAGACGGCCTGGAGCCTTTTTGTGCATGACGATTTCAAGAAACTCATCAATGCCCAAGTGCTCGAAAGCCAAGGCGATGCTGGGCGCAGCAACGTCGATTTGCCAACGCACATTGCGAACGACTTCGGCCTCGATGGTTTCAGCAGCCAAACGGGGGTTGCATGGCACATGAACCGGGAACGAAACGGCTTCGGCTTCGGCCAATATCGCGGCATGCCAATCACTCGCGCCCCCGAAAAAATCAGCAGGACGGCGGAGCATGTTGGTGTTCAAGACGCGGGCTTTGTTGCCCCAACGCAGCTCAGCGCGCATCCAGCAGGATTGATCCTTGTCGCCGAAAAGCTGGTGGCCTTTTTCGTACACATTGGTCTGCTTTCCAACTTCCTTGGAACCAACGTAGAAAGACCGCGCTTTACCATTGCACCAGTCGCCAACCATGTTGCACTTGAGACGCCGACCACCTGAGTCCATCAAGCCCGCTTGATAGTCAGACTTGACGCGATCCATGCCGCCACGAATGCCATCGAAAAAGTCGAGGGCAAGGTCGCACCGGGTGATAACGCCTGCAACGTCATCAATCAGATTGGCCATGTGATCGCGCCAACCGGATTGGGCGAACGTGCAAGCAGAGCCATACACGTTGACGTGCATGGTCTTGGCCTGGGCTTGCTGGCGAGGGCTGTCGCCCGAGGCCAAATAGCCGACCCAACCAACCTCGACGTCGTTGCGCTCGATGGACCAGCGACGACCATAGAAGTCATGACCCTTGCGAACCTCAGGCGCGACCATGTAGTCGGGGCCGAGGGTTTCACAAACGCGCTGAGCCAACTCCATGGCTTGAGCAGCAGGGGAAAAATCCGCATCCTTGCACTGGGCCAGGAGCTTGCGAAGACGCATCAACCGCACACCGCGCTGATCGCGCTCCATGCCGCTGACTGGCTCGACCTCATCGTCCGCCGAAGGCGTGGGAAACAGGATTTCAGGACCGGGCAACGGAGCGTTGCGCAGCAAGACCGTGAAGCGCACCCAGTCCACATGCACAGGGACTCCAGTGGCCAAACGTTCAGCCTGCAAACGAACCTTGACTTGATTGCCATCGAGGACCAAGGCACACGTTTGGGCATGCTTGTTCAAAACCGACTTCGCGGGGCGGGTCATGCTGTCACTCCAGGCGTGGGCTCTGCCACTTTTTTGTTATCCCCGTGATTACCATCGGGGAGGGCTTGCGCCCCTGCCGCCTGCGCGGACTCCTCCCCCGCCAGCGGGGCCCCCTCCGCGCCGAGCGCAGCCGAGCAAACACCATGGCAAGCAGGGACAAATGCAGGGCGAATCTCGCGAACCATGACGCGGGGCACGGGTTGCACGCAGGTCAACATGGGCATGCTGCCCATACCCTGCCCCGTCAAGCTCGCTACGCTCGACGCGCTGGTCGCGCTTTGACGGGTCCCCAGGTTGTCTCCAGGGAGGGGGCAGGCAGGCATACGGGAAGGCTGGCGCCACGCGTCAGCAGCGGACACAAACAAATAGCCAGGGAGCAGCCCAACAACCGCGCCAAGGACTGCGACGACACCAAATTTGAAGCCGTTCATGGAACCCCCGCGCCGTCCCAGGTGGCCCAGGAAATGATGTGGATGGCCGTGTGGCGCATCAATTCATCGAGGCGATCAAGTTGCGCCTGATTGTTGAGGGTACGACGCTGCTTGCGCAGGCGATCGTGAATGCTGTGCAACTGGACGAGATACCGGGCGTTGTCGCTCATACGAAATCCACCGACACTTCTTTGCCAGCAATGAGCATCTTGCGCATCCATGCACAAGCACCTTCCCAGGTCTGCCACTCCATGCGAACTACCTGCTCATTGAATCGATCACGCGAAGTGACCACATACGGGCCAGTATTCGGACGACGACTCATTGCAGCACCCCGTTCTTCCGAGCGCCGTACAGGCCCACTTGCTTCCAATTGCGATTGCACTCAGCAAACCGGACCATCGACTGCAGCAACTCGTTCACGCTGCAATCCAACGTTGCAGCGGTCTCACGGAGCTTTGCGATGATTTCAGGACGGTCGGTGTAATCGATGCGTGCCTTTTCGGCACGGTACGCAGCCTTGCGCGCGGCGGCATCAACATGCTTTGCAGGCCGGCCCTTGCGCTTTTCGTTCCCGGCAACGGATTGAATGCCACCCTCTCCGCCAACCTGAGCGACCAGGGCTGCAGATGCACCTGCACAGACGGGAGGGCAGCAATCGTTAGCCGCGTCAAACGCAGCAAATTCCTCGAAATCCATTTGCAGGGCTGGCATAGGTCGCTCCATGAGTGTTAAATTACATATACCGGAAACAGTATCCGAATACGCATTCCGTATCTGTAATGTAACACAAATAACCAATTCCGTATTGGTAATTTTGTATCAAAAGGTAACTATGTACGCCGACCTAATCAGCAATCTCACGACCGCCGACAGAAAGGCATTAGCAGACCGGGGCGTGCCCAACGCAAGAGTGTCTGAATGGAGAACCGGACTGCGACTGCCCACGCGCCCTCAAGCGCTAGCGCTAGCAGAGGTTACAAATATTGACCCAATGGCACTGGAAAAAGAGCTAGTGCTTATCGAAGCAGAAAAAGAAGCAGCTACAAAGCCGACCATGAGAGAACTAATCGACAGACTTCGAAAGCACACATTGCTTTAATGATGTAATTCTCGAAGACCTGCTAAGTCAGGAGCTTCTTCATTACGGCGTTCTTCGCCCCCAGGTCCTTGTGCTGCTTGGCGTCATACACACATTGGCACCAATATTTCACTTAAGGGCCTTGATCCGCCTCGTGCTGCACCATGGCCTCACGCTTTTCAGTCAGAAAGTCCATCAGAGCACGAACACGCGGTGTCATGTTCTGCCGTGTCGGCACATAGAGGTAAAAGCCAGGGAATGGTAGGCAGAACTGGGCAAGCACCCTAACCAAACTTCCTTCATCCAGATAAGGTTGAAGGGAAACACTGACGTGTTGAATGAGACCAACTCCCTGCAGCGCCGCGCTGATCATGCTTTCGTCACTATTGGTGATGAGTGAGCCGTTCGGCTCTACGCGAATAGGGCGATTGTTTACTTCATGGGAGGAAAACTCCCAATGATAGATCGCACCAGTCCCGAAGCTGCGGTACGAGATGCAGTTGTGACGCGCAAGATCTTCTATCGTCACAGGCACCGCATTGTTGACAAAATACGCTGGCGAGCCTGCGACGACCATTTCAATCATGGGGGTGATCGGAACCGCCACCACATGTTCGGCCAGGCTCTCCCCCAGACGTATGCCTGCATCGCAGCCATCTGAAATGATGTTCGCGAGGCCATCATCGATGACCAACTCAAGCTGGAGATTAGGGTAACGTGTCAAGAACTCGGCAATGTGCGGCTCTAGCAGCACCTTGGCAGCCGCGTGGCCACTGTTGATCCTCAGCAATCCCGATGGATGGTCATCGGCGTCTTCTAAGCTTCGCAGGGTGCGGTCGATGGAAGCGAATGCAGGGCCGAGAGACTCCAAGAGCCTCCGTCCCTCGTCGGTCAATGACATGTCGCGCGTGGTTCGGTTGAGCAAGCGCATCTTAAGGCGCTCCTCTAGCGCCTTCAGATTCTTCGATAGCGCGGCCCTAGACATACCAAGCTCAGCGGCTGCTTTGGTGAAGCTCTGGTGGCGAGCAATCTGCGAGAAAAGTAGTAATGAGGGCAGTATCGAAGGGTTCATAGGCCGCTCCATTGTCAACCACAAGTTACCACTGTATCAGCTATTGGTGCCTTGTTGACTTCCAATAAGCCCACTAGAATCGTTTCTGCCATTAAAACTGATACCCCGAAGGCAGGCGTGCATGGCACCCAAGCCTACGTGAGGCCCCTGGCCCGCGCGGTCCATCCACTTCTGAATTGGTGATCTCATGAAAAGCGTTAGCATCAAGAACTTCTTCAGCACCATCGCTGCTGACATCTATCTCCCGCCGGACTTCGATGAAGCGCAGACGTATCCTGCAATCATCAGCGCCCATCCCATCGGAAGTTGCAAAGAGCAGACTTCGGGAAATGTCTATGGCGTCGGCCTTGCTCTGCAAGGGTTTGTCGTCGTCGCATTCGATGCGTCTTTCCAAGGGGAAAGCAGCGGCGAGCCGCGCCACCTGGAAAACCCATCATTGCGAGTTGAGGACTTCAAGGCCGTCGTCGATTACTTGATCACCCTGCCCTATGTAGACAACGAGCGCATCGGCGCCCTCGGGATCTGCGGGGGCGGTGGCTATGCCATCAATGCGACCATGACTGAACGCCGCATCAAAGCGGTTGCATCAATTACCGGCGTCAACATTGGTCGTCTCATGCGCGAAGCGTTTAGTGGCAACGACCCGTTGCCTGTGCTGAAAGAGATGTCGGATCAGCGCACCGCCGAGGTGCTTGGTGCAGAGCCACGAATTGACGTGGCACTTCCGTCCAGCCCCGAGGAGGCTAAGCGACTTGGCCTGACTGAGATTGACGTATCCGAAGCCACTGAGTACTACCGTACCTCTCGGGGACAGAAGCCTAATGGTGTCAACAGTTGGCTCTTCTCCTATCAAGCGGCTGCAATGGGCTGGGATGCGTATCACTTGGCAGAGATCCTCTTGACCCAGCCGCTCATGGTGGTTGTTGGCAACAAGGTCGGAGCATTTGGCGCATACCGAGATGGTTACGAAATCTTTGGTAAAGCCGCTTCGAAGAAAAAGGAGATCGTGGAGATTGCCGGCTGGTCGCATTACGACCTATACGACAAGCCCGAGCCGACCGGCCTGGCCTTGGAAAAGGTAGTGCCCTTCTTTAAAGCCAACCTGTAATCCTCATCAGCAGAATCGTGTAGATGCCCTGCTCCGTGGCGCAACGCCACGGAGCGCGCCGAACCGTCCGAGACCCTTCGCCGGAGGCCGCGTCGCGGAAGCTGTCGAAGAGGATCTCGGCGTTGGGGCAGTTGGCCCGAATCTCTCCAGTTCATAGGGGGTCTTCATGTCGCCCGCCACGGCGCGGATCTGCTCGGAAACACCCACGGGAAGCTCTTTGAAGAAGGTCGCGGCGGTATCACGGGAGCGGCCGTTGCCGACCCACAACACCTGGCGGCTGATCGGGTCGACGACGACGATGGCGTAGCGATGGCACTTGTGCAGTGCCAAGTCGTCCATCGACAGATAGTGGATTTGACTCCAGTCCGGCTCTCGAACCGTTTGGCGCAACAGGGCTTGATCGAGTGATTTGACCGCGTCACCCAAGCTGGAAGAAACGGGCGACTGCCAGGATGTTGCCGGACGCCAGCAACTGGCTGACCGCCTCAGCCAGCCGGTCGGTGACCCGCTGGTAGCGCCCCAGCCAGCTCAGCTTCTCCAGCCTCGGACCGCCGCAGTGGTCGCACCAGGCCCATCGCCGGTGCACGACCAAGGCAACTCGAAGCGCCATCATCGGCAGGTCCCGTACCCGACGCACTGTCGTCTCATTCATCTGCCGGCATCGGTTGCCGCAGTGCATCGTCCGCGTAGATGGCTTGAGGTAGATAGTGACGGTGCGGCTGCCATCCTCAAGCCAGTCAAACACGCCCTCCCAGGCACCTAGCTTCTCGATCGTCTTACGGTCCAGCATGGCCGCACCCTAAAGCCTAGGAAATCAGATAAAAAGGGTACCGTTGGTCAGCCAAGGCTCCACGCTAACCTTCCCAGTAAAACCGGAGGACACTTGGTCTTAAAGAAAAGGAATGGTCAACTGTCCGGGCTTGCTGAAGCTCGCTAGACCAACAGCTCGTACGGCAACAAACAGGCTAGTGGTGTTGACTTGATTTGAGCTATTCAGGCATTCAGAAGCCGCACGTGATTCACAGCACGGTTCCGTCCAGCTGCTTTGGCGCTATAAAGCGCCTGATCTGCCGCTTCGACTAACTCTTGCAACTTATCCAATTCCGAACCAGCAGCAGCGGCAATTCCGATACTCACACTCACCCTTCTCAACGGGCTCGTTTTGTGAGGAATATTCTCTTCTTTCAACCGATCGAGTATGAGTTGCGCCACTACCGCTGCACCATCGCCGTCAGTATTGGGCATGATTATCCCCATCTCCTCTCCACCATAGCGCGCTACTAGATCCGACGGCCGCCGCACGCACTCATCCAGGACCTTACCAACCGTCTGCAGACAAGCGTCGCCGGCAACATGCCCAACGGAATCGTTGAACAACTTGAAATAGTCGATATCAATCATCAGCAACGCCAACGACGTCCCATCTCGTTGAGCTCGCCGTGCCTCTATATTAAGTGCTTCATCGAAGCAGCGTCGATTCGCCAAACCGGTCAGCGAGTCCTTCATCGCCAACAACTCCAATTGCCGATTCGATGAGAGCAATTGCTGCTGAGTGCCCCTCAGCTCCAACTCAACCGTAGTCCGTCGGCGGATATCCAGGATCAAAAGCCAACCAATGAGGCCGATGAGTCCCAGCAGGCCAGCCACCACTACTGCTGACAGCAATGCTTCCAGTCGCCACGCAGCGAGCGCTTCGCGCTTGCCAAGCGCGATGGTAGTTATCAGCGGCAGCGTTTCACTCTTGCGAAAGGCGTAAAGCCTCTCGATCCCATCTAGGCTGGAAGTAAACGAGGCGGTGCCGACCGATTGCTCCACAAGATGCTCTGAATAAATCGGAGACTTCAAAAAATTGCGCCCCATGTCCTGCTCGCGGAAGGGATAACGCACCAGCAGCGTACCATCAGAATGAGACAACCCAATGGCCCCCTCCTGCCCCAAATCGAGCTTTCCAAACAGCCGCAGGAAGTTTTCTATCCCCAGAGTAACCGCCACCACGCCGGCAAACTCTCCCCGATCATCATTGAAACGCCGGCTGACAGAGATCACCCATTCCTGGTTAGACTGGCTACGAATTGGCGGTCCGATGAAGGGCTCCGGGGTAGGGTCGTCACGATGATGAATAAAGTAGGCGCGGTCACTAGCGCTGGCTGCGGCCGAAATCTTCCGGTGAGAAGACATCAGCCAGCGTCCCTGACTATCATAGATGGTGATACCACTCAGTTGGGGCATCAGGGGCCGCTGTCGATTGACGAGCGCATTTAGCCGCTGGATCTGCTCAGGACTACTGCCCTCGGTTTCCAGGCGCTCAACGAGCCCGAGCAAGAGTAACGAACTTTGCCGGACAATGCCTTCGGAATAGGTCGAGAGCGCCTGGGCGAGGTTCAACCCGTGGACATCCACTTCCTCGAGCGCTCGATCTCGAGAACCCATCACCTGCCAAAGGGTCAGTGATGCTAGGGAACAGCTGATAATCAACAGCAAGAGCACAACGAGGCGGGTATCACGCTTCACATCAGTACCTTTTGGAAAGTCCGGTTTCCCGTTCTGGCTGCGATTGAACTGGGGCAACAACTCCAGGCTCATGTCCAGAGCACGCATAAGGTTACAATTAGTCCACTAGCAGCGCAGCAACACTTTGCTGTATCACACAGCGTTAGATATCGCTGCAATCCTTGTCGGAACATCGACTTCAGCGCCTGAATAACTTTTGCTTCAAGACCAGCACCTGCCAGATGGGTGCGAACTGCCCACAATGACCGCTGCTAATGGATAGAAGCTCGACAGCCAGATTACTCATCGTTGATCTGGCCCTTGGACTTTCCAGCCACCTTTGAAAAAAGCGGTATCCCGCTGGGTTGCCGCCCTCCGCACAGCGCTAGACCGCTTCCATCGTGGTAGAACTACCCACCAGTCGCCGCACGCTTTCGCGAACAGGGTCGGAGAACTCGAGCGAGTGGGCAACGGCCTCCGATGCCGGCAGCTTGAAAACCTGCAGCACCTGTACGAGCTTATCCAGATTGGTCGGCATCACAATGTCCATGGCTGCGCGATCGTCCAGCCCGGGATGGGGCTTCGTCAACAGGTGGTACAGCTCCCACGCGCTTGCGTGAGGGTGTTGCTTCATCATTACCTGCACAAGCTTGAGCTTAAGCGGCACCAGCTGCCAGTCGGGCACGCGCTGGCCGCGATTCCCAATGCTGATGGACAGAAGCTTGCCGGCCTTCAGTTCGCGGTTAACCTGATCCTTAGACTTTCCCGCCAGTTTGGCGAACAGCTGGACAGGCAAACTGCCCGGCGCTTCGTAGATCGCTAGCATTTCCTCGCGCTCGCGCTGGATTCCAGACACCTCAGGCTCGCGCACCTTAGGCACCTGCACGACGGGGACGGGCGACAGGCGGTGGAAGGCAGCACCTTTACCGCCGGGACTGACAACGATAGGCATGCTACCCGCGGACGGAATGCCGCTGATTGCCGAAGCGATTGCGGCCTCCGCCAACTCCTCGTCATCAGCCATTGCCGGGACGCCTTCGATGTGGATCGTCAGATGCGCGCTTGCAGCCTCGACTTCCCCCTGCTCCAAGAGATCCAGGCGGTCGGCCCAATCCTGCATCATGCGGCGCCGCGGCTCGACGTACTTGGCATGATTGTAGGCAGAACTGACCTTGTTCGGATCAGAATGGGACAGTTGTGCGTCCACCCAAATCTTGGGATAGCCAATTTCGTTGAGCGCGGTCGACAGCGTGCCACGGATGCCATGTCCGGTTAGTTGGTCTTCATAGCCCATCCGACGCAGAGCGCTGTTGAGTGTGTTTTCGCTGATGCGCTTCTTGAGTTCGCTGCGATGCGCCAGGAGATAGTGCTGGGCAGGTTTCATTTCGCCAAGGAGGTACCGCACGACCTCAATCGCCTGCAAAGACAGCGGAACTACATAGGGCGGGACATCCTGCGGCCGCTTGCCCGCCTTGCGCATTTCATCTTGCAGTTGTTTGACGAATTCGGGAGGAATGATCCACAAGCCACGGTTCAGGTCAAACTGGTCAGGCGTCGCCAAGCGCAACTCCCCAGTACGCACCCCTGTAAGCAAGAGCAGGCGGATGCCCAACTGCGTCTGAAGACCGCGCCGACGGTAGTCTCGCAGCTTCTGCAGCATCCCTGGCAGTTCGTGCAGACGCAGGTAGGGGTTGTGAGCAGTCGGAGGCTTCGGGGCCGCCACGACATCAAGATCCGACGCCGGATTGACCTCCATTCCCTCGGCGATGACAAGGGCGTAGCGAAACATCTGCCGGAACCAGGTGCGAACCTTTTCCGCGGTGGTGAAGGCCTTACGCTCCTCGATCTTTGCCAGAACGCCCAAGAGCTGGGGCCGGCGGATGTCAAAGATTGACATCTTGCCCAGGCTAGGCAGCACATCACGGTCGAAGATACGCAGGATCTGCGAGAGCGTGCTTTGGCGACCTTCCTTGAGCTCCTTGCGGCGATGTTCTACCCAAGCGTCGAAAACCGCCTTGAACGTGTGCTCAGCGGCTAGCTGAATGGCGTGCCGCTTCTGCTTGCGATCGGTATGGGGATTGATTCCCTTGGCCAGCAAGGCCCTGGCTTCGTCGCGAAGTATGCGTGCGTCCCGCAAGCCGATTTCGGGATAGTTGCCCAGCGAGATACGCTTTTGCTTTCCGAGCCAATAGTAGCGAAAGTGCCAGGACTTGCCGCCGACCGGTGAGGCCACCAATCCGAGGCCATCAAGATCGGGGAGGTTGTAGAGTTTGCCAGTAGCCTTGGCCTGGCGAACGATCAGATCAGAGAGTGCCATCATCGAGCTCCTAAGTTTTGACTTAGGCTCAATGCTCCTCACGCGTCCACTCCTCGCCCAGCAACAATCCGGCCCCAGATCCACCCGCATTCTTTGGCCTCAATTCTGGCCTTAAAAATGCTGGCTGTTGGTGGATTTCGATGGACAGCCCTGGAATGAAAAAGGGGCCGAAGCCCCTGTTTTCAACGACTTACAGACGTCAGTGGATGTCTGTAGATCGTAAATTGGAGCGGGAAAAGAGTCTCGAACTCTCGACCTCAACCTTGGCAAGGTTGCGCTCTACCAACTGAGCTATTCCCGCATTTACCGAAGCCTCACATTGTACAACGTTTGCATCGATGGGATGAATTGTAGCGCAATTTTTGGAGGCTTTCGACAAATTTCCATCAATGCTTCACAGAGCCTGCAGTGGTAGAGGTTTTTTCCTCGGGTGCAGGCACTGCCGCAGCGATTTCCTCATCGGTGAGCGCGATCGGTTTGCGCTCGAGCGCCACTTCCAGCACCTTGTCGATCCACTTCACCGGCACGATTTCCAGCCCGCTCTTTACGTTCTCGGGAATCTCCTGCAGGTCCTTGACGTTCTCTTCGGGGATCAAGACGGTCTTGATGCCGCCGCGCAGTGCCGCCAGCAATTTTTCCTTCAGCCCACCGATAGCAGTCACCTCGCCTCGCAAGGTGATTTCTCCGGTCATCGCCACATCGCCTCGCACGGGGATGCCGGTCAGCGCCGAAACGAAAGCGGTCGTCATGGCCGCGCCGGCGCTGGGCCCGTCCTTGGGCGTCGCACCGTCGGGGACGTGGATGTGGATGTCGCGCTTTTCGAAGGCCTCGTCCTTGATGCCGAGCATGCGGGAGCGACTGCGCACCACGGTTCGTGCCGCTTCCACCGATTCCTTCATGACGTCGCCCAGCGAGCCGGTGCGCGTGATCACGCCCTTGCCGGGCATCGTGGCCGCTTCGATGGTGAGCAAATCGCCCCCCACTTCGGTCCATGCCAGGCCCACCACTTGCCCCACCTGATTCTGCTGCTCCGCACGACCATAGGTGTACTTGCGCACGCCAAGATAATCGGGGAGGTTGTCCGCGGTCACCACGACTTGCGGCGTCAGCTGCTTGAGCTGCAATCCCTTGACGACCTTGCGGCAGATCTTGGACAACTCACGCTCCAGCGAACGCACCCCTGCTTCGCGCGTGTAGTAGCGAACCACGTCCCGCACCGCCGACTCGGTGACTTGCAGTTCCTCATCTTTGACGCCGTTGTTGCCCATCTGCTTGGGCAGCAGGTACTTCATGGCGATGTTGGTTTTCTCGTCTTCGGTGTAGCCCGACAGGCGGATCACTTCCATCCGGTCCAGCAGCGCCGGCGGGATGTTCATCGAATTGGAGGTGGCGACGAACATCACGTCGCTCAAATCGAAATCGACTTCGACGTAGTGGTCGCCGAACTTGTGGTTCTGCTCAGGATCGAGCACTTCCAGCAGGGCGCTCGAAGGGTCACCCCGGAAATCCGTACCCAGCTTGTCGATTTCGTCCAGCAGGAACAGCGGATTGCGCGTACCGACCTTATTCAGGCTCTGCAGCACCTTGCCGGGCATGGCGCCGATATAGGTCCGGCGGTGACCGCGGATCTCCGCTTCGTCACGCATACCGCCCAACGCCATGCGCACGTATTTACGCCCGGTCGCCTTGGCAATCGACTGCCCGAGCGAGGTCTTGCCAACACCGGGTGGCCCCACCAGGCACAGAATGGGGGCCTTGACCTTGTCCACGCGCTGCTGCACCGCGAGGTATTCCAGGATGCGGTCCTTGACCTTGTCGAGGCCGTAGTGGTCTTCATTGAGCACGCCCTCGGCATTGGCAAGGTCGTGCTTGATCTTGGTCTTTTTGCTCCACGGCAACCCGGTGAGCACTTCGATGTAGTTGCGCACCACCGTGGCTTCGGCCGACATGGGCGACATGAGCTTGAGCTTCTTGAGCTCGCTGTCCGCCTTCTTGCGCGCGTCAGCGGGCATCTTTGCGAGCTTGATCTTCTTTTCGATCTCCTCGATGTCCGCGCCTTCCTCGCCCTCGCCCAGTTCCTTCTGAATGGCCTTGACCTGCTCGTTCAGATAGAAATCGCGCTGGTTCTTCTCCATCTGGCGCTTCACGCGGCCACGGATCTTCTTGTCGACATTGAGGATATCCACTTCGCGATCCAACTGCTCGAAAAGGTTTTCGAGGCGCAGCTTCACATCCGACAGGTCGAGCACGACCTGCTTGTTTTCCAGCTTGAGCGGCAGGTGGGCGGCAATGGTGTCCGCCAGACGCCCTGGATCATCGATGGCAGAGATCGAGGTGAGGATTTCCGGCGGGATCTTCTTGTTCAGCTTGACGTACTGATCGAACTGCTGCATCACGGCCCGGCGCAAGGCCTCGATCTCGCTGGGCTTGCTCTCGTCCTCCTGCGCTTCGACGGGAGCCACAGTCGCGGTGAAATGGGTTTCGTTATCCTGGATGGCGGAAACGAGCGCGCGCTGCTGCCCCTCGACCAGCACCTTGACGGTGCCATCGGGCAATTTCAGCATCTGCAGGATCGTGGAAACGCAACCCACGTCGAACATGTCCGAGACGAGGGGCTCGTCCTTGGCGGCGGTTTTCTGGGCGACCAGCATGATCCGCCGGTCGGCGTCCATGGCCAGTTCCAGCGCCTTGATGCTCTTGGGGCGTCCCACGAACAGCGGGATCACCATGTGGGGGAAGACCACGACGTCGCGCAACGGCAGCAACGGCAGGTCGATGGGGGTGGCAGGCAGTGGGGTGTGTCCGGACATGGAAATCCTCATGAAGCTGCTTGGAATATGGTCCAACAGCGAGATTTTTCAACCCACCACGATCGCCGATGAAGCGAAGGCGATGGGTTGCAGGCGAAGAGGACTGCAGGCGGCTGCTGCGTTACCGGCGGGCCGCGCCTCAGGCTTTCTTGGCGGCCTCTCGGTAAACGAGCAGGGGCGCCTTGTTTTCCTCGATGGTGGACTCGTCCACCACCACTTTTTCCACATTGGTGGCATTGGGCAGGTCGAACATGGTGCTGATCAGCGATTGCTCCAGAATCGACCGCAGGCCGCGCGCGCCGGTCTTGCGGGCGAGCGCCTTGCGGGCAATGGCCTTGAGCGCCGCAGGGCGGATCTCCAGGTCCACGCCCTCCATGGACAGCAGCTTGTTGTACTGCTTGACCAGTGCGTTCTTGGGCTCGGTCAGGATCTGGACCAGCGCATCCTCGCTGAGCTCGGCCAGGGCCGTCACGACGGGCATGCGGCCCACCAGTTCGGGAATGAGACCGAACTTGATCAGATCTTCCGGCTCGATCTCGGTGAACACCTCGGTCAGGGACCGTTGCTTCTTGCTCTTGACCGACGCACCAAAACCGATGCCCGAGGCCTCCGTGCGGTTCTCGATCACCTTCTCCAGGCCCGCGAACGCGCCGCCGCAGATGAACAGGATGTTCGTCGTGTCGATCTGCAGGAAGTCCTGGTTGGGATGCTTGCGGCCACCCTGCGGGGGCACGCTGGCCATGGTGCCTTCGATGAGCTTGAGCAGCGCCTGCTGAACCCCTTCACCCGACACGTCCCGCGTGATGGACGGGTTATCCGACTTGCGGGAAATTTTGTCGATCTCGTCGATGTAGACGATGCCGCGCTGGGCCCGCTCCACCTCGTAGTTGCAGCTTTGCAGGAGCTTTTGCACGATGTTCTCGACGTCTTCACCCACGTAGCCGGCCTCGGTCAGGGTGGTGGCGTCCGCCATCACGAAAGGCACGTCCAGCATGCGGGCCAGCGTCTGGGCCAGCAGCGTCTTGCCCGAACCGGTGGGCCCGATCAGCAGGATGTTGCTCTTGGACAGTTCCACTTCGTCCTTGCCGGCCTTGTCCTTGTGGCGCAAACGCTTGTAGTGGTTGTATACGGCCACGGCCAGCGTGCGCTTGGCGAAGTCCTGTCCGATGACGTAGCTGTCCAGATTCGCCTTGATCTCCGCGGGGGTGGGAAGGTCGCCGCGCGATTCGCGCGTGCCGTCGGCTGCTGGAAGCTCGTCCCGAATGATTTCATTGCACAGGTCGATGCACTCGTCGCAGATAAAAACCGACGGACCGGCGATCAGCTTCTTTACCTCGTGCTGGCTTTTGCCGCAGAAGGAGCAGTAAAGGGTTTTTTCGCTGGAAGAGCCTTTTTTCTCGGCCATGGGGGCAATGCCTCGTGTTGCGGAACGTTGTCGGGATGATAACGAAATAAAAAACGGCGTCTTCCCTGGGGAAAACGCCGCGTATTCCCTTGCGGAGCGATCAGGGGCGCTTGGCGATCACCTGATCGACCAGACCGTATTCCTTGGCTTCATCGGCCGTGAGGAAGTAGTCGCGCTCGGTGTCGTTCTTGACCTTGTCCAGGGGCTTTCCGGTGCGTTCCGCCAGGATGCGGTTCATCTGGTCCTTGGTACGCAGAATGTCGCGTGCGTGGATTTCGATGTCCGTCGCCTGGCCACGGGCCCCGCCCAGCACCTGGTGGATCATGATCTTGGAGTTCGGCAGGGAAAACCGCTTGCCCTTGGCTCCGGCGGCCAGCAGGAAGGCGCCCATGCTGGCGGCAAAGCCCACGCACATGGTCGACACATCGGGCTTGATGAACTGCATGGTGTCGTAGATCGCCATGCCGGCCGTGACGCTGCCGCCCGGGGAGTTGATATAGAACGAGATGTCCTTGTCGGGGTTCTCGCTTTCGAGGAACAGCAACTGGGCCACCACGAGGTTGGCGGTCTGGTCATTGACCTCGCCCACCAAAAAAATAATGCGCTCTTTCAGCAGCCGCGAATAGATGTCGTAGGAGCGTTCGCCGCGCCCCGACTGCTCGATGACCATGGGGACCATGCCCAAGGCTTGTGTTTCCAGTGCACTCATGTTTTCTCCTGTCATGCGGATACTGTACCCAGAAATGAATTGGGGCTTGTGCACGCAAGCACAAGCCCCCGATGTCATCCAGCCGCCAGAAACCGCAATCGGGCGGTCCGGCGGCAGCAGCGCATCAGCCCTGGCCCATCAGTTCGTCGAAGGAAACGGACTTGTCCGTCACCTTGGCCTTGCCCATCACGAAGTCGGTCACGTTGTTTTCGATGACGACGGCCTCGACTTCGGCCAGACGCTGACGGTCGCCGAAGTACCAGCGCACGACGTCTTCCGGCTTTTCGTAGCTGGCGGCCAGTTCGTCCACGTGGGCCTTCAGTTGCTCGGGCTTGGCGTGCAGTTCATTGGCACGCACCAGTTCGGCCACCACGAGGCCCAGGCGCACGCGGCGCTCGGCCTGGGGACGGAACACGTCTTCCGGGATTTCGGCCTTGTCGGCGTCCTTGATGCCGCGTTGCTTCAGGTCGGCACGGGCGCCTTCCAGCAGGCGGGCGATTTCGGCCTGCACGCTGGCGTTGGGCAGGTCCAGCTCGGCCTTGGACACCAAGGCGTCCATCACGGCCTGCTTGTTGCGGGCCAGCAGGCGGAACTTGACTTCGCGCTCCAGGTTTTTCTTGATGTCGGCGCGCAGGCCGTCGACCGTGCCGTCGGCGATGCCGAGGGACTTGGCGAGCTGCTCGTTCACTTCGGGCAGGTGGGCGGCTTCGATCTTCTTCACGGTGACCATGAAGTCAGCCGTCTTGCCGGCCACGTCCTTGCCGTGGTAGTCCTCGGGGAAGGCCAACGGGAAGGTCTTGCTTTCGCCGGACTTCATGCCACGCACGGCGTCTTCGAATTCCTTGAGCATCTGGCCTTCGCCGACCAGGAACTGGAAGTCTTCGGCCTTGCCGCCAGAGAAGGTTTCGCCGTCGATCTTGCCTTCGAAGTCGACCGTCACGCGGTCGCCGTCTTCAGCGGCAGCGGCTTGCGCGCGCTGGGCGAAGCTGCGGCGCTGCTTGCGCAGGATGTCGATGGTCTTGTCGATGGCGGCGTCGGTCACTTCGGCGGACAGCTTTTCGACTTCGGCGCCGGCCAGATCGGCGATCTTGACCTCAGGGAACACTTCGAAAATGGCGTCGAAGGTGACCTGGCCTTCCGGCGCGCCGTCTTTTTCGGTGATGCGGGGCTGGCCAGCCACGCGCAGGTTGGCTTCGTTGGCGGCCTGGGCGAACGCCTCGCCGACCTTGTCGTTCAGCACTTCGTACTGGACCGAGTAGCCATAGCGCTGGGCCACAACGTTCATCGGCACCTTGCCGGGACGGAAGCCGTCCATCTTCACGGTGCGGGCCAGGCGCTTGAGGCGCGAGTCGACCTCGGACTGGATCGCGGTGAGGGGCAAGCTCAGCGTGATCTTGCGCTCGAGCTTTTCAAGGGTTTCAACAGTAACGGCCATGGCTCTTCCTCTATGAATATGGGGACCGTGACGGCTGCTTTTGCAGCCGCACCGTGGTGCGCGGGGGGGGACTCGAACCCCCACACCATTGCTGGCGTCAGGACCTAAACCTGGTGCGTCTACCAATTTCGCCACCCGCGCAAACTTACAGACAAAACAGGCGACCGGCAGGGCCGGCCACCTGTGTGAAATTGGTCAACCTTCGATTTTACCTTGTCGGCGGACCGTCTCCGATCACGCCGGTTTCGGCGCGTGCGGATCGGGCTCTTTCACGCGGAACCAGGCCGCGTACATGGCCGGCAGCGCCAGCAGCGTGAGCACCGTCGCCACGATCAGGCCGCCCATGATGGCCACGGCCATCGGGCCCCAGAACACGCTGCGCGACAGCGGGATCATGGCCAGCACCGCGGCGGCGGCCGTGAGCACGATGGGGCGCAACCGGCGCACGGCCGACTCCACGATGGCGTCCCACGCGGGCACGCCCCGCGCGCGGTCCTGCTCGATCTGGTCGATCAGGATGACGGAGTTGCGCTGGATCATGCCCATGAGCGCGATCACCCCCAGCAGCGCCACGAACCCGAACGGCCGTCCCAGCAACAGCAACGCCCCCGCCACCCCGGCGATGCCCAGCGGTCCGGTGAGGAACACCAGCACTGCGCGGCTGAAGCTGTGCAGCTGGAGCATGAGCAGGGTGAACGTGATGAACAGCATGATCGGCACGCCCGCGGCGATGGAGGCCGAGCCCTTGGAGCTTTCCTCCACGGCGCCCGCCACCTCGATGCGGTAGCCGCCTTGGCCGGCCGCATGCCACTTCGCCTCCAGCTGCCTCAGGCCGGGCACCAGCGCCTCGGTGACGGTCGCGCCCTGCAGGCCTTCGATGACGTCGCCCTGCACCGTGATGGCGTAGTCGCGGTTCTCGCGCCACATCACGCCCGGCTCCCAGGTGAAGACCGGCCGCGCGATCTGCGTGAGCGGAATCGACTTGCCCGAGGCCGTGGGCAGGTAGGCATTGGCCACGTCGGTGATGGCCTTGCGCTCGTCCGGTGGCTGGCGGAACACGATGTCGATCAGCTTGTCGCCTTCGCGGTACTGGCCCACGGTGGTGCCGGTGAACACGGTGCGCGCGGCCTGGGCGATGGACTGGCTGGTCACGCCCAGGGCGCGGGCCTTGTCCTGGTCCACTTCCAGGCGCATGACCTTGACGGACTCGTTCCAGTTGTCGTTCACGCCGCGCATCTGCGGGTGGTCGCGCAGGATGGCCTTGACCTCGTCGGCCCGGGCGCGCAGCACGGCGGGATCGGTGCCCACCACGCGGAACTGCACCGGGTAAGGCACGGGCGGCCCGTTGGGCAGCAGCTTCACGCGCGCCCGCACCTCGGGAAACTCGCGCGCCATGATCTCGGGCAACCCGACGCGCAGCGACTCGCGCACGTGCAGGTCCTGCGGGATCACGATGAACTGCGACACGTTGGTCTGCGGGAAGACCTGGTCCAGCGGCAGATAAAAGCGCGGCACGCCCGAGCCCACCCACACGCTGACGGTGGACACGCCCGCCTCGGCCCGCAGGCGCTGCTCGACGCGGCGCGTGACCTCTTCGTTGGCTTCGAACGAGGTGCCTTCCGGGAACCAGATGTCCATCAGGATTTCAGGGCGGCTCGAATCCGGGAAGAACTGCTGCTGCACGCGGCCCATGCCGACGATGCCGAGCGCGAAGGTGGCCACCGTGAGCCCGATGGTGATCCAGCGGTAGCGCACGCACCAGTCCACGCAGCGGCGAAAGACGTTGTAGAACCCGCTGTCGAACGCCTCGTGCGGCTGGCCGTCCGGGCCGGTGTGCACGTGCGGCGGCTTCTTGAGCAGCAGCGTGCCCAGGTACGGCACGAAGTACACCGAGACCAGCCACGACAGCACCAGTGCGATCACCGTGACGGCGAAGATCGCAAAGGTGTATTCCCCCGTCACCGACTTGGCGATGCCGATCGGCAGGAAGCCCGCCGCCGTGATCAGCGTGCCGGTCAGCATCGGCATGGCGGTGATCTCGTAGGCGAAGGTGGCCGCGCGCACCTTGTCGTAGCCCTCCTCCATCTTGCGCACCATCATCTCGACGGCAATGATGGCGTCGTCCACCAGCAGGCCCAGCGCGATGATGAGCGAGCCCAGAGAGATCTTGTGCAGCCCGATGTTCCAGTACCACATGGCCAGGAACGTGACGGCCAGCACCAGCGGAATGGTGATGCCCACCACCAGGCCCGGACGGATGTCCAGCGTCCAGCGCTTCCACAGCGGATGGTGGCCCGGGCGCTTGTGCAGACCCAGCGCCAGGAAGCTCACGGCCAGCACGATCACCACGGCTTCGATCAGCACCTTCACGAACTCGTTGACCGACGAGGACACCGACTTGGGCTGGTCCTGCACGTTCACGAACCGCACGCCGGCCGGCAGGGTCTTTTCGATCTTCTGCGTGGCGGTCTTCAGGGCTTCGCCCAGGCGGATGATGTCGCCGCCCTTGGCCATCGACACGCCGAGCGCGATCACTTCCTGGCCCTGGTGGCGCACCTTCACAGCCGGCGGCTCCACGTAGCCGCGGTGGATGTCGGCGATGTCGCCCAGGCGCAGCTGCGCGCCCGAAGCGCCGCGGATCGGCATGGCGCGCAGGTCTTCGACCGCACCGAACTGCCCGGCCACGCGCACCTGGACCTGGTCCTGCGGCGTCTGGATGATGCCGCCGCTTTCCACCGCGTTCTGCTGGCCCAGTTGCGACAGCACCTGGTTCATGTCCAGGCCCAGTTGCGCCAGGCGCTTCTGCGAGATTTCGATGTAGAGCTTTTCGTCCTGCACGCCGAACTGCTCGACCTTGGCCACGTCGGGCACGCGCAGCAGCTGCTGGCGCACGTCGTCGGCGAAGGTCTTCATCTCGGCGTAGCTGAAGCCCTCGGACTCCAGCGCGTAGATCACGCCATAGACGTCGCCGAAGTCGTCGTTGAAGAACGGCCCCTGCACGCCCTGCGGCAGGGTGGCGCGCATGTCGCCGATCTTCTTGCGGACCGTGTACCAGACGTTGGGCACGTCGCCGGACTTGGACGAGTCCTTGATGTTGAAGATGATCTGCGACTCGCCGGGCTTGGAGTAGCTGCGGATCTTGTCGGCGTAAGGCACCTCCTGCAGCGTGCGTTCGAGCTTGTCGGTGACCTGCTCGGCCACCTGCTGCGCCGTGGCGCCAGGCCAGTAGGTGCGCACCACCATCGCGCGGAAGGTGAACGGCGGGTCCTCGTCCTGCCCGAGCTGGAAGTAGGCGCCAAAGCCCATCAGCATCAGCACGATCATCAGGTAGCGGGTGAGCGCCGGATGGTCGAGCGCCCATTTGGAGAGGTTGAAGCCCTCTTTCGGCTGGATCTGCGTCATGGAGCGGCCTTCAGCGGGCGGACGATGCGGTCGCGGCGGGCGCCGGGCCGGAGGCCGCGGCACGGGCGGGGCTTGCCACGCCATTGACAGCCGTCTGCGCTGGACTGGGTTGCGCTGCAGGCGTTTTGGGCTGGTAGGGCACGACCTTCTGGCCGGGCGACAGCACGTGCACGCCCGTGGCCACCACCTGCATGCCCGGGGCCAGCCCCGAAGCCACCACGGCCTCGTTGCCGTCCGCCGTGGCGATCTGCACGGCTTGCGACCGCACGGTGCCGCTGGCGGCGTCGAAGACCCACACGGCCGTCTGCTGGCCGTCCTGGCGCAGCGCGCTGGTGGGCAGCTTGATGGCCTGCTGGCCGGCCTGGCCCAGGGCCTCGGGCGTGACGTACACGGTGGCGCCGAGCGGCGGTGCCTCGGTGCCTTCGATGGCCACCTTGATCTGGAAGGTGCGGGTGACGGCATCGGCGCTGGCCGCCACCTCGCGCACCCGGCCGGTCAAAGGTGCGCCGCCCGACCACGACCGCACGGCCACCGGCTGGCCGGCCTTCACGCGGGCGACCTTGTCTTCCGGCACGACGAAGACCACGTCGCGCGGGCCGTCCTGGGCGATGCGCACCACCGGCGTGCCGGCCGACACCACCTGGCCCGGCTCGGCCTCGATGCTGGTGACCACGCCCGACACGTCGGCCACCAGCCGCGTGTAGCCGGTCTGATTGCCTTGCGAGGCCAGTTGCGCACGCGCCTGGTCGAGCGAGGCCTCGGCGGCCTTGAGGGTGGAGGCGCGGCGCTCCAGTTCGGCGCCGCTGATGAAGTTCTGCGCCTTGAGCGCGGCGTAGCGCTGGTAGTCGGCGGCGGCCAGGTCCCGCTGCGTGGCGGCGGAGGCGACCTGCGCGCGCGACGCGTCGGCGGCCAGCTGGTAGTCGCGCGGGTCGAGCTGGGCCAGCACCTGGCCCGCCTGCACGCGCTGGCCCAGTTCGGCCTGGCGCTGCACGATCTTGCCCGCCACCCGAAAGCCCAGGCGCGATTCGATGCGCGCCCGCACTTCGCCGGCATATTCGAGCTGGGTGTTCAGCGGGGCGGCGCCCACGGTGAGCAGCTTGACCGAGCGCACCGGCTCGGGGGCGGGCTCGGGCTTGGAGCAGCCCACGCCCGCGAGGACGGCCGCGCCGACGGCCAGCCCCCCCATCGCGCGCTGCACCCAAGAAAATGCCCCGTGAAGGGGCTGCGAGGGGAACGGCCGGGAAAGCCGCGGCGCGACAGAGGTGTTCATGCTGGTTCCGGGAAAGCGGTTCGTTTTAATGACTGACTGGTTAGTAATCTATGAGAAGCCCCGTCACCTTGTCAAGCGACAATCGCGCCGTGACGCTTCCCTCCTCCGAACCCCGCCCCCGCACCCCACCACCCGGCACGCCCCAGGCGCCGGCCGTGACGCACTACGAAAACTTTCCCGTGGCCTCGCTGCTGTGCCCGCCGCACCTGCGCCAGCCCATCGCGGCCATCTACGCCTTCGCGCGCGCCGCGGACGACCTGGCCGACGAAGGGGACGCCGGCCCGCAGGAACGCCTGGCGGACCTGGCGGCCTATGGGGCCGAGCTGCAGTCCATCGCCGCCGGCCACCCGCCCGGCGCGCGCTGGGCCGCCATCTTCGGCCCGCTGCAGGCCGTGCTGCGCAGCCATGCCCTGCCCGTGCCGCTGCTGGCCGATCTGCTGAGCGCGTTCACGCAGGACATCGCCCGCACGCGGGACGGCGCCGTGTACACCGACCGGGCCGAACTGCTGGATTACTGCCGGCGCTCGGCCAATCCCGTCGGCCGGCTGCTGCTGCACCTGTACGGCGTGCACGATGCCGAATCGCTCGCGCGCAGCGACGCCATCTGCTCGGCGTTGCAGCTCATCAACTTCTGGCAGGACCTGAGCGTGGACATTCCGCGCGGGCGCCACTACCTCACCGACGCCGACTGCACGGCGCACGGGGTGGACCGCGCGGCCCTGTCCACGCTGCGCACCACGCCCGCCACGCGCGCGCTGGTCAACGACTGCGCGGCCTGGGCGCGCGGGCTGATGGACCAAGGCGCGCCCCTGGTGCACCGCCTGCCCGGGCGCGCCGGCTGGGAGCTGCGCCTGGTCGTGCAGGGCGGACTGCGCATCCTGGACAAGGTGGAGGCGCTCGACGGCGGCAGCCTGCACACCCGCCCGCGCCTGCGCCCGCTGGACTGGGCCCGCATGCTGGGCCGGGCCGTGGCGATGTAAGGCGAATTCATGCCCGGCAAGCGCGGCTTCAGTCGCGGCTCTTGAGGCCGAGAATCCAGGCATCGAATCGGCCTTCAGCACAATGAGTACTAGGGCATGACGCTATATTTTTTGTAGCAATCGATTTTGATTGAGCCGGTAAGGCACAGGCCTCGCGCAAGGCCGCCCCGGGATAGCGAGCATGCCCGGCCCCCGCCAGCCGGTTAGCCTGCGCGCCCCACAGCCCTCGCATTGCCCGCCATGTCCGTCAGCGTTTTCGACCTGTTCAAGATCGGTATCGGCCCCTCCAGCTCCCATACCGTGGGCCCCATGATCGCGGCGCGGCAGTTCGCCGTCGCCCTGCGCGATTCCATGGGCTTGGCGCCCGTGCACCGCGTGGTGGTGGAGCTGTTCGGCTCGCTGGCCGCCACCGGCATCGGCCACGGCACCGACCGCGCCGTGTTGCTGGGCCTGGCCGGGCACGAGCCCGACCGCATCGACCCGGACCGGATCGGCCCCACGGTCGAGGCGATCCGCACGGGCGGCCACATCGACCTGCTGGGCACGCACCGCATCGCGTTCATCGAAAAGGAGCACCTGCTGTTCCGGCGAAAGAGCCTGCCCTTCCACCCCAACGGCCTGAGCCTGCACGCCCATGGCGCCCAAGGCGAACTGCTGCTCACGCGCACCTACTACTCCGTGGGCGGCGGCTTCGTGGTGGACGAAGGCGGCCAGCGGGTGCTCAACAGCGTCGAGGCCCTGGACCAGGGCGCAGCAGGTTCCGGCACGGGCTTGCCCCACCCCTACCGCACCGCCGCCGAACTGCTGGCCCAATGCGCCGCCACCGGGCAGGGCATCGCCGCCGTCACGCTGGCCAATGAAGGGCACTGGCACAGCCGCGCGCACGTGCGCCAGCGCCTGCTGCAGATCTGGCAGACCATGGCCGGCGCCGTGCAGCGCGGCTGTGCCAGCCACGGCAGCCTGCCCGGCCCCATGCGGCTGCAGCGCCGCGCGGGCCAGTTGCACCAGACACTGTCCGGCCGCGCCGAGGAGGCGCTGCGCGATCCGCTGTCGATGCTGGACTGGATCAACCTCTACGCCATGGCCGTCAACGAGGAGAACGCGGCGGGCGGGCGCGTCGTGACCGCGCCCACCAACGGCGCGGCTGGCGTGATCCCCGCGGTGCTGCACTACTACGTGAAGTTCGTGCCCGGCGCCGACGAGGACGGCATCGCCGATTTCCTGCTCACGGCCGGCGCCATCGGCATCATCTACAAGGAAAACGCCTCGCTCTCTGGCGCCGAGGTGGGCTGCCAGGGCGAGGTGGGCGTGGCCTGCTCGATGGCGGCGGGCGCGCTGGCGGCGGTGATGGGCGGCACGCCCGCGCAGGTGGAGAACGCGGCCGAGATCGGCATGGAGCACAACCTGGGCATGACGTGCGACCCGGTGGGCGGGCTGGTGCAGATCCCCTGCATCGAGCGCAACGCGATGGGCGCGATCAAGGCCATCAACGCGGCGCGCATGGCCCTGCGCGGCAACGGCACGCACATGGTCTCGCTCGACCAGGTCATCAAGACCATGATGCAGACCGGCGCCGACATGAAGAGCAAATACAAGGAAACCTCGCGCGGCGGGCTGGCGGTGAACGTGGTCGAGTGCTGAGGGCGCCGAATCCGGGGCTGCGCCGTCGCCGGTGTGGCGAATAGGACGCACCCGCACGCTGGCGCCGTGCCAGAGGCTGCCCTTTTTCGTTACACGCGCATACACTTTGCGGTTTTCGCCCGTGCGGGGGCCGGCGCATTCGCCACCCTCCTTCATCCGCCTTTTTCGCCTCCACCCATGCATTTCCTTTCTCGACTGCGCCCCTGGGCGCTCATGGCGGCCCTGGCCGCGTTCGGCAGCGCAGCCCCCGCCTGGGCGGAAGACACCCTGGCGCGCATCGCCAGCTCGGGCGAACTGAAGCTGGGCCACCGCGAAAAGTCCCTGCCGTTTTCGTTCAAGGACGCCAACGGCACGGTGAAGGGCTACACGGTGGACGTGTGCCTGCAGATCTTCGACGAGATCAAGAAGGAACTCAAACGCCCCGACCTGCGCGTGCACTACCTGCTGGTGGACGGCAAGAACCGCATCAGCGACGTGAAGGACGGCGTGGTGGACCTGGAGTGCGGCGGCACCGCCAACACGGCCGCGCGGCAAAAGGAGATCGCGTTCAGCCACCACATCTTCGTGGCGACCTCGTCGTTCCTCGTGCGCAAGAACGCGGGCATCAAGACGCTGGACGACCTGCAGGGCAAGAGGATCGCCGTGCAGGGCAAGACCACCAACGAAGGGTTGCTGCGCGCCAACGAGCGCACCTACAACCGCCACTTCAACTACGTGCTGGCCGACAGCACGATCGACGTGGTGGGTGCGCTGGTCAAGGGCGAGGCCGACGCCGCCTTCGCCGACGACGCGGGCATCTGGATTCCGCTCACCCGCCTGGGCAAGAACGTGGACGACTACCAGTTCCTGGAAAAGCGCCTGTCGCTGGAGCCCTACAGCATCGGGCTGCGCAAGGACGATCCCAAGTTCAAGGAACTGGTGGACCGCGTGACGCGTCGCCTGATCCAGGGCGGCGAGATGGCCGCGCTGTACAAGAAGTGGTTCAGCGTGGAGCAGCAAGGCATGCTCCCAATGAGCATGTTCATGAAAGAGGCGCTGCGCCGGCCGAGCGACATGGGTGTGGAGCAGATCGCGTTCTGATGCCCGTCCGCCACTTTGGCGGTAAGGGCGACGGTCGGGGGACCGATCGCCCCCGTGTAACACCGGCCTACATGTAGCCTTGGTCAAACGCCTCTTGATGGTCGCGCGCCGCCTGCTCCTTGCGCTCCCGAATTTCTTCTGGCGTGCTGGGAATCGAGTACAGCATCGTCGACAGCCCCTGGCCGTCAAACGCTTCTTCGATGTCCTTGGCCACGCTTTGCAGGGCGTCCAGCTTGCTGAAAGACTGGCCGAGATCCATCTTCGCCATCTGGCTGAGTGAGGCATGCAGCTTGGGATCGGCATAGCGCAGGCCGTCCATCTCGTCGCTGGCGAGCAATTGCTTGAGCTGGGCCTGGCTGCCGATGATGGCGTCGCGCTGGCCCGTCAGTTCCTTGAACTCCTGCGCGGTCCTGAAGGTGCTCACCATCTTCGCTCCACTGCGCCGCATCGTGCGCTCCAGGTCGAAGGCCATGCCCGTCTGATCGACCTTGGTGAACTTGCCGGACAGGTCCGCCAGTTTCTCCAGCATCGGAAGGTTGGCCGCCAGTGCCTGGCTCACATGTTGCGCCACGGGGATGTTCATCCTCGCCATTTCGTTGCGAAGGGCGTTGTGTTCACGGACCGCTGTTTTCTTCTGAGCGGACAGGGTCTCATACCGTGCGTTCAGCGCGTCGTACTCCTTGTCGGACATGGCATCGGTCGCGTTGTCCAACGCCGTGTCCACCTGATAGTGCTCCCTGGTCACGGCCTCCATGCGGGCCTTGGCCTCCAGGTATTGCGCCTTGACCTGCCGGGTTCCGCGGATGAACTGCAATTTGGGCTGGGCCGTATCGGCTTCCGAGGACTGGGGCCTGGTCCGCCCGAAACTCGCGGACGACGCAGCCTGCTGAGGCCTTGCAGCCTGAGCCGTGCTCGTCGGACCCGCCGGGCTTGCATGGGTCGTGGGACGCGACGGGCTCGTGGGGCGTGAGAGGCTCGACGGGTTCGAAGAGCCCGAGGAACTGGTGGAGCTCCAGGAACTGAGGGAGCTCGAAGAATTCGTGGAACCCCAGGAGCTCATGGAGCTGAGCGAACTCGATGAACCGGTGGGGCGCATCGACGTGCGGTGCACTCCCGGCTGGGATGCAGGTGCATTGCTGCGCCCATCGCCGAACATCTTCAAGCCCGCGGGCTCGGGCTGCTGTTTCCGCGGAGAAGGTGCGGCCGCCGTGGCGTGCTGGTAATTCGGGGTCTGCACGCGTTGCTGCTGTTGGCCAGCGAGGCCGGCCTGCTGGTTGGCCGGTCGGAACGACTGCAGGTTGGCCCGGGGCTGTTGCGACTGCGAGCCTTGTGGACGGGCTGCGGCTCCATTGGTACGCGAACTCAATTTGGAGAACACGGTGTCCTGCTGCGGCCGGGACTGCGCGGCACCCGATTGGGTCTTTGCCTGACCCGTCGTTTTCGACGCCACCTCCTTGACGAAGCGGTTACCCGCCGATAAGACCTTGGAAGCGAACTTGGAACTGAGGGACATGGAAAAACCTTTCGAGGCGGTCGCTCGCCGTGCCTCGCATCGGGAAATCGCCGCTTGAAACGCACTGTAGGCAGGCTCTGTTCGAGCACGGCACTGCCACCCGAAAACGCGAGCAGGAATGCGAAGGCACCCTCCCCTGGCCTGGCCGCAGGGCGGCCCCTGCCCCGAGCCAGCCCGGTTCGCCGCCGAGCCCGGGCGCCCATGGGAGAATCGCGCCCCATGACACCGGAACAGTACGTCCAGCAAAAAGCCGCCGCCTCGGGCAGCAGCTTCTATTACGCCTTTCTGTTCCTGCCCGCGCCGCGGCGCGCCGCCATCACGGCCTTCTATGGTTTTTGCCGCGAGGTCGACGATGTGGTGGACGAAGTCTCGGACGCCGGCGTGGCCCGCACCAAGCTGGCCTGGTGGCAGGCCGAGGTGGCCCAGTCCTTTGCCGGCCGTGCCACGCACCCCGTGATGCAGGCGCTCATGCCGCACGTGGCGGCCTACGGCATCGAGGAGCGGCACCTGCAGGCCGTGATCGACGGCTGCCAGATGGACCTGGAGCAGACGCGCTACCTCGACTTTCCCGGCCTGTCGCGCTACTGCCAGCTGGTGGCGGGCGTGGTGGGCGAGGTGGCCGCGCGCATCTTCGGGCAGACCGATGACCGCACCACCGAATACGCGCACACCCTGGGCCTGGCGTTTCAGCTCACCAACATCATCCGCGACGTGGGCGAGGACGCCATGATGGGTCGCATCTACCTGCCCGTGGCCGAGCTGCAGCAGTTCGACGTGAAGGCGCACGAGATCCTCAAGCGCCAGTATTCCGAGCGGTTCACCGCGCTGATGCGCTTTCAGGCCGAGCGCGCGCACCGGCTCTACGACGAGGCGCTCGCCCTGCTGCCCACGGGCGACCGGCGCGCCCAGAAGCCCGGGCTGATGATGGCCAGCATCTACCGCACCCTGCTGCGCGAGATCGAGCACGACGGCTTCCAGGTGCTGCACCAGCGGGTGAGCCTCACCCCGCTGCGCAAGCTGTGGCTGGCCTGGAAGGTGCAGGCCCTGGGCCGCCTCTGAGCCGGCTTTCTTGCATGCAACGTGTTGCCATCATCGGGGGCGGCTGGGCCGGCATGGCGGCGGCAGTGGCCGCCGCGCAGGCGGGGCACCGCGTGACCGTCTTCGAGGCCACCCGCGTGCTGGGCGGCCGCGCCCGCGCCCTGCCCGCCACCGATGCGCCCGGTGCGCCGGGCGCCCCGCCCCCCCTGGACAACGGCCAGCACATCCTGATCGGCGCCTACACCGAGTGCCTGCACCTCATGGCGCAGGTGGGCGTGGACCCGGAAGCGGCCCTGCTGCGCCTGCCGCTGTCGCTGCGCTTCGCCGACGGCAAGGGCATCCGCCTGCCCGACATCGCGCCCCCCTGGGACGCCGTGTGGGGCATTGCCACCGCCCGGGGCTGGGGCCTGCGCCAGCGGCTGGCGCTGATGACCACCACCGCCCGCTGGATGTGGGGCCTGGGCGGATTCCGCTGCGCGCCCGGCGATACGGTGCTGACCATCAGCCAGGGCCTGCCGCCGCAGCTGATGGCTGAATTCGTCGAGCCGCTGTGCGTCTCGGCGCTCAACACCCCCGCCGCCGAAGCCAGCGCCACGGTGTTCCTGCGCGTGCTGCGCGATGCGCTCTTCAGCGGGCGCGGCGGCTCCAACCTGCTGCTGCCGCGCACCGACCTGGGCGCGCTGTTTCCTGAACCCGCCGCGCAATGGCTGCAGGTCCAGGGCCACACCGTGCACCGAGCGCGCCGGATGCAGGCCATCGCGCCCCAGTCACCGCCGTCGAGCGGCTGGACGGTCGATGGCGAGGCCTTCGACACCGCCGTGCTGGCCCTGCCCAGCAGCGATGCGGCCAGGCTGGTGGCCGCCTGCGCGGGCTCAGAGCAGGCCGCGCCGCGCAAGGAGCTGTGCTCCGCGCTGTACGACTGGGCGGCCGTGGCGCAGGCGATGCGTTTCACCGCCATCGCCACCGTCTATGCGCAGGTGCCGGGCGCCCAGGGGCCCGTGCTGGAGAGCCCCATGCTGGCCCTGCGCTCTTCGGCGCAGGAACCGGCCCAGTTCGCCTTCGACCGCGGCGTGCTGGGCGGCCCGCCGGGCCTGCTGGCCCTGGTGGTGAGCGCCTTCGAGGGCGACCGTGCCGAGCGCGAACAGCAGGTGCTGCGCCAGGCCATGCGCCAATTGGGCCTGCCAGCGCTGGACCTGGTGCAGACGGTGGTGGAAAAGCGCGCCACCTTCGCCTGCACGCCGGCCCTGCAGCGCCCGTCCAACGCGATCGCGCCGGGGCTGTGGGCCTGCGGCGACTATGTGCGCGGGCCCTACCCCGCCACGCTGGAAGGTGCGGTGCTGGCGGGCACGGCGGTCGGGCAGCAATTGGGCAAAAAATAGGCCCTGGCGCATATTCCACTAGGGCATATAGCTACAAAAATAATAGCAAATGCCCGCCGTGAATCACGCCGGGCGGGGCAGCACGTCCGCCATCTTGAGCACGGACACGCCCGTGTTGCCCCAGAAACGCTCCAGGCTGTCGGCCCGCTCGATCAGCAGCCGCTGCACCAGCGGCTCCAGCGACGTGGCGGCGGGATCGGCGACCAGCAGGTAGCGCGGCTCCACCGTCTCGGGCACGCCGGCGGCGGTTTCGTTGACCTGCACCACCCAGTCCAGGGCGGTGAGCGCCTCCAGCACGGGCTCCAACTGCAGCGCATCCACGCGCAGCGCCTGACACAGCGCGCTCATGCGCAGCCCGCGGGCCGGTGTCCCGTGCGCCCGGTGCAAGGCCTGCAGCGCCTCCACGGCCAGCTGGAAGGTCCAGCCCTGGCCGCTCGCCCGGCGCGCCACCCCGTTGAGCAGGCTGGGCAGGTACGCCGCCACCACCGCGCCCAGCAGCACGATCACCCAGGCCACGTAGATCCAAACCAGCAGGATCGGCAGCGTCGCGAACGCGCCGTACAGCACCGAATACGTGGGCACCGAGGCCAGGTACAGGCCGAGCACTTTCTTGGCCACCTCGATCCCCACCGAGACGAACACGCCGCCCGACCACGCATGGCGCCATTTGACCTGCGTGTTGGGCACGTAGCGGTACAGCGCCGCGGTGCCGCCGGCCAGCAGCAGGAATTCGATGGAGTCGAACAGCAGCCGCGCGCTGTCGGGCAGCGCGTCGTGCAGGCCGCGCGAGGCCGACGAGGCCACCGACGTGGTGAGCGCCAGGCTGGCCGCCAGCACCAGCGGCCCCAGCGTGATGACCGCCCAGTAGATCAGCACGCGCTGGCCCAGCGGCCGCAGCCGGCGCACGCGCCAGATGTTGTTGAGGGTGCGGTCGATGGTCAGGACCAGCGCCAGCGCCGTGCCCAGCAAAATCGAAAACCCCGCCACGCCCAGGCCGCTGGCCTTGGCCGCGAACTGCGTGAGGTAGCCCAGCACCTGGCGCGAGATGCTGTCCGGCACCAGGCTGTCCACCAGCCAGCGCTGCAGCCCCGTCTGCAGGGTCCCGAAGATGGGAAAGGCGGTGAACACGGCCAGCGCCACGGTGAAGAAAGGCACCAGCGCCAGCAGCGTGGTGAAGGTCAGGCTGCTGGCGGTGAGGCCCAGGGGGTCCTCGCGAAAGCGCTCGCGCAGGGTATGCGCCGTGGTGCGCCAGGGAAAATGCGACAGATCGGCCAGGACGGCTTCGAAGCGCTGCGCGAGTGGGGCTAAAGGCATGGCCGATATGATGCCACCCCGATGGCCTCTTCCCCCCTCTCCCCTGGCGCGCCCCGCGCCGCATCCGGCACCGGCGCTCCAGCGGCCCCCGACGTGGCGGCCACCCGGTGGCTGGCCGTGGGCAGCCTGCTCGGCCTGATCGTGCTCAGCCTGGCCTGGGAGCTGTGGCTCAGCCCGCTGCGTCCCGGCGGCTCGTGGCTGGCGCTCAAGGCGCTGCCGCTGGCGTTTCCGCTGGCCGGGCTGCTCAAGCACCGCATGTACACCTACCGCTGGGTGAGCCTGGTGGTGTGGCTGTATTTCACCGAAGGCGTGGTGCGCGCCTGGAGCGATCCGGCCCCGGGCCGGTGGCTCGCGCTGGTCGAAGTGGCGCTGTGCCTGGCGCTGTTCACCGCCTGCGCGCTGCATGTGCGCCTGCGCCAGAAGCACGCACGTGCGGCCGCAGCCGCGGCGGCACCGGCCCCGTCCACGCCCTGAACACCCAAAAACGGCCCCGCCCCACGCCCCTTCCACCCCCCGTTTTTCGCGAGCATTCGAGAACACCATGTCCACCCTGATTGACACCCTGCGCCAGACCGTCGGCGCCGCTCATGTACTCACCGAAGGCGACCTCACCGCCTGGGAGCAGGACTGGCGCCGCCGCGCGCGCGGCAAGGCGCTGGCCGTGGTGCGGCCCGGCAGCACGCAGGAGGTGGCCGCCGTGGTGCGCGCCTGCGCCGCCGCCGGCACCGCGATCGTGCCGCAGGGCGGCAACACGGGGCTGGCGGTGGGCTCCATTCCCGACGAGACCGGCACGCAGGTGCTGCTGAGCTTGACGCGGCTGAACGCCATCCGCGCGGTGGACGCCGACAACCTCACGCTCACCGTGGAGGCCGGCGCCATCCTGCAGAACGTGCAGGACGCGGCCGAGAAGGCGGGGCTGCTGTTCCCCTTGAGTCTCGCGGCCGAGGGCAGCTGCACCATCGGTGGCAACCTGGCCACCAACGCCGGCGGCACGCAGGTCGTGCGCTACGGCAACACGCGCGACCTGTGCCTGGGACTGGAAGTCGTCACGCCGCAGGGCGAGGTGTGGGACGGTCTCAAAGGCCTGCGCAAGGACAACACCGGCTACGACCTGCGCGACCTGTTCATCGGCAGCGAAGGCACGCTGGGCATCATCACCGCCGCAACGATGAAGCTCTACCCGCAGCCCGCCGCCAGCCTGACGGCCTGGGCCGCGGTGCCGTCGATGGAACACGCCGTGCAGTTGCTGGCCCTGGCGCACAAGCACCTGGGCGCGGGCCTGACCGGCTTCGAGGTGATGGGCCGCTTCGCCCTGAGCCTGGTGGCCAAGCACATGCCGCAACTGCGCGTGCCCTTCATCGACCAGGAAGACGTGCCCTACGGCGTGCTGCTGGAAAACAGCGACAGCGAGTCGGAGGCGCACGCCCGCACGCGCTTCGAATCGCTGCTGGAAACCGCCTTCGAAGCCGGCTGCGTGACCGATGCGGTCGTGGCAGAGAACCTGGCGCAGGCGCACCAGCTCTGGCACATCCGCGAAAACATTCCGCTGGCCCAGGCCGAGGAAGGACTGAACATCAAGCACGACATCTCGGTGCAGATCCCGCGCATCCCCGCCTTCGTCGAATACGCCGACGCGCTGCTGCAGCGCGAGATTCCCGGCGTGCGGCTGGTCAACTTCGGACACCTGGGCGACGGCAACCTGCACTACAACGTGCAGGCGCCGGCCGAGGGCGATGCCAAGGCCTTCCTGCGCGACGAGGAAGCGCGCGTGAACCACCTGGTCTACGAAGCCGTGGCGCAGTTCGGCGGCTCGTTCTCGGCCGAGCACGGCGTGGGCGCGCTCAAGGTGGACAAGCTCGAGAAGTACCAGTCGCCCGTGGCGCTGTCCATGATGCGCGCCATCAAGGGCGCGCTGGACCCGCAGGGGCTGATGAACCCCCACTGCATGCTGCCGGTGCACGGCGCCTGACGGCCGGGCCACCGGGGTGGCCCGCCGGGATCAGCGCCGCGCGTCTTCCAGCACCTTGCGCACGTCGGCGGGCAGGGGCACCGGCGCGCCGGCGTCCTGCACGTCCCATTCCTCGTCGCCCGTCTGCAGCCACACGCGCATCGCGTCGCGCGACGGATCCACCACCACCGCCGCCGCCTGGGCGTCCGGCTGGTTCGACCGGCGGCCGGTGATGTAGAGCAGGCCGCCTTCTTGCCGCAGCGGCGTGCTGACGGCCATGTTCTTCAGGAACTCCGGGTGGTTGACGGGACCGAGCAGTTCCTTGACCCGCACCCCCATGGGGCCGGTGCGCAGAAAGTCCGTGCCCTCCGAAGGCTTGCGGCCCACCTGCGCCTGCACGCTGGCCCAGGGGTTGGCGGCGGCCGGTGCCGCCGCAGCCTTCGCAGCGGGCGCGGCCGGCTTGGCGGGAGAGGACGTGGAGCCCGAGGGCATGAGCGGCACGTGGGTGCCGCAGCCGGCGGCCAGCAGCGCTGCGGCGAACAATGGCAAAGAGGGCGAAAGGCGCATGGGGCGGATTTCCTTGGAATCGGGGAGCAACCGGCGAGCTTATCCGCTCATGTCCCCCAATCTGGCGCACCCCATGCCGCCCAGGGGCGTTTCGGCACACCCACCCCGCGACATCAGACGGCCATGGGGGCCGTGATGTGGGCGTGGTGCTGGTAGCCTTCGAGCGAGAAGTCCGACGGCTCGACCGCCTCCAGCCATTCGGGTGCGTAGGTGCCGGTGACGGCGTAGTCCGGGATGCGGTCGGACAGCACCAGCTTGGGCAGCGGGTGGGGTTCGCGCGTGAGCTGCTCACGGAGCATGTCCACGTGGTTCTCGTAGATGTGCGCATCCCCGATGAAGTACGTGAACCAGCGCGGCGTGTAGCCCGTGAGCCGGCCCACCAGGTGCAGCAGCGCTGCCCCTTCCGCCAGGTTGAACGGCGTGCCGAGCCCGACATCGTTGCTCCGGATGTACAGGCACAGCGAGATTTCCTTCCTGCCCGGATTGGCCAGGAACTGATACAGCAGGTGGCACGGCGGCAGGGCCATTTCGTCCAGCTGCGCCCAGTTCCATCCGTGGAACAGGATGCGGCGGCTGCCCGGGTCCTTCATGAGCGTATCCAGGCACTGCCGGAGCTGGTCGACGGCCTTGTAGAGCAGCACGCCGGACGGCTTGCCGTCCTCGCCGCCGAGCGTGCCGATGGCCTCGTATCCCCGGCCCAGCGCGTCCGCGATCTGCGCCGGGCCCTGCGGCAGCGCCGGGTCGATGAGCTTGTAGGCCGGCCACTGGCGCCACTGCACCCCGTACACCGACCCCAGGTCGTCCTCGGCAAGGCGGTAGGGGTTGGCCAGCCACTGCGCGTTCTCGTTGGCGTTCTGGTCCCAGACCTTGCAGCCCAGCGCCCGGAAATCGGCCGCGCTGCGGCGTGCGCGCAAAAAGCCCACCAGCTCGCCCACCACCGACTTGAAGGCGAGCTTCTTGGTCGTGACGGCAGGAAAGCCCTCCTGCAGGTCGAACCGGAGCATCGCACCCGGCAGACTCAGGGTGCGGACGCCCGTGCGGTTGTCTTGCCAACTGCCGTTGTCGAAGATGTTCTGAACGAGGTCGAGGTACTGTTTCATGTGCCGAAGGGACGAGCCAAGGGCGGAATCGTAGCGCAAGGGGGTCCGGCAGCGCGCCTCAGGGCCGGATGCCCTTGGCCAGCCGGCCGGCGATATCGTCGATCACCGGCAGGAGGTCGGCCACCGAATCGATCACGTAATGCGCGCCCGCGCCCTGCAGCTTGCCAGCGGCCGCGTCGCGGTGGGCCTGCTGCGCAGCCGGCGGCAGGGCGTTCCACTCAGCGAGCGGCAGCCCCAACGCGTTGCCGCTGACGGCGACGCCCACCGTCCAAGTGCCCGCGTGCAGGCCCTCCTGGATGCCGACCTCGGTGTCGTCCACCTTGACCACCGTGGCGGGCCACCACACCCCCAGGTCGGCGAAGCAGCGGAACATCATCAGCGGCGAAGGGCGGCCCGCGACGAGGTCGCCCGCACAGACGAGGTTGTCCGGCGCATAGCCGCCGGCCGCGGCGATGGGCGACAGGATGTCCATGATCGGCCGGTTGTAGCCGGTGGTGGAGCCGATCTTCAGCCCCCGGGCCCGCAGCGCGGCCACGGTGTCCAGCGCGCCGGGAATGAAATCGGCGAAATCGGCCACCACCGCCGCATTCATGGGGGTGAAGACTTCGTAGAGGTGGTCGATGTCGGCATCGGCGAAGGGCCGGCCGTGCAGGTGCTCCCATTGCCGCGCCACCTCGGGCAGCAGGCTCAGGGCGTGGATGTGGTCCCACTTGGCGACGCCCATCGGGCCGCGGGCCTGCTCGATGTTGATCCGGATGCCGAATTGTTCGAACAGCCGCACGAACGCGCCCATCGGCGCGCAGGAGCCGAAGTCGAGGATGGTGCCGGCCCAGTCGAAGACGACGGCGCTCAGCGTGGTGGTGGAAGGAGGCATGCCCATGTCGTGTCCTGATCGTGGCGCGGTGGGGAAAGGGTTGGGTGAAAGACGGCTCACCAGGCGCCGAAGGTGTCCTCGGCGATGCCGAAGGCGGTGCTGGCGCCGGTGCCGCTGGTGACGATCACCAGCCGGGTGGCGTCGTCGGGCCGGTCGATCAGGCAGTCGGTCGTGGCCGACGAGGGGTAGATGCCCACCCAGCGCTCGGTCACCCGGCAAGCCTGCAGCTTCACCGTGCCGCGCAGGTGGCGCAGGATGAGGTCGTCCACCCGCTCGTCGGCGAAGGGTTGCGGCGCGGCGCTGTAGTGGTGCGAGTCGCCCACCACCAGGGAGCCGTCGGCGCTCTGCACCACGATGAGGTGGATGCCGTTGGCCAGCGATTCGGCCTCTTCGCGCTGGAGTTGCTCGCGCAGCGCGGCGGCGGCGGGCAGGTCGCTGTAGCCCCGGTAGCGCACCAGGCTCAGGTCGGCCATGACCGAGCCGGGCAGCCGCAGGCCGGGCTCGGGCATGACGCGCAGCATGTGCAGCAGGCACAGCCGCAGGCCGTGCGGTGCCAGTCGCTCGGCGAACAGGCCGTGGATGTCCGAATGGGTGCAGACCACCACGCGCTCGGCGTGCAGCACGGCGCGCGCGGTGCGCACCCGCGGCGTGGCGACCTCCAGTACCGCCTCGCCGAAGCGGAACACCACGCCATGCGCCTCGGCCAGCCATTGGGTCAGCAAACCGATGGCCGTGCGCGATTCCACCCGCATCTCGTGCGGGCTGTAGAGCACGCCCTGGGCGCCCTCCAGCTGCAGCGCCGGCGCGCGGCGGGCGGCCTCGGCCACGCCGAGCAGCTCGCAGGCTTCGCCCATCTCGGTGCCCATGAACTCTTCGAGCACGGCCAGGGCCTGGGGCCTGAATGCCGTCAGGTACAGGCCGTGGTGCACGGCCTCGATGCCGGCCTGGGGCGCGACCTCGCCCCACACCTCGCGGGCCCGTCGGGCGCGGCGCCAGGTGTCGCCCGCACCCTGGCCGGTGACGGTGATGAAGCCGAAGTTGCGGATCGAGGCGCCGACGCAGGCCGCGTCGCGCTCGACCACGCAGACCTTCAGGCCGCGCCGGGCGGCGGTGTAGGCATGGGCCAGGCCGACGATGCCGGCGCCGACGACGATCACGTCGAAAGTGGGGTGGGTTTCCATGGTGCTTTTTCCAGGCGGCAGGGCGGTCTTCGTCGCTGCGCGCTGTGTTTTCAGGGGGTCATCGCCTTCATCGGGCCGGTGCACGCCAGGCCTGGGTGCGCCGCTCGACCCAATAGCCGGCGGCCAGGTACAGCAGCGTGACCACCGCCGAGGTGGCGGCGATCAGCACCGCCATGGCCGCGGCCGGGCCGGTGTCGCCGGCCTCGTCCAGGTTCAGGATGGCGACCGAGGCCAGCCGGGTGTCGGGCGAGTAGAGGAACACCACGGCCGAGATCGTCGTCATGGCGCTGATGAAGAAATAGCGCGACACGTCCAGCAGCACCGGCAGGCAGATGGGCAGCGTCACGCGCCAGAAGGTCTTGTAGAGCGGCACCTTGAGCGAGGCGGACACCGCTTCGAACTCGGCGTCCAGCGCCTTGAGCGCCGTCACCACGGTGAGGTGGCCGGTCGTGTAGAAGTGCACCACCGTGCACAGCACCATCAGCGGCAGCGTCTGGTACAGGCCGTGCAGCGGGTTGGCCGGCGCGTTGAAAAAGAAGATGTAGCCCAGGCCCAGCACCAGGCCGGGAACGGCCATCGGCAGCATGGCCGCCAGCCGCACCACCGGCCGCAGGGCTGGCAGGCCCCGGGTCTTCTCCAGCAGGTAGGCGCCGACGAACACCACGGCCGTCCCCACCACCGCCGTGCCGCAGGCGAGCTTCAGGCTGTTGCCCAGGGCATCGGCCAGGTCGGCATCGACCAGGCCCGCGACGTAATGGTCCAGGCTGGGCGACAGGTTGTACGGCCACAGCTTGGCGAAGGAGGCGAACACCGCCATGCCGAACATGGCCAGCACCAGGCCGGCGATGCACAGGCAATAGAGCGCCATGGCCGCATCGAATCCGCGCGCGCGCCGGGGCACCAGCGCCACGGCGCGTGCCGTGAGGGTGGCGGTCTGGCGGCGCTGCACCAGCCCGTCGATGGCGAACGTGAGCACCGCGGGCAGCAACAGCAGCAGCGCCACCACCGCGCCGCGCTGGAAGTCGTGCTGGCCGATGACCAGCTTGAAGACGTCGGTGGCCAGCACGTTGAAGTTGCCGCCCACGACCTTGGGAATGCCGAAGTCGGTGATGACCAGGGTGAAGCACACCAGCGCGGCCGAGATCAGCCCGTACTTGGCGCCCGGCAGGGTGATGGTGAAGAATTTGCGCAGCGTGCCGGTGCCGAGCGCATCGGCCGCCTCGTACAGGCGCGCATCGGCCAGCGAGAGCGCCGTGACCAGGATCATCAGCACGTGCGGAAACACCGCGAAGCACTCGGCCAGCACGATGCCCGATGCGCCGTAGATGCCGGTGAACCCCAGCGCCGTCCAGAAGTCCCGGGCCACGCCCTGGTTGCCGAACCAGTAGATCAGCGAGATGGCCGACAGCAGCGAAGGCGCCAGCAGCGGCAGCAGCATCACCGTGCGCAGCAGCGCCTTGGCCGGCATGTAGCTGCGGGTCAGCGCATAGGCGAAGGCGAAGGCCAGCGGCAGCACGATGGCGGTCACCAGCAGCGACACCCACACGCTGTTCCACAGGCTGGTGAGCAAGGCGGGCGAGGCCAGGTAGGCGGTGAAGGCCCCCAGCCCCGACACCGCCCCGCCCTGCGGCGCATCCAGCGCCTTCGACAGGATGAGCAGCAGCGGCGCCACCAGTCCGACGCCCAGCAGCGCCACCACGCCCAGCAGGCCGAGGTGGGCCAGCCGGTCGCTCCAATGCACCCGCTGGCGCAGGGGCGCCGCGCGAACGGCCGCCGCCACCGCGCTCATGCGGCGGTGCCGGCGGCGAACACGCGCAGCCGGTCGGCGCGCAGGGCGAAGCGCACGCGCGTGCCTTCGCGCACCCCGAACTCGTCCATCTGGTTGAGCGAATACTGCAGCTGCAGCGGCTGTCCGCCCAGGCCGTCGACGTCGATCTCGGCCAGGCAGTTGCCGCCCAGGAACTCGATGTGGCGCACGGTGCCGGCGCACTGCAGCGGGTCGTCCTGCACGGCGGCACCGACCACGCGGTCCTCGGGCCGCAGGTACAGCGACACCGCGCTGCCCGGCCGGAATTCCGTGCCCGCGCCGGGCACGCACTGCAGGCGCTTGTCGCCGCAGCGGAACCAGTGGCCGCCCTCGGCCACCGCGTCCAGCCGGTTGACCTTGCCGACGAAGTCCGCCACGAAGGGCGATGCGGGTTCGCGGTAGACCTGCATGGGCGTGCCGACCTGCTCGATCACGCCGTGGTTCATGACCACGATGCGGTCGGCCACCGACAGGGCCTCCTCCTGGTCGTGCGTGACCATGATGGTGGTCACGCCCAGGCTGCGCTGCAGCGACCGGATCTCGTTGCGCAGGTGCACGCGCACCGTGGCGTCCAGCGCCGACAGCGGCTCGTCCAGCAGCAGCAGGCCCGGCGACGTGGCCAGGGCGCGCGCCAGCGCGATGCGCTGCTGCTGGCCGCCCGACATCTGCGCGGGAAACTTCGGCCCGCTGCCCGGCAGCCCGACGAGGTGCAGCAGCTCGTCCACGCGCGCCGCGATCCGCGCGCGTCCCTCGCGCCGGTTGACCAACCCGTAGGCCACGTTCTGCGCCACCGTCAGGTTGGGAAACAGCGCATACGACTGGAACATGATCCCGTAGTCGCGCTCGGCCGGTGGCGCCACCGAAATGTCCCGCCCCGCCTGCACGATGCGGCCGGCGGTCTGGGTTTCCAGCCCCGCCACGATGCGCAGCAAGGTGGTCTTGCCGCAGCCCGACGGCCCGAGAAAACAGACGAACTCCCCCTGGCGGATCGACAGGTCGATGCTGCCGAGCGCGGTGAAAGCGCCGAATCGCTTGTGAATCCCGCGAAGCGCAAGGAAGCTGCCGTCGTCGTTGTCCATCGGTTTACTTCTTCGCTTCGCTCTTGCTGTCGTAGCGCCGGGACCATTCGGCCAGCGTGGCCTCGCGGCTGGCGGCGGCATGGTCGAAGTCGAGTCGGATCAGGCGCGCCTCGTAGTCGTCCGGAATGCCGGCCAGCTTGGGCGCGATGCCGGGCTGGGCGGTGATGGCGAAGTTCTTGCCGTAGAGCTTCATGGCATCTTTCGACGACGCCCAGTCGGCCAGCTTCTTCGCCGCATCCAGCTTCTTGGTGCCCTTGTAGATGGCGAAGCCTTCCAGGTCCCAGCCCAGTCCTTCCTTGGGGAACACCAGTTCGATCGGCGCGCCCTTGGCCTTGTTGGTGTGGCCGCGGTACTCGAAGGAAATGCCCGCGACGTACTCGCCGGAGGCGGCCATGTTGCAGGGCTTGGAGCCGGAGTGCGTGTACTGGCCGATGTTCTCGTGCAGCGCGTCCATGTACTTCCAGCCGCCGCCCTTGCCGCCCTCGTCGCCCCACATCTGCAGCCAGGACACCACGTCCAGGTAGCCGGTGCCGGAGGACGCCGGATTGGGCATCACCACCTGGCCCTTGAACTCGGGCCGGGTCAGGTCCTTCCAGGTCGTGGGCAGGGGAATGTTGCGCTTCTTGGCCTCCACGGTGTTGAAACACACGGTGGCGCCGAACACGTCCATGCCGAACCATGCGGGCGGGTTCTTCTTGTCGCGGTAGGCCGGCATGATCGCGTCGATGTTCAGCGGCGCGTAGGGCTCCAGCATGCCGTTGCGGTCGAACAGCGCCAAGCTGGTGGCCGCCACGCCCATGACAACGTCCGCCTGCGGGTTGGCTTTCTCGGCCAGCAGCTTGGCGGTGATGACGCCCGTGGAGTCGCGCACCCACTTGATCTCGATGTCCGGGTTCACCGCATTGAACGCTTCCTGGTAGGCCTTGAGTTGGTCGGTCTCCAGGGCGGTATAGACGATCAGCTGCTGCTTTTGCGCGAAGGCCGAGCCAGCCGCAGCGGCCAGGACCAGTCCGAGAATTGCCGCGGAAAGCGGCCGTGGGATGCGTTGCATGGAAATGCTCCAGGGGTTGAACGGGTGGAACTTTGGTGCCCGCCCGTGTCATCCTCATGACATTCTTGCCAAGCAAAATGAGGGCCATGTCGGGCCGATTGTTTTTTGTAGATCGTAGACAATCTGCAAAATCGTCTTTTTTGGGAGAACTTGATCCATGGCAGTCCAGAGCCCCACGAACGCCGCCATCGCACAGCTTCAGGGCAACTCGCTCGCCGGCCTCGTGCAAAACGAGATCGAGCGCATGATCCTGGCTTCCGAGTTCCAGCCCGGGGAGAAGCTGACCGAATCCACCCTGGCCACCCGCCTGGGCGTGTCGCGTGGCCCGGTGCGAGAGGCGTTCCGCATGCTCGACGAGGCCGGCCTGGTGCGCACCGAGAAAAACCGCGGCGTCTTCGTGCGCGACATCGCGCTGGACGAGGCCCTGGAGATTTTCGAGCTGCGCGCGGTGATGGAGATGTACATCGGCCGCAAGCTGGCCGAAACCTGCACCGCCGCCCAGACGAAAGCGCTGCGCCAATGGGTCGATGCCATGGACGCGGCCACCAAGGCCGGCAACGCGCAGGACTTCCACCGCTTCAACCTGGAGTTCCACGACGCCCTGCTGCAGCTGGCCGGAAACGCCAAGTTCACCGCCCATTACCGGCGCCTCATCAAGGAGTTGTCGCTGATCCGGCGCCGCAACCTCACCGTCGAATCCATGGCGGTGTACACCCGCGAGCACCGGCAGATCGTCAAGGCGATCGCGGCGCGCAATGCCGAGGCCGCGGGCCAGGCGATGTTCGACCACGTGATGAACAGCCGCGAACGCACCCTGCAGAACTACTACCCCGCGCCAGAAGCCCCCCTCGCTGCGCCGGCCCCGGCGCGCCGGCGGGCCACTCGCACCACCGCCGAGGCCTGACCATGCCGCTGGCCTTCGACGACATCGCCCTGCTGTTCGAGCGCCATGGCGGCACGCAGTACAGCGGCGAGCCAGTCACGCAGACCGCGCACGCGCTACAGACCGCCTGGCTGGCGCAACAGGCGGGCGCGGACGACGAACTCATCACCGCGGCGCTGCTGCACGACCTGGGCCACCTGCTGCAGGACCATGGCGACACCCCCACGGCGCACGGTATCGACGACCTGCACCAGTTCAGCGCCCTGCCCTTTCTGCGCGGTCTGTTCGGGGACCGTGTGCTCGACGCCATCCGCTGGCACGTGGACGCCAAGCGCTATCTGTGCGCCACCCGGCCGCATTACCGGTCGGCGCTGTCGGCCGACTCGCAGCGCAGCCTGGTGCTGCAGGGCGGCGTTTTCGGTGCGCAGGAGGCCCGGGCCTTCATCGGTCGTCCGCACGCCGAAGAGGCCGTGCGCCTGCGGCTGTGGGACGACCAGGCCAAGGTCGAAGGCCTGGCCACGCCGGGGCTGGCGCACTTCCTGGGCATTGCGGCGCGGTGCCGCCTGCCACGGCCTGCGGGACCGGCTTGAGCGCTGCGGCGCCGGCAGGTCACCGACACGCTCTAAGATGGCGCCCCGTTGCGAACCCTTCAGTGGGACGGCGCCTTCGGGTTCCGCCCCGTTTTTCCCGTCCCAACCGACGCTTTCCACCATCCACTCACTATGTCTTCCGGCGGATTTCACGTACACGGCCCCCACGACCATGCGGTCGAGCATGCCAGCCAGGGCCACGGCCCCCACGAGGCCCACGCGCACGAGGGCGGCGGATCGTCCACCAGCAAGATCGCCATGTTCACCGCGATCGTGGCGACGGTGGGCGCCATCTTTTCGTACATGGGCGGGGCCACGCAGGCCAATGCCGGGCTGCTGAAGAACGACGCGGCCATCCGCAAGACGGAGGCCTCCAACCAGTGGAATTACTTCCAGTCCAAGAGCACCAAGCAGTCGCTGACCGAAATGGCCCGCGACCTGGCGCCCGAGGACCGCAAGGGCAGCTACCAGACCAAGCTGGACCGCTACGAGACCGAGAAGAACGAGATCAAGACGCAGGCCGAGAAGCTGGAACGCGAGTCGCTCGACTTCGACCACCAGAGCGAGGCCCAGATGCACCAGCACCACCGCTGGGCCCAGGCCACCACCGCGCTGCAGGTGGCCATCGCCCTGGCGGCCATTGCGCTCCTCACGCGCAAGAAGTGGCTGGAATACGGCATGTACGGCGTGGCCGCCATCGGCCTGGGCGTCGGCACCATGGCGTTCCTGCATTTCTGAGCGCGGCTCCCCCTCTTCCCGTCTTTGCGAAAGCCCCTTCCATGGCCCTGCACCTGATTTATGCGCGCGCCGCCAACGGCGTGATCGGCAAGGACGGCACCATGCCCTGGCACCTGCCCGAAGACCTGGCGCACTTTCGCCGGCTGACGAACGGCTGCCCCGTGGTGATGGGCCGCAAGACCTGGGATTCGCTGCCACCGCGCTTTCGGCCGCTGCCGGGGCGCGCCAACATCGTGGTGACGCGCCAGCCGGATTGGCAGGCCGAAGGCGCCCGCCGCGCCGCGGGCCTGCCCGAGGCCCTGCGGATGGCCGAGGCCGAGGGCCCCACCACCTGGGTGATCGGCGGCGCGCAGCTGTACGCGCAGGCCTTGCCGCTGGCCACGCGCATCGAGGCCACCGAGATCGGGCAGGCGTTCGAGGGCGATGCCTATGCGCCCGAGCCGGGCCCCGAATGGGTGGAAACGGCGCGCGAAAGCCACCAGAGCGCGGCCGGCCTGCCTTACACTTTTCTGACGCTTGAGCGGCGCTGAAAAACCCCGCCCCTCTGAAAGGGCCAAGTACGGCCGGGGTTCGAGGGGTGCGTCCGGGCCCTTAAGGCACGCGGTGACCGTTCAGCCGATGCAGAATCCGCGTGGCGGAATCGAAGGCGCCTTGTCCGGCCCCGATGCCACCGCTCGCCGCCCCAGGCGAGCCCCCCTCCTTCCTACGAACCTCCAGCCGAGCCCACTGTGAAACTAGACGCCATTGACCAAAAGATCCTGGATCTGCTGCAGGAAGACGCCGACCAGCAAGGGGCCGAGATCGCCGCCAAGGTGGGGCTGTCGACCACGCCGTGCTGGCGCCGGGTGCAGCGGCTCAAGGAGAGCGGCGTCATCAAGAAGAGCGTGGCGCTGGTCGATGCGCAGAAGGTCAACGTCGGCGTGACGGTGTTCGTGTCGGTGCGCACCAGCACCCACACGCAGGAGTGGTTCGACAAGTTCAAGGCCACCATCCAGGTCATGCCGGAGGTCGTCGAGTTCTACCGCATGAGCGGCGAGATCGACTACCTGCTGCGCGTGGTGGTGCCCGACATCGCGGCCTACGACCGGGTCTACAAGAAGCTGATCGCCAGCAACCACCTGTGCGACATCAGCTCCAGCTTCGCCATGGAAGAGATCAAGTTCACCACAGCGCTGCCGCTCAACTACGCGCGGTAAGCATCTGCGGCCGTGGGGCCGCAGGCACACCCGTTCGCCATCTGGCCGCACCCGGCATTTGCTATATTTTTAATAGCATAATGCCCTAGTACTGATTGTGCTGGAGGCCTTTTTTCCCCATGCCTGCGCACCGGCCAAGCGCACCGCCCGTCAATTGCGCCACAGCGCCATGCCGCCCGCCAGGCTCCAGGCGCGGTCGTGGCCCAGCCGGCGCAGCGCCTTGGCGGCCTGCGCGCTGCGGTTGCCGCTGCGGCAAAAGAACAGCACGGGCGTGTCGGGCGACAGGGCCAGCCATTCGGGCAGCGCGTTCACCAGGGCCGACAGCGGCACGGCCTGGCGCTGCACGGGCGTCCCCAGGTCGGGCGCCCGGCCCAGGCGCTGCTCGTAGGGCTCGCGCACGTCCACCAGCAGCAGGGCGGGCTGCGGGGCCTGCAGCATCGCCTGCAGCGCGGCCGGCGCCATGTCGCTGCCCGCGGCGGACGCGCACGGCGAGTCCACGCGCACGCCGCACAGCATGGGCTGGCCGCTGGCCTCCTGCGGTGCCAGGCCCTGCTCCAGCCGCGCCTTGGCCTGCGCAAAACCCGGGGCGTCCAGGCGCCCGTCGAGCACCTGCGCCAGCAGCGGCTGAGCGGCGCATTCCGTGGCGAGCGTGGTGGCGAAGCGGTGGTCTTCATCGTGCGCGGGCAGCAGCAGCGTCCCGGTGCCCAGGTGTTGCGCCATGCGATGCAGCGACGGCCCGAAGGCGAGCGGCGCGCTCTGCGCGAAATCGCTGCGACCCAGCGCGCCCGGCATGACGGTGTCGCCCACGAACGCCAGGCGCAGGCCCTGCGCGCCGTGCAGCAGGTAGGCCGTGGCATCTTCGGTGTGGCCCGGCGTGGCCAGGCGGGTGAGGTGCAGCGCGCCCAGGTCGATCCGCTCGGCGGACTGCGGCCAGCCCAGGGCGTCCACGGCCTCGTCCGCGGCCGGATGGCCGGCCAGGGCGGCACGCAGCGCGGCGGCGGATGAGGCGTGGTCGCCGTGGCTGTGGGTGTCCAGCACCGCCGCCAGCGTGTAGCCCTGGCAGCGCACCAGCTGGGCCAGGCGCTCGGTCAGCGCGGGCAGCGGATCGATCACGGCACAGCGGCGGCTGGCGGCATCGGCCGCCAGATAGCAGCACGCGCCATCGACCACGAAACGGGTCACGCCTTCGACGGGCAACGCGGCCGGCTGGGCCGGGCCCAGGCAACTGGCACGCAGCGATTCGCCGCACGCGCGGATGCGGGCGCAGGCCTCGCCGATGAAGGCGGCATCCGCGGCCGGGCCGAACGACAGCCGCACGGCCGAGTCCGCCTGCCAGTCCGGCAACTGCATCGCCTGCAGCACGTGGCTGGGCTGGGCCTTGGCCGCGCTGCAGGCCGAGCCGCCGCTGACGCGCACGCCCGCGGCGTCGAACAGGTCCAGCAACAGGCGGGAGCCCACGCCCGGCACCGAGAAGTTGAGCGTGGTGGGCAGGCACAGCCCGGGCGGCGCGTTGAAGACGAGGCCGGGGAAGGCTGCCTCCAGCGCCGCGCCCAGCTGCGCGCGGTAGCCCGCCAGCACCTGCGGGGGCTGAAACGTGGTGCCGCCCTCCAGCGCCGCCAGCACCGCGCCCAGGGCGGCGATGCCCGCCATGTTCTCGGTGCCCGAGCGCAGGGCGCCCTCCTGCCCGCCGCCGGCCATCATGGGTGTGAACGGCGCGCCCTCGCGCACGTACAGCAGGCCGATGCCCTTGGGCGCATAGAGCTTGTGGCCGGAGAACGTGGCGTAGTCGATGGGGTGGTCGGCCAGCTGCAGCGCCATCTTGCCCAGGGCCTGCACGCTGTCCACCAGCCACAGCGCGCCGCTGCCCGCCATCGCCTGGGCGATGCCCGCCAGATCGCTGACCACGCCGGTCTCGTTGTTGGCGGCCATGGTGCACACCAGGGCGGCGCGCGGCGCATGGGCGCGCAGCCAGTCGAGGTCGTGCCGGCCGTCGCGTGCCACGGGGATGGGCAGCACCTGCAGGCCGAGCTGCAGCAGCGTGTTCCAGTGCTTGAGGGCCTCGGGCACCGCCTTGTGCTCGGTCGCGCCGTACAGCAGCAGTTGTTGCGGCCCCGCGGTGCCGTCGCCGCCTGCGGTGCGCTGCCTGCGCACCTGGTCCAGGGCCGACAGCACGGCGGTCTGGATGCCCTCGGTCGCGCCGCTCACGAACATCAGCTGGCCCGAAGACGCACCGACCACCCGGCGGGCCCGGGCCCGCACCGCATCCATCAGCGCGCGGGCCTTGAGACCAGTGCTGTGCGTGCTGCTGGGGTTGCCGTAGTCGTCCGCCATCGCGGCCAGTGCGGCATCGCGGGCGGCGGGCAGGACGGGCGTGGTGGCGTTGGCGTCGAGGTAGATTTCCATGGCGTTGCTTGATTTCCGTTGATCCGGGTAACAGCAACCATGTTAGTGAGCCATATTGAGAATTTTTTTCTCATTTTCTGACACTATTTGAAATCAGCGTCCATCTGCCCACGCTTTGGCAAAGTCCGGGGCATGGCGGCGGCTGCCGGTCACCGCCCTGCCGATCCGGCGGGTCGGCCCGCTGGCGCCTGGGCGCTCGTCCACAATAGCGGGTTCGCCGCGGCCGGCCGCTGACCGAGCGGGTGCCGCGATGCCACCCCGCGTGGGATTGCAGCAGCGAGCGGCCGTCGCGCGCTCCGCGATCCCGGTGAAGTCGAGAGAACCCAGAACATGCAGCAGCCGGCAGAAAACGCCCCCATCACCGCATCGCCATCCGCAGCGCCCTCCGCCCCTGGCACGCCCGCGCCCGCCGCGCCGCATCTGGGCAGCGACTTCTCGCACCACACGCCGATGATGCAGCAGTACCTGGCCCTGAAAGCCGCGTACCCCGACACGCTCGTCTTCTACCGCATGGGCGATTTCTACGAGGTGTTCTTCGCCGATGCCGAGAAGGCCGCGCGGCTGCTGGACATCACGCTCACGCAGCGCGGGCAGTCCGGCGGACAGCCGGTGGTGATGGCCGGCGTGCCGTTCCATGCACTGGAGAACTACCTGGGCCGGCTCATCAAGATGGGCGAGTCGGTGGCGATCTGCGAGCAGGTGGGCGAAGTGGGCGCGAGCAAGGGGCCGGTGGAGCGCAAGGTGGTGCGCGTGGTCACGCCGGGCACGCTCACCGACAGCGAACTGCTGTCCGACAAGGCCGAATCGCTGCTGCTGTCGGTGCACCAGGGCCCGCGTGCGCGTTGCGGCCTGGCGTGGCTCAGCGTGACGCAGGGGCTGGTGCACCTGGCCGAATGCACGCACGACGAGGTCGGCGCCTGGATCGCGCGCATAGCCCCGAGCGAGGTCATCTACAGCGCGGGCGTGACCGAGCGCTTCGAGCAGCAGCTGAAGGCGCTGCGCCAGAACGGCACCTTCGCCTGCCCCTTGAGCCTGCGGCCGGACTGGCAGTTCGATGCCGCGTTGGGTGAGCGCAAGCTGCTGGAGCAACTGGGCGCGGCCAGCCTTGTCGCCTGGAGCGCGCAGGACCTGGCCCAGGCCCACGCCGCCGCCGCGGCGCTGCTGGCCTATGCCGAGCACACGCAGGGCCGATCGCTCACCCACGTGCACGGCGTGCGCGTGCAGCAGAGCGACGAGCTGATCGCCCTGCCCCTGGCCACGCGCCGCAATCTGGAACTGACGCGCACGCTGCGCGGCGAAGACGCGCCCACCCTCTTTTCGCTGCTGGACACCTGCATGACCGGCATGGGCAGCCGCCTGCTCAAAACCTGGCTGCTGGAGCCGCGGCGCGACCGCACCGAGGCCCGCCAGCGCCTGTCGGCCACCGCAGCGCTGCGCGGCACGGCCTCGGGCACCGGCGCGTGGCAGGCGCTGCGCGGCGAGCTGCGCGGCGTGAGCGATGTGGAGCGCATCACGGCCCGCATCGCGCTGCGGCAGGTGCGCCCGCGCGAGCTGCTGGGTCTGTGCAAGACGCTACAAAAAGCAGAGCAGCTTGCCGGGGCATTCCATGCTTCGGAGCCGTTTTTGGCCCAGATCTTCGACCACCTGCGTCCGCCGGTCGATTGCGGCGAACTGCTGCGCGCGGCCATCCATGAGGAGCCGGCCGCGCTGGTGCGCGACGGCGGCGTGATCGCCCCGGGCTTCGACGCCGAACTGGACGAGCTGCGCGGCATCCAGACGCACTGCGACACCTTCCTGCTCGACCTGGAGACGCGCGAGCGGGCGCGCACCGGCATCGCCAACCTGCGCGTGCAGTTCAACAAGGTGCACGGCTTTTACATCGAGGTGACCAGCAGCCACCTGGACCGCGTGCCGCACGACTACCGCCGCCGCCAGACGCTCAAGAACGCCGAGCGCTTCATCACGCCGGAACTCAAGACCTTCGAGGACAAGGCGCTGTCGGCGCAGGAGCGCGGCCTGGCGCGCGAGAAATGGCTGTACGAGCAGCTGCTGGACCGGCTGCAGCCGCATGTGCCCGCCCTCACCCGGCTGGCCCATGCGCTGGCCACGCTGGACGTGCTGTGCGCGCTGGCCGAGCGCTCGCTCACGCTGAACTGGTGCGCGCCGCAGTTCGCGCCCGAGCCCTGCATCGAGATCGAGGGCGGGCGCCACCCCGTGGTGGAGGCGCGGCTGGCCGAGACCTCGTCCGGCAGTTTCATCGCCAACCACACGCGGCTGAACGCCAACACCCGCATGCAGGTCATCACCGGGCCGAACATGGGCGGTAAATCGACCTACATGCGGCAGGTGGCGCTGATCGTGCTGCTGGCCAGCATGGGCAGCCACGTGCCGGCCACGTCGTGCCGCCTGGGGCCCATCGATGCGATCCACACGCGCATCGGCGCGGCCGACGACCTGGCCAACGCACAATCGACCTTCATGCTGGAGATGACCGAGGCCGCGCAGATCCTGCATTCGGCCACGCCGCACAGCCTGGTGCTGATGGACGAGATCGGTCGCGGCACCAGCACCTTCGACGGCCTCGCGCTGGCCAGCGGCATCGCCACCCACCTGCACGACCGCACCAAGGCGTTCACGCTGTTCGCCACCCACTACTTCGAGCTGACCGAGTTGTCTGCGCGCCACCAGCACGCGGTGAACGTGCACGTGGGCGCGACCGAATCGGGCTCGAACATCGTCTTTTTGCACGAGATCCAGCCGGGGCCGGCCAGCCGCAGCTACGGCATCCACGTGGCCCGCCTGGCGGGCGTGCCGGGCCCGGTGCTGAACCATGCGCGCCACACGCTGGCCGCGCTGGAGCAGCGGGCCGGCGAGGGCGAAACGCAGGTGGACCTGTTCGCCGAGCCGCCCGAGGCCGAGGGGCCGCTGGTGAGCCCGGCGGAAGCGGCGCTGGCCGAACTGCAGCCCGACACCCTGAGCCCGCGCGAGGCGCTGGACGCGCTCTACCAGCTCAAGCGGCTGGTGCAGGGTTAGCCAGGCCGCGCAGGCGGCCGACCCCGGGAGAGCCTACTCGGCCGGAGCCACGGCGGGCTTGGGTGCCTTGGGCGTGCGCTCGAACTTGGTCTTGGCCGCGATCTGCTGGCCTTCGGACAGGCCATCCATGTCGCGGTACAGGTGCACCGACAGAGCGATGTCGCCGGACTTGTTCTTGAGGCTGTGGGGCACGCCCAGCTCGTCAGGCCCGAAGCCGGCCCACGACCCCTGCGGCCGCGCATTTTTGTCGGTCTTGTCGGCCAGCGGCGTTTTGTCTTTCGTTTCGCCGGTCGGTCGGTAGATCCGCTCCGACAAATTGCCCTTCAGGATGAAAGAAGCGCACTCGTTGGGATGGTCGTGGATGGGGGTCTTTTGCCTGGCATCGAACGCGAACAGTTGCAGGCAGAACGACTCTCCTTCCTTCGCTTGGCTGTGCAGCAGATAGCGACCGTAACCCGCCAACTGTGTGGCGTCCTTGGGCTTATAAATATCTGTGGACAACTGGGCTTCCTCCAGCAGGCCCTTGAGGGCGTCCGCCACGCAATCGCGCACGTCCTTGCCCACCGCGATCTCGGCTTGCACGGAGGCATTTTGCAAAAGCTTCTGCACGCCGGCTTCCAGGCGCTTTTGGTTAGCCGCGTGGGTCTGCCGGGCTTGCAGGGACAGCGTGGTGTACACCTTGTCGAGTTGGGCCTCGCGGGCTGCGATGCCCGCATCCGCGCCCGGCAGCGAGGTGCGGGGGCGCTTGGCCGAAGCACCTTCCGCGCTGGCGTCCGGGGACCGCGCTGGCAGGCCGTCCAGGCGGGCATCGCCGCCCGGCTGGCTCGAACCGGCAGGCCGTTTGTTCGAAGAGGCGGTATCGGCGACTTCGGCGCGTTCGGAACGGGGAGAAACGGCGCGGGAAGGGGAAGAGATAGAACTGGTCGTCATGGTTTGAAAGAGAGTGGATGAGGAAAGAAAAAGAGGGAGAACAACGGCGATCCACCGTGTCGCCACTGACCCGTCCTGAATGAGGTTGACACCTTTCTGTTCATCAGAAAGGAAAGTCAAGTGGATCAATGGGTTAAGAGAACGCAGAAGGACTACACACTGGCCTTTAAGCTGGCGGTGGTGGATCAGGTAG
>NZ_BQXL01000027.1:0-52136 GCF_030159015.1 Acidovorax sp. SUPP3434
GGCATCCTGAAGATGGAATTCCTGCTGCACCGCCCCGCAAACATCCAGCAGGCAAGGACCATGGTGAGCGAGTCAGTGCGCCTGTACAACGAGCAGCGGCCCCACCTGTCCCTAGAATACAAAACGCGCGATGCGGTGCACCGGGCGTCTCTTGCAAGCCAATTACGGCTAGGGTTCAGTCCCGCATAGGTGTCAACCTATTCCAGGACGGGTCAATGCGGCCGCGCTGCCGGATCAGATCTTGCGCGACAGGTCCCACATGGCATCGACCAGCAGGTCGATGTCGCGCGCGTCGTGCCACAGGTGGGTGGAGATGCGCACGCCGTAGTGGTTGGCCGGCGCGCCGATGACGGGAAAGTCGGCATTGCGGATCACGAAGCCCTGCGGGTATTCGCTCAGCATGCGCGCCACGAAGGCGGCGGCATCAGGACATTTCTAGTCGTGATGAATGATGCGCCGCACGATGGATGCTTTGTGAAGCTCAAGGAGATAGACGCTCCGAGGGCTGTCTGTTTTCATAAGCTGCCTCGACCGCCACTTCACGAGCGCCCCTCGCAACTGAGCAGCGGCGAAGGCGGCGTGCATTCCGATGGAAGTTTTTCAAAAACCACATCGCGGCCCATGTGCACCCTGTTCACGGGGCCGGGCGTGTCCACGTCCCAGACGATGGCGTCGTTGTGCCACAGATCGACCACGGGGCTCTCGCCGAGCAGCGCCCTGGACTCGAATCGGTGCAGGCGCACCACGGCCGGCTTTTTCATCTCGGGGTGTGTGATCCGCTGCCACCAGGAGGCGTGGTAGATGTCCACTCGGTACACATACCGGGGGCTGTTGTAGCGGTTGTAGAGCGTTGGAGTGGAAACGTACCACGCCAGGAACAGTGCGGCGTGCAATGCCAGCCACCAGGCGATGCACGGGATTTTCTTCAACAAGGAAAGCATCTTCATCACTTGCCGAAATTCTTCTGGCACTCGGGCAGATGCAAATCCTGCTCGGCGCATTCCAGCGGAACGTTCTTGAACTCCACATTCATGCCCACGCTCACTATTTGCAGGTCCTTGGGGGGGTCCACGAACCACATGATCTGGCCATTGCCGTCGCTCATATCGACCACCTCGCTTTCGCCCAGCAAGGCCCGGGGCTCCACCTGGTACAGACGTGCAAATTTAGGCAGCCTGAAATCGTAATGAACGATGCGCTGCAGGATGGACGGGTCATAGATCTCCAGGCGGTACGCCATGCGGGGGCTGTTGTAGCTGTAGCGGAAAGTGGGGTCGGACAGATACCAGCCTGCCAGAAGCAACAGGTCCAGTGCCAGGCACCACGCAATGCACGGCACCTTCTTGAAATCGGGGAACTTCATGACCACTCCAGTGGGATAGGAAAAGGCAGGCGAACCCGATGCACGTCGGACAGAATGATGAAGTCCCCGCCCCGTCCGTACATGCCGCGCCATCGGCGAAAGTCCTGATTCTGAACCCAGTAGGCATGGCCCCGTGCTTGGGCCTCTTCCTCATTCGCCCACTGTTCAGAAATCGACACGCGTCCCCCCAGGTCGATGCGGCTGACGCCCCCATACCCCCAGAAGCCCAAGGGCTGCGAGAGGAAGGGATGGTCGCCATCGTTGAAATCGTAGGAGTCTCGCAAGTAAAAGCCCAGTTCATCGATCAGGATGGCCGTCTTTCCAGCGCCTTTGGAAGTGACGACGCCGGACACCGCCACTTTGAGTGTCGCCTCCCCCATCGCGCCGTAGAAGTCGTCCAGCGGATCGCTCAAACGCCCCACCTTCAAGATATTCACCTGGTAACTTGCATCCACCGCCTTGGCAGGTTGGCCCAGGGAGCCGAACCGCCAAGACGATTGAGGGCGCCCCCTGCCCTGCTTTTCCACCTGTTTCCTCAGTTGTGACAAACCCGCAGCACTGGCCCACTGCGCCTGCAATTTCGCCATGGCCGTACGCACCCGCGCGAAACCCATCGCCCAGGCCATGGAAACGGTGCTGTCATCCAGTTGTACGGAATTCAATGTGAAGGTTTGATGGGGCGCATCGCCCAACTTCATCGCATCGGGCATTTCGAAAGCCGCCCCGCGAAACCACCGCTCCATCAGCGCCGCCGCCACCGGCCACCCCATGCGCGAGCGCATCACGCCGGGAATATCGTCGAGCTGAAACAGCCGCACTTTGGGCGGCAACTTTTTCTGCAGTTGCGCGCGCAACTGCTCCTGGTCCACCTTGACCACCTCTTTCATGCACCCTCCCTTTTCCCGGCATCGCTTGTTTTTGGAACTGCGGATTCTAGGAAGAAAGGTGGCGCAAAACCCAGGGTTCATCGTCTTTATAGTTACGCAGCGTAACTATAAAGACCTCAGAAGCGAGCGACACTGTGGGAAGCCACGCCACGACCGCAAGCGCGGAACGATGGACCTGAGCTACACCTGCGCCGCCGGAACAAGTGCAGCCAGTTGCACGAGGGATCTCGGCGGCACGCGCGTGCTGGCCGTGCTGCCGCTGCAGGGCGACAACGACTCGCCCTACCCCGGGTTCGAACCGTCGCAGGTGCCCGCATGAGTGGCGGCGCCCCATCCGCGTGCTGCTGGTGGACGACCACCCGCTGGTGCGCGACGGCGTGCGCATGCGGCTGGAGGCCACGGGCCACATCCGCGTCGCGGGCGAGGCGGGCGGCGGGCAGGAGGCCGTGGACCTGGCCGCCGCCCTGCTGCCCGACATCGTGGTGACCGACATCCGCATGCCGGATGCGAGCGGCATCCACCTGGCCACGGTGTTCCGCGACCGCTTTCCGCAGGTGCGCGTGCTGGTGCTGTCCATGCACCACGATGGCGAATACGTGCGCCGTGCGGCCGCGCTGGGCGTGCGGGGCTACGTGCTCAAGGACGCGCCGGCGCGCCAGCTGGTGGAGGCGATCAAGGCGGTGCACGCCGGCGGGCGCTACTTCAGCGAAGGCGTGCAGGCCCTGCTGTACGAGGCGCCGCCCGTTCCAGCGCCGTCGGGCCGCGCGCTCACCCCGCGCGAGGCCGCCGTGCTGGAGCTGCTGGCCGAGGGCCGATCCAACAAGGACATCGCCCAGCGCATGGGCACCTCGGTGCGCACGGTCGAGACCCACCGCCTGCACCTGCGCCGCAAGCTGCGCATCGAGGGCCAGGCGGCGCTCGTCAAATACGCGGTGGACTACGCCGACCTGCGCAGCGACCCGTGAGCGGCGTGGGCGATCCCTGGCGGCATGGCACCTGTCATTTCGCTGTCACGGCGCACAGCTATGGTCCGCGGTGAAATTGTGTAAGGTTGTAACCATGATCGATGCATCTCCCCGGGGCCGGCGCGATGCCTTGCTGGCGGCGTTGTCGCCCGGGGTGCGCAACGGCCATGGGCCGCTGGCGCAGCTCATGCGCGGCGACGGCCTGCACTGTGTCTTCCAGCCCCTGGCCGATCTGCGCGAGGGCGGCATCTACGCGCACGAGGCGCTGATCCGCGGCCCGGAGGGCACGCCCCTGCACACGCCCGATGCGCTGCTGCGCTGCGCGGGCGAAGAAGGCCTGCTGCAGGACTTCGAGCTGCTGTGCGTGTTCATCGCGCTGCAGCAGTGGGGCGTGCTGGGCGCGGCCGGCCGCCTGTTCGTGAACATCAGCGCCGATGCGCTGGTGCGCGGCGTGGCGCTGTGCGGTGGCGCCTCGCTGGCCGAGGCCGCGCAGGCGATGGGCGTATCGGCCCGCATGGTGGTGCTGGAGATCACCGAGCACGAGCGCGTGACCGACATGGAGCCGCTGCGCCACGCGCTGAAGGAAGTGCACGCCAGCGGCGCCCGGCTGGCACTGGACGACTTCGGCGACGGCCGCTCCAGCCTGCGGCTGTGGTCCGAGGCCAAACCCGACTTCGTCAAGATCGACAAATACTTCGTGCGCGACCTGGGCGCGCACCCCGAGAACCTGCAGATGCTGCAGGCCATCAAGGGCATCGCCGACGTGTTCGGCACCACGCTCATCGCCGAGGGCATCGAGACGCAGGAAGACCTGCGCGCCCTGCGCGACCTCGACATCCCCTACGGCCAGGGCTACCTGCTGGGCCGCCCGGCCCCGCTGCCCCGCGACACCATCCTGCTGCCCGCACTCGATGCGCTGCGCGACCGCCGCGTGGCCGTGCTGCCGCACCTGGGCCAGAACGTGCGGCCGGGCATCCTGCGCAACCTGCTCGTGGTGCAGGCGCCCACGGCCACGCCGGAGACCCGCAACGACACGGTGGCCGGGCTGTTCAAGGCCCATGCCGACCTGCACGCCATGGCGGTGGTGGACGGCACGCGGCCCGTGGCGCTCATCAACCGCCAGCAGTTCATGAACCACTACGCCACGCTGTACTTTCGCGAGGTGCACGGGCGCAAGCCCTGCATGGCGTTCGCCAACCACGCACCGCGTGTGGTGGAGCTCGACTGCGACGTGGACCAGCTCGTGGGCATCCTTACCTCGCAGGACCAGCGCTACCTGAACGACGGCTTCATCGTCACCGACAACGGCCGCTACGTGGGGCTGGGCACGGGCGACCAGCTGGTGCGCAGCGTGACCGAGGCGCGCATCGAGGCGGCGCGCCACGCCAATCCGCTCACCTTCCTGCCGGGCAACATCCCCATCAGCCTGCACATGCAGCGGCTGCTGGACAGCGGCACCGAGTTCGTCGCCTGCTACGCCGACCTGAACCACTTCAAGCCGTTCAACGACTACTACGGCTACTGGCGCGGCGACCAGATGATCCGCCTGGTGGCGCGCCTGGCCGTGGCCCACTGCGATGCGCAACGCGACTTCGTGGGGCATGTGGGCGGCGACGACTTCATGCTGCTGTTCCAGAGCACGGACTGGCTGCACCGCTGCCAGCGGATCGTGGACGAGTTCGCGCAGGAGGCCCTGGCCCTGTTCGACGACGCCTCGCGCAAGGCCGGCGGCATCTGGGCCGAGGACCGGCACGGCGTGAAGCGCTTTTTCACCTGCACCACGCTGTCGATCGGCGCGGTGCGCATCACGCCCGGCACCATCGCGCATGCGGAAGAAGTGGCCAACCTTGCGGCCCTGGCCAAGCACGATGCCAAGCTGGCCGCGAGCGGCTTGGCCTGGCGCGACGCGGCGGACGACTCGGAGGCGGACGGCCACGATCGCGGCCCCGCCCGCATCGGCGGGATGGGCGCGGACCGCGCCATCGCCCCCCGGCAGGGCGCCCCGCTCGGCGCACGCAAAGCCGCCGCCCGCGTCGCGACGGACTGAGCGCCCCCGGGCCGCGTCAGGGCACCGGTGCGCCGCCTTCGAACCAGCGCCGCACCACGTCGCGCTCCTCGTCCGTCATGCCGGTGGCGTTGTTCATCGGCATGAGCTTTTGCACCACGGCCTGCTGGTAGATGGCCTGGGCGTGCTGTTTGACCGACGGGGCCGAATCGAGCCGCAGGTTCTTCATCTGCACCTGCTCGCCGTGGCACAGGAAACAGCGCTGCGCCAGAACGGGCTGCAGCTTTTCGTAGCCGATCGTGCCCGATGCCGGCGGATTGCTTGCCCCCTTAGCTATCAAATCAGTAGCATTTCCTGCAGCCACCGGGGTGGCGGCCGGTGGCACGGGCCGCATCCACACGATGGCGCCGACGATGGCCGCCACGCCCACCAGCGCGTAGGGCAGCGGGTTGCCGTTGCGTCCGAGCTTGTGGCCGTGGCGCATGACGAAGAACTGCCGGATGGCCGCGCCGGCGAACATCATCACGATCAGCACCAGCCAGTTCTGCGGGTGGCTCCAGGTGAAGCTGTAGTGGTTGGACAGCATGGCGAACAGCACCGGCAGCGTGAAGTACGTGTTGTGCACGCTGCGCTGCTTGCCGCGCTGGCCGTGGACCGGGTCCACGGGCTGGCCGGCCTGGATGGCGGCCACCATCTTTTTCTGCCCCGGAATGATCCAGAAGAACACGTTGGCGCTCATGGCCGTGGCGATCATCGCGCCCACCAGCAGGAAGGCCGCCCGGCCGGCGAACCAGTGGCAGGCCAGCCAGGAGGCCACGCACACCAGCCCGAACACGAGCGCGCCGACGATGGCGTCGCCGTTCCTGCGCCGCCCGAACAGGCGGCACACGGCGTCGTACAGCAGCCAGAAGACGACCAGAAAGCCCAGCGCCGCGCCGATGGCAGCGGGCGGCGCCCAGTCCATGCGCGATTTGTCGATGAGGTAGGTGCCCGCGCTCCACAGGTACGACACGGTGAACAGCGCGAAGCCGCTCAGCCAGGTGCTGTAGCTTTCCCAGTAGAACCAGTGCAGGTGCGCGGGCAGTTTCGGCGGCGAGACGGCGAACTTCACCGGGTGGTAGAAGCCGCCGCCGTGCACGGCCCAGAGCTCGCCGCTCACGCCCTGCTTTTTCAGGTCGTCGTCGACCGGCGGCGTGAGGCTGCTGTCCAGGAAGACGAAGTAGAACGACGAGCCCACCCAGGCGATCGCGGTGATGACGTGGACCCAGCGCAGCAGCAGGTTGGCCCAGTCGAGGAGATAGCTTTCCATGTGTCTCAGCCTCGGCGGCGCACGAAGGCGCCATGGGGGCGGCGCGCGGCGCACCACCCGGTCAACCTGCTCACCACTGCGGGCGCTCTGAGCAGAAGAAAAGGCCGCGCACCTGGGGGCTGACGACACGCATCGGCTCCCGGCACCGCTGCGACCTGTGCCGCGAGTGTATGCAGGAATCGTTCCTGCCGAACGCCCGGCGCGGCACGGCGGCGTGCGGATTTACCCGGGCTGCGCGGGGTCCGGCGGCACCGGCAGGGCCAGCAGTTGCGCCGCCACCGACACGGCGATCACCTCCGGCTCCTTGCCCGCGATGCCGGGCAGCCCGATGGGGCAGGTGACCCACGCCAGCTCTTCGGGCGCGAAGCCGCGCGCGGCCAGCCGGTGCGAGAACGTCGCCCACTTCGTGCGGCTGCCGATGAGCCCGATGAAGGGCAGGTCGCCCCGTTCGCGCTGGCGCAGCAGGCAGGCGGCCACCACGTCCAGGTCCTCGGCGTGGCTGAAGCTCATGATGAGCACGCGCGAGCCCGGCGCGAGCGACGGCACGGCGGCGTGCACCGGATCGGAGTGCTCGCACGCCACGCCTGGCGGCGCCTCGGCCGGGGCCACGGGGAATGCAGGGAACACGCTGTCGCGGCTGTCGATCCAGGTCAGGGCGAACGGCAGGGCCGAGAGCACGCGAACCAGCGCATGCCCCACATGGCCCGCGCCGAACAGCGCCACGTGCGTGCGCCGGGGCGCCAGCCGCTGCGCCAGCGCGGCACGCTCGCCCGGCCCCACCACGGTGAACCGCAAGAACACCACACCGCCGCAGCACTGGCCCAGGCTGGGTCCGAGCGCGAACCGCAGCACGGCGGGGCCCCCCTCGCCCGCCAGCCGGCGGCGCGCCTGGGCGATGGCATCGAACTCCAGCCGCCCGCCGCCGATGGTGCCGGCCAGGCCATCGGCCAGCACGGCCATCCACGCACCGCTTTCGCGCGGCACCGAGCCTTGGGTAGACTCCACCTCCACCATGCAGGCCGGGCCGTGCGCCAAGCCCTCCAGCAAACGATGCAACGCCGCCATCACCATCCGAGTCCTCCGGTACGCCCCGCGCAACGGCAGCACGGGCACCGCACAGCATAGCCACAGCGAGACCTGCCCATGCCCACCCCTTCTCCTGAACGGCCCCACCGCCGGCCGCGCGGCCGGTGGCTGGCGGCCAGCGTCATGGCCGCCCTGGCATCCCTCATCGCGGCCTGTCGGTCATGGGGACCGGAACCGACGCCCCCGCCCGCCAAGGCCGCGTCGGACACCAGCAGCCCGCTGGAGAAGGAGGTGGTGGGCCCGGTGCCCGCCGAGCAAGGCTCCGCGCGCCCCTCGGCCGCTGAAACGCCCCGCGCCTACCGGCAGGACGCCGCCACCCACCTGTACGGCCTGAACGCCCACCGCATCTACAAGGGCAAGCTGCCGCCCTTGCTGTACGCCATCGGCACGCTGCAGGTGGACATCGACCGCGCCGGCCGCGTGACCCGGCTGAACTGGATGCGCGCGCCGCGCCATGCGCCCGAGGTCATCGCCGAGATCGAGCGCACCGTGCGCGCCGCCGCGCCCTACCCCGTGCCCTCGCGGATGGGCAAGGTCACCTACACCGACACCTGGCTGTGGCACAAATCCGGGCGCTTCCAGCTCGACACGCTGACCGAGGGCCAGCTCTGAGCGGGGCCTGCGCCCCGGCCCGCCCGGCGGCCCGCGCTCAGGAGCCGCGGTAGGTGGAGTAGCTCCATGGGCTGACCAGCAGCGGCACGTGGTAGTGCTGGTCCGCGTGGGCCACGCCGAAATCGAGGCTCACCTGGTTCAGGAAGTTCGGCTCGGGCAGTTGCACCCCCCGGCTGCGGAAATAGCCCGCCACGTCGAACGTGAGGCGGTAGGTGCCCGCGCGCAGGCTGGCGTTGTCGAACAGCGGCGCATCGGTGCGGCCATCGGCGTTGAGCACCAGCCGCTGCAGCAGCGTGGCGGCCTCGCCATGGGTGGCATACAGGGCCACGGCCATGCCCGCCGCGGGGCATCCGTGCATGGTGTCGAGAACGTGGGTGCTGAGGCCCATGGGCCATCTCCTTGGGGTGGATTGAAGGGATCGGAAACCGCCCCCGCCGGCAGCGCGGCGAGCGGACGACCCGCCGAGTATGCATGGCCGCCATGGCCCGCACGGCGCGCCTGCCTCATACCCCAGGCGGTTTGTCCGAATATCTTTCGGACATTTACAAAAATGCTTTTCGGCATACAAATCCGGGCGATTTTCCTGCCATGGCCTGGATATCATCGCCACGCTTGAATTTTCAAGCCGCGATATTCAAAACCATGAATGGAGGTTTTTCCAATGCAACGTCTTGCTGCCGTTTTGCTGGCTTCTTCGTTTTCCCTGATGGCCCTTCCGGCCAGCGCCAAAAGCCGGCTCGATAATCCGGCCGACATCCAGCAGGCTCTGGCCGCCGGGGACGCGGTATCGGTCACCATCGACCTCTCGCTGTGCACCCCCAACTCCGCCAACGCCACCCCCAGCCGCACGCGCGGCGGCCTGCGCATCGAGGCCTACCGCATCGTCGAAGACGGCACGCTGTCCTTCAGCGACGCCCATTTCACCGTTGCCCGCGACGGCCTGCCGATCCAGCAGCTGCTGCGCTACCAGGTGCGCCCGGACGGCACCATCGACTTCACCATGTTCGTCTTCGACCTGCCCGGCTACCAGCAGCGCGCCGAACCGCTGGCCTACCGCTGCGCGATCAACCAGGGCCTGCGCTTTCACGCCGATTAATCCCACCAAGGATTGACAAAGCACACCGCCCCGCCGATCCCAACGATCGGCGGGGCGGTGCAGGGTGATTTTCAAACCGCGGCCACCCCATATTCAGGGCGGCATTTTTGCGGATTATCGCAGCCGTTGAAGGCCCGCCGCGTCAGCGCGCCGCGCAGAAACCGAATTCCGCCTTCGCGCCGGGGGCCAGCGTCTTGTTCCAATCCACGCCCGAAGCGTGGAGCGTGCTGCCCGATTGCGACCACACGGCGTTCCAGAGGTTGTTGACCGTGCCGGTGATGGTCAGGTTCAGGGCCCAGTCGCCCGCCGCGCCGCCGGTGTTGGTGACCTGCACGCGCTCGCAGTAGCCGGTGTTCCATTCGCTGTCCACGATGACCTGGGTGCTGAAGCTGGCGCCGCCCGTGGGAGGGGTGGTCGGCGGCGTGGTGGGCGGCGTCGTCGGGGGCGTGGTCGGAGGGGTGGTGGGCGGTGTGGTCGGCGGCGTCGTGGGAGGGGTGCTGGAGCCGTCGCCCCACAGGCGCTGGAGCAGCGTGACCTTGTCGGTGCGCACCGTCGTCCAGTCGTCGTTCAGGATGCCGCCCGTGTCGCCGCTGTTGGGGTTCCACGACCAGTAGAAGCCGCTGCGGATGCCCTTGCCGATGAGGTAGTCCACCAGCTTGTTCTGCCAGGCCACGTCGCGGGCATCGCCCTGGCCGAACTTGCCGCCGAACTCGCCCAGCAGCACGGCGTGGCCGGCCTGCACGAAGCGGCCGAAGTGCTGCTCCCAGATGGCGGGCATGTTGTCGGGGAAATTGGAGGCACCGAAATACGGCTGGCCGTACACGTCCGGCCCGTAGGCGTGCGGCGCGAGCAGCAGGCGGTCGGCCGGAATGTTCAGCGGCGTGCACTCCAGCGGCTCCAGGCTGCCGCCCCACCAGTGGCCGCCGCTGCTGGAGCAGCTGGGGTTCTCCGCCACGCCTTCCACCACGATCAGCCAGCGGGGCGCCACCTGCAGCACGGCGGCCGAGGCGCGCTCGGCCGCGCGGTTCCAGTCGGTGGCGGCGTTGCCGGTGCCCCAGGTGGCGGCGCCGTGCGGCTCGTTCTTGATGTCCAGGCCGATGACGCCGGGCACGCTGGCGTAGCGCTGCGCGACGAAGGTCAGGTCGGTGATCCACTGCTGCTCGCTGTACGAGCCGGTGTACCAGAGCTCGGAAATGCTCTGGCAGTCGGGTGTGTGGTGGTCCAGCAGCACGTACATGCCGCGGCTGCTCAGCTCGTTCACCACCTTGTCCAGCACCTGCAGGGCGCTCAGGCCCTGCAGGTCGGCGTTGCGGCCGTAGTCGATGCTGTTGGGCGGCGTGCCGCGCAGCGTCTGCGGGCAGAACGGCAGGCGCACGGCATTGAAGCCCTGGCCCTGCATCTGCGTGATCATGTCCTTCCAGTTGCGCGCCCACAGCCCGTGGACCACGTTGGTGTTGGTCTCGAAGCCGAACCAGTTCACGCCGCGCAGCTGCACGGCATTGCCGTTGTCGTCCACCACCTTGCCGGCATCGATCGCATAGCTCCAGGACAGGCTGCTGGCCGCCAGCAGGCAGCCGCCCAGCACGAGCTTCTTCAGTAAGGATTTCATCGCCATGTCGCACCTCCGTGGTTGAAAGGAAGGCCCGCCGGAGGGCCGCGACCACGGCCAACATTCTTCCTGGCGGAAACCGGCTGACATGCTAGGGCCAGAGTTCCCTGTCAAAGTGCAACTTTTCAACGCAGACGTTCGCAAATGCAAATGGGAGGTGCGCCGACAGGCGCTGCCGCAGGGAAGCGGCAGGCAACTTCTCTACACTCGCCACGGCGCCGCCGCTGGGCGTCCACCGATTCATAACGAGGAGAGAGCATGAACCCCATCCAACGCACGCTGCTGGCCAGCAGCCTGGCCCTTGCCCTGGCCAGCCTGGCCGCCTGCACCAACCTGCCCACGGCCGGCCCCGGGAGCGCCGAGGGTGCACCGCCCGCCCCGCCGCAGGCCGTGCAGCAGACGGCTGCGGCCCGCGCCGCCGGCAGCTCCTACGACTTCGACATGGATGTGTTCCACCCGGTGGTGGCGCGCAACGGCATGGTCTCCACCGAACAGGAACTGGCCTCGCGCGTGGGCCTGGACATCCTCAAGGCCGGCGGCAATGCGGTGGATGCCGCGGTGGGCATCGGTTTCGCGCTGGCCGTGGTGCTGCCCAATGCGGGCAACCTGGGTGGCGGCGGTTTCATGATGGTGCACGACGCCAAGACCGGCAAGGACGTGGCGCTCGACTTCCGCGAAGTGGCGCCGCAAAAGGCCACCCGCGACATGTACCTCGACGCCAGCGGCAACGTGGTGGACGGCAAGTCGCTGTACACGCCCTACGCCGTGGGCGTGCCGGGCACGGTGGCGGGCATGGAGCATGCGCTCAAGAACTGGGGCACGCTGCCGCTGTCGCGCGTGATCGCCCCGGCCATCGCGCTGGCGGACAAGGGCTTTCCCGTCAGCCTCACGCTGGCCAAGACGCTGCACCAGGAGAAGGCCAACATGGGCAAGTGGCCGGCGACGCGCCAGATCTTCTGGCGCGGCGACAGCCCGCTCAAGGTGGGCGACCGGCTGGTGCAAAAGGACCTGGCGCAGTCGCTGCGGCTCATCAGCCAGCAGGGCGCCAAGGCGTTCTACCAGGGCCCCATCGCGCGCCGCATCGCCGCCGAGATGGCGCCCCACCCCGGCGCCCTCACGCTGCAGGACCTGGCGGCCTACAAGGTGGTCGAGCGCGAGCCGGTGCGCGGCACCTACCGCGGCTACCAGATCGTGACCATGCCGCCCCCGTCCTCCGGCGGCGCGCACCTGGTGCAGATGCTGAACATGCTGGAGCAGTGGCCGCTGTCGCAATGGGGGCAGAACAGCGCGCAGACGATCCACTACATGGCCGAGAGCATGAAGCTCGCCTACGCCGACCGCTCGGAGTACCTGGGCGATCCGGACTTCGTGAAGATCCCGCTCAAGGGCCTGACCTCCAAGGCCTACGCGCAGTCGCTGGCCAAGGGCATCAGCCCCACCACGGCGCGCCAGGCCAAGGACATCAAGCCCGGCCAGCCCCAGCCGTACGAGAGCGACCAGACCACGCATTACTCGGTGGTGGACAAGGCGGGCAACGCCGTGGCGGTGACCTACACGCTCAACACCAACTTCGGCAGCGGCATCGTCGCCAAGGGCACCGGCATCCTGCTGAACAACGAGATGGACGACTTCTCCGCCAAGCCCGGCGTGGCCAACACCTACGGCCTGGTCGGCGGCGATGCCAACGCGGTGGCGCCCAACAAGCGCCCGCTGTCGTCGATGACGCCCACCCTGGTGCTCAAGGACGGCAAGCCCATGCTCGTGACCGGCAGCCCCGGCGGCGCGCGCATCATCACCACGGTGCTGCAGACCATCGTGAACACCATCGACTTCGGCATGAACCCGGCCGAGGCCGCCTCGGTGCCGCGCGTGCACCACCAGTGGACGCCCGACGAGCTGCGCGTGGAAAAGGGCCTGAGCACCGACACCCTGTCGCAACTGCAGGCCCGCGGCCACAATATCGCCGTGAAGCCTTCGATGGGCCGCACGCAGACCATCCAGTTCCACGACGGCCTGCTGTACGGCGCCTCCGACCCGCGCAACCCCGACGGCGAGACGCTGGGCTACTGATGCTGGGCTGCCGGCCCGCGGCGTTCCCCGCCCTGCCAGGCCGCGCTCCGCGAGGGGCGCGGCCTTTTTTCATGGGAAACCGCGTCGGCGGGAAGATTCAAGCCAAAAAGGCCTGCAGCGCAGATTCCACTAGGGCATTCCGCTATTGAATCAATAGCACCCTGAAATCGTTCACATTGGTGTGCGTGGGCCCGGTGACCACCAGGTCGCCCAGCGCCGAGAAAAACCCGTAGGCGTCGTTGCGGTCCAGGTGGCGGGCCACGGCCAGGTCGGCCGCCCGCGCCCGTGCCAGGGTGTCGGGCGTGACGAGGGCGCCGGCGTTGTCCTCCACGCCGTCGATGCCGTCGGTGTCGGCCGCCAGCGCCCACACGCCCGGCTGCCCCTGCAGCGCCTGCGCCAGGCCCAGGCAGAACTCCCCCGCCCGGCCGCCCCGGCCCCGGGGCACGCCCTCAGCGCGCGGGCGCACGGTCACCGTGGTCTCGCCGCCCGACAGGATGACGCAGGGGCGCGCGAACGGCTGGCCGCGCTGCGCCACCGAGCGCGCCAGCGCCGCGTGCACGCGGCCCACCTCGCGCGACTCGCCTTCCATCTCGTCGGACAGGATGTACGCCGCCACGCCGGCCGCGCGCGCCGCCGCCGCGGCGGCCTCCAGCGACTGCCGCGGCGCGGCGATCAGGTGGACCGCGTGGCCGGCGAAGGCCACGGCGCCGGGCTTGGGGGTCTCCAGCGCGCCGGCCTGCAGCGCCGCATGCACCGGCGCGGGCAGGTCGATGCGGTAGCGCGCCAGGATGTCCAGCGCCTCGGCGCAGGTCGTGCCGTCGGGCACCGTGGGGCCGCTGGCGATCACGGCGGGGTCGTCGCCCGGCACGTCGCTGATGGCCAGGGTGACCACGCGGGCCGGCGCGCACACGGCCGCCAGCCGGCCACCCTTGATGCGCGACAGGTGCTTGCGCACGCAGTTCATCTCGGCGATGCCGGCGCCGCTCTCCAGCAGCGCGCGGTGGATGCGCTGCTTTTCCGCCAGCGTCAGGCCCTCGGCCGGCAGGGTGAGCAGCGCGGAGCCGCCGCCCGAGATCAGGCACAGCACCAGGTCATCGGCCGTGAGCCCCTGCGTGAGCGCCAGCATGCGCTCGGCCGCCGCCAGGCCCGCCGCATCGGGCACGGGGTGTGCGGCTTCCACGATCTCCACGCGCTGCAGCAGCCCGGGCGGCCGCTCGGGCACATGGCCGTAGCGGGTCACGACCAGGCCCGACAGCGGCGCATCGGCCGGCCACAGCGCCTCCAGCGCGTGCACCATCGAGCCGCCCGCCTTGCCCGCCCCGAGCACCAGCGTGCGCCCGCGCGGCGGCGGCGGGGGCAGGTGCGCGGCCAGGCCATGGGCCGGCAACGCGGCGTGCACGGCCACGTCGTACAGATGGCGAAGGAACGCGGCCGGCTGGCTGGCCGGCGGCGACACGGGCAAGGCCGGCAGGCCGGCGGCGGCAGGGGTCTTGGGGGTGGTCATCCCCGGATTCTGGCCGAACGGGTCGGCGCCACATCGTCTACCGAAACTGTATACACATTGCCGGGCCACGGCTATCATGCGCCGATGGAAACCTCCACCACCAGTGCCATCGTCGGCGACCTGACGCGGGCCATCGTCGAGCACCGGCTGCTGCCGGGCGCCAAGCTGGCGGAGCAGAAACTGGCCGACCATTTCGGCGTCTCACGCACGCTGGTGCGGCAGGCGCTGTTCCAGCTGTCGCAAAAGCGGCTGGTGCACCTGGCGCCCGCGCGCGGCGCCTTCGTGGCCGCGCCCTCCGCCGACGAGGCGCGGCAGGTGTTCGCCGTGCGCCGCATGCTGGAGGCCGAGATGACCCGCGCCTTCGTGCGCGAGGTCACCCCCGCCCGCATCCGCGCCCTGCGCGAGCACGTGGCCCGCGAGAAGGCGGCCGTGGACGGCGCCGACGTGCAGGACCGCACCGAACTGCTGGGCGACTTCCACGTGCGCATGGCCGAGCTGATGGGCAACCAGGTGCTGGCACAGATGCTGCAGGAGCTGATCTCGCGCTGCGCGCTCATCACGCTCATGTACCAGAGCGCCGACGAGGCCGCGCACTCGCACGACGAGCATGCCGAGATCGTGAAGGCCCTGGCCGCGCGCGACGAGGAGCGCGCCGTGCGCCTGATGGACGCGCATCTGCTGCATGTGCAGGACAGCCTGATGTTCGACCGCAAGCTGCCCCCAAACGACATCTCCATGGCTCTTTCGTGAGGACCCGATGACCGCCGCCCCGATCTACGACGCCACCCTGCCCTACCCCCGCGACCTCGTGGGCTACGGGCGCAATCCGCCGCACGCGCGCTGGCCGGACAACGCCCGCATCGCCGTGCAGTTCGTGCTGAACTACGAGGAAGGCGGCGAGAACGCCGTGCTGCACGGCGATGCCGGCAGCGAGCAGTTCCTGTCGGAAATGTTCAACCCGGCCAGCTACCCCGACCGGCACATCAGCATGGAGGGGATCTACGAATACGGCTCGCGCGCCGGCGTGTGGCGCCTGCTGCGCGAGTTCGAAAAGCGCGGCCTGCCGCTCACCGTGTTCGGCGTGGCGACGGCCTTGCAGCGCCACCCCGACGTCACCGCCGCCTTCATGGAACTGGGCCACGAGATCGCCTGCCACGGTCTCAAGTGGATCCACTACCAGAACGTGCCCGAGGCCGTGGAGCGCGCCCACATGGCCGAGGCCCTGGCCATCTTCGAGGCGCTCACGGGCCAGCGGCACGGCGCGCCCGGCACGGTGCACGGCGCGGGCTGGTACACCGGCCGCGACAGCCCCAACACCCGCCGCCTGGTGGCCGACCACGGCGGCTTCGCCTACGACAGCGACTACTACGGCGACGACCTGCCCTTCTGGATGAAGGTCGGCCGGACCGACGGCAGCACGGCCCGGCAGCTCATCGTGCCCTACACGCTCGACTGCAACGACATGCGCTTCGCGCTGCCCCAGGGCTACTCGCACGCCGACCCGTTCTTCCAGTACATGAAGGACACGTTCGATGCGCTGTACGCCGAGGGCGACCCCGCCGGCGACGACCGCCCCAAGATGATGAGCATCGGCATGCACTGCCGGCTGCTCGGGCGCCCGGGCCGCATCACCGCGCTGCAGCGCTTCCTGGACCACGTACAGCGGCACGACCACGTGTGGGTGTGCCGCCGCATCGACATCGCACGCCACTGGGCTGAGACCCATCCCTGCCCGGAGTGAACGCCATGCCCCTCACCCTCGAACAACTGAATGCCGCCGCCCCCGAAGAAGCCGCGCGCCTGCTGGACGGCCTGTACGAGCATTCGCCGTGGATCGCCGCGCAGGCGCTCGCCGCGCGGCCCTTCCGCTCGCTCGCGCAGTTCAAGCACGCGATGGTGCGCGTGCTGGCGCAGGCGCCGCGCGAGGCGCAGCTGGCCCTGGTGCGCGCCCATCCGGAACTGGCGGGCAAGGCCATGGTGGCGAACGCGCTCACCGCCGAGTCGGCCCGCGAGCAGGGCACGGCCGGCCTCACGCAGTGCACACCCGAAGAGTTCGCGCGCATCCAGCAGCTCAACGCCGAGTACAACGCGCGCTTCGGCTTCCCGTTCATCCTCGCGGTGCGCGGCCCGCGCGGCACGGGGCTGCCCCGGCAGGACATCATCGACACCTTCGCTCGCCGGTTCACCAACCCGCCGGACTTCGAATTGGCCGAGGCGCTGCGCAACATCCACCGCATCGCCGAGATCCGCCTGAACGACCTGTTCGGCGTGGCGCCCACGCTGGGCAACGGCGTATGGGACTGGCAGGAAACCCTGGCCCAGCACAGCGACCCGGGCTTCGCCGAAAAAGGCCAGCTCACCGTCACCTACCTGACCGATGCGCACCGCGCCTGCGCGCAGCGCATCAGCCACTGGATGCGCGACTGCGGCTTCGACGAAGTGGCCGTGGACGCGGTGGGCAACGTGGTGGGCCGCTACCACGGCGCCACGCCCGATGCGCCGCTGCTCATGACCGGCAGCCACTACGACACCGTGCGCAACGGCGGCAAGTACGACGGCCGGCTGGGCATCTTCGTGCCCATGGCCTGCGTGCGCGAGCTGCACCGCCAGGGCCGGCGCCTGCCCTTCGGCATCGAGGTGGTGGGCTTTTCGGAGGAGGAAGGCCAGCGCTACAAGGCAACGTTCCTCGGCTCGGGCGCGCTCATCGGCGACTTCGACCCGGCGTGGCTCGACCAGAAGGACGCCGACGGCGTGACCCTGCGCGAGGCCATGCAGCATGCCGGCCTGTGCATCGACGACATTCCGAAGCTGCAGCGCGACCCGGGCCACTACCTCGGCTTCGTCGAGGTGCACATCGAGCAGGGCCCGGTGCTCAACGAACTGGACCTGCCCCTGGGCGTGGTCACCTCCATCAACGGCAGCGTGCGCTTCGTGGGCGAGATGCACGGCATGGCGAGCCACGCCGGCACCACGCCCATGGACCGCCGCCGCGATGCGGCCGCGGCCGTGGCCGAACTCATCCTCGCGGTGGAGGCGCGTGCCGCGCGCGACGGCGACTCGGTGGGCACCGTGGGCCTGCTGAACGTGCCCGGCGGCTCCATCAACGTGGTGCCGGGCCGCTGCCAGTTCAGCCTGGACCTGCGCGCCCCCACCGATCCCCAGCGCGATGCGCTGGTGGCCGACGTGCTGGCCGCGCTGCAGTCCATCGCCGCGCGGCGCGGCCTGCACTACACGCTGGAGGAGACCATGCGCGCCGCCGCCGCGCCCAGCGCACCCGCGTGGCAGCAGCGCTGGGAACGCGCCGTGGACGCGCTGGGCGTGCCGGTGCACCGCATGCCCAGCGGCGCCGGGCACGACGCCATGAAGCTGCACGAAATCATGCCGCAGGCCATGCTGTTCGTGCGCGGCCTGAACAGCGGCATCAGCCACAACCCCCTGGAAAGCACGACCAGCGACGACATGCAGCTCGCCGTCGACGCCTTCTCCCACCTTCTGAACCAACTGGCCACCGAAACCCCATGAGCAGCACCTACCAATCACTGGACGCCTGGATCGACCAACATTTCGACGAAGAAGTGCGCTTTCTGCAGGCGCTGGTGCGCGTGCCCACCGACACGCCGCCCGGCAACAACGCCCCGCACGCCGAGCGCACGGCCGAGCTGCTGCAGGCTTTCGGCTACGAGGCCGAGCGCCACCCCGTGCCCGAGTCCGAGGTCAAGGCCTACGGCATGGAATCCATCATCAACCTCATCGTGCGCCGGCCGTATGGCGAGGGCGCCACCGCCGCGGGCGGCCGCACCGTGGCGCTCAATGCCCACGGCGACGTGGTGCCGCCCGGCGAAGGCTGGACGCACGACCCCTACGGCGGCGAGATCGTGGACGGCAAGATCTACGGCCGCGCCACCGCGGTGAGCAAGAGCGATTTCGCCAGCTTCACGTTCGCCCTGCGCGCCCTGGAGGCCGTGGCGAAACCGACCAAGGGCGCGGTGGAACTGCACTTCACCTACGACGAAGAGTTCGGCGGCGAACTGGGCCCGGGCTGGCTGCTGCGCCAGGGCCTGACGCGGCCCGATCTGCTGCTGGCCGCCGGCTTCAGCTACGAGGTCGTCACGGCGCACAACGGCTGCCTGCAGATGGAGGTGACCGTGCACGGCAAGATGGCCCATGCCGCCATTCCCCACACTGGCGTGGACGCGCTGCAGGGCGCGGTCGCGATCCTGAACGCCCTCTATGCGCAGAACGCCCGCTACCAGCAGATCACATCGAAGGTGGATGGCATCGAGCACCCCTACCTGAACGTCGGCCGCATCGAAGGCGGCACCAACACCAACGTGGTCCCGGGCAAGGTCGTGTTCAAGCTCGACCGCCGCATGATCCCCGAGGAAAACCCCGCCGAGGTCGAGGCCGCCATCCGCCAGGTGATCGCCGAGGCGGCCGCGGGCTGCGCCGGCATCACCGTGGATATCAAGCGCCTGCTGCTGGCCAATGCCATGCAGCCCCTGCCCGGCAACGCCCCGCTGGTGGCCGCGCTGCAAAAGCACGGCGAGGCACTCTTCGGCCAGCCGATCCCGGCCATGGGCACGCCGCTGTACACGGACGTGCGCCTGTACGGCGAGGCCGGCATTCCCGGCGTGATCTACGGCGCCGGCCCGCGCACCGTGCTGGAGTCGCACGCCAAGCGCGCCGACGAACGCCTGGACCTGGAAGACCTGCGGCGCGCGACCAAGGTGGTGGCGAGGACGCTGCACGATCTGCTGGGGTGAGGGGTAGGTGACTGCGGGGGCGGTGGCAGCGGTGGCCCCGCAGGTCAGGGCATGACGGCGGAGTCGGGCAACCGAGGGCAATCGGTGCATTCGGGTGGGATGTTTTCGAAGACGATGTCACGCCCGACCTGCACCGCATTGACGGGCGGATTCAGCCACCAGTAAAGTTCGCCATTCATCCAGAGGTCTGCCACATTACTTTCACCCAACAGCGTTTCAGGCTGGATGCGATAAAGACGTGCAAAACCAGGCATCTTGAATTCGTGGTGAACGAGGCTTTGCAGGTATGACGCTTCGTAGTACTCGATGCGGTACACCTTGCGGGGACTGATGGACGTGTGAAATAAATGCGGTTGAGAACCCTGCCAGATCCCCGCTGCCAGCCCTGTGAAAATCAGCAGCCAAAAGATGGTCCTCAAGTGATTGCGAATGTTTTGCATGTGATCACCAAGAAAACTTCTGAGGAAAAGGCAATTTGATCCGATGCACGTTCGAAAGAACCATGAAATCACCACCGCGATGATTTTTCTCTCGCCACCGACGAAAGTCTTGGTTCTGCACGACGTACTTACGGCCTTGGACGGATGAAGGAGATTCGTCTACCGTCATGTCCTCGATGGGTACGTTCCATTGAGTACGAACACCGCACTCCATGCCATTGAACCCCCAACAACCCAATGGCTGAGAAATGAAAGCTCTACTGTCGTTGAAATCGTATGCGTCCCGCAGATAGAAGCCTAGTTCGTCAACTTCCACATCAACGCGCCCCCGCCCGTGAGAAGTGACTATTGCGGAAACGGCCACCTTGAGTTGCGCTTCTCCCATCGCTCCATAAAAATCATCCATCGGATCACTCCACTGGCCAAAAACCAAGAAATTCACTTGGCAGGTATTTTCAAGAAGCTTTGCAGGCAGCGCTAAGTTTCCTAAACGCCAGCACTTTTGGACACCAATTTGGTCGCCAACACGACGCTTCAACATCGCCAGCCCCGCTGGGCTTGCCCAAGTTGCCTGAAGCCTTGCCACAGCCGCTTGTACCCGGGCGAAGCCAAGCGCCCATTGCATTCTCACGAGATGTTCTTCCAGTTGAGACGAAGGTAGCTGACTCAATCGATGGCCATCCGCGCTGGCTTTCACTTCGGGAGTGAGTTGGTAAGCCGCCCCGTTGAACCACCGCTCCATCAGGTTCGACGCCACCGACCACCCCAGCCGGGAGCGCATCACATTCGGAATGTCACGCAGTTGAAAAAGCCGTGTGGCGTACTTGGGTGCGATCTTGCGCGCCAGTTCAGCGCGCAGTGCCTCCTGCGGCACCGTCACGATGTCGTTCATGGTCATTCCTCCCGTTTTTATTCCTGTCTTCATTTGACAGGCGCGGATGATAGAAGCGCTTGGAGGGCGAATGGCCCATCAGCAATTGATTAATAGTTACCAATCGCAAGCCCGCTTTTGCCCCTCATCAAGCCGCCGCACTACCGCCGTGCCTCCACGCCACACGCGGGATAACCCCCAGGCCGACGGGCCGGCGAATGTCTACATTTCTTGTATGCAAGATTGGTAAACCAACAAGGCGACTTTCGGAGATCCCATGCAACGCTTCTTCCGTTCCCTGTTTGGCCGGGTGGTCCTGGCCCTGATCGCCGGCGTCATCGTCGGTCTGCTGTGGCCCCAGTGGGCGGTGCAGCTCAAGCCCTTGGGCGACGGCTTCATCAAGCTCATCAAGATGTTGATCCCGCTCATCGTGTTCTGCGTGGTGGTGCATGGCATCGCGGGCACGGGGGATCTGAAGCGGGTGGGCCGCGTGGGGATCAAGTCGCTGATCTATTTCGAGGTGGTCACCAGCGTCGCACTGGTCCTGGGGCTGGTGCTGGCCTTCGTGTTCGAGCCGGGGGTCGGCATGAACGTGGACCCGCGGGCGCTGGACGCCTCGGCCATGGGCGCCTATGCCGACAACGCCAACAAGCTGGCGGGCGGCGGCTTCAGCGACTTTTTGCTCAAGCTGATTCCCAACACGGCGATCAGCGCGTTCTCCACGGGCGACGTGCTGCAGGTGCTGCTGTTTTCCATCGTGTTCGGCTGTGCGCTGTCGCTGGTGGGCGAGCGCGGCGCGCGGGTGGTCTCGCTCATCGATGATTTTTCCGCCGTGCTGTTCAAGGCGATGGGCCTGATCATCCAGCTCGCGCCCCTGGGCGTGCTGGGGGCCATCGCCTTCACGGTGGGCAAGTACGGCATCGGCTCGCTCAAGCAACTGGGCCTGCTGGTCGCGCTGTTCTATGCGGCGGTGTTTATCTTCGTGGTCGTGGTGCTGGGGCTGATCATGCGGTTTTCGGGCTTCAGCCTGTTCAAGCTGCTGCGCTACCTGCGCGAGGAGCTGGCCGTGGTGTTCGCCACCACGTCGTCCGACAGCGTGCTGCCACAGGTCATGGCCAAGCTCAAGCACATGGGCATCCGCGACTCGACCGTGGGCCTGGTGATTCCCACAGGCTATTCGTTCAACCTGGACGCGTTCTCGATCTACATCACCCTGGCGGCGGTGTTCATCGCGCAGGCCACGAACACGCCGATTTCCATGGCGGACCTGCTGACGATCCTGGCGATCTCGCTGGTGACGTCCAAGGGCGCGCACGGGGTGCCGGGCTCGGCCATCGTGGTGCTGGCGGCCACGCTGCATGCGATTCCGGCCATTCCCGCGATCGGCTTGGTGCTGGTGCTGTCGGTGGACTGGTTCATGGGCATCGCCCGCGCGGTGGGCAACCTGATCGGCAACTGCGTGGCCACGGTGGCCATCGCCTCGTGGGAAGGCGACATCGACCGGAGCCGAGCACATGCCGTGCTGGATGGCAAGGCGCTGGATGCGCCCACGGACGTGTAGTGCGGCTTCCACACACATTCCAGGATGCTGTAAGCACTGGTAACGCAATTACGGTGTAATGCAGGACTTCTTTTTCCGAGGCCGCCATGATTCAGTCTCTGCGCTCCAAGATCCTCGTCATCAGCACCGCCACCGTCGTCTGTGCCCTGGCGGTGACCGGTGCCGCCACCTACTCCATCACCCGCACCAACACGTTCGAGACCATCGAGCAGGACCTGAACGCCATCACGGCGGGCAACACGATGGCCATCGACCAGTGGGTGTCCGCCAAGGCGGCCGCCGTGAACGCCACCGCGGCGGTCGTGGAACAAGGCGATCCACAGGGCTACGTGGCCCTGATGGGCAAGGCCAACGGCTTTCCCATCACGACTGTGGGCTGGGAGGACAAGACCTTCAAGTCCACCACGCAGACCCCCGCGGGCTATGACCCGACGGCCCGCCCCTGGTACAAGGCGGCAGTGCAGGCCGGCAAGCTGGCGGTCACCAAGCCCTACGGCGACTCCACCACCGGCGTGCCCTATGTGGCCTTCGTCGCGCCGCTGCTGCGCAACGGCGCGCTGCAGGGCGTGGTCAACGGTGCGGTGCCGCTGGAGGGCGTGCGCGAGGTGGTCGCCGCCATCCGCCCCACTCCGAGCAGCCTGGGCTTCGTGGTGAACAGCGACGGCCAGATCCTGGCCCACGCGGACGCCAAGCTCAGCCTCAAGCCGGTGACCGAGCTCTCGCCTCTGCTCACCCCCGCCGCCATGGCCTCGCTCGCAAGCGCGACGCGGCCGATGGAGGTGGAGCTCAACGGCAGCGCCAAGCTGCTCAAGGCCCGCCCGGTGCAGGGCACCGACTGGTCGCTGATCGTGGCCCTGGACAAGGCCGAGGCCACCACCGGCCTGCGCAGCGTGCTGCAGACGCTGGCCGTGGCCATCGTGCTGCTGGCCGTGCTGGCGGCTGCGGTGGGCGCGATGCTCACCGCCAAGTCGTTCCGCCGTCTGTCGGAGGTGCGCGACGCCATGGACGAGATCGGCTCGGGCGGCGGCGACCTGACGCACCGCCTGCCCGTCTCCGGCAGCGACGAGGTGGCGCAGATCGCCTCGTCGTTCAATGCCTTCGTGGACAAGATCAGCACCGTGCTGCAGGACGTGCGCCACGGCGTCGAATCGATGAAGACGGCCACCGACGAAATCAAGGCCGGCAACCACGACCTGTCCAACCGCACCGAGACCTCGGCCAGCAACCTGCAGGAAACCTCGGCCTCGCTGTCGCAGCTCACCGTCACCGTCAAGCAGTCCGCCGATGCGGCGGCGCAGGCCACGCGCCTGGCTACCTCTGCCAGCGCATCGGCCAGCAAGGGCGGCGAAGTGGTGGCCAGCGCGGTCAGCACCATGGACGAGATCTCCAAGGCCTCGTCCAAGATCGGCGAGATCATCGGCGTGATCGACTCCATCGCCTTCCAGACCAACATCCTCGCCCTGAACGCGGCCGTGGAAGCCGCCCGTGCCGGCGAGAACGGCCGGGGCTTCGCCGTGGTGGCGAGCGAGGTGCGCAGCCTGGCGCACCGCAGCGCCACGGCGGCCAAGGAGATCAAGACGCTCATCGATGCCTCGGGCGTGAGCGTGACGACCGGCACCCAGCGCGTGCGCGCGGCGGGCGAGACCATGGGCGAGATCGTGGACAGCATCCAGCGCGTCACGCAGATCATCGGCGAGATCAACAGCTCGATGACCGAGCAGAGCGCCGGCATCGGCCAGATCAACCAGGCCGTCGCCGAGATGGACCGCGCCACGCAGCAGAACGCCGCGCTGGTCGAGGAGTCCACCGCCGCCTCGGGCGTGCTCAACGAGCAGGCGCACAACCTCTCGCGCACCGTGACCGGCTTCACGCTGGACAAGCACGCCGCAGCAGGCCACGGCGGCGCGACGCCCCTCGCCCTGCCGCGCTGAAAAGCGACGGCCGGCACCGCCCCTTGCCCACCATGAACGGTGCCAGCAGCCAGACCCAGATCGCCCAGCAGGTGGTGGAATCCATCCTGGCGCAAAAGCTCGCCCCCGGCGAGCGGCTGGGCGAGCAGGCGCTGGCCACCCTGTTCGGCGTGAGCCGCACCCTGGTGCGTGAGGCGCTCATGCAACTGCAGGCGCGCGGCTTCGTCGAGGTCCGGCCACGCCGGGGCTGGTACGTGGTGGAGCCTTCGGTGGAAGACGCCCGCGACGCCTTCTCGGCGAGGCGCATCGTGGAGTCCGGCATCCTGGCCGAAGCCGGGCGGCCGCTGCAGGCGGTGGTGCGCCGGCTGCGCCAGCACATCGCGCAGGAGCAGCAGGCCATCGACGATGCGGATGCCGCCACCCGGGCTTTTCTGCTGGCCGACTTCCACGTGTGCCTGGCCGAAGCGCTGGGCCACCGCAGCCTGAGCGGCATCCTGCGTGACCTCACCGCGCGCACCACGCTGGCCGCCTCGCTCTACCAGTCGCGCCACGAGGCCAGCCAGTCGTGCGCCGAGCACGCCGCCATCGTCGAGGCCCTCGAGCGCGGCGACACGGCCCTGGCGCGCGAGCGCATGCTGGCGCACATCGGGCATGTGGAGCAGGCGCTCGATTCGCAGGCGCCCCGCTCGCACGACCGCCTGCGCGACTCGCTAGCGCCGCTGCCGGCGCGGGACGGCACGCGGGGCTGATTCGCACGCGCGAGCCCATCGGGCGGGCCACCGGTTCGCCATCCCATCTCCGTTTAGAGGCAGTTCCCCAGGCGGCATGGGCGGCGCGGGCGTAGCATTCGTGCCCCACAGCGACAGACACGACCCGCCACCATGCCCCCCACCGAAGGTCGCGCCCCGTCAGTCGGCCGCTCCCCCCTCGGACGCCCCAGCGTCCAGCGCGCGCAGGAACTGCGCCAGATCATTGTCGATGTCGCGTCCGCCCTCATGCTGGAGCACGGCTACGCGGGCACCAGCATGGAAGCCATCGCCGCTGCGGCAGGCGTGACGAAGCGCACCATCTACACCCGGTTCGAGTCGAAGGAAAACCTGCTGCGCGAGGTGCTGGCGACCGCCGCGCTGCCCGCATTGCAGCTCGATTTGCAGTTCGCGCCCGGCCTGGCCCTGCAGGACAAGCTGGTGCGGATCGGCCTGGAAATGAATGCGACGCTGCTGCACCCAGGCATGCAGAACTGGCTTCGGTTCGCCATCCACGGCATCGCGCTGCACCCGGAGCTGGCCCCGCTGGTCCATGGATTGATCGAGCAATACCTGGCGCTTCTGGCGCAGCATCTGGCGGCCCTGTTCGCCAGCGAAGCCATGGTGGTGGATGACTTGCCCACCCTGGCGAAGGTGTTTGCCAGCCTGATCTCGTCGCCGGCGCAGAACCTGGCGGCCTTTGCGATGCCTCCCGGATCGCCCGAGGAGCAGGCGCATCTCATGCACCGGTCCGTAGCGGTCTTCCTGGCCGGCTGCCGCGCCACCTGATCGCCTGCGGCCTTTCCACGTGCGCCTGTGCGGGACGCAGCAGGACTTCAACCGCCTCCGTTTGTTGCACCGTGCTGACAGGCATCGCCATTAATGACACCAATAAGTTTCATTTCTGATAGGATTTGAAACTATTGGTTACGCAGGCATTGGCACGGTCCCGCGATGTGTCCCTGCAAGGCTTTGCCATCGGCTCGAACAACGACAAAAGACAAAAGCGGCTCTCGACCTTGCTTGCACGAGGCGCGTCACGGCGCCTCGTGAATCAACGCCCCTCCACCCAGTGCTCACGAGGCCTGGGCCATTCCTGCGGCAATCCAATGCGTCGCCAGCGCCATCGCTGGTCTTTGACAATCCCAACGGACTCCGAAAATGGAATGGTTTAAACAAATGAAGGTCGGCACCAAGCTGATCGCAGGCTTCCTGGCCGTGGCAGCGATCGGCGCTTTGATCGGCACGGCCGGCATCCTGCGCTCCAGCGAAATCAATGACCTGGCCGATCTGATGTACGAGCGCGAGATCACGGGCCTGTCCCACGCCACGGAGGCGAACATCCAGTTGATCGGCGCGAGCCGGGCGATCCGCAGTGCGGTGCTGGCGACGACGGAAGACGAGCGGCGCATGCACACGGCCTCCGTTCAGGCACGACTGAAGACCACGCACGAAGAGCTGTCCAAGGCCAGCAACTTCTTCGTGACCGACGAGGGCAAGGCCCGGGTCCGCGAGACCCAGCAGGCGCTGCAAGCCTACGATGCAGGCCTTCAATCCGTGCTGGCGCTCCTTCAGACGGAGGAGCTGTCGAACACGCGGGCTTCCGTGATGAAGATCAACGAGGTCCGGCCGATCGCGGACAAGGCCGACGACCTGCTGGGGCAGCTCGTCGATCGCAAGCGAAGCAATGCCAAGGAGTTGAACGACAAGACGACCGAGATCTACACCCAGGTGCGCTTCATCCTCATCAGCCTCACGATCGGCGGCGTGATCCTGGGCATCCTGATCGGCGTCCTGCTCACGCGGGGGCTCACGCGCCAGCTGGGCGGCGAGCCGGCCGATGTGGCCCGGGTGGCCGGTGCCATCGCGCAGGGAAATCTGACCTTCCCCATCGACACCTCCCGCGCCGCCCCGGGCAGCGTGGTGGCGGCCATGCAGACCATGCAAACCTCGCTGCGCGAGGTGGTCGGCACGGTGCGCGCCAGCAGCGGCAACATCGCCGTGGGTGCGACCCAGATCGCCACCGGCAACGCCGACCTGTCGCAACGCACCGAAGAGCAGGCGAGCAACCTAGAGGAGACCGCCGCCTCCATGGAGGAGCTGACCAGCACGGTGATGAGCAGCGCGGACACCGCCAAGCAGGCCGCGCAGCTGGCCCAGTCCGCCAGCCAGGCCGCGCAAAAGGGCGGCGAGGTGGTCGGGCAGGTCGTGTCGATGATGGGAGAGATCAACCACTCGTCCCAGCGGATCGCCGACATCATCGGCGTCATCGACGGCATCGCGTTCCAGACCAATATCCTGGCCCTCAATGCCGCCGTCGAGGCGGCCCGGGCCGGTGAGCAGGGCCGCGGTTTCGCGGTGGTGGCCAGCGAGGTCCGCAGCCTCGCCCAAAAGAGCGCCGAAGCCGCCAAGGAGATCAAGACGCTCATCAACGACAGCGTGGACAAGGTGGCCAACGGAAGCCAGCTCGTCAATGCCGCGGGCACCTCCATGGAGGACATCGTCGGGCAGGTCCAGCGCGTGAGCCACCTGATCCAGGAGATCACGTCGGCGACGCAGGAGCAGACCTCGGGCATCAGCCAGATCAACGAAGCCGTGATGCAGCTCGACCAGGTGACGCAGCAGAACGCGGCCCTGGTGGAGGAATCCGCGGCGGCGGCCGACAGCCTCGACCAGCAGGTCAAGCAGCTGGTGGCCGCCGTGGGCGTCTTCAAGCTCGACGAAGCCGCGCCCCTGCCTTCGGCACCGCCGGCTGCGGCCAAGGCGCATGCCCCGCTCCTGCGCCCGCGCGAGGTGCCTGTGCATCGCAGCCAGCCGGCCCGCGCCCTCCCCCACGCCAGGGCGGCGACACGGCCCGCGCCGGCACGGGCCGTGCCGCGCGCACTTCCCACGAAAGGCAGCCAGGAAGAGTGGGAAAGCTTCTGAAGCCGTGCGATGTCGACACCATGGCGGCGCCATCGCGCGGGCCTTTGCGAACGCGTTGCACGCCATGCGCAATCCGCATTGGCAGGGAGGATTTCCGCGTCCCGCTTGGAGTAAGCTCCCTGCGCATTTCTCCCTAGGATCTCCATCCATGACACAACACACACTGTCCGCAGCCGAGCAGGCCCTGCGCGAAGCCGCGCTCGAATACCACCGCAACCCCAGCCGCGGCAAGATTTCGGTCACGCCGACCAAGCCGCTGTCCAACCAGCGCGACCTGTCGCTGGCCTACTCGCCGGGCGTGGCCTACCCCTGCCTGGACATCCAGGCCGACCCGTCCCTGGCGTTCGACTACACGGCGCGCGGCAACCTGGTGGGTGTGATCACCAACGGCACGGCCGTGCTGGGCTTGGGCGACATCGGTCCGCTGGCCGGCAAGCCGGTGATGGAAGGCAAGGGCTGCCTGTTCAAGAAGTTCGCGGGCGTGGACGTGTTCGACATCGAGCTGGCCGAGCGCGATCCCGACAAGCTGGTGGAGATCATCGCGTCGCTGGAGCCCACGCTCGGCGGCATCAACCTGGAAGACATCAAGGCGCCCGAGTGCTTCTACATCGAGCGCGAACTCTCCAAGCGCCTGAACATCCCGGTGTTCCACGATGACCAGCACGGCACGGCCATCATCTCCAGCGCCGCGCTGCTGAACGGCCTGGAACTGGTGGGCAAGGAGATCGGCGCGGTGAAGGTGGCCGTGTCGGGCGCGGGCGCCGCCGCCATCGCCTGCCTGGACGTGATGGTGGGACTGGGCGTGAAGCGCGAGCACATCTTCGTGGTGGACTCCAAGGGCGTGATCCACGACGGCCGCGCCAACCTCGACGAATCCAAGGCCCGCTACGCGCAAAAGACCGAGGCCCGCACGCTGGCCGACGTGGTCAACGGCGCCGACGTGTTCCTGGGCTGCTCGGCCCCCGGCGTGCTGACGGCCGAGATGGTCAAGACCATGGCCGACAAGCCGATCATCCTGGCCCTGGCCAACCCCGAGCCGGAGATCCGCCCCGAACTGGCCAAGGCCGTGCGCCCCGACTGCATCATCGCCACGGGCCGTTCGGACTATCCGAACCAGGTCAACAACGTGCTGTGCTTTCCGTACATCTTCCGCGGCGCGCTCGACTGCGGCGCGACCAAGATCACGCAGGAGATGAAGCTGGCCTGCGTGCGCGAGATCGCCGACCTCGCCAAGGCCGAGATGAGCGACGAAGTGGCCGCAGCCTATGCGGGCCAGGAGCTGTCGTTCGGCCCCGACTACCTCATCCCCACGCCCTTCGACGTGCGCCTGATCCTGCGCATCGCCCCGGCCGTGGCCAAGGCGGCCGAGGCCTCGGGCGTGGCCACGCGGCCCATCCAGGACTACGCGGCCTACCGCGAAAGCCTCACCCGCTTCGTCTACCAGACCAGCATGTTCATGCGCCCGGTCTTCACCGCCGCCAAGGCCGCGCCCCAGCGCGTGGCCTATGCCGAGGGCGAGGACGACCGCGTGCTGCGCGCGGCGCAGGTGGCCGTCGACGAAGGCCTGGCGCGCCCGATCCTGATCGGCCGCCCCGCCGTCATCGCCACGCGCATCGCCAAGGCCGGCCTGCGGCTGCAGCCGGGCAAGGACGTGGAGATCTGCAACCCCGAGGACGATCCGCGCTTTCGCCAGTACTGGGAGGCCTACCACCAGCTCATGGGCCGCGACGGCATCACGCCCGAGGCCGCCAAGGCCGCGGTGCGCCGCTCCAACACGCTGATCGGCGCGCTCATGGTGCGCCTGGGCGACGCCGACGCGCTGCTGTGCGGGCTGGTGGGCCGCTTCGACCACCACCTGGAGCATGTGCGCCAGGTGATCGGCCTGAAGGAAGGCACGCCGGACTTCGCCACGGTGAACGCGCTCACGCTGGACCAGCACACGCTGTTCATCGCCGACACGTACATCAACGAGGCGCCCGATGCCGAGCAACTGGCCGCGATCGCGCTGATGGCGGCCGAGGAAGTGCAGCGCTTCGGCCTGCCGCCGAAGGTGGCGTTCCTTTCGCACTCCAACTACGGCTCGTCCACGCGCCCCTCGGCCCGCAAGATGCGCGCGGCACGCGACCTGTTCGTGAAGGCGGCGCCCCACATCGAGTGCGACGGCGAACTGCACGGCGACTCGGCCCTGTCGGAAAAAATCCGCCACACCGCGCTGCTGGAAGGCACGCTGTCGGGCTCGGCCAACGTGCTGATCTGCCCCAACCTGGACGCGGCGAACATTTTGTTCAACGTGCTCAAGACCACCGGCAGCCACGGCACCACCATCGGCCCGATCCTGCTGGGCGCCGCAGCATCGGCCCATGTGCTGACGCCTTCGTCCACCGTGCGCCGCGTGGTCAACATGACCGCGCTGGCCGCGGCGAACGCGGCAGCGGCCAAGAGCCGCTAAAAAAAGTCCACCTCGCCAGGCCGGCCCCCGGGGGCCGGCCTGGCGAGGTGGCAGCCGATGCCTGCACAAGGCATGGCGCAAACCACGGCCCGCCCGGGCCGTTGCCGCCCCGGCCGAACCGCGTGCCCCGCGCTCTCAGGCCCGGCGTGGCCTTTGGGCCGGCACGTCCAGGCGGTTGTCGATGTGCGAGGCCTCGGCCGCCTCCACGCTCGCCAACTGCACCACCACTTCCACGCCTTGCGTCTTCTGCACCATGTTGCGCTCGTAGGAGCGCAGCGAATAGGGCTGCTTGGCCGCCGGGTCCTTCCACTGCGCTTCGACCGTTTCGGCCAGCGCGGAGATGGCCTGCGGCAAGCCGCTCGGGTGCTTCGCGCACAGCTGCATGGACGAACGGTAGGCATCGTCCCGCGCGCGGGCCTCGGGCGTCACGATGTGGCGTGCCGCGAAGCTGTGGGTGGGCGCCGCATCGCCGCTCATATCGTTCAACAGGCCATCGAGGCGCGCAGGGTCGGCACCAGCGTCCACCCACGCGTCCCTCTGCGGCTTCATCGACTCCATGAAGGCATCGACTTTCTGGTATTCCGTTTCGACGAACGACAGCGGATGCAGGCGGCCGTCCTCGTACACGGCCTCCCGCCGGTGGGACACGCCCGAGAGAATGTGTTCCGCGCCCACGCCGAACTGCACCGCGGCGAGCGACACGTCGACCTTGCCAGAAAACGAGGTATCCGACGCGACGGTGGCGGACGGGCCAGCCGACACCTTGGCACCAACCCCGGCGCGCAGGTTGTTTCCCTGGATCGATCGTTCCACGCGCATGCGCCCGGTGGCGTCGGCGTAGTGCTTGGTGACATCGCGCTGGGCCTCGACGAAGCCGCCGACACCGGCACTGACCTTGGCATGCCACTTCCCGATCGATCCCATCAGGTCCGCACCCAGCCCATGCCGGCGGCGGCCATCGCCGGCCAGGCCGACACGGTTGACCGTGAGGTCAGGAAACTCCTGCAGCAGCCGCTGCAGGAGATCAGTGGGGTCATCCGCCCGCGCCCCGCCTTCGCTGCCGTCGAGCAGCGCGTCCACCAGCGCCGAGAACTCGGCCCGCAGTTCGGGCACCGGCCGGCCGATGCGCGGCAAGCGCAGGGAGATGCCCTGCATCTCGGCGTCCTCCCTTCCGTACAGCACCGTATCGACGTTCACCCCCGCCTTCGCCACGCCGATGTCCGGACCGACGAACGCGCCGACCCCCACCTGTTTGGCCACCTGGCGCTGCGATCCCAGCACCAGCTCCATGTCGTAGGGCGGCATGGCGATTTCGAACACCGCCTGGCGGCCGCGCTGCGCCCGGCCATCGATCCGTCCCCGCAGGAAAAAGGCGCTCGCCACCGCGCTGATCGATGACGTGATCTGCCGCAGCCCCACGCCGACCAGCCCGCCGCTGCTCAGCCGCAGCCGCGACGAGCCCTCGATGTTGGCGACGATGTCCTTCAATGCCGAACGCACGGTTTCGCGGGTGATCACCGGCACGCGGGTGTCGCGGCCTTGCACCTCTTCCTCGGCCTGCGCCAGGGCCTTGGAGACGGCCTGCACCCAATGCACGTTTTCTCGCTCCAGCGCCTGGACATTGCTGGTCGCCTCGCGGGCCTCGGAAAACCATTGGCCCATCGCCTCGGCATCCAGGCGCAGGTCAGCCAGCGCCAGCAACTGCGGCGATTGCGCCAACTGGCGCGCCAGGCCCGGCCTGGGGTCCCGCGACAGCAGGAGCGCCAGGCGGTCCGCGATGTCGGCACAGGCCGCCTCGTCGAAGCCCGCCCGTTCGAACGACTGCGGTACCGGCGTCTCCAGGCAATGCCGCAGCACCGCCGCGCGCAGCAACGCCTCGGGCACCCGGCCGGGGCCCGGCGAGCGCAGGTGCGGTGCGGCGTCGATCAGTTGGTCCTGCAAAGCGGCGGCGGCCTCGCGCAGCGCCGTCTCGCGCGCCAGCCGGTGGCGCGCGACGGCCGGGCCTCGCTCCACCTTCTGCGTTCCGTGGCGCAGGGCCCGGAAAGGCGACTTGCCGAAGATCGGGTTGCGCAGCAGGCGCGCGCGCTCCGGCGTGGCGCGCTCGATCCAGCGGCCGGTTTTCATGAGGCGGCCGTTGATGGCCGAAAAATCCGTGCCCGGCCCGGTCTCGAACAGGTCGTTGCGCACGGCGGTCAGCGCCCACCGGTGGGGCAGGGCCGCGGCCACATCGCCCACCATCCGCGCCGCGGCGCAAGCGACGGCCTTGCCCGTCAGCGTGTCCAGGGCCGGCGCGCTGGCCAGGATGGCGGCAGGGTCGCCCCGCTCGGCGCGCCCGGGCGGCATTGCCGTTGCGGCCTTGAGCAGCAGCGCGAAGTCCCGGCTGTGCGCCGCATCCACAGGGCGTGCCACGACGGCCTGGAGTACGTCCAGGCCCATGGGCGTGTCGGCCAGGGCGGCTGCCACCTGCCACACCGCCCGCCGTGCCGCCAGGGTGGCATCGCTCGGCAGGCCCGCATCGGAGCGCCGCGGCGAGCCCGGCAGCGACCGGTCAGGGCCGCCATCCAGCGAGGCCGAGGGCGTGTGATAGACCGAACCCCCTTCCATCGACGAGGCCGATGGCGAGCGCGAGACTGCGGGCGAGACCGGGGGCGACAAGGGAGCCGGCTCGTCGTCGCCCCCATGCAAGGAGCCTGCGGGCGTGTAGAAGACCGAGGCCGCGTCGTCGTCCGGCGCACCGGCCCGCTGCTGCCAGGCCGCGGCGATTTCCTGCTGCGGATCAAACTCCTGCAGGAGTTCCAGCGCGCCCAGTGCCAGTGGTGCGTCGCCGCCCGTCGCGGCGGCCAGGGCTTCGGCCAGGATCACGGTGGGCGCGCCAGGAAGCCCCGGAATCGGTGCCATGCGCGAAAAATCCATCTCGGTCAGCGCGAGTGCGAGATCTGCCGCCACGCCGAAACGCTGCCCACCCGGTCCGAACAGCGCCTTCGTCAACGCGGAGCCGTCGGGCTCGGCCTGTGCCATGGCATCGAGCAGCACATGGGTGGCTTGGGGCTGGGCGGCAGCGGCCTGCGCGGCCGCCGGGGCGTTGGCGTGGCCAGCGGCCTCATTCCTGTCCGGCAAGGCGCCACGCGGCGGCAGGGTCGATGCTGCGGCGCTGGAGCGGCGAGGCGCCGGGCCGTCCAGCGGCGGCCGCACCGCGGCACTGGGGATCGATGGGGTCCGCTGTGTCTGGCCCACGGGCGTATCAACGCTGAAGCGGGCCAGACCGAAGCGGTTCGAGAGTTTGGAGAGCAAAGACATGCGAGCCATCGTCTTGCCTCGCCTGCCGGCTTTTTTTGGAAGTCCCGAAGCCCCCGCCCGGGAAACGAATCCCCTCCCTGGTGAAAAACCGCATTTCGATATACGGAAAACGTTGGCAATCCACGCCCGGCCGCCTTTCAGACGGACTTGTCCTGCGTTTTCCCAGGCATCGCTGCCGATACCGCCACGTCGCCGTGGCCATCCGTGGTGAAGCCGTGGTAGCTGGGGCGCTGCGTGAGCCCTTGTTCGGCTCGAATCGTGTTTTCCGTGGGCTCGGCGCCGGCATAGGCGCCAACGCCGACCGTGCGCAGCTCTGCGGGCAGCAGTGAACGGGGGATCGGCGATTTCGCGACAGGATGCAGGTAAAGGGTTTCGTCGGCCGTGCGCGCGGGATGGATGCCGTGCAGGCTGTCTCGGGCATGAATCAACTCATGCGCCAGCGTGGCGACGTAATCCGCAGGACTGGGTTCGCCTTCGCCGGACTCGGGCGTGGGATACCGCCATGCGACCTCGGGGTCTGTATAGACCCACGCTTCATCGGCACCGGGCGTTTCACAGCCGGGCAAAGGCGCTGCCGCCACGACCGGCATGAACGCACTGGGCGCGCGCCGCTCGCTCAGGTAGGCGTCGATGTCCGAAAGGTTGTTCAAGCCGATACGTTCCTGCGTGGCGTCGTCGCGCCGGAACGAGCGCACATGCACTTTGCCATTCTGGGCAGGGGTCAGGACCACCCGCTTGCGCGGAGCCATCGCGGTGATGGCCTCGATCTGCCGCAGCAGCGCACGGCCCGAATCCCGCGAGGCCAGTTGCTGCAGCGCGGATTCGTTGCGCCGCACGAACTCGGCGCCCTGCAGCGCGGGGCCGCTTCCATCTTGGGTCGCCCTCGTCGAGGTGCGGATGAATATGCCAGGAAAGGCACTCGGCTGGATGGGCATGGCTCCCCTCGCTCGAAAAAGGGAAAATTGAAACGCCACGGGGTGATACCGGTCACCACGGATGCGAACGCGCCGCCGGAATGCCGAACCCGGCTCTGCCCGCCTTCCTCCCGCCCTGCGACCGTGCCGGCAGGGGCTCCGACCGCCAGGCACCACGGTGGAGACCCTCCCGCAGCATGCACCGCATTGGTTCATGCCCGCACCGCCCCGCCGGGGGCAGAGCCTGGAACCGGGCATCGATCTTGCTGATCGGGATGCCATCGACCGACACGACCGGAGACCCCATGCACAAACGTTCCCTCCTGAAAGCCGTGGTGGCCCTGGCCGCCGCCAGCGCGTTCACCCTGGCCCAGGCCCAGACCCCCACGCCCATCAAGTTCCAGCTCGACTGGCGCTTCGAAGGGCCGGCCGCGTTCTTCCTGCTGCCCACGGCCAAGGGCTACTTCAAGGAGGCCGGGCTGAACGTGACGGTGGACGCGGGCAACGGCTCCGGCGGCGCCGTGCAGCGCGTGGCCTCGGGCACCTACGACATGGGCTTCGCCGACCTGGCCGCGGTGATGGAATTCCACGCCAACAACCCCGACGCGCAGAACAAGCCCGTGGCCGTGATGATGGTCTACAACAACACGCCGGCCTCGGTCATGGCGCTCAAGAAGAGCGGCATCTCCAAGCCCGCCGACCTGGCCGGCAAGAAGCTGGGCGCCCCGGTGTTCGACGCCGGCCGCCGCGCCTTCCCCATCTTCGCCAAGGCCAACGGCATCGGCAACGTGCAATGGACCGCCATGGACCCGCCGCTGCGCGAGACCATGCTGGTGCGCGGCGACGTGGACGCCATCACCGGCTTCACCTTCACCTCGCTGCTGAACCTGGAGGCGCGCGGCGCCAAGGCCAGCGACGTGGTGGTGCTGCCGTATGCCGACTTCGGCGTGAAGCTGTACGGCAACGTGATCATCGCCAGTCCCAAGCTGGTCAAGGAGAACCCCGAGGCGATCCGCGCCTTCCTCAAGGCCTTCACCAAAGGCGCGAAGGAGGTCATGGCCAACCCGGGCGCCGCCATCGCCTCCGTGAAGGAGCGCGACGGCATCGTGAACGTGGCCCTGGAAACCCGCCGCCTGCAATTGGCCATCGACACCGTGGTCAACAGCGCCGACGCGCGGGCCGAAGGCTTCGGCCAGGCGAAGCCGCAGCGCCTGGCGCTGATGGCCTCGCAGGTGTCCGACGCCTTCAGCACCAAGTCCCGCGTGAACGCCGAGACGGTGTGGAACGGCAGCTTCCTGCCGCCGGCGGCCGAGCTGAACATCCTGCCCAGGAAGTGACGGCACCGGGGGCCGGCCCATGGGGGTCAGCCCCCCCCCGGCCCTCCCGAGCCCGCCACGCGCCACTCGGCAATTGCTACAAATTCAATAGCAATATGCCCTAGTAATGATTGTGCTGGCGGCCCTTTTCACTCCGAACCCTTCTTTCATCCCATGCAGGCCGACGACACCTATTTCGTGGATTTTCGCGATGTCTGGCTCGCCTACAACGAAGAGTTGCTGCGCGCCAACCACTTTGCGGTCGAAGCCATCGACCTGCAGGTGCGCCGCGGCGAGTTCATCGCCATCGTGGGGCCCTCGGGCTGCGGCAAGTCCACCTTCATGAAGCTGGCCACCGGGCTGCGCATGCCGTCGATGGGCAAGATCCGCATCGACGGCCAGCCCGTGACCGGCCCGCTCAAGATCTCGGGCATGGCCTTCCAGGCCCCGTCGCTGCTGCCTTGGCGCACCACCGTCGCCAACGTGCTGCTGCCGCTGGAGATCGTCGAGCCGCACCGCAGCCAGTTCAAGGCCCGCCGCAAGGAATACGAGGCCCGCGCGCGCGCCCTGCTGCAGAAGGTGGGCCTGGCCGGCTACGAAGACAAGTTCCCCTGGCAGCTGTCGGGCGGCATGCAGCAGCGCGCCAGCATCTGCCGCGCCCTCATCCACGAGCCCAAGATGCTGCTGCTGGACGAGCCCTTCGGCGCGCTCGACGCCTTCACGCGCGAGGAGCTGTGGTGCATCCTGCGCGACCTGCAGGCCGAGCAGCAGTTCAACGTCATCCTCGTCACGCACGACCTGCGCGAGAGCGTCTTCCTCGCCGACACCGTGTACGTGATGAGCAAGAGCCCCGGCCGCTTCGTGGTCAAGCGCGACATCGAACTGCCGCGCCCGCGCGAGCTGGAACTGACCTACACCAAGGAATTCACCGACATCGTGCTGGAGCTGCGCGGCCACATCGGCGCCCTGCGCAAGACCGGCGGGGAGATCACGCAATGAACGCGCTGCACAAGAAACGGGTGGAGCGCTGGTCGCCCTGGGTTTTGCTGTTTTCGGTGCTCGTGCTGTGGCAGGTGATCTGCTCGGGCCTGGGCGTGTCGGAGTTCATCTTCCCCAGCCCCTGGGCGATCTGGACGCAGTTCGTGGAGTTCAAGTGGATCATCGCGGGCCACGCCTGGCGCACCTTCTGGGTCACCATGGCCGGCTTCGGCATCGCCATCGTGGTCGGGGTGCTGCTGGGCTTCGTCATCGGCTCGTCGCGGCTGGCGTATGCCGCCGTCTATCCGCTGATGACCGCCTTCAACGCCCTGCCCAAGGCCGCCTTCGTGCCCATCCTCGTCGTGTGGTTCGGCATCGGCGTGGGGCCGGCCATCCTCACGGCTTTTCTCATCAGCTTCTTTCCGATCATGGTCAACATCGCCACGGGCCTGGCCACGCTGGAGCCCGAGCTGGAAGACGTGCTGCGCGTGCTGGGCGCCAAGCGCTGGGACGTGCTCACCAAGGTCGGACTGCCACGCTCCCTGCCGTACTTCTACGGCTCGCTCAAGGTGGCGATCACCCTCGCCTTCGTGGGCACCACCGTGTCGGAGATGACCGCCGCCAACGAGGGCATCGGCTACCTGCTGATCTCCGCCGGCTCGTCCATGCAGATGGGCCTGGCCTTCGCCGGCCTGATGGTGGTGGGCGCCATGGCGATGGTGATGTACGAACTGTTCAGCGTGCTGGAAAAGCACACCACCGGCTGGGCGCACCGGGGGTCGCAAGGGGAGTGAGGCGGCAGGGTCGGCTGCCACGAGGGCGGGCGGCCACCACTGGCTCAGGGGAAGGACCGCCGCGCCGGAAACTCGCTGTCCGACTCCCACAGGCCGGGCTGTGAACGGTCTTGCACACGCCAGCCCTGGGGCCCGGGAGCATAGCGGCGAAAGTGGGTGGTGAAACGCCCATCCAGCGGCTCGCTGTGCACCGCCAGGAACTGGTCCGCACCGCGAACCCTCACCTTCTTCCAGGCCGCTTTCCCGGTCTGGGCCAGGACGATGGGCTCCATGCGGCCGTCCGCAGCGCGGGCCTGCACGGGTGCCAGCCGGTTGCCAACGACCTGGAACGGCCGGGTCAGCGGCCCGCTGTAGGAGCCCCCGGGCGCCGTCAAGTCCACCGTCACCAGAACGGTTGGGGGATGCACGCCAAGCAAGGGCGCGGGGTCCAGCCTGGCCAGTGGCGCTTCGAGCGTGTGGCTGTCCAGCCATTCACCGCGGCAGCCATGCAGTTCCAAAATGGCAGGTGCGCTGGTGGCTGGAGACTCGCCGCTGGCCCACAAACGCTCCAGCTCGCCGGGCGTCACCCCGTCATCCAGCACCAGCCGGACGCTCTGGCAACCCACAGCGACGGATTCTCCCGCGTGCACCAGCGAATGGGCAGCGAAAGACGCGGCCACCAGCATCAGGCACTTCATGGCATCCGACCACCACCTCGTTCCGAATTTGAGTTGAGAGGCCATCGCTTTCAAGCATGCAATCCAATCGCATCGCGAATCATCAAAACCGAGCGACTCAACGAACCACTCGGTGCACAAGGGGTTCACCCGTTTAATCCGGAATATCCATGCACAACCGGATGCCCGCCAAAGAGTCGGGCATATTTTGCAGGGGGATCTGCAGCTCCGTAGAAAGCATCGCCCATTGCGCTGGGCCTTGGAATGGATAGAAACCGGAAGCACCGCCCCTCACCATCACGCCATTGCGGCCCTCCACCTTGGTCATCGCTGCCAAACCGAGCCCTGCGATTCCAAAAAAATTGGAGGCTTTCTTATTCTTCGAAGCACTTCCGAAAGACGTCAGACAGACATTTTTTGAAAGATCGCCTCGGGGCAATTTATCTCCACCAATGAAAATATTCGACCGCAGCTCTTTTGCCACATATTCCCACTCATGGTCCCACGGTAAGCGGTAGCCGCTTTTGCTCAAGAATTTTTCAGCCTCGCTGGTTGACAAATAGATGGGGTAAGGCCCCTCTTCTGTCGAAAAATCAGGCCGTTCCAAATCGCCAGACAAATCGATATTTTCTTCCGCCACCCATTCAAAAAGCGGAAACCTGCTCATCAGAAATGGGCGTACGGCTTTCTCCTCTGGCGAGGCACGATCCTCCACCAAGGGTTTCAGCATGTGCCATTCATCGGGAGAGCACAAGGCCTGAATGGCTTTTCTATGCGCATCGCTCATGCCGTAATCAAACACCCCACCAAAGATCAGGCTCAAGGGGGTTTCGTATTCCTCGTCATAGAAGCACGGAATGTCCACTTTCGATTGCGTTCGATGATCAATGGCATGGAAAGACCCGGCCCGCTGAAAACGATCAGGGAGTTTTTCCAGGATTTCTTCACAAATAGATTCCTGTCGCTTCAGATCTTGCGCCACCCATGCCGTCAAGGACTCTATTTCTGGAAATTGGTGTCCAGCCGCCATTCAAACCCCTTCCAACATGCCGACCTTACGGCTCCTGGCCAGCGCGTACAAATGCAGACGGGTCATACCAGACATCCTCGTAGCCCTCATCGTCCACAATGAATTTATACCCAGGGGGTAAGGCAAGATATTTACCCAATTCTGGCAGCCGCTCCAAGACATGAGAACCATGCACGGACTGGAAAAAGTCATCATCATCAGAATATTCGCCTCCCCAGAAATACCATCCTGATGCATCAATCGTCGGCTGAATTCGAACGCCATAGATCGGTTGCTGGTTCAACGAAGAAAGATGGGCCCCGACATGCAAGGCCGGATTGAATGCCAACGGGCTCCCATTGTACTTTTCACACATTGCAGCTTGTTCATTATCGACAGCACTTTCCATTGCAGCACTCACTCAATAAATAATTCAATTCACCGCCGGCGACCATAGATAAACATTACTTTTCTCAGGTTCGTACAGGTAATCGCTGACCTGACTGCCCCGCATCACCCCGGCCAGCAGGTGCCCGTCATACACGAACCGGGTCTTGCCGAAGGTGTCCGTCTTGTCGATGCGCGCCCCAGCGCGTCTTAGCGGTAGCGCGTGGTCTGCACCGTGGCTGCAGACTCGGCCTGCACCTGGCCGGCAGCAGGCACCGATTGCAACGCGGGACGCTCCCGGTAGCGCGTGACGGTGGCCCTACGACTTCATATTCCGCTCTGTTATGGGTGCTGCAAGCACCCATCCTCAATATCGAGAATTTCTTGTTTATTCAGCAATTCCAGATAACTTTTAACTTTATTTATAGACACCTCAGGAGGAACATCGATAGAGACCAACTTTTTAATATTGAAAGCCTCTGTTGAGCAGCCCATTTTTAACAACTGATCCCGAACTTCTTTAACAGAACTCTCTTCGTTAAAAAAGATTCTCAACGTACTATGCCCGCACTTTTCCACGACCTCCAAAAAATGATTCTCCCCAGATTTTCTTCTTTTTATTCTAACTATGTCTCCGCTACTGACATCAGTGACAAAAAATGGAATATTATCTATTTTCCACAAGTTCTCACTCAATTTTTTAGCCCACACACCTTCGTAATCGAATGGTGGATACCCATCTTCATCAGGCACAAGCGAAAATATAATTTTGACCCGATCATTCACCGCAATTTCCTTTTCCATTTTTCTTTGGTTTCTTATTCATCTTTTTATTTTTCCTCTTATAGTTTGGCTTTTTCTTATGCCAGTCGTCACGATTGCACTTTCTGCACAGCACCTGACCATTCACTTCAGTAGCTGGACCACCAGAAGACTCTGCTTCAATATGATCAATCTGCCATTCATCAGAAGGAGGAGTAACCCCCTTCATACTTTTGGCGGGCTTTTGCACTTGACATTTACATTTTTCGCATTTTTTAACGCCAAAGAATTCCTCATTTTCTTGAAGAATAGCTTTTTTTGTCTTCGGGGTAAATTTAACCAGTCCGAATGGATCTATCCATTCCAAAGGATTAGGAGCAAAAGTAAATAAATTGATGCCCCCCTCAAGGCCAATCGGGTCCTGATGCACAAACCGCCCCGTCACCGGATCGTAATACCGGAAGCGGTTGTAATGCAGCCCCGTTTCTCCATCGAAGTATTGCCCCTGGAATCGGAGCGGCTGCTCCACCAGATTGAGACTTTGGACCTCTCCGCTGGTCGCCAATGCCAGCGGTCTTTCATTGGCCGCGAACACCGCCGCTTCCCCATCGGTGCCCGTCCCCGTGCGAAGCATCTCAAGCGCCTGCGTCTGCCCCCAAACCTTGTAGCTGGCCGCCCACACGATCCGCCCCGCCTCGTCCGTCAGTTCCTGCGGCGCCCCGATCTGGTCGCACTGGTAGTAGTAGATGGCGAAGTCTTTGTCTTCGATTTTCTCATTTGCTACATCTTTTGTAGCAATATGCCCTAGTACTTCTTGCACTGGAGCCTGTTTCGCCTCCGACTCCAGCTTGACCAGCGGCACGAAGCTGTCCGGCTCGTACAGGTATTCGCTGACTTTGCTGCCCCGTATTTCTCCCGCGAGCAGGTCGCCGTCATACACGAACCGGGTCCTGCCGAAGGCGTCCGTCTTGTCGATGCGCCGCCCCAGCGCGTCGTAGCGGTAGCGCGTGGTCTGCACGGTGACTGCAGGCTCGGCCTGCACCTAGCCGGCAGCAGGCACCGATTGCAGCGCGGGACGCTCCCGGTAGCGCGTGACGGTGGCCTCCACGATCTGGTGCTCCGCGCTGTACCGGTAATCCTGCACCGTGTATCAGACCACCAGCGGCTGCACCACGTTGCCGTGCAGGATTTCAGTCTTCTGGTTGATAGAAAAGATCGAGAAATTCTGAAAAATTGGACGCTAACATTTCCATATTCTCATAATAATTTTCAACGCCATCACCATCAGATTCAAAATTATGATCCCAGTAATATATCCCTCCAACCCCATCCGTTTTCATTAGGATCAAATCGCTACTACCTGCCGAAGCGATTGGCAAAGTGTTATTTGGTATTCTATCCTTATATATTTCCAAATAATTATCAATCGAGTCATAGAAGCCGCTAGGGGCATTCAATGCCAAAAGAGAGTTCACAACCCTTATATTGCCTTCTGTTTTAATAGCATTTGGAATGGGAATTCCACCATTATTTTTCAGAAGAAAATCCCTATAGTCCTCTGGCAGGTTAAAATCCGCCGCCAACTTATTCAAATCAATTGCTGAAGCAGGATGTGTGTCGTACATTTCCAACATCATTTTTTTTTGCTTCTTATCAAGCCCAAAGCCCTTGGAATCCAAATCCTGAATCTCCTGTTCAGATAGACCCAAATTTTTAACTTGCACCATCATTCATCTCCTTGTATTGCAAACCGCAGCACCACCTGTGTGCTTCACGGCATCATGGATATCCTTTGGAACCAGTTGAAATTGCCCATCTTTTTCTGTGTGATGCCATGTGTACTCTTTACCATTCATAGTTATTTTGCTCGACGAGCCAAATGGATTTCCTTTTCCAAACGCAGCTTCGTTGGCACTTTTAAAATCTTTATAATCAGTCGTGAAAGATCCAACGTCTGCTTTTCTAAGGGCATACCTTGAGAAATCCGGGAACCCCCTCATATTAAAAGGAACCCCGTGTGGATATCTACCTCTCACATTTCCTGGCAAATCGCTGCCATTCATTGTTTTGCCAGCAAAGCAGCGATTAATTGGATAGCGGCCATTAACTGGCCGAACCAAGGTCCTGCTTGAATGCGTTGGCGCCCCCAGCCGGGGCATTTTTATTAAGCCAGAAGGATCAATCCATGAAGAGGTATTTGGTCCATAGGTAAAAAGATTCTCACCTCCGAGCAAGCCAATCGGATCCTGATGCACGAACCGCCCCGTCACCGGATCGTAATACCGGAAGCGGTTGTAATGCAGCCCCGTTTCCCCGTCGAAGTATTGCCCCTGGAACCTCAGCGGCTGCTCCACCAGGTTGAGGCTTTGGACCTCTCCGCTGGCCGCCAATGCCAGCGGTCTTTCATTGGCCGTGAACACCGCCGATTCCCCATCGGTGCCCGTCCCCGTGCGAAGCATCTGCAGCGCCTGCGCCTGTCCCCACACCTTATAGCTGGCCGCCCACACGATCCGCCCCGCCTCGTCCGTCAGTTCCTGCGGCGCCCCGATCTGGTCGCACTGGTAGTAGTAGATGGCGAAGTCTTTGTCTTCGATTTTCTCATTTGCTACATCTTTTGTAGCAATATGCCCTAGTGGTATTTGCGCTGGAGCCTGTTTCGCCTCCGACTCCAGTTTGGCCAGCGGCACGAAGCTGTCCGGCTCGTACAGGTATTCGCTGACTTTGCTGCCCCGTATTTCTCCCGCGAGCAGGTCGCCGTCATACACGAACCGGGTCCTGCCGAAGGCGTCCGTCTTGTCGATGCGCCGCCCCAGCGCGTCGTAGCGGTAGCGCGTGGTCTGCACCGTGGCTGCAGGCTCGGCCTGCACCTGGCCGGCAGCAGGCACCGATTGCAGCGCGGGACGCTCCCGGTAGCGCGTGACGGTGGCCTCCACGATCTGGTGCTCCGCGCTGTAGCGATAGTTCTGCACCGTGTGCCAGCCCACCAGCCGTTGCACGACGTTGCCGTGCAGGTCGTAGGTGAACCGCAGGTCCTGGTACACGGTGAGACGGTTGGTGGGCACCTTCTCCCACTCGTGGCTCACGCCGCCGGCGCTTTGCTCGCCGCCCCGGTTGGGGTTGAGCAGGTTGCCGGCCGGATCGAACGTGAATTGCTCGCGGTCTTCTCCCTGCTGCGTACCTTGCGTCGTGCTCCGCGTGCCTTTGTGCGCCGACAGGATGCGGCCCAGCGCGTCGTAGCGGTATTCGCTGGCGCCCCGCAGGCTGTCCTGCGTGGCAGTGAGGTTGCCGCCCCGGTCGTACTGGTAGTGCCGCGCAATCCGATGGCCTGAAGGAAGGTGTGGCAGACGGGCCAGCAGGTCGGACAGGCCCGGTGGGCCGGACATGGCGGTTGGTGGGTCCCGGTCCCGCAGCGACGCCTCCGTGGCTGCGCCGGGCAGCGTTTGCAAGGCGGCTTCCCGGCTCACTTTGTGGGCCACCAGCCGGCCCATGGGGTCCAGGCCGTAGCGGCTGGTCAACGCCCCTTGCGTGCGCGAGATCTCATGGTGCAGCGCGTCGCGCTCCATGTCGCTGACCGTGTGGCCATCCACCCGAATCTGGTGCAGGTGCCCGGAGCCGTAGTACAGCCATTGCACGTTCTTGCCGCTGGGCAGCACGCTCTCTGTTCGGTTGCCCAGCGCGTCGTAGGCGTGGCGGAAGGTGAAGTGCCGATCCGCCTGCGCCTGCGCACTGTCTGCCTGGGCATCGCCCAGATGGACCTGCGTTTCCTCGACCAGTTGCGAGAGTGCGTCGTAGGCGAACCGGACCTGGGCCTGCCCGTTGGCACAGCCGACCATGCGCCCGAGCAGGTCGTAGGTGTAGCTGGCCGTCTCTCCGTTCGTGTGGGCCTTGGCAAGCAGCCGGCCCAGCAGGTCGCGCTGGAAGTGCGTGCGCTTCGGCAATGGCGCATCGGGTGCCATGTCGTACGGCGTGTCCGGCGGCTCGGCCGCATCGCGTTCGTGCAGCTCGGTCAGCTCGCCCGCCGCGTTGTATCGGTAGCGCTGGATGCGGCCATCGAAACCGATCTCCTGCACCAGGTTGTCGGCCGCGTCGTAGTGGAACTGGTACCAGGCGCCGTTCTCGTTTTGCAGTGCCACGAGGCGCCCCACCGCGTCGTAGCGGTAGTGCAGGCTCTGGCCCTGCGGGTCCTGGCGCTGCACGGGCTGGTCCAGGCCGTTGTACGCATAGCGGGTGATGGCGCCCTTGGGGTCGGTGTAGGCCACCAAGTTGCCCTGGGCGTCGTGGTCGTAGCGGTGCTCGGCCCCGTCGGCTTCGGTGACGATGCGCAACTGGCCCAGCGCGTCGTGCTGGTAGCGCGTGGCCTGGCCCAGGGCATCGACGCTGGCAGCCAGATTGCCCAGGATGTCGTATTGGTAGCGCGTGGTGCGGCCCGAGCAGTCGGTGTACGCCACGAGCTGGCCGGCGGCGTCCCATTGCAGGTGTTTTGTCTTGCCGTGGGCGTCCTCGATGGCAACGGGCAGGCCGCGCGGATCGTATTGGTAGCGGGTGGCGTGGCCCAGCGCGTCGGTGTGCTGGCGCAGGTCGCCGCGCGCGTCGTAGTCGTTCTTCCAGACGTGGCCCAGGGCGTCGGTGATCTCGGTGGGCAGGTTCAGCGCGTTGTAGCGCAGCCGCGTGGTGGCGCCGGCCGCGTCGGTGACAGCGGTCAGGTTGCCACGGGCATCCCATTGCCAGCGGGTGCTGCGGCCCAGGGCGTCGGTGGTCGTGTCGGGGTTGCCGGCGCGGTCCATCTGCGTCTCGGTGCGCACGGGCTGGCCGTCCGGTCCGGCTTCCGTGACGGCGACGACTTCGTTGTGCCCGTTGTAGTGGTAGCTGGTGCGCCGGCCCAGGGCATCGGTGACATGGGTGGTGCGCATCCCCAGGTCGTATTCGAAGCGGGTGTCCAGCAGGCCGGGGGTGTCGGTCCAGGTGCGTACCACGCGCCCACCCGCATCCAGCCGGCTCCATTGCTGGTGGTGGGTGAAGCCGTTCTTGGTGGTGTAGGCCACCATGAGGTGGTTCTCGTAGCGGTACGCCGTGGTGCCGCCCTGCGCATCGGTGGCGCTGGCGAGGTTGGCCTGGCTATTGCCCTTGCCACCCTTGTCGCCCTCCAGGTTGCCCGCGCTGTCGTAGGCATAACGCACCAGCACCCCGCCCTGGTGTTCCACGCCATCGAGGGTGCGGGGCGCGAGGCGCACCTCGGCCAGCAGGCCGGCGTCGGTCCAGCCGAAGCGAAGCTCACGGCCGGCGCTGTCGGTCAGGCCGGCGGGGCGCGGCGCGATGCCGTCCACGCCGGTTTCGTCATAGGCCGGGTAGTGCAGCGTGATGGCATTGCCGTGGCGGTCGCGCAGCCGCGCCAGGGGCAGGCGCCACTGGCCGGGCACGGGCTTGGCGAACTCGTGCCGCAGGCCGTCGGTGGCCTCGACGCTGTAGCGCCCGTCTTCGTGGCGATGCAGCGTGATCTTTTCTCGCTCGTCGAAGTGGCTCTGCCCGGGCGAAAGCGGCGGCAGCTGCACCCTGCGGCCCCGGGCATCGTAGTAGTGCACATGGCTGTGGACCAGGGCCAGCTCGATGCTCAAGGGCGTGCTCCACCCCCAGCCCAGCCAGCCGGGGCGCCGGTCGGCCGAGCGGTAAAAGCGCCGCCATTCCAGCGGCAGCAGGCCGGGCAAGGCAAAGTCGGTTTCCGACAGGATCTTGACGCCGGTGGCGAAGATGACCGGGTGGCAGGTGCCGAGTTCGCAATTGGCGCCGCCCGGTGCGCCGACGTGCACGTCATCGACGATCTTGGCCTGCGTGTTGGGGTTGACCTGGTTGTTCTGCCGGCTGGCAACCGCATTGATCTTGGACTTGGCGCGCTTCACGATCTTGCCGAGCACGAAGCCGATGGTGATGGCCGCCACGCCATTGGCGATCACGTCGGCGATCTGGTCGATCTTCTCGTCGGTCAGGGGCGGCGTGAGCAGGTCCTGCACCTCCTGGGCCAGCTCTGCGATCTGCATGGCGGATTCGGCCATGGCGGCACCGCCCACCACCAGATTGACGCCGGGAATGAGCTTGCCCACCAACTTGAGCGCGGGGCCGATCAGCACGCTCGGGTCGGTGAGCGACTCGCCCAGGGCGCTCAACTGGTCACCGAAGGCGCCGGGGAGCTTTTCGATGACTTTCTGGGCCAGTTGGTCGTAGGGGCCGGGCAGCGCCTTCATGGCCAGGCGCATGGCCCAGCCGGGGTTGATGACCAGGGCGTTGGATTTCGTCGTGTCGAACGAGCGGACGCTGCCCTTGCCTTCGAACTTGGTGTCGCTGCTGTAACTGGTGGGCTCGGCCGCGCCGCCCACGACGGTGGAGCGCACGCCGGCGATGCCGCCCAGCCGATCGGGCGTGGCGGGGATGGATTCGAACCGGCTGCCGGCCACGGAGACGGGCTTGCCGTCGATCTTGAGGGTGGCCGTGCCGTTCTTCAGGCCCGGCCCGTGGGCCATGTTGAGGATCGGAACCGGCGGTCCGTTGGGCTTGGGGAAGACGGGGTTGATGGGCCCGGGAATCATGGCCGGGCTGCGCCCCTCATGGATCGCCCGGCGGTCGTTGACGTAAGTGGCCATGGGTCAGGCAGCTTCGCGGTTGCGGGTGGATGGGGATGGCATCGGTGCGCGGGTGTGATTCCAGGTGGCGACCCAGGCGGCCACGCGGGTGGAGAGGCCGGTCACGCTCTGCAGGCCTGCATGGCCGCTCAGCGCCACGGGCCTGTGCGGGTGATGCAAGTCCTGCCGCATCTCGTGCAGCAGACACAGCAGCAAAGGCACCCAGGCCGCGCCCATTTCGCCGAGGAACGCAGCCGGATCGTGCATGGCGGGATGGCCGTTCTGCGCAGCCAGATGGGCGCTGAGGTTCATGAGTTCGCTGCCTCGCCACGGGCTTCCGTCCATGTCGCTCCAGTAGGACTGCAGCGCCTGGGCGGGGATGTCCGCGGCCTTCAAGGCCTGGGCCGCCGCACCGATGAGCGCAGCGCCCTCCAGGATGGCTTCGCTGCCGACCCGGGAGGCCGGCTCCTGCGCGAACGCGGGCGGGAACACGGTGACGTAGTTCGCCGCACAGGGCTTGCGGGCGAGCCGCACGAATGCGGCCCCTTCGGAGGCGATGAATCCCTCCGTGTGGCCTTTCACCCGGAGCCAGCGCCGTTGGTGGAAGACATCGATGGTGGCCGGGTCCACCCCGCTGTCAACGCCGCCGCAAACCACCTCCGGCACGCTGGGGTGCTCTTGCATGAAACGGTATGCCGCAGCCAGGGCATCCGCCCCGGCCACCGCCCCGCCCGTGTAGAGCATGAGCGGCAGGAACTCGGGTGCCACGTCGAGCGCGCGCGGCAGCTCCAGCGCGAATCGCTGGGTGTCGATGGCACCGCGCAACTCAGGCAGCGGCTCGGGCAGCGCGATGAAGACCGGAATGGGCCGGACCATCGGCCATGCCGCGGTGGGTGCGGTGGTGGGGCCTTGCAGCGCCTCGTGCAGGGCCGGGGCGGCCAGCCGGATCAGCCGATCGATGCCGGTGCAGTCGGCCTCGATGGCCTGCACGCGTGACACCGTGGCCTGGTGATCGATGTGGCCCGTGATGGGCTGGCGGGTGAAGGCCGCAAAGCGGCTGGCCACGGCGCTGCGGGTCTGCCAGGCACGCGTGCCGATGGGCGTGCAGGCGCCGGTGGCCGCAATGATGAGTGGCGTCATGGCGCACTCCCGGCAAAGACGGCCCGCTCGAACACGGAGGCTGTCTGAAGCGCCAGCGCCTGCACGCCGGCCAGGTCATCGGCCTCGATCCACAGCGCGCCGCTCATGCGGGAGACATGTTCGATGTACAGCAGGCGGCGCAGCGGTGCACCCACGCACGCGGCGGCCTCTTCCAGCACGACCGATGGCCGCGGTTTGCCGATTCGCAGAGGCGGGCCGGCGCTGGGCAGCGCCGCCAGGGCCGCGTCCGCCCACTGGGCGCGGTCGCCGGCCGGGCGGGCTCGGTCGAACAGCCCATCGCAGGGAACGCCCGCCAGCAATGCCACGCTGTCGGCCAGTGCCCGGCATGCAAGTTCGTCGTCCCACGGCGTGTGCGCCGCAAGATGGCGCAGCAAGGGGCCGTCACCGACCAGGGCGGCGGCATACAGCTGCTGCGTCCAGGCCATGGCGGGAAAGCGGCCCTCGCGCAAGGCAACGGCCAGATCGTGCCCTGCGCGCGCCGCGCAAAGGGCCAGCGCCACCGGGGAGTCGGGCCATCGCGCCAGCATCGCCTTGGCGGCCGTGGTCTCCTGCGGGCTGCCCATGAGCGCCAGGGAGATCAACCCTGCTTCGGCGTCCTCGCCTTGCTCCACGGCCTGCAGCGCCTTGGCCTCATCGGCACGGGCCACGCAACGCCAATGGCAGAGATTCGCCAAGCCGCCAGGCAGGGGCTCGGCCATGGCGGCCATGGCATCGGCATACGCATCGGACACCGCGGGCCGCGCAATGGCGAGCCGCATCAGAAGGCGCACCAGCGACAGGTGCTGCTGCTGAACCGCCTGGCTTGCGCGCGGCGCGAGATAGCTCGCCACGGCGTCATCGAAAGCGAATCGCAAGGCATGGAAGACCGCGGCGGGGTGGGCTTGCAGATGGCCGTTCCAGAGGTCGGGGGCCACATCGGCGGGCCGGCCCAGTTGCAGCTTGAGGACTTCGATGCAGGCGTGGGCAAAAACGGCCGGGCCTTCCTGCTGCAATTCGTGCCCTGCTGCGGCGATTTCCGCATGAAAATCCGATTCCATCGCGGGCGCATGGGACAGATGCAGCTTGAGCGAGGCCAGGCACTGGACGATGCTGTCGTCGAACACCGCCAGGGCCTCCAGCCGGTGTGCGGGCAGCGTGAGCATGTGGGTGCGGCGCCAGTACTGCGTGACCAGCGAACGCGCCATGCGCAGGGGCAATGCGCGCATGACCGGGATGTCGATGGCGCGCGCCAGGGGAAGACGGGTGACACTCACGCCGACCCCCTCGGGGCTGGCGCATGGCAAGGCCGAAAGCAAAAAGGATGCATACGATGCTGGAAAATTTGACGCCCTTCGCCGCGGAAATCCTTCCGGGCTACGGGCCAGATGGCGGGCTGCAAAAGACCGTGGTCGTCAAAGCCACGCTGGACTTTCGCAATCGGGTGGCGCCGCACGGCACGGGCTTGCCGATCCTGCGTGGCGACCAGTTCTTCGATGCACCGGGCATGGAGGGCGTGGTGCGCTTCGAAAGCGACCTGGTGCCCTTCAAGCCGCGGGTGGATGTCATCGTCAACGCGGTGGCCTACGCGCCCGGCGGCAAGCCCGTCGCCGCGTTCGATGCGGGCGTGACGGTGGGACGCGAGGCGCGCGTGGTGCGAGTCTTCGGCGAGCGCGTGTGGCGCAAGCGACTGGGCTTGTTTCCGGTGGCGGTGGAGCAGGCACCCGCGCTGCAGGTGCCCGTGGCCTATCACCTGGCCTACGGTGGGCAGGACCCTGCCGATGCACAGGCCTTCGCCCCCGCCAACCCCACGGGCCTGGGCTTCAGCGCCGGGCTGCCGCCCGATGGTTTGCCGCTGCCCCGGATCGAATGGCCGGACGAGTTGATCCACGCAGCGAGCGATACGCCCTCGCCCGCGGGGTTCGGGTGTTTCGGCCGCACCTGGCTGCCACGGCGCAAGCTGCTGGGCAGCTATGGGCCGGCGGAGTGGCAGGTGCCCGGCATCGTGGGACGGATGCCCCGATCGTTCGACCCGGCGGCCTGGAACTGCGCGCATCCACGGATGCAGTTTTCTTTCGATCAGGTGACATCCGGCACATCGATCCAGTGGCTCCACTTGAGTGCCCAGGGCCCGTCGCAGATCACCCTGCCCGATATCCGGCCCCACGTTTCCTGGACGGCCGGCGGCAAACGACATGCCGCGTCTCCGCATTTCGACACCGTGACCATCGAGCCCGAGCATGGCCACTTCGCACTGACCTGGCGCCACACGCTGTCGCAGGAAATCCATGGCCAAGTGGAGGCGGTGCAGGTCCATCTCTGAAACGGACGGCGGCCGCCGTTCAGTTGATCCGGACTTCGGCGGCGTCGATGTCCACCAGGTCGCGCGCGTCGTGCTCGATGGTGAGGGCCACGATGCGGGCCAGCCCCTCGGCCGTCAGCCGCAGCGTCGCGGCGCCGGACGAGAGCGTGATGGAGTCATGCGACTGCAAACGGATGGACCGGTCGCTCCATGGCACGGCGGCACAAGGCACCAGCACGGCGGTGATGACGGCGTGGCCTGCACCGGTGCGTGCCAGCAGCACCTCGTCGCCAGGCACGAGCGCAGGCAGCAGCACGCCCACGATGGCATCCAAAGTCTCCGCGCCGCACGCCACGCTGTAGGCGCCCTGCCCGGCTTGCGCGCGCACCGTGGCCTGGCACATCGTGACGGATGGGGTCGCGCCTGCACCATCGCCGTGAGACGGCGAAGAAGAGAGCGAAGCATCGACGGAGGACGGTTGTGCGAGCGCCATGCGGACTCCGGTCAGGTGGGATTGACGTTGGTGTTGGGCGAGGCCACGGTCACGCTGGAGCTGCCGGCCACGTTGATGGTCTGCCCGTTGATCTGCACGGTGCCGTCGCTGGTCATGCGCAGCACCGCCTTGCCGCATTTGATCTCGATGGCGTCGCCCACGGTCACGGACATTTCCTTGCCGACCGACAGCGTGCGCACCTCGCCGATCGTCGTGGCCGCGTTCTTGCCCACGCTCTCGGTGTAGTTGTCGGAGGTGCTGTCGGTGCGGTCCTTGCCCACCTTGCTGGTCTGGCTCTGCCCCACGGTGACCGAGCGCCCCATCAACACGTTGGTGCTCTGCGTCAGGCCCACGTTGACCACCATGGCCGCGCCCACGTTCACGTTGTAGGCCGCGCCGATGTTCATCATCTTGGCCAGCCCCACGTTCTGCAGGTAGGCGAGGCCGACGGTCTCGGTCTTGAAGCTGCCGACCTTGATCGACCAGTTGTTGCCGATCTTGTCCTTCTCGTTGCGGCCGATGGTCTTGCTGCGGTTGTTGCCGATGCTCACCGTCTCGTCGATGCCGACGTCTTCGCTTCGGTTGTCGCCGATGCTGATCTTCTCGTTGTGGTCCACCCGCTCGGTGCGGTTGTTGTGCACGGTGATGGTTTCATCGCGGTCCACGGTCTCGGTGCGGTCGCGGTGGATGACGTTGGTCTCGTCCCGGTCGATGGTCTTGCGCCGGTCGTTCCCGACCCACTTGTCCTCGTCGTTCTCCACTTCGGTGAGCTGGTCCTTTTGCGCATGCAGCCACAGCTGCTCGGCCCCGGCCTTGTCCTCAAAGCGGATGGCGTTGGCATCGCCCGCGCCGTTCTTCAGTCCGTCGCCGAAGGCCCCGCCCTTGCTCGACTTGGTCTTGATGCCCGACTGCGTGGCGTTGGCCGGCAGCGCCCACGGCGGCATGTTGTCCGCGTTGTACACGCAGCCGGTGATGAGGGGGTAGTCCGGGTCGCCATTGAGGAAGTCGACCACGACTTCCATGTTGATGCGAGGAATGAACATAGCCCCGAAGCCGGAGCCGGCCCAGCTGCTGGAGACCCGCACCCAGCAACTGGAGTTCTCGTTCATGGCGCCCACCCGGTCCCAGTGGAACTGCACTTTCACCCGCCCGTACTGGTCGGGCCAGATCTCCTCGCCCGGCGGGCCGACCACCACGGCGGTCTGCGGGCCGGTGGTCCTGGGCTTCGGCGTGGTGCGCGCGGGGGTGTAGGGCACGCTGGTGGGCTGGGCCAGCAGGGTGAATCGCTGGAACGAGCCTTCTTCCTGCG
>NZ_BQXL01000028.1:0-49010 GCF_030159015.1 Acidovorax sp. SUPP3434
GCCGTCGGCGAACTGGAACCGCTGCACCGAGCTGTAGGGCGAGTCGGGATCGTCGCCATAGAAGAACCCCTGGATGGTCACCTTGTCGGCCGTGCCGTTGATCGACACCTCCAGCGAATAACCGCCGTGCACGGTGTCGTGGACCTGGCGCAGCCCCAGGTCAGCGGCGGTCACGCCGTCCTTGAACTGCAGCACGCCGGGCTGGCCGTCGCGAACACCGCTCTTGAACGCAATGGTGTCCTGACCGTCGCCCCGGCCGAAGCGGTAGGTGTTGGAGCCCGTGCCGCCTTCCAGCCAGTCCCGGCCCGCGCCGCCGTCGATGACATCGTCGCCCGCATCACCGTACAACCCGTCATCGCCATCCCCACCCAGCAGCGTGTCGTTGCCGGCACCGCCCCACAGGTTGTCGTTGCCCGAGCCGCCATGCAACTGATCGTCGCCCGCATCCCCATGCAGAGCGTCTGCGCCCTCGCGGCCCATCAACACGTCGTTGCCGTCACCGCCGCGCAGCGTGTCATTGCCAGCGCCGCCATCCAGTTGGTCGTCACCCGCGCCCGCCGCGAAGGCATCGTCGCCCGCGCCGCCCAGATAGATATCGCTGCGTGCCGATCCTTCGGCCGCACCGGACAGGATCACGCCCAGCCCGCTCAACTCCCCACGCAACGCATCACCGGCCGGCAGGGCCTCGACCCACTGCGACAGCATGCCCAGCCCATCGAATCCCACGGCGGTGAGCAGCTTGCCCTGGTAGCGGTTCAACTCCGCCAGATCGATCAGCCCCTCACGCTCGCTGCCCGCCTTGCGGGCATCCAGCATGGCAGACAGCCCGCTGGTGTCGAAGCCGACGCCTTGGTCGTCAATGGTGATCGCCACACTGTCCAGGTAGGGCTTGAGGCGCGTTTGCACGACCAGCGCGCCATAGACGCTTTCGCGCAGTTCGTCATAGCTTTGGTTGAGCAAGACGGCCTGCGGGGCGGACAGAGTGGCTGCATAGCGACTGACGGGGTCTGCCGCAGCGCCCACGCCACCGCCACTGCCTGGGGCCCCCAAGCCGCCGCCGCCACCGCCACCACCGGAGCTGTTCGTGCTTGAAATCTGAATGAACTTGGTGCCGTTGAAGACCTCCAGCACGTTCAGTTTCCTGAGCACGGCCTGACTCTCTGCCGCCGAAAGCTGTTTGTCATCCGTCGAGATGCTCAACGTAGACTGCGACGCCCCAAACATCGGGTCCCGAGGTCCCGTCACCAAGCCGCCTTCGCTATACACCAGGTAGTAAAAACCAATGTCGGTCACCCGCTTGCCCGAGGTATCGGCCCATTGCGTCAGAAGATCGTCCACGAGCGCCAACTGGGCATCTCGGGTGGCGCCTGCTGCAAAGGCAGCCACCTGGGTTTGCAGGCTCTGCGCCGCCTCGCCGGGCAAGCTCATGGCCTCGCGCAGATCGCGCACCCAGCCGCTGCCCCCCATCTGGGGCAAGGCACCAGCCGCAGCCGTGACAGCTGGGTCGTCGGAAAACTCGCGGTAGAAATTATTGGAGGCCAGCAACAGGCTGCCGGTGACCTCGGCCACGCCACTGAGGCCGGTGGTGCCGTTGGTGCGGGTGAAACTGCCGCTGAAGGGCTGGGTATTGCCGTTGCCCAGATTCACATTGCTGGCAGTGCCTGCCACGCCGATGCTGGCGATGCCCAAATCGGCCAGGGTGTGCATCTCGCCTGCTTGGGAAATCCCATCCTGGTTGATGTCCTTCCAGATGCGCAGCTGCGAATACACCGCATCGTTGGCGTCGATCACCTTGTCGCCGTTGCCGTCCTCTGCGGCCAGGGCTTCGTAGCCATTGGCGTAGGCGAGCGTTTGGCCGTAGCTGTCCACGGGTTTCAGCGTCTGGTCGCCGAACAGTTCGCGCCCGGAGTCGATGACCCCGTTGCCGTTGCGGTCCAGCACGACGAAGCCGTCGTCGCCCGCGATCCAGCCGGTGGCGTTGCGCGTGCCGTCGCCATCGTGGTCGAACAGGATGGGGCGGGCGGGGTCGATGCCGACGGCTTCGATGCCGTCTCCGTCCAGGTCCAGGACCAGGGGGTCGCGGGGGGCGGTCCAGCCTCGGGCTGAATTGAACAGGTCGTTAATTTCGCTCCGAATTTCATCCCAATTTATCTTGTCAAATGCGGCACCAACGTCCTGAATCAATTTTCCTATGTTTCCCGATTGATATTCTTTTGCCGCTGCTGCCAAGAGAGATATGGCTATCCCAGCCACTTTAACAGGTGGAAAAGGCATCGCGGCCATAATGCCTCCTACACCCCCAATAACTCCAACAATTGATTCTGATATTTTTTGATAGTCTAATTCATTTGTTGGTTTTCGCAATTCGGCGTCGAGCTTGTGAAATTCGCGCTCCAATGCAAATATATTCAAAGAGGCTCCAATAACTTGCCCTAACAGAGGGTTTCCCTGAATAGTATTTATCAAGGTAGTGCCCACTTGAAGCAATGCAACCAAACCGTCTACAGGGTTTGATTGCAATTCTTGAAATCCATTTGCAAACTGTTGAGAAGCATCAAAAACCTCACCCAGTCCAATCACAATTCCAGCCATTATTTAAAACTCCCAAAAAAAGAAACAAAAAGGCCCAAAACTGCTAAAGTTGAACTAACAGTCGCGGCATAGTATAAGGTTGCATATAATTTTCTGAGAAATCGATCGGGCTTAGTCATTTTCTCCATACGAGATTCATGCAGAGCGGTTTTGGTATTGTAGGAAAACCATTTCTCATCAAGAGAAAATCCTTTTAAGATAAAAATCTTGGTGATTATGCAAAAAATTCCCAAAATCACAGAAAACACTGCCAATGCAGTAATGGTCACAAGCATCAAGCCTGCCAAGGCCGGATATGATTTGGCATGAGCCATCAAAGGAGTGTAGGAAAATATAAATGCAATATGTTTCATCATTGAATTGAAATTCAGAGTGGAAATATTTATGCGGTAAAGCGCCATAACACGCAAGTCATATCAGCAGTGATCTATTGCTCGTTGCGCGGCACCTTGCTTTTCTTTGCAGCCATATCCATTACTCGAACTCCCTTTCATGTTGAAGCAACGTTGAGAAATCATTCAAGATTCACCTTCCTTTCCGTTTTTATCGAAATCCCGATTTCAAAGCTCTGGCTGGTCAGCCTGCAAGGCTTTGAAATCGGTTCCCGCTCGCAAGGCGCCTGGATTTTCTCAACTCCGAGAGACGTTTTTGGGTCTTTTGCATGAAATCCCTCTCATGCCGGCGTATCGATTACCTGTAGCGCTCTTCTTTCGATAGCAATTTTCAGCATAGAGCGCCAGCGACGCCGACAGCCCGCATCGCCCCAGTTCGCTGCGCAAGGCATCACCCATCGGCAGGGGGGGGGCTGGACCCACCGTGACACCGCGTCACCATGACCAGCTTCCCATTTCTGGACGCCAATGCAAACAATTAATTACGTTACTTTTGAGTTTACATTCCTTCCGTTGCATGGAAACCCATTTCAAAGCCCTGTTGGCCTGCCTGCAAGGCTTTGAAATGGGCTCTCGTTTGCTTTTTGCATGAAATCCCTCTCATGCCGGCGTATCGATTGCCTGTCGCGCTCTTTTTTTGATAGCAAGTCGGCGTGGACTGCGCGGCCCCGCCGGCCAAGCTCATTGCCTCGCGCAAATCACGCACCCATCCGCTGCCGCCCATCTGGGGCAAGGCCCCGGCTGTGGCCGTGACGGCGGGGTCATCAGAGAACTCGCGGTAGAAGTTATTGGAGGCCAGCAGCAGGCTGCCGGTGACCTCGGCCACGCCGCTCACGCCGGTGGTGCCGTTGGTGCGGGTGAAGCTGCCGCTGAAGGGCTGGGTGTTGCCGTTGCCCAGATTCACATTGCTGGCGGTGCCCGCCACGCCGATGCGGGCGATGCCCAGGTCGGCCAGGGTGTGCAGCTCTCCGGCTTGGGAAACCCCATCCTGGTTGGCGTCCTTCCAGACGCGCAGTTGCGAATACACCGCATCGTTGGCGTCGATCACCTTGTCGCCGTTGCCATCCTCTGCCGCCAGGGCTTCGTAGCCGTTGGCATGGGTCTGCCCCCGGCCATCGCTGCCCACGGGTTTCAAGGTCTGGTCGCCGAACAGTTCGCGCCCGGAATCGATGACCCCGTTGCCGTTGCGGTCCAGCACGACGAAGCCGTCGTCGCCCGCGATCCAGCCGGTGGCGTTGCGCGTGCCGTCGCCATCGTGGTCGAAGAGGATGGGGCGGGCAGGGTCGATGCCGACGGCTTCGATGCCGTCTCCGTCCAGGTCCAGGACCAGGGGGTCGCGGGATGGAGCCCAGCTTTTTGCGGCGAGATAGTCCGTATTTGTGCCCAAAGATATAGCATTCAAAACACTATTTGCCGTATATCCATTTTGATTTGCAACCAGTTGCGCTATAGCGGCAGTTAAACCTAGCACCCCTAAAAGGGGCGCGGCTGCTGCCGTGCCTGTTGCAACTGCCGCAACTGCTGCTGTTACAGTAACTGTCCCTGCCACCACTTGAATAATATCTCCAAGGCCTATATCTCCCGGCGATACATCATGACTTAATTCGGCTGAAATTTTAATCAGTGTAAATCCGGTCAATAAACCTGAGAGTTGCCCGCTTACTGCTAGACCAATAAATGGAGAAGAAATGGCCGCCACTATATTGCCAGCTGCAAGTCCAGGACCCCCAACGCTCCCTACAGCCTCACCAGCAAAGGCATCTACGATTGCACCACCATTATCGCCAACTGTGGGAACTACCGCAATGATATCCAAAAACGACATTTCATCCTCTAATTGAATTTAAAAAAGAAACAACAACGTAGAAATCATAAGGTTGGTAAAAGCAACCATTATTAAGATTGCTCCCGGGGTCCCTTGTCTTATCATTTTTATTAGATTTGAAAAAAGAGATTTTTCATTTCTGAATTTGTCAAAATTAGGCGCACATATCAACAGAAAAATTAAACCAGATGCGAAAAAATACATCAACTTATAAATTGTCATAGCTAATTCAATTAAACCTTTTAGAACATTAAAGATATCTCGATGACATGGTCAAGAAATTTTCAACTTTACACATTTCCCGTTTGATCGAAACCCGATTTCAAAGCCATGGATGGTCTAACCAGCAAGGCTTTGAAATCGGTTCCCGCTCGCAACGGCGCTCGGATTTTCTCCACTCCGAGAGCAGTTTCTGGTTTTTTGTATGAAATCCCCATCATTCCGGCGTTTTGATTGCCTAAATCGCTCTTTCTTTGATAGCAATATTTCAGTATGCGCTAGCGACGCCGACAGCCTACATCGGCCCATTCGCTGCGTAGGGCATCACCCGTCGACAGGGGGCTGGCCCCACCGTGACACCGCGTCACCACGACCGGCTTCCCGTTGCCGGACGCCAATATAAACAATTAATTACGTTACCTGGAGTTTTCGCACTTTCCGATGCACCGAAACCTGTTTCAAAGCCCTGTTGGTCTGTCTGCAAGGCTCTGAAATCGGTTCTCGGTTGCACTTTTTGCATGAAACCCCTCTCATGCCGGCACAGGGCCTTGCAACATGCCCTGCCGGTCCTGGAGCGTTCTGCCGGCACGCCCCCGGCCGCGGCGGCATAAAAAATACAATCCCGGCCATGACAGCAACCCCCAAGCACCGCGTCGTCGTCGGCCTGTCCGGCGGCGTGGATTCCGCGGTCACCGCCCATCTGCTGAAAGCCATGGGCCATGAGGTCGTCGGCATCTTCATGAAGAACTGGGAAGACGACGACGACAGCGAATACTGCTCCTCCAACATCGACTTCGTGGATGCGGCCGCCGTGGCCGACGTGATCGGCATCGAGATCGAGCACGTGAACTTCGCCGCCGAGTACAAGGACCGCGTGTTCGCCGAGTTCCTGCGCGAGTACCAGGCCGGCCGCACGCCCAACCCCGACGTGCTGTGCAACGCCGAGATCAAGTTCAAGGCCTTCCTGGATCACGCCATGCGCCTGGGCGCCGAGAAGATCGCGACCGGCCATTACGCGCGGGTGCGGCAGAACGCGGCGAGCGGCCTGTTCGAACTGCTCAAGGGCCTGGACCCGTCCAAGGACCAGAGCTATTTCCTGCACCGCCTGAACCAGGCGCAGCTATCGAAGACGCTGTTTCCCGTGGGCGAGCTGCACAAGACCGAGGTGCGCCGCATCGCCGAAGAGATCGGCCTGCCCAATGCCAAGAAGAAGGACTCCACCGGCATCTGCTTCATCGGGGAGCGGCCTTTCCGCGAGTTCCTGAACCGCTACATCGCCCATGCGGCGGGGCCGATCCAGGACGAGCGCGGGCGCACGCTGGGCCGCCACCAGGGCCTGAGCTTCTACACGCTGGGCCAGCGCCAAGGCCTGGGCATCGGCGGCGTGAAGGAAAAGGGCGCGCAGCGGGGCAGCGGGGACCACGCCCCCTGGTTCGTCGCGCGCAAGGACCTGGACAAGAACGTGCTGCGCGTGGTGCAGGGCCATGACCACCCCTGGCTGCAGTCGCACACGCTGCAGGCGGGCGATGCGAGCTGGGTGGCCGGCGCGCCGCCCGCCGCCGGCCTGCTGGCGGCCAAGACGCGCTACCGGCAGGCCGATGCGCCCTGCCGCATCGAGCCACTGGCGGACGGCGGCTTCGCGCTGGAATTTCCGGATGCGCAGTGGGCCGTCACCCCGGGCCAGTCCGCCGTGCTGTACGACGGCGAGGTGTGCCTGGGGGGCGGCGTGATCGCGTCGGCCACCACCGTCGCCTGACGGGCCCGCCGCACGCATGGCCCTGCCGCGCATTCCGCCGATCCAGGGCCTGCTGGCGTTCGAGGCGCTGGCGCGGCTGCGCAGCGTGACGCACGCGGCCGAGGAGATGAGCGTGACGCCAAGCGCGGTGAGCCACCGCATCCGCCAGATGGAGACGCTGCTGGCCGTCAAGCTCTTCGCGCGCGGCGATTTCAGCCTGACGCCCGCCGGCGCCGCCTACCTGGAGCGGGTGCGCGAGGCCATCGCCGCGCTGCAGCACGTGCCCGGCACCCTGGGCGTGGGCCAGGCGACGCGCCTGCGCCTGGGCGTGACGCCGACCTTCGCGCGCCAGATGCTGCTGCCGCGCATCGCGCAGTTCCGCCATGCCTATCCCGACATCGAATTGCAGCTGCAGGTGTCGCTGCCGGTGCACCACATGATGGCCGAGGAGGCCGACGTGGAGGTGCGCTTCGGCACCGGGCACTTTCCCGACCGCGAATCGGTGCAGCTCTTCGCCGACCGGATCACGCCGGTGTGCAGCCCCGAATACCTGGCCGAGACCGGCCCTTTGGACGGCCTGGCGACGGACGAGGCGGCGGCGCGCGTGCGCTTCATCCGCTGCGCGCTGGAGCCCTGGCGCACCTGGTTCAAGGCCGTGGGCATCGCCCAGCCCGAGCCGGTGGTGGGCAGCCAGTTCAACGACCTGGGCATGGCCTGGGACGCGGCGGTGGCCGGCTTCGGCGTGGCGCTGCTGCGCCTGCGCGCGGGCCAGCCCTGGCTGGAGAGCGGCCAGCTCGTGCGCCTGTCGCGCGACAGCCTGCCGTCGCCGCACGACTATTTCCTGTGCTGGAAGGCCGGCGCGCTCGAGCGCTGGGAGTGCGCGGCCTTCGTCGACTGGCTGCGCCAGGCGCTGCACGACGGCCCCTGACGGCCGCCGGGCGGTCCGGGGCGGCGGGGCACAGCCCCTGCGGGCGCAGCGGCTGACACGGAACTGACGCGTTTTGAAAAGCCTTCACGCGGCCAGCGAAGGTTTTTCACGCTGCGCCCGCCGCAAATTTCTACATTGGGCCAGCGCAGGCCCCGGCAGAGGGCCGCGGCACGGGGCCCCGCGGTCCGCACACCGATAGAACACCGGAGACAAACCCATGACCTGGCAGCAAATCTACGACCCGTTCGGCAACATGATCATCTCCACCGCGCTGGCCGCGATCCCGGTGGTCGTGATGCTCGCCGCGCTGGGCTTCTTCCACATCAAGGCGCACATCGCGGCCGGGTTGGGCCTGGTCGCGGCGCTGCTGGTGGCCATCTTCGCCTACGGCATGCCGGCCGACATGGCCGGGCGGGCGGCGCTCTACGGCGGCTTCACCGGCCTGCTGCCCATCGGCTGGATCGTGCTGAACATCATCTTCCTGCACCAGCTGACCGAGCAGAACGGCAGCTTCAAGGTGCTGCAGGATTCGCTCTCGGGCATCACCGGCGACCGGCGCATCCAGCTGCTGCTGATCGCCTTCAGCTTCGGCGCGTTCTTCGAGGGCGCCGCGGGCTTCGGCACCCCGGTGGCGGTGACGGCGGCCATCCTGATCGGGCTGGGCTTCTCGCCGCTGGCCGCCTCGGGCCTGTCGCTCATCGCCAACACGGCGCCGGTGGCGTTCGGGGCGCTGGGCACCCCGGTCATCACGCTGGCCAAGGTGCACGGCTACGACCTGATGGAGGTGACGGCGATGGTGGGGCGGCAGCTGCCGTTCTTCTCGCTGCTGGTGCCGTTCTGGCTGATCTGGGCCTTCGCGGGCCGCAAGGGCATGTGGGAGATCTGGCCCGCCATCCTCGTGACGGCGGTGTCCTTCGCCGTGCCCCAGTACCTGGTGTCCAACTTCATCGGCCCCGAGCTGGTGGACATCATCGCCGCCATCGTCTCAATGGCTTCGCTGGTGGCGTTCCTGCGCGTGTGGAAGCCCAGGACGGTGTGGACTTCGGCCTCGCTGCGCGGGCGCGACGTGAGCGCCTCGGAGGCCAAGCCGCCCCAGCCCGTCACCGCGCACAGCCGCGCCGCGCTGGTGGCCGCCTGGACGCCCTGGGTCATCCTGTCGGTGTTCGTGTTCATCTGGGGCCTGCCGCCGGTCAAGGCGTGGCTCAACGGCCTGTTCGCGCCCGCCTTCCCCATGGCCGGCCTGCACAACCTGATCGAGAAGGTGCCGCCCGTGGTGCCCACACCCACCAAGGAGGGCGCGGTGTACACGCTGAATCTGCTGTCGGCCACCGGCACCGCCATCCTGCTGTCGGCGGTGGTGAGCGCGTCCTTCATGAAATACAACCCGGTCGCCATCGCACGCACGTTCTTCAAGACGGTGTGGCTGGTGCGCTTTTCGCTGCTGACCATCGTGCTCATGCTGGCCCTGGGCACGCTCACGCGCTATTCGGGCACCGACACCACGCTGGGGCTGGCGTTCGCCAACACGGGCGTGTTCTACCCGTTCTTCGGCACGCTGATGGGCTGGCTGGGCGTGGCGCTCACCGGCTCAGACACGGCCTCGAACGTGCTGTTCGGCGGCATGCAGAAGGTCGCCGCCGAGCAGTTGGGCCTGTCGCCCAACCTCATGGGCGCGGCCAACAGCTCGGGCGGGGTGATGGGCAAGATGATCGATGCGCAGTCGATCGTGGTCGCATCGACGGCCACCCGCTGGTTCAACCACGAGGGCGACATCCTGCGCTACGTGTTCTTCCACTCGATCGCGCTGGCCTGCCTGGTGGGGCTGTACGTGACGCTGCAGGCATACGTGTGGCCCTTCCACCTGATGGTGGTGCACTGAGGGGGCCGTGGAACCGGCGGCGGCCTAGACGCCAGGCGCTTGAAGCTTTTTGGGCCGCCGCCGCATGTTCCACTAGGGCATATCGCTATATTTTTAATAGCAAAACAGAAAGGGGCGCACGGGCGCCCCTTCTGGTTTTTTGTTGCGCTCCCGCGCCGCGTCAGCCGGTGCGCTTGGCGTCCGGGTCGCTCGGGCCGTTGCGGTCGGAGAGCATCTCGGCCGGTGGCTCCAGGTCGCCGCTGTCGCTGCCCTCAGCCTCCCAGGTGCCGCCGTCGCGGCCGGTCTTGCCGCGGGGGTGGGCCATGTCGGTGCCGTCGTCGAAGTTCAGCGGGCCGCCGCTGCGCGGGTCGTCGAAGGCCTGCACCGAGATGTCCTCGATGCCGTCCGAAACGTCCTGCTCGGCTTCCAGGTGGTCGTTGATGTCGTCGCCTTCCGGCATTTCGGCCGTGGGATCGTCGGTGGGGTCGATGGCGGTGTCGGGAACGATGGGGGTGCGCATGGCAGGCTCCTTGGGTCGGTCGGTGGGGACGCGGTCCGTGAAACGGTGCGCCGGATGCCCACAGCTTCGCCCCGTGCCGGCGCCGGGGCAGTGGGCCCGGCACCTGTTACCGGGTAGGAGCGATCCCGCACGGCCCGGCGTCGGTGCTCAGGCGGCCGGCGGCGTCCCGAACGCGTTCAGCGGAATGCGCAGGTAGGCGATGCCGTTCGCCTCGGGGGGCGGCAGCTGCCCGGCGCGCACGTTGACCTGCAGGGAGGGCAGCAGCAGCGCCGGCGCGTCCAGCGTGGCGTCGCGCGCGCGGCGCAGGGCGACGAAATCCGCCTCGGCCACGCCGCCGCCCACGTGGATGTTGTGTTCGCGCTGCGCCTGCACCGTGGTCTCCCATTGCGGCGCGCGCCCGGCCGGTGGGTAGTCGTGGCACACGAACAGGCGCGTGTCGCCCGGCAGCGCCAGCAGCCGCTGGATGGAGCGGTAGAGCGTGGCCGCATCGCCCCCGGGAAAGTCCGCCCGCGCCGTGCCCACGTCGGGCATGAAGAGCGTGTCGCCCACGAAGGCCGCGCCGTCCACGAGGTAGGCCATGTCGGCCGGCGTGTGCCCCGGCACCCACAGGGCCGTGACGGGCGTGTCGCCCAGCCGCAGCGTCTCGCCATCGCGCACCAGATGGTCGAACGGGCTGCCGTCCGCGGCGCCGGTCTCGGCGGGAAAGAGCCGGCCGAAAGCGGCCTGCACCGCGCGGATGTGCTCGCCCACCGCGATGCGGCCCCCCGCCTGCGCCTTCAGGTACGGCGCGGCCGACAGGTGGTCGGCATGCACGTGGGTCTCCAGGATCCACTGCACCGTGAGCCCCCGCTCGCGCACGCAGGCCAGCACCGCATCGGCCGAGCGGGTGGCGGTGCGGCCCGCGGCGGCATCGAAGTCGAGCACCGGATCGACGATGGCCGCGCACCGCGTCGCCAGATCCCACACGAGGTGGGTCACCGTGCCCGTGGCGGGATCGAAGAACGACTGCAGGGAAGTGGTGCGGGGCATGGCGGGCGGCCTTTCGAACGGTTCAGCGGACAACAATCTTTCCACAGATATTATGTTATTTGATATATTGAATCCAACGCCGACTTTTCGGTGGCCTTGTGACGGCTTTTGCATCGATCTTCCCATGGACCCCACCCCCATCGACCCCGAACGCCTGCGCCAGGCTGCCAGCCAGGCCGTCTCGGCACTGAAGGCCCTGGCCAACGAAGACCGGCTGCTGCTGCTGTGCCAGCTGTCGCAGGGCGAACAGTGCGTGGGCGACCTGCAGGCGCGCCTGGGCATCCAGCAGCCCACGCTGTCGCAGCAATTGGGCGTGCTGCGCACCCAGGGCGTGGTGGAGACCCGGCGCGAGGGCAAGAACATCCATTACCGCGTGGCCGATGCCGCGCTGCTCGACATCCTGGCGGTGCTGTACCGCCTGTACTGCCCCAAGGAGTGAACCCCATGGCCATCGACTGGAACGCCTTCACACCCGGCACCGCGTTGGCGGGCGGCGCGCTCATCGGCCTGGCGGCCGGGGGCTTTTTCCTGCTGGCGGGGCGCATCGCCGGCATCAGCGGCGTGGCCGGCGGCCTGCTGCGGCCCCGGCGCGGGGACCGGGCCTGGCGCGCGGCCTTCCTGGCCGGCCTGATCGCGGCGCCACTGGCCTACGCGCTGGCCGCGCCGCTGCCGGCGGTGCGCATCGGCGCGGGCCCGGGCCTGCTCATCGCCGCGGGCCTGCTGGTGGGCGTGGGCACGCGCTACGGGGCGGGGTGCACCAGCGGCCACGGCGTGTGCGGACTGGCGCGCCTGTCGGTGCGCTCGCTGGTGGCCACGCTGGTCTTCATGGCCGCCGGCATCGGCACGGTCTTCGTGCTGCGGCACCTGGGCTGACCGCAAGGAGCGCGCCATGGCCGTTTGGATCGCTTTTGTTGCCGGCCTGGTCTTCGGGCTAGGGCTGCTCGTGTCCGGCATGGCCGATCCGGCCAAGGTGCTGGCGTTCCTGGACGTCACGGGGCCGTGGGACCCCTCGCTCGCCCTGGTGATGGCCGGCGCCGTGGGCGTGGCCGTGGCGGCGTTTGCGCTCGCGCGCCGCCGGGGCAGCACACTGCGCGGCACGCCGCTGCACTGGCCCGCCGCGCACGGCATCGACGCGCGGCTGGTGGGCGGCAGCGTGCTGTTCGGCATCGGCTGGGGACTGGCCGGCATCTGCCCCGGCCCGGCCTTGGTTTTGCTGGGCATGGGGCTGCCGGAGGGCGCATGGTTCGTTGGCGCCCTGCTGGCCGGCATGGCGGCGTTCGAGGGCATCGAGCGCTGGCGCGGGCGCGGCTGAAGGCGCTGCACCGCATCGCGCGGGGCCCGCCATGCGGGCCGATGTCCTGCCCCGCGATGGCGTTTGGCCGACACGCCCGGGGCCGCACGGCCCCTAGATTGGTGGGCTTTGAAAGGATCCCTTCCCATGACCGCATCCCCTTCCCCCAACCGCGCGCGCATCGTTGCCATCCTCGTGACCGACGGCTTCGAGCAGGTCGAACTGACCGGCCCGCGCGACGCGCTGCAAAAGGCCGGCATCGCCACCCAGATCATTGCCCCCAAAGCCGGCCAGGTGCAGGGTTTCAACCACGACGAGAAGGCCGACACCTTCGCTGTGGACGGCACCCTCGACCAGGCCGATCCCGCGCGCTTCGATGCCGTGCTGCTGCCCGGCGGCGTGCTCAACGCCGACACCCTGCGCACGGACGCGAAGGCCCAGGCCTTCGTGCAGGCCATCGACCAGGCCGGCAAGCCCATCGCCGTGATCTGCCATGGCGCCTGGCTGCTGGTGGACGCCGGCCTGGTGCGCGGCAAGACCCTGACCAGCTGGCCCAGCCTGGCCACCGACCTGCGCAACGCCGGCGCCACCTGGGTGGACGAAACCGTGCACGTCGAGGGGCAATGGGTCAGCAGCCGCAAGCCCGACGACATCCCGGCGTTCAACCAGAAGCTGCTGCAGGCCGTGGGCGCCTGACCGCGATGGACGACTGGCTCGGCCTTTTGCAATGGCCGGCATTCGCGGCGTCGGTGCTGGCGGCCTGGCTGGTCGCCTCCACGCACCCGGCGCGGCGCAATGCCGGCTTCTGGGTCTTTCTCGGCAGCAACGTGCTGTGGCTGGCCTGGGGATGGCACACCCGCGCCTGGGCGCTCATGGCGCTGCAGTGCTGCCTGGCGGCGATGAACGTGCGGGGCCTGTGGAAAACGGAGCCGGCCGGCGACGAAAAGGAAGGCGCTGGCAAGGAAGCCGCCTGAAGAAAGCAGCCCATCGGTGGCCCGGCACCCCGCGCGAAAAAGGTGCGAAAAAGGCCTGTCTCCTTGCGAAGACAGGCCTTTCATGGGCCACGACGGCGCGACGGCTTCAGAACGGAATGTCGTCGTCCATGTCGTCGAAGCCCGAGGCCGCGCGCGGGGCCTGGGCGGCGGGCGCCGGTGCCGGGCGCGGTGAGGGCGCGGCAGGGCGCTGCACCGGTGCCGGTGCCGGGCGGCGTGCCGGAGCGGGCGGGGCGCTGTTGTCGTAGCCGCCGTCGTTGCCACCGCCGCCATAGCCGCTGTCTTCGTAGCCGCCACCGCCGCCCTGGCCGCCGCCCATGCCCTGGCGGCTGCCCAGCATCTGCATGGTGTCGGCGCGGATTTCGGTGGTGAATTTTTCCTGGCCGGCCTGGTCGGTCCACTTGCGGGTGCGCAGGCTGCCTTCCACATAGACCTGCGAGCCCTTGCGCAGGTACTGGCCGACGATTTCGGCCAGGCGGCCGTTGAACACCACGCGGTGCCACTCGGTGGCTTCCTTGTTCTCGCCGGTGTTCTTGTCGCGCCAGCGGTCGGTGGTGGCGATGGTGACGTTGGCGACCTGGTCGCCGCTGGGGAATGTGCGCATTTCGGGATCGCGCCCGAGATTGCCCACGATGATGACTTTGTTGACGGATGCCATGGTGTAAGGGCCTGTAGAGAATGGTGGAGAGAAGGCACTACGGCCTGCGCGGCCTGTCAGGGGCCGCGGGGAGCCGTCGATTGTGCCCGATTCGCCCCGTGAGCGGACCGGCCGTGCGACAAGCCCGTGCCACAATCAAAACGCCTTGTTCCACCGCCTGCCCTGGCCATTTCCCATGCATCGCGAACCCGACTTTCTTCACAACCTGCGGCAGGAGTTCGCGGACGGCTGGCGGTGGGTGGAGCGCGCGATCGTGCTGGCCTACGCCGCGGCGGCCGGGCTTTTCGTGGTGGCGTTCACGGTCCTGGGGGAATGGGCGTTCGCACGTTTCGAGCAGGTGCTGCACTGGCAGGGCGGCTGGGCCGTGCTGCTGTGGACCCCGGCGCTCACGGCCGCCATCGTGTGGGCCACGCGCCGCTTCGTCCCCGGGGCGGCAGGCTCGGGCATTCCGCAGGTGATGGCGGCGCTGGAGCCGGGCCTGCCGCCCGGCCAGCGCGGCTACTTCGTCTCGCTGCGCATGTCGCTGGGCAAGGTGCTGCTGGGCAGCGCGGGCTTTCTGGCCGGGCTTTCCATGGGCCGCGAGGGCCCGTCGGTGCAGGTCGCGGCGGGCGTGATGCAGCACGCGCAGCGCTGGCTCGGGCCGCGCTCGGGCATCACCAGCCATGCATTGCTGGTGGCGGGCGGGGCCGCCGGCATCGCCGCGGCGTTCAATGCGCCGCTGGCGGGCGTGGTGTTTGCGATCGAGGAGCTGTCGCGCAAGCTCGAATCGCGCAGCAGCGGGCTCATCATCGCGGCCATCGTGCTGGCCGGGCTGATGGGCGTGTCGTTCTTCGGCAACCTGACGTATTTCGGGGTGATCCGCGTGCCCCGCCTGGGCTGGGACGCGCTGCTGCCCGGCCTGGGCGTGGCCCTGGTGTGCGGCGTGCTTGGCGGCCTGTTCGCCAAGCTCATCACCGCCTCGCTCACCGGTGCGCCGGGCCGGCTCAACCAGTGGCGCGCCCGGTTCCCGGTGCGCTTCGCGGCGGCGGGCGGGCTGGCGGTGGCGGTGATCGGCCTGGTCACGGGCGGCGCCACCTTCGGCGCCGGCTCCGAGGCGGTCAAGCACATGCTGGCGGGGCAGGCCGATGTCCCGGCGTTCTATGTCACGCTGAAATTCATCGCCACCTGGCTCACGGCCTGGTGCGGCGTGCCCGGCGGCTTCTTCGCGCCGGCGCTGTCGATCGGCGCGGGGGTGGGGCACAACATCTCGCTGCTGACCGGCGCGGACATCGCCCCGGCCCTGATCGCCATGGGCATGGCGGCCTTCCTGGCGGCGGTCACGCAGGCGCCGCTCACGGCCTTCATCATCGTGATGGAGATGGTGGACGGCCATGCCATGGTGCTGAGCCTGATGGCCTCGGCCATGCTGGCCAGCCTGGTGTCGCGCATGCTGGTGCGCCCGCTGTACGAAACGCTGGCGGAACACCTGCTGCACAAGGTGGGCGCGGCGCCGGCGGCGCCGGCGGCACCGGCGGACGCATCGCCCCGCTGACATCCACACTCGCGCGCATGGTGCCGCAGTACATCCGTTACCCTCGGCGCATGCGTGCCTCCCTCTGCCTTGCACTGTTGTCCGCCGCCTTGCTGCTGGCCGGCTGCGGCACCACGCCGCAGCCGCGTTCGCCGCGCGCCAGCGTGACGTATTCGCAGCTGTCGCCCGACCAGTCGAGCGACATCGCCATCCATGCGCTGGGGCTGGTGGGCACGCCGTACCGCTATGGCGGCAACACGCCCGAGGGCGGATTCGACTGCAGCGGCCTCATCGGCTATGTGTACAAGAGCCGCGCGGGCATCGCCCCGCCGCGCACCGTGGCGCAGTTGAGCGACTTCGGGCTGCCGGTGGACAGCGGCGACCTGCGCACGGGCGACCTGGTGGTGTTCGGCGCGGGCCGGCCGACGCATGCGGGCATCTACGTGGGCGAGGGCCGCTTCGTGCACGCGCCCTCCACCGGCGGCGAGGTGCGGATGGACCGGCTCGATTCGCGCTACTGGTCGCGGCAGAAAACCGCCTTCCGCCGGCCCTGAGCGGGGCCGAGGGGCAGCGGCGGGCGGCGCGCGACAATCGCCGCCATGACGACCCCACCCACCCCCCACGTGCACCGCACCGCCACCCCGCTCTCCACCCACGACACGACGCGCATCGACGACACGCGCATCAAGGCCGTGCGCCCGCTGATCACGCCTGCGCTGCTGCAGGAATGGCTGCCCACGCCGCCCGGCGCGCTGCAGCTGGTCGAGACCAGCCGCGCGGCGATCTCGCGCGTGCTGCACGGCCAGGACGACCGGCTGGTCGTGGTGGTGGGGCCCTGCTCGATCCACGACCACGGGCAGGCCATGGAATACGCCCGCCAGCTCAAAACGCAGGCCGATGCGCTGTCGCAGGACCTGCTGGTCGTGATGCGCGTGTATTTCGAGAAGCCCCGCACCACCGTCGGCTGGAAGGGCTACATCAACGACCCGCACCTGGACGGCAGCTTCGCCATCAACGAGGGGCTGGAGATGGCCCGCGCGCTGCTCCTGGACATCCTGGCGCTGGGCCTGCCGGTGGGCACCGAATTCCTCGACCTGCTCAGCCCGCAGTTCATCAGCGACCTGGTGAGCTGGGGCGCGATCGGGGCGCGCACCACCGAAAGCCAGAGCCACCGGCAGCTGGCCAGCGGCCTGTCGTGCCCGGTGGGCTTCAAGAACGGCACCGACGGCGGCGTGAAGGTGGCCAGCGACGCCATCCTGGCGGCCCAGGCGCCGCATGCCTTCATGGGCATGACCAAGATGGGCCAGTCCGCCATCTTCGAAACGCGCGGCAACAACGACTGCCACGTGATCCTGCGCGGCGGCAAGCAGCCCAACTACGCGGCGCCGTCCGTGGACGCGGCCTGCCAGCTGCTGCAGGCGGCGGGGCTGCGCGCGCAGGTGATGGTCGACGTGTCGCATGCCAACAGCAGCAAGCAGCACAGCCGCCAGATCGACGTGGCGGCCGACGTCGCCGGGCAGGTGGCCGGGGGCGACCATCGCATCGTGGGCCTGATGATCGAGAGCCACCTGCAGGAAGGCCGGCAGGACATCGTCGCCGGCCAGCCCCTGGCGCACGGCGTGTCGGTGACCGACGCCTGCATCAGCATGGCGCAGACGGTGCCGGTGCTGCAGGGCCTGGCGCAGGCGGTGCGCGAACGGCGCCGGACCCGATAGGGCCAGGAAGCAACACCGGCCGTCGCGGTGCCGGTGTAGCATTGACCGTTACTTTTTGTAGTCATTTGCCGCCGCAGATCCCGATCCGCCCGAATCCCATGCAGGTGTTGTCGCCTACCGACCCATGCCAACGGCCACTTTCCCGTCCGCTGGCCTTCTGAGCGTGCCGCCCAAGGCCGCTCCCGTGGGCAAACGCCTGGAGGCGCTGCGCGCCTGCGCAGTGCTGGACACCCCGGCGGAAGAGGCGTTCGATCAGCTGACCCGGCTGGCCGCCCGCCTGTGCGGCATGCCCATGGCGGCGATCGGTTTCATCGACCAGGGGCGCGAGTGGTTCAAGGCCAGCACCGGCATCGAACTGCAGTCGCTGGATGCGGCCCACCCGCTGTGCGCCCTGGCGGTGGACGGCCGGGTGGTGCAGGTGCAGGACACCCACGCCCATTCCACGCTGCGCCGCCATCCGCTGGTGATCGCCGGGCCGCGCGTGCGCGCCGTGGCCTGCATGCCGCTGATCACCGCGGAGAAATGGGTGCTGGGCGCCGTGGTGGTGATGTCCACCGAGCCGTGCGTGCTGCAACCACCCCAGCTCGAATCGTTGCGCGCGGTGGCCGGGCAGGCCATCGCCCTGCTGGAGTTGCGCCGCAGCCAGCGCAACCAGGCGCGCATGGCCACCGAGCGGGCCGCCAGCGACGAGCGCTTTCACCTGGTGGCGCGCGCCACGGCCGACGCCATCTGGGACTGGAACCTGCACGACGACTCCATGTGGTGGAACGAGGGCATGCAGACGCTGTTCGGTGTGCCCATGCAGACCCTGCCGCACGACAGCACGTCGTGGACGCTGCGCCTGCACCCGGAAGACAGCGACGCGGTGCTGGAGAGCATCCACGCGGCGATCGAGGGCACGGCCAAGCACTGGGCCGAGGAATACCGCTTTCGCCGCTACGACGGCAGCTACGCCTGGGTGCAGGACCGCGGCTTCGTGATCCGCGACGCCGAGGGCCATGCGATCCGCATGGTGGGCGGCATGACCGACATCAGCGCGCAAAAGGACAGCGCGCTGCAGGCCAAGGACGAGGCCCGCACCCACGCCGAGCTGGTGCGCGTGCAGCAGAAGATTTCGTCGCTCGAACTGTCCATGGACGAGGTGCTGCAGCTGGTGGCCCGCACCGCGATGGAACTGTCCGATGCCGGCGGTGCGATGGTGGTGATGCGCGAAGGCGACAAAGCCCGGGTGCAGGCCAGCACCGGCATGCGCGCCGTGCCGCTGAACGACGTGCGCCCGCTGGAAGGCTACGAGCTGTGGCACCGCATCGACGCGGGCGAGACCGTCTGCAGCCAGCCGGCCGTCGCGCAGGCCATGCCCTCGGCCGCCCTGTGCGAGCCGGGGCCGGTGGCCTTCATCGCGGCGCCGGTGCGCGCGGGCGACGCGGTGGTGGGCATGCTCAAGGTCAATGGCGACCCGCTGGCGTCGTTCTCGCAGCGCCACCTGGCGCACGTGCAGATCCTGGCCGAGTCGCTGGGCGCCGTGGTGCAGCTGCGGCGCTATGCCGCGCAGCTGCACGCGTCAGAGCAGCAATACCGCCTGCTGTTCGATGCGCACCCGCAGCCCATGTGGGTGTACGAGCTGGGCACCCTGCGCATCCTGGCCGTCAACCGGGCCATGGTGCGCCAGTACGGGTACAGCGAGGCGGAACTGCTGTGCATGACCACGCCTGACCTGTGGCCCCAGGACAACCGCGAAGCCCGCATACGGGAAGCGCACACCATTCCCCACAATGCCCGGCGTGACGCCGTGCACCGGCGCCACCGCAAGAAGGACGGCACGGTGATCGACACCGAGGTGTATGCCGGGGGCATCGAATTCAACGGCGTGCCCGCACGCCAGGTGCTGGCCACCGACGTCACGCAGCGCATGCGCCTCGAACGGGAGCTGGCGCGGGTGGGCAGCATCCAGCGGCTGCTGGCCGCCTGCAACGAATCGCTGGTGCGCGCGACCTCCGAGGCCGACCTGCTGCGCGAGGTCTGCCGCATCGCCACGGACGTGGGCGGCTACCGGATGGCCTGGGTCGGCATGGTGCGCGACGATGCGCGCCAGAGCATCGAGCCCGTGGCCTGGAGCGGCCACCACAGCGACCACTATGCGGAAACACTGCAGCTGAGCTGGTCGGCCGACCAGCCGGGCGGCCAGGGCCCGGCCGGGCTGGCGGTGCGCAGCGGCCGCCCGGTGATCGTGCGCGACATCCGGCTCGACCCGACGTTCGCCAGCTGGACCGAGCGCATGCTGCGGCAAGGCCTGCATTCGGTGATCAGCCTGCCGCTGCGCAACGCCGAGCGCTCGTTCGGCCTGCTGTACCTCTACCCGCCCGAAGTGCTGGAGATCGGCTCCGAGGAGACCGAACTGCTGCAGCAGCTGGCCAACGACCTGGCCTTCGGCATCGAGAGCCTGCGCACCCGCCAGGACCAGCAGCGCCTGCAGAGCGTGGTACTCAAGGCCGCCGCTGCCATCTCGGCCAGCACCGGGACCGAATTCTTCAAGCAGCTGGCCAGCAACATGGCGGATGCGCTGGGCGCACAGGCCGGCTGCGTGACGCGGCTGCTGCCGCCGGTGGAGGGACAGCCGCCGCGCGCCATCACGCTCTCGCGCGTGCAGGATGGCGTGGTGCAGCCCAATGCCGAGTATTCGCTGGAGGGCACGCCCAGCCTGCGGCTGGCGACCGAGGCGGAATACGTGGTCACATCCGGCGTCTGCGAGCTGTACCCGCGCTCACCCGTCGCGGCGCTGGGCGCCCAAAGCTACGTGGGCCAGCAGCTGCGCGACGCCGAGGGGCGGCCCATCGGGCTGATCTTCGTGATCTTCCGCGAGCCGCTGGAGCGGCCGGCGCTGGTTTCCTCGACCTTGCGCATCTTCGCGGCGCGCGCCACCGCCGAAATGGCCCGCCAGGCATCGGACGCCCACATCCGGCGCCAGGCCTCGCTGCTGGACAAGGCCCGCGACGCCATCATCGTGCGCGACCTGGAGCACCGCATCACGTTCTGGAACCAGGGCGCCGAGCGCATGTACGGCTGGTCGCAGGCGCAGGTGCTGGGCCGCACCATCGACACGCTGCTCTACCAGAACGCCACCGAATTCCTGCGCGCCACCGAAACCACCCTGGCCCAGGGCGAGTGGACGGGCGAGATCGTGCAGTTCCACCAGGACGGGCATGCGATCGACGTGGAAGGCCGCTGGACCCTGGTGCGCGACGAGGGCGGCCAGCCCGAATCCATCCTGGCCATCCACACCGACATCGGCCACCGCAAGGCCACCGAGCGCGAGATCCAGCGCCTGGCGTTCTTCGACTCGCTCACCGGCCTGCCCAACCGCATGCTGCTCATGGACCGCATGCACCAGGCCCTGGCCACGGCGCAGCGCCAGCGCCAGGGCGGGGCGCTGCTGTTCATCGACCTGGACAACTTCAAGACGCTGAACGACACGCTGGGCCACGACAAGGGCGACCTGCTGCTGCAGCAGGTGGCGCAGCGCCTGAACACCTGCGTGCGCACCGTCGATACCGTGGCGCGGCTGGGCGGCGACGAGTTCGTGGTGATGATCGAGGCGCTCAGCCCCCGGCCCGACGAGCTGGCCGTGAGCGCCCGCGTGGTGGGCGAGAAGATCCTGTCGGTGCTGAGCGCCCCCTATGCCCTGGACGGCTACCAGTACCGCAGCACGCCCAGCATCGGCGTCGCCCCGTTCACCGACGGCCAGTCCACCGTGGGCGAGCTGCTCAAGCAGGCGGACCTGGCCATGTACCAGGCCAAGACCGCCGGCCGCAACACCCTGCGCTTTTTCGACCCCGGCATGCAGGCCGTGGTGACGGCCCGGGCCGCACTGGAAGACGACCTGCGCACGGCGATCGCCCGCGAGGAATTCCTGCTGCACTACCAGCCCCAGGTGGACACGATGAACCGCGTGGTCGGGGTGGAGGCGCTGGTGCGCTGGCCGCACGCCAAGCGGGGCATGGTGCCGCCCGGCGATTTCATCCCGCTGGCCGAGGAAACCGGCCTCGTGCTGCCCCTGGGCCGCTGGGTGCTGCACACCGCCTGCACCTTGCTGGCCAGCTGGCAGGACGAGCCCTCCCTGTCGCACCTCACCATGGCGGTGAACGTGAGCTCGCGCCAGTTCCACCACGCGGGCTTCGTGGACGACGTGGTGCGTGCGCTGGTGTTCACCGGGGCGCCGGCCGACCAGCTCAAGCTGGAGCTGACCGAAAGCCTCTTCGTGGACGACATGGAGACCACCATCGCCACCATGTCGGCGCTGCGCGCCCATGGGGTGGGTTTCTCGCTGGACGATTTCGGCACCGGCTACTCCTCCCTGAGCTACCTCAAGCGCATGCCGCTGGACCAACTCAAGATCGACCAGAGCTTCGTGCGCGACCTGCTCAGCGATCCCAATGATGCGGCCATCGTGGATACCATCATCGCGCTCTCGCGCAGCCTGGGCCTGAACGTCATCGCCGAAGGCGTCGAGACCGGCGCCCAGCGCAACCGCCTGGCCCAGGCGGGCTGCCAGCTGTACCAGGGCTATTTCTTCAGCCGGCCGCTGCCGGCCGACGTGCTCGAGCGCTTCCTGCGGAACGCGCCCGTCTGATCTTTTCCCTCTGAAAGCCTCTGGCAGGCCTCTGCCGGGCGGCTGGGCGGCCTTCCATACGGTCGGGTACCCCTCCCCCTGCCTGCTCCGTGCCGAAGGCCTCTGACGCCTTGCTGTGCCACACGCGTCTCGTCCTGCCAGAACCCCTCGCCATCCGGTGCGGTCCGCGGGCGACGGTTTTTTTCTGTCTTCTCCTTAATGTCTTTATCAATCCATAGTAGTCGTAGTAAGCACGGCCTCCCTCTGTGGACAACTGCGTTTTTCCGTTGCGGATCAACGGACTTGCGATGCCGTGAACCTTGTGGGCGGTACCCGGCTCCCGCTGTCGCGTCGGCGGGGACAAAACCGGCGCATCGCCCTTCGCTGTGGACAAGTGGCCGGTTGTGCGGGAAATATCCACAGGCTTGTTCCCGTGGCCACCCTTTTTCACCCGTTGGCGCGAAAGCGGCCCCCTTCCAGGCGATGCCAAGTCAGACACCTGCCGACCATGGATCGGGCGCAGCCCGTCGATCTGACGGCGAGGGTTCGTCCCTTTCTTCTTTTTCTTTCCCTTCCCTTTTTCTTTTCCCACGGCGGGCGGGATGCCTTCGTTTTGCGCCGGGCCCGGGTGACGTCGGACAAGGAGCGCGGCGGTCGGTTTTCGGCGGCCCGGAGGTTCCTTGTTATTCCATTAAAGGTTCTATCAATACATAGCAGTAGTAGTAGAGGAGCCCCGTTTCTGTGGACAAGGCCGATTTCCTCAACGCTGCCAAGCACTTGGATGGCCGTAAACCCTGTGGCGCTGACCGGGTGAACCGGCATGCCGGGCGACAACAACTTCGGCGCATTGGCGCCTTCTGTGGATAACCCATGGGTTGCTCTGGAAATGTCCCCAGGCTTGTCCACAATGCGCCCCGGATCGGCATCGGCCAAAGAAAAAGGGCCCCGAAGGGCCCTTGTTGGCATGGATGAAGCAGGCAGGGATCAGAAGTGGTACGCGTAGCGCAGCTGCACGAAGTTCTCGCCCGGGTTGGGCTTCTTGATGCCCGCGTTGGACAGGTGCTGCACCCGCAGCACGATCTCGTGCTGGCGCTGCGCGCCCAGGCTGTAGCCCACGCCCAGGTGGGAGCCGAAGTTGTAGCGGGTGCTGAACTCCTTGTCGGGGGTGTGGTACTTGCGGTCGGCATAAGTGATGCCGACGCCCCCTTCCCAGAACCAGTTGGCGCGGCCGTTGTCCGGGCGCAGGCGGAAGGTGGGCGTGAAGCCGACCACGGTCAGGTCGCCCGAGCCGTTGACCCCGTTGTACGACCAGCGGCTGGCGGAAATGTCCCAGTAGCCGCGCACTTCATGGCCCCACAGCTCGCTCTGCCAGTTCCAGGGCAGCGTCACGCCCACGGCGGCGGAATCGGTCTGGTGTTCTGCCCAGCCGCCCTGCACGTAGACGGACGGGCTGGTGCCCGAAGGCTGGGCGTGAACGGCGCCCGCGCCGGCGACGCAGGCCAGCGCCAGGAAAAAAGCGTTCCCGCGCAGCGGGGCGCGGGAACGCAGGAGGTGGGTGATCGGCATGGAAATTCCCTCGATGGAATGACTGTGGGTTTGCACAACGTGTGTAACCCACTGTATGCCGCCCATCGGGGGGTGCGTTGTAGGCAGTCGCCTCAACCGTACTGATCGGTCGGGATCTGACCGGGGGGTATGCAGGGATGTCCAGACTGTGCGCAAACCCCCCGGACCGATCGCTTACTGCGGCGCAGGTGCGGGCACCGGCGGCACGGCCGGGCGTTCGCCGCGCGGGCCGCCGTGGCGTCCGTCCTTGCCGCGCTCACCATCGCGCGGGCCGCCCATGCCGGGGTGGCGGTGCATGCGGCGGCTTTCCTGGTCGAAGGTCTTTTGCTGCGCCGGGGTCAGCGTGGCGTAGAACGCCTTGGTGGCTTCGTCGCGGCGGTCGGCCTCCGCGCTGTGCTGGGCACGCATGGCCCGCATGCGGTCGATGCGCTCGGGCGTGGTCAGCTGGTCGAGGCCCTTGGGGTCGAGCCGCGCGCCGCGCTCCTGCGGCTGCATCGCGGCCTTGAAGGTGTCCCAGGCGGGCTGCTGGGCCGGGGTGAGCTGCAGCTTTTGCTGCAGGGCGTTGGCGCGCTGCTCCATGTGCGCCTTGCGCTGCTCGGGGCTGGGCATGCGGTGGCGCGGGCCGTCCTGCGACGGGCCGGCGGCGGGCGGAGCGGACGGGGCGGGGGGAGGGGTCTGCGCGAAGGCGGGTGCGGCCAGGGCGGCCAGCAGGGCGGTGGCGGCGGCAGCGCCGGCGATGCGTCGTTGGAAGAAGATGGACATGGTGGTTCCTTTCTTGCCCCAGGGGGCGAGTGGGTCCGCCGCAACGACCGTTGCAGCGGTTGAGAGCCAGTGTCTTCCCCCTGTGTAACGCCGGCGTGAGGCGTTCGTGTGGCTGTGTAAAGTTGTGACAAGGGTTGGTTGCCCTGTCCGTGCAACGGGGGATGGGAATGGCCCCATGCCGGCGTATCGATTGCCTGTGCAGCTATTGAATCCATAGCAAATGGGGTGCCATGCCGGTGAACGCCACGCTAGGCCGCGGGCCCGGCGCCGACCGCACCCCCGACAATGGCACCCCGCTGCACCGCGCCGCGCCCCCGGGCGTGCGCCCCAGGGTGTGCCAATGAACGTCAGAGCTGAAGGATTTCCGTGTTCAAGAACATGATCGTGTACCGCATCGCGCCGCAGTGGCAGGTGGACCTGCCGCAGGTGGAGGAGGCGCTGGCCAAGACGCCGTTCGTGGAGTGCGGCGCCACGCAGGAAAAATCGCTGGGCTGGGTGCCGCCGCGGGGCGACGCGCACGGCCCCATGGCCGAATCCGTGGGCGGGCAGTGGGTGCTGCGCTTCATGGTCGAGTCCAAGATGCTGCCCGGCTCGGTGCTCAACCGCAAGGTCAAGGAAAAGGCCGCGCGCATCGAGCAGGAAACCGGCCGCAAGCCCGGCAAGAAGGAAGCCAAGGAGCTCAAGGACGAGGCCAAGCTCGACCTGCTGCCCATGGCCTTCACCAAGCAGGGATCGATGTGGGTGTGGATCGACCCGCAGGCCCACTGGCTGGTGCTGGACACCAGCAGCCAGTCGCGGGCCGACGAGGTCGTCACGCTGCTGGTCGAGGCGCTGCCCGGCCTGTCGGTGGCGCTGCTCGATACGCAGACCTCGCCCCAGGCCGCTATGTCGCACTGGCTCAGCACGCAGGAGCCGCCCGTGGGCTTCAGCGTGGACCGCGAGTGCGAGCTCAAGAGCGCCGACGAGGCCAAGGCCGTGGTGCGCTATGCCCGCCATCCGCTCGACATCGACGAGGTGCGCGAGCACATCGCCGCCGGTAAGCTGCCCACCAAGCTCGCGATGACCTGGGACGACCGCGTGTCCTTTTTGCTGAGCGAAGGCCTGCAGGTGCGCAAGATATCGTTCCTGGACACGGTGTTCGAAGGCACCAAGGCCGATGACGGCGGCTTCGACACCGACGTGGCCATCGCCACGGGCGAACTCAGCAAGTTGATTCCCGACCTGATCGAGGCGCTGGGTGGCGAAGGCCGCACCGAACTGGGCGGCACGCCCCCGGCAGCACCGGCGGCCGACCCTGCCACCCCTGCGCCTTCGAGCAGCCCTGCTGCCGTGGCGGCCGATGGTGCCGAAGACGACGACGCACCGTTCTGACCCGCGGGACCGCGGCCCGGGACAGCGCGCCGCCGCGCGGGCGCGAACCCCCATCGCCGTGGGGCCATCGTTTGGCGATGCGCCCCGCTGCGTGCACGATGGCTGTCGCGGCAGGGCCGGCCTGGACCGATGGCCGACCGGCGCATTCCCCACGTCCCGTGAAAACCGTTGCCTGGAGGTATCCGATGACCGTCATCACCCGTTCCGTTGTCAGCACCGCCGTCGCCCTGGCGGCCCTGTGCGCCGGCCCCGCGCAGGCGCACCACGGCTGGTCCTGGGCGGAAGAAGCCCAGTCCGAGCTGGCCGGCACCGTGCAGCGCGTGCAGATCGCGCCGCCCCACCCGACGCTGGAGGTCAAGACCGTCGAAGGCGCCCTCTGGCGCGTGGAACTGGGCAATCCGTCGCAGACCGAGCGCTCCGGTTTCACCGAGGCCTCCGCCAAGCCGGGCGATGCCATCACCGCCATCGGCAACCGTGACCGGGACACTTCCCAGCGGCGCATGAAGGCCGTGCAGATCCAGGTCGGCGGCAAGACCTACGACCTCTACCCCGAGCGCATCCAGAGCCCCAAACGCTAGAAGGCCCCATGGATTTCGCCGGGCTCGCGCCCCTGCTGGACACCCTGGCCGCGTCCGCCCCGGCCGCGTGGCTGCGCCAGTCCGGCACGGCCTACCTGGTGGTCAACGCCCTGCACATCGCCGTGCTGGGCCTGGGCGTGGGCGCCGCCGTGCTGCTGGACCTGCGCCTGTGGGGCGCCGTCGGCCGGCGCATTCCCCTGGCGCTGCTGGGTCCGTTCCTGTCGCGCGGGGCGGCGGCGGGGATCGCGCTGGCCCTGGTCACCGGGCTGTGGCTGTTCGCCACACGGCCGGCCGACTACCTGGCCAATCCGGCGTTCCTGGTGAAGGTGGCGGTCATCGGGCTGGCGCTGCTGAATGCGCTGGCGCTGCATGCCGGCGGGCACTGGGCGCGCGCCCTGCGCGAAGGGCAGGCCGGCGGCTGGGTGCGCATGCAGGCCGCGGTGTCGCTCGCGCTGTGGCTGGGGGCCGTGCTGGCGGGGCGCTGGATCGGATTTCTCTGAGAACGCCGGGCGATTGAGCGCCAACGCGATTTCCAGAAAGACATTGAACAGGTTCTCAGGGTCCATGCGGCTACCATCCCGGCCATGGCGCTCAACTGGGTCTGGATCGGGTTCTTCACCGTGGCGTTCGCCACCGCCGTCGTGCGCTGGCTGCTGGGCGCGGACGGCATCTTCCAGGCCCTGCTGGCCGCGCTGTTCGATGCGGCCCGCTCGGGCTTCGAGATCTCGCTGGGCCTGGCCGGCGTGATGGCGCTGTGGCTGGGCCTGCTGCGCGTGGGCGAGCGCGCCGGCATGATCGAACTGCTCGCCCGCGCCGCCGCGCCGCTGCTGCGCCGGCTGTTCCCTGGGGTGCCCGACGGCCACCCGGCGCAGGGCGCGATGACCATGAACCTCTCGGCCAACCTGCTGGGCCTGGACAACGCCGCCACACCGCTCGGCCTCACGGCCATGCGCGAGCTGCAGACCCTCAACCCCGGCCCGCCCGACACCGCCAGCAACGCGCAGATCATGTTCGTGGTGATGAACACCGCGGGGCTCACGCTCATTCCCACTTCGGTCATCGCCATCCGCCAGAGCCTGGCCCTGAAGCAGGGGTTGGGCGCGGGCTTCAACGCGGCGGACATCTTTTTGCCGACGCTGCTGGTCACCTTCGCGTCGCTGCTGGCGGGTGTGCTGGCCGTGGCCATGTGCCAGCGCCTGCCCCTGTGGCGCGCGCGCTTTCTGCTGCCCGTGCTGGCCGTGGCCGGGCTGCTGGCAGCGGCCGTCACCGCGCTGGCCCGGTTGCCGGCCGAGCAGGCCGCGCGCATCGCCGGCACCACCGGGGCCGCGGTCATCCTGAGCGTGGTCATGCTCTTCGTGCTGGCGGGCGCCGTGCGGCGCGTGAACGTCTACGACGCCTTCATCGAAGGCGCCAAGGAAGGCTTCGGCGTGGCGGTGCAGATCGTGCCCTACCTCATCGCCATCCTCGCGGCCATCGGCGTCTTCCGCGCGGCCGGCTGCATGGACGCGCTGCTGGGCGCCATCGGCGCGGGCGTGGCGGCGATGGGCTGGGACACCGCGTTCCTGCCGGCCCTGCCCGTGGGGCTGATGAAGGTGCTCTCCGGCGCCGGCGCGCGGGGCCTGATGATCGACGTCATGCAGACGCACGGCGTCGATTCCTTCGCCGGCCGCCTGGCCGCCATCGTGCAGGGATCGACGGAAACCACCTTCTACGTGCTGGCGGTGTACTTCGGCAGCGTGGGCATCCGGCATGCACGCCATGCGCTGGCGTGCGCGCTGGTGGCGGATGCGGTGGGGCTGGCGGCGGCGATCGGGGTGGGGTACGCGATGCTGCGGTGAGGGGGGTTGACCCCGGCTGGGCAGGGCCCAGACGACCACGGGCACCGGCCGATCAATCACCTGCGCGATCTTGCGATCGCGAGTCAGCCGTACTGTTTTTGCTCATGCGCCTGTTGAAGCCTTTGTGCATCCCACACGCCTGCCTTTGCTGCCAGGAGGAGCATGCCCAGGGTAATGGGTCGGGTGCGCTTGCTTTTCTTGAAAGGGGAAAGCAGCCAGAGACCTTCTGCGCCGAAATAGTCGGATGGCCGGTAATCGCCTGGGGCCACATGGAACCTGGAAGCAAAATTTTCCATGAAATGAAAGGCGTCATCGCCGGTCAGGCCCAGGTCTTTGACCAGATCGGTATGGGGCGTGTAATCGATTTGCTTTCCCAGCTTCCTTAATCCCACGGAATCGACAGACGATGCCAGCTGAACCAGGTCTTTCCATAAGTCGGAAGGGGCGGCGGCTACCATAGGCGGTCTTCTTTCTTCGCGAGGGCGTTGTACTTCGTGATCGACTGGTTGATGATCTGGAAAACATCGTATGCCAGCACGGTCCAGCCGACGCCAGGAACCAGGCGCCCCACGAAGGCACCGAGGCTCCTGGTGAAAGTCAGTCTGAGCGTTCTCAAGCTGGCCCCCGTGAGGGTCGGCAAAGCAAAGGGCATTCGCTGCTGCAGTATTTTTCTCGATACCACCGAAGCGATCGATGTTCCTCGGGTCGCTCCTGCGAATTTACCGCGTGTCGGCAGGAATGGCTGCCCTGGAAGGATGGCCGCTGCAGCGGCGATATCGACCCCGCCCAGTTGATCCAGTGTCTGGTCGATGGCTATCCACAGGAATAATTCCCATCCGATTATTTCGCTCTCCATTGTTGATTTTGTTTTCAGAAGAGAAAATTGATGACCGACGCTCCGCAACGCCCCGACCTGCCCGACCACCTCTCCATCGACCCGCGCAGCCCGCACCATGTCGCCGCCGTGTTCGAGCACGACATCGGCATCCGCTTCAATGGCAAGGAGCGCTTCGACGTGGAGGAGTACTGCGTGAGCGGGGGGTGGGTGAAGGTGCCTGCGGGCAAGACGGTGGACCGCAAGGGCCGGCCGCTGATGATCACGCTCAAGGGCGCGGTGGAAGCGTTCTACAAATAAAAAATCCGCCGAGAAGGCGGATTGTCTGGACCGGCGGTCCCGGCGTCACTCGCATTGAAAACGTACCTGTAGCACTGCCGGCTTGCCCGACTTGCGCGATACAACCGTACAGCGCTTCACCGCGTCATCCACGCGCTGCGCCATTCGCACCACGCCGCCAGCATAGTCGCAGGAAAGGAACTTGCCCTGTGAGTAATCTCCTTCGAAAGTCCATACGGCGGTAGAGCCGCCTTTGCCGGGCTTATCTGACTGTGGCATCAACGCCGCCTCACGAATGAGAGGGCCATCGAAGACGTTGTAGCCGGTCAGCCGCAGGGGATTCGCGTCCAGCACGATTTCCGCGCCTGCGGGCAGGCTGGATGCAGAGGCCCGTGGCTCGTTGAGCTGTACTGTAGGGGGGACATTCCAGCGTGGTAGAAGCAGCTACAGCTGTATTTGGCATACCTGTTACCGCGAAAATGACCACGGCAAAAGCCGTGGACCAGCCGGGTGAGCGGCGTAGGAGGCAGGCTGGCGTCATAGAAATCCCATCGTTGTCGTCGTCATTCGATTACGGAATACGCCGCGGCGTTATTGCTGGCGTCAGTGAAGACTCCATTTTTGCTTTGGGGCTTGGGAGTCAAGTAGCGTTTTGACACCTTGGGCTTTTTCACATCGCTCAACCATTGATCCATGATCCAGATGCCACCAGCATCCTGGGAGATGAAGAACGCCGCATGATTGCCCGTGGGCAGGCTGCCGTAGTGGCCCTTGCTGTTGAATGTGGCGATGGCTGTGCCTTGCTTGATATTGGCATTACCAAATACCGTTTCACCTTTCTTCCAAATGCTGGTGTGTGGCACGTTCGCATAATACTGAAGTAGCGCCACGCAATGCTTGCTGCCAACCTTGTCGGTGTTCTGAAGCGACAAGACACTTGGTAGATATAAGGCATCGTTTTTGTCATCACATAAAAGAGAGGATCTTAAAAGGGATCCTGTAGCTTTCCGCAGCTATTTCCAACGGTTGCAATCAAACCCGCTCGAAGATGGCCGCGATGCCCTGCCCGCCGCCGATGCACATCGTGACCAGCGCGTAGCGCCCGCCGGTGCGGTGCAGCTCGGCGACGGCCTTGGTCGTGATGATCGCGCCAGTGGCGCCCACGGGGTGGCCCAGGGAGATGCCCGAGCCGTTGGGGTTGACCTTGGCGGGGTCCAGGCCGAGTTCCTGGATGACGGCGCAGGCCTGGGCGGCGAAGGCCTCGTTGGCCTCGATGACGTCCATGTCCTCGATCTTCAGGCCCGTGCGCTGCAGCACCTGGCGCGTGGCGGGCACGGGGCCGATGCCCATGTAGGCCGGGTCCACGCCCGCGTGCGCGTAGCCGACCAGGCGGGCTAGCGGCTTGGCGTTCAGCGCGGCCACGCGGTCGCCGGCCACCAGCACCACGGCGGCCGCGCCGTCGTTGATGCCCGAGGCATTGCCGGCGGTGACGCTGCCGCCATCCTTCTTGAACGCGGGCTTCATGCCGGCCAGCACGTCGAGCGTGGTGTTGCCGCGCACGTGCTCATCGGTGTCGAACAGCACGGTGCCCTTGCGCGTGGCGATCTCGACCGGAACGATCTGCGCCTTGAAGTGCCCGGCGGCGATGGCCGCGGCGGCGCGGTGCTGGCTGGCGGCGGCCAGTTCGTCCTGCATGTCGCGGCTGATGCGGTAGCGCTCGGCCACGTTCTCGGCGGTGATGCCCATGTGCATCTTCTGCCAGGGGTCGTGCAGGATGCCCAGCATGTAGTCGATGCTCTTGGCGTCGCCCATGCGCTGGCCGTAGCGCGCGGCGGTGTCGAAGTACGGGCCGCGGCTCATGGATTCGCTGCCGCCGCCGATGGCCACGTCGCAGTCGCCCAGCACGATGGCCTGCGCGGCCGACACGATGGCCTGCAGGCCGGAGCCGCACAGGCGGTTGACGTTGAAGGCCGGCGTCTCGATGGGGCAGCCCGCATCGATGGCGGCCACGCGGGCCAGGTAGGCGTCCTTGGTGTCGGTCGGGATGACGTTGCCCATGACCACGTGGCCCACGGTGTCGGGTGCGAGGCCGCTGCGTTCGATGGCGGCGCGCGTGACCGTGGTGGCCAGCTGGCTGTTGGGCACGTCCTTGAGCGTGCCGCCGAAGGTGCCGATGGCGGTGCGGGCGGTGCCGACGATGAAGACGTCGCGGTGGTTCATGGCAGGGGTCTCCTCAAGGAATGAATGAATGAACGGACAGGTGCTGAAAATCAGGTGCCGCACGGTGCGCTGCGCTGCGGATCGGACGGAATGGTAGGGCCGGGCGGCCGGCAGGGCAGGCGTGTGGGCGTCAGCCGCCGCTGCCGTGTCGTGCCCTGCCGCGCAGGTTTGCCTATCGCCCTTCGAAGCGCGGCTTCTCCTTGGCGTAGAAGGCGGCGATGCCCGCGGCCAGGTCGGCCGTGCGCGCGCAGTCGCCGAAGGCGCGGGTTTCCGCCTCCAGTTGCGCGGGCAGGTCGCGGTCGAACGAGGCGCGCATCAGCCGGCGCATGTGGCCCAGCGCGACCGTGGGGCCGGCCGCCAGGCGCTCGGCGAGTGCGTCCACCGCCGCATCGAGCTGGTCGGCGGGCACCACCCGGTTGACCAGGCCCAGGCGCTCGGCATCGGCGCTGGTGAGCGTGTCGCCGAGCAGGGCGATCTCCAGCGCGCGGCGCAGGCCCACCTGGCGCGGCAGGGCCCACGAGGCGCCCACGTCGCAGCTGGTGCCCAGGTTGATGTAGGCCAGATTGAAGCGCGTGCCCTCGGCGGCGAGGATGAAGTCGGCCAGGAGCATCAGGCTCATCCCGGCCCCGGCGGCCACGCCGTGCACCTTGGCGATGACGGGCGCGTCGATGTTCGCGAGCAGGGTGGCGGCCTCGTTGAGCGGGTCCAGCAGGTCGGCGGCGCCCTGGACAGGGTCTTCGCGCAAGGTGGCCAGATCGCCCCCGGCCATGAAGCCCTTGCCCGCGCCGCACAGCACCACGGCCCGCACGCCGGGATCGGCCGCGATGCTGCGCGCGGCCGCGCACAGGGCCTGGGCCATGGGCACGTCGATGGCGTTGAGCGTGGTGGGGCGGTTGAACTGCAGCGTGGCGATCGGGCCTTCGCGGTGGAAAACGAGGGGCGGGCTGGCGGCGTCGGGTGTGGGTGGCTGCGGCATCGTTGTCTCCTGTGCAAGGTGAGCCTGCTTCGTGAGCAAGCAAAACCACCTTGGTTTTGCTGCGAAAGCGACCAAGTTGCCATGCTTTCTCCAGCATGGGCATGCGTTGTTTAACCCGCTATCGTGTCTTCTCAACAGATGTCGGGTTTTATAAGTCGTTGATTTATATGAAATGCCTGATCGGTCAAAGGGCTGCTTTAACTTTTTTATCGCCTGTTGGCTTAAAGACCGACGTATCTGCAAGATACCAGCGGGCCCACCGCCGCTGGCCAACAACACCGATCAAACCCTCATTGCGTAACTCGTCGAGCAGTTTCTGCACTGCCTTCATGGGCAGCGACGGCAACACTTGGCGGAACTCGCTGAGCGGTGCACCCGCTTCCCCCTGGTCTTTGAGGTGTTGCAGCAACAGGGCCTTGTTGGTGCCGTGATCCAGGCCCCGCTTGCGGGTATAGGTGCCTTTGTTTCCCAGCGTCGCATACAAGGCGGCAGCCAGCATGTATTTCGCGGTTTTGCCACGGCCCATCATTTCCACCGCGCCGACCTCTGCCAGCGCGGGCAGGCGCTCCTGAATTTCGGGGGTGAGCGAACGGCCTTGTTCCAACCTCTCGAGTGCCAGATAGTCCAGCGTTGAAAAACCGCGCAGCGTCTCTTCGCCCAGCCGCTCCATGAACCGCACAAACGCCGGGTTGCGCACTCCGCCCTCCAGCGTCAGCCGAACTTCATGCGTGGCCGTGCCCGCAAAGCTAGGCAGCGGCTTGCCCTGGCGCACGGCGCTTTCCATCATCAGGTTCAGACCTTGTCCAGAGCGCTCGATCAGGCCGCAACGTCCCAAGGCTTCTGCCAAGCGGCGATTGCGTGGGTATTGCTGATCGATGATGTTTTCCGGAGTAATGCCTGGAGGCAGACCGCCAGGACTCACTACTTCCAGGCGTTTGGCAAACTGCCGGATGAAGATCGATCCACCCAACCTGTAGTCGCGGTGGGCGACCGCGTTCAAAATGGCTTCACGCACCGGCACTTCAGCGAAGGTGGGCAGGTCCATGCGAAAGAAGTCATCCTGGTAGCTTTGGCGGTCGTTGCGCAGGTTGATCTTTTTCCATAGTGCGTCTTGCCAAGCAAAAAAGCCTGCGCGGTATTCCTCCCTGTCCGCAGCCGGGCCAGCGGCTTCGGATGAGCGGTATTCAAACACCAGCTCAGCCTGGGCCAGCCACCGTGTAAGGCCCGCGCGCGTGCCAAACAGGATGAGCGCCGCATAGCTCACACGGTCGCCATCCACCAACAGCTCGGCATCGCGCAGGGTTTGCTGGTCACTCAAGTCGTGCCTGCGGATGTCGCCGCTCTTGCGCGCCCAGCGCTCGCGAAAGAGCGCTATGGATTCAGAGTCCAGATCCGCCAGCGTGGCGCCAGGACAGGGCTGGGCAGAAAAGTCCGGGCCAGTCTCGGCAAAGATGTCGCGCAGTTCCTGGCTGCTCAATGCTGCGAGGTCGTCGCCTGCGCGTTTGAAGTATTGGCCGTCGATCTCCCACGCCGTGCCCGGTAGCCGGGCAGGGACATGCACGATCACCACCCGTCCCTCAGGCAGACGGAGCTCTTCGACCGGGATGCGATGTCCTAGCCGCTGGTGCAAGCCCGCCTCCGTGCGCTCTGGCGCATCAAAGGCCAGCGAACCGACGATGCGCCGAGGCCGCTTGTCCGTCACGCCCAGAACCATGGTGCCGCCGCCTTCGTTGGCCAGGGCCACGCAGTACTTGAGCAGCTTTTCAAAATCGTAGCGCTGCTTGGCCTCTTTGAACTCCAGGCGCTGGCCTTCGGGTTCAAGCAACCATTGTTCAAGCTGGGCGACGGAAGTGGGCATGGCAGTGGATGGGGTGCGGTGAGGCTGAAGATTTCAGTGGCATTGGCGTGCCTCGAGTGATGCCTGCGGATTGAGGACGTTCCACCGGATCGACCTTGTTCCTCCATTCACCGGTGAGCATCGGACTGCGCGCGGGGCGTTGCAAGCAAAGTGGCAAGTCTGCCACGGGATGCCGTTGCGTGCTCCTAAAAAATTCGGCCTGGTTTTGCCTTCAGCGCATATCCACCTAGCGCAGTTAGCTATCAAAAGATGAGCTAACTTGCAGTTGGACCTGCCAGATCGTCCAGGATCGGGCAGTCCGGCCGCTCGTCCCCCTGGCAGCAGCCCACCAGCGACTGCAGCGTGCGCTGCATGGCCTGCATGGCGGCGATGCGCTGGGCCAGATCGTCGATGTGGGCTTGGGCGATCTGCTTGACGTGGGCGCTGGCGCGGCGCTTGTCCTGCCACAGGCCGAGCAGGGTGGCGATCTCCTGCATCGAGAACCCCAGGTCGCGGCTGCGGCGGATGAAGCGCAGGGTGTGCACGTCGGCCTCGGTGTACTGGCGGTAGCCGCTGCCGGTGCGCGCCACGCCGGCCAGCAGGCCCAGGGCCTCGTAGTGGCGCACCATGCGCGGCGAGACCCCGGCCCGCTCGGCCGCGGTGCCGATGGGCACCGGCCCGCCCTGCGGTGCGGCCGTGGCGCTCATGCGGCGACCGTGTAGCCCTCTTCGGTGATCGCGGCGGCCAGCGCGTCGCGCGCCCGGTCGCTCTCGACCACTACCTTGCCCTGGGCCAGATCCACCTGCACGGTGGCGTCGGGATCGACCTGGCGGACGGCGTGGACGACGGCGCGTTCGCAGTGGCCGCAGGTCATGCCGGTGACTTGGAGATGGTGTTGCATGGGGTGCTCCGTTCGGGAAAGGGTGGAAGAACAATGGGTGCCAGCATCATGAACCCTGACATGGTGGCAGAGTCAAGCGGCCCCGTGCTTTCCGCGGGGCGCTTGACCTTGCCATCGCGTCAAGGTTTAAGGTGCCCACCATGAACCCGACACCCACCGCCCCGCCATCCCCCTCCGATTCCGCCCCGGGCACGCTCGACCTGGGCATCGGCGGCATGACCTGCGCGAGCTGCTCGGGCCGCGTGGAGCGCGCACTGCGCAAGGTGCCGGGTGTGCAGGAGGCCACGGTCAACCTGGCGACCGAGCGGGCCCATGTGGTCTATGCGGCCAGTGCTGCCGATGTGGCTGGTGTGGCCGGTGGGGGCGCGGCGATGGAGGCGCAGCTGCGCCGGGCGGTGCGCAACGCGGGCTACGAGCCCCGCGCCCCGCAGGCGCAGGACGCCGAGGCGCGCGGCCAGTCGCCCTGGGCGGGCTTCGGGCCGGTGGCCCTGGGACTGGCGCTGTCGGCGCCGCTGGTGCTGCCGATGCTGCTGGGCCTGTTACCGGAGCGCTTCGGCGCGCTGCTCGGCCCGCACGGCATGCTGCCGGCATGGCTGCAGTGGCTGCTGGCGACGCCCGTGCAGTTCTTGCTGGGCGCGCGCTTTTACAAGGCGGGGTGGCACGCCCTCAAGGCGCGCTCCGGCAACATGGACCTGCTGGTGGCGATCGGCACCAGCGCGGGCTACGGGCTGTCGCTCTGGCTGTGGCTGACCGCGCCCGCCGGCCACGCCCCGCACCTGTACTTCGAGGCCTCGGCCGTGGTGATCACGCTGGTGCTGCTGGGCAAGTGGCTGGAGGCGCGGGCCAAGCGCCAGACCACGGCGGCCATCCGGGCGCTGCACGCCCTGCGGCCCGACGTGGCGCACCTGGTGGGTGCCGATGGCGAGGTGGACGTGCCCGTGGCCGAGGTGATGGCCGGCGACCGGATCGTGGTGCGCCCGGGCGAGCGCATTCCCGTGGACGGCACGGTGCTGGAGGGGCACACGCAGGTGGATGAATCCATGCTGACCGGCGAGCCGCTGCCGGTGCCGCGCACCGCGGGCGAGGCGCTCACGGGCGGCTCGATCAACGGCGACGGGCGGGTGGTGGTGCAGGTGTCGGCCGTGGGGGCCGAGACGGTGCTGGCCCGCATCATCCGGCTGGTGGAAGACGCGCAGGCCGGCAAGGCGCCGATCCAGCGGCTGGTGGACCGGGTGTCGGCGGTGTTCGTGCCGGTGGTGCTGGGCATCGCGCTGGCCACGCTGCTGGGCTGGCTCTGGGTGGGCGCCGGCGGCGAGGCGGCGGTGATCCACGCCGTGGCGGTGCTGGTGATCGCCTGCCCCTGCGCTTTGGGCCTGGCGACGCCGGCGGCCATCATGGCGGGCACGGGCGTGGCGGCCCGGCACGGCATCCTGATCCGGGACGCCGAGGCGCTGGAGCGCGCGCACCGCGTGGGCACGGTCGCCTTCGACAAGACGGGCACGCTGACGGTGGGCCAGCCCCGGCTGACCGCCTTCGAGGTGGCGCCCGGGCAGGACGGTGACGCGTTGCTCGCGGCGGTGGCCGGCGTGCAGGGCGGCAGCGAACACCCGCTGGCCCGCGCCGTGGTGCAGGAGGCCCGCCGCCGCGGCTTGGGTGTGCCCGCGCCGCAGGCCGTGAGCGCCGTGCCGGGCCGGGGCACCGAGGGCACGGCGGCCGGGCGCCATTTTCGCGTGGGCAGCCTGCGCTGGATGGAGGAACTGGGCGTGCCGCTGGGCGCCCTGGCCGCACCCGCCGCCGCGCTGCAATCGGCCGGTGCCACCGTGTCGGCGGTGGCCGAGGCACCGCCGGGCGAAGTGCCAACGGGCGAGGGTACGGCCGGCCCGGCGTGGGTGCTGCGGGCGCTGCTGGCCTTCGGCGACGAGCCCAAGCCCGGCGCGCGCGAGGCCCTGGCGGCGCTGCGGGCGCGCGGCCTGCGCGTGGTGATGGTGTCGGGCGACCACCGGGGCGCGGCCGAGGCCATGGCGCGCCGCCTGGGGCTGGACCCGGATGCCGGCGAGGTGATGGCCGAGGTGCTGCCCGGCGACAAGGCGGCATGCGTGGCGCGCCTGCGGTCCGAGGCCGCGGCGGGGCCGGGCGCTCACCGCCCGGCACGCCACGCGGTGGCCATGGTGGGCGACGGCGTGAACGACGCGCCGGCCCTGGCCGCCGCCGACGTGGGCATGGCCATGGGCAACGGCACCGATGTGGCCATGCAGGCCGCGGGCATCACCCTGATGCGCGGCGACCCCCGCCTGGTGACCGCGGCGCTGGACATTTCGCACCGCACGGTCGCCAAGATCCGGCAGAACCTGTTCTGGGCGTTTGCCTACAACGTGGCCGGCATTCCCCTGGCCGCACTGGGCTACCTGAGCCCCGTGGTGGCGGGCGCGGCCATGGCCCTCAGCTCGGTGAGTGTGATGGCGAACGCTTTGCTATTGAAGCGCTGGCGCGTTTGATAGTTACATTCGGTTAAAAGTCGGCAGGTCTGGCACACTGCAACGTTTGGTTGCATATGGTGGGCATCCTTTTGCTGGTCACCGAAGAGATTAGAGGACGACAACTATGAATTTCTTTTCGCTCATGCGGGGTTTTTCCATCCGGGTACGCATGCTGGGTGCGATCGGCGTGGTGCTGGGTTTGCTGGGATTGCTGGGGGGCGCAGGCATGCTGGGCATGTTCCGCATCCACGCGATGAGCGAGGAATTCATGGCGAATTCCTTCTCCGAGGTGGGCTACATGGCCGAGCTGCGCGGCGAGATGGGAGCCATCCGCCAGTTCGAGAAGGACATGATCATCCAGTACGAGAAGCCCGAGGGCGTCAAGCAGGCGCACACGGCCTGGCTGGCCAGCCTGGACCGCGCCAAGAAGGTCGCGGCCCGCTTCCTCGAAGGCCCCGAAGACCCGGACAACGCCCTGGTGCGCGACATCGTCAAGCGGCTGGACAGCTACCGCGAACAGTTCGCGCACGTGGCGCGGCAGCTGGAGGCCGGCGGCTACGACACGGCCACCATCGCCAACCGCATGAGCGGCAAGGCCGTGGCCGAGTTCGCCGAGGCCGACAAGCTCATGGTCCAGCTCGATACCAGCCTGCGCAACGAGGTGGCCGAGGTGGCCGCCCGGCAAAAGCAGGTGTCCGGCGAAACCCAGTGGCTGTTCGTGCTGGCGGTGCTCATCACCATCGTGGTGGTGGTGCCGCTGACCTTGCTCAACATGGTGTCCATCTGCCGTCCGCTGGCCGAGGCCCAGCGCATGGCGCAGGCCATTGCCGGCGGCGACCTCTCGCAGCGGGTGCAGGTGGAGGGCCGCGACGAAGTGGCCGACCTGCAGCGCGCGCTGGACGACATGCAGCAGGGCCTGGGGGCGCTGGTCTCGCAGGTGCGCGATGCGAGCGGCAGCATCGCCACCGCCAGTGCCGAAATCGCCACCGGCAACCAGGACCTGTCCGGCCGCACCGAGCAGACGGCCAGCAACGCCCAGGAGGCCGTGGCCTCGCTGGCGGAGCTCACCACCACGGTGCAGCAGACGGCATCGTCCTCGCAGGTGGCCAACCAATTGGCGTCGTCCGCCTCGGGCATCGCCACGCGCGGCGGCAGCGTGGTGCAGCAGGCCGTGGCCAGCATGCACGAGATCTCCAGCTCCAGCCGCAAGATCAGCGACATCATCGGCGTGATCGACGGCATCGCCTTCCAGACCAACATCCTGGCGCTGAACGCGGCCGTGGAAGCGGCCCGCGCGGGCGAACAGGGCCGCGGCTTCGCGGTGGTGGCCGGCGAGGTGCGCAGCCTGGCCCAGCGCTCGGCCGAAGCGGCCAAGGAAATCAAGGCGCTGATCAGCTCCAGCGTGACCGCGGTGGACGGCGGCGTGCGCCATGTCGAGGATGCCGGCGCGGCCATGAAGGAAATCGTGGACAGCGTGCAGCGCGTGTCGGACATCATCGGCGAGATCAATTCCGCCTCGGCCGAGCAGACCACCGGCATCGGCCAGGTCAACGGCTCGGTGGGCGAGATCGACCGCATGACGCAGCAGAACGCCGCGCTGGTGGAGCAATCCGCCGCCGCCGCCGAATCGCTGCGCGAGCAGGCCGCGCGCCTGTCGCAGGTGGTGCAGCAGTTCCATCTGGCCGACGGGCAGGCCTACGCGTCCGTGCAAGCTGGTGCGGCGCTGCAGGGCCTGCCTGCCTCCAGCGGCCCGGTGCGGCCGCAGCTCACCGGGGGCTGACCCGGCGGGAGGGCCGGTTCTCCCTGCCTTTCCTGTTCCCTGTTTCCCCGACCGGCGCCGTGGCGGCGCGGGCCGGGGGGCTTTCAGGTCAACGCCTTGGGGGGCTCGCCGCCGGGCGAGGGTTCACCGGCACGGCCCTTGCGCGGCCCGAACCACGCCACATACAGCGCCGGCAGCACCACCAGCGTCAGCAGCGTCGCCGTCACCAGCCCGCCGATCACCACGATGGCCAGGGGCCGCTGCGTCTCCGAGCCGATCTCGTGCGACAGGGCCATGGGCAAGAGGCCCAGCATGGCGAGCATGGCGGTCATCAGCACCGTGCGCAGGCGCTGCATGGAGCCCTGGCGCACGGCATCGACCACGGCCATGCCGCCCGACTGCAGCTGCTGGAACACCGAGAGCATCACCACGCCGTTGAGCACCGCCTGGCCCGACAGCGCGATGAAGCCGATGGCGGCCGACACCGACAGCGGGATGCCGAACACCCACAGCGCGATGAACCCGCCGATGAGCGCCAGCGGCACGTTGATGAGGATCAGCGAGGCCATCTTGAACGACTTGAAGGCGTCGAACAGCAGCACGAAGATCAGCAGCAGCGAGATGGGCACCACCACCGACAGGCGCTTCATCGCGCGCTCCTGGTTCTCGAACTCGCCTGACCAGTTGACCTGGTAGTTGGACGGGATCTTGACGTTCTTTTCCACGCGGGCCTTCATGTCGGCCACCACCGAGCCCATGTCGCGGCCCGCGATGAAGATGCCGATGGCCGTGGTGCGGCGTCCGGCCTCGCGGGCGATGTTCATGGCGCCCGTGCCCTCGCGGATGTGCACCACGTCGCCCAGCTGCACGTAGCCGCCGTCGGGCGTGGCGATGGGGGTGCGCGGCAGGTTGGAGATCACGCGTTCGTCCTTGGGCAGGCGCACGGCCACGGCGAACTTGCGCTCGCCCTCCCACAGGCTGGTGGCGGCCTTGCCGGCGAGGGCGGCCTCGATCACGTCCTGGATGTCGCCCACGTTCAGGCCGTAGCGCGCGGCGCGGTCGCGGTCGATGTCCAGCAGCAGCTGCGGCACCTGGCCGTCGCGGTCGATCTCGGCGCGGGCCACGCCCTGCACCTGCTTGATCTCGCGTGCGATCTCGTCGGTGATGCGCTTCATCTCCACCAGGTCGTCGCCCGCGAGCTTGATGACGATCTGGCCCTTGATCTGCGAGATCGACTCCAGCACGTTGTCGCGGATGGGCTGCGAGAACGCGGGGTCGATGCCGGGAATGGCCGACAGCGCGCGGCCCATCTCCTCGGTGATCTTCTCGCGCGTCATGCCGGGGCGCCATTGGTCCTCGGGCTTCACGTCCACGAAGATCTCGGCCATGGAGATGGTCTTGGGGTCGGTGCCGTCCTCGGGCTGGCCGGCCTTGGAGACCGTGGTGCGCACCTCGGGCACGCTCAGCAGGGCCTTGCGGGCCATGCGCAGCACGCGCGCCGCCTCGTCGGTGGAGACGTTGGGCGAGAGGGTGAAGTTGACCCAGGTGGTGCCCTCGTCCAGCTCGGGCAGGAATTCCGAGCCCAGGCGCGAGGCGGCCACCAGCGCCAGGCCGAACACGGCCAGCGCGATCACCACCACCGTGCGGCGGCGGGCCAGGGCCCAGTCCAGCACCGGGGCGTAGGCGCGCTTGGCGAGGGTGACCACGCGGTTGTCGCCGTGCGGCAGCTTCCTGCGCAGCATCCAGTAGGCCAGCAGCGGCACCAGGGTGAGCGAGAAGATCAGCGAGCCGACGAGCGCGGCCGAGACCGACAGCGCCATGGGCTGGAAGATGCGGCCTTCGTGGCGCTGCAGCGCGAAGATGGGGATGTGCGCCGCGATGATGATGAGCATCGAAAACAGCGTGGGCCGGCCCACTTCGCCGGCGGCCTCGATGATGGTGTCGCGCCGGTCGCGGTCGTCCATGTCCTCGCCGCGCTCGGCCAGGCGGTGCATGATGTTCTCGATCACGATCACCGCGCCGTCCACGATGATGCCGAAGTCCATGGCGCCCAGGCTCAGCAGGTTGGCCGGCACGCCCATGATCTTGAGGCCCATGAAAGTCGAGAGCAGGGCCAGCGGAATGACCACCACCACGGCCAGGCTGGCGCGCAGGTTGGACAGGAAGATGTACAGCACCAGCGCCACCAGCAGCGCGCCTTCCACGAGGTTGTGGAACACGGTGGTGAGCGTCTTGTCCATGAGCCAGGTGCGGTCGTAGAACGGCACGATCTGCACGCCCGGCGGCAGGCCGCGCGCGTTCAGTTCGGCGATGCGGTCCTTCACGCCCTTGAGCACCACGCTCGGGTTCTCGCCCTTGCGCATCACGACGATGCCGGTGACCACGTCGTCGTCCAGGTCCTGGCCGACCACGCCCAGGCGCGGCACGGCGCCGATCTTGACCTGGCCGATGTCGCGGATCAGCACGGGCGTGCCGTTGCGCGAGGCCACCACGATGCGGCCGATGTCGTCGGCCGAGCGCAGCAGGCCCAGCCCGCGGATGGTGTACTGCTGCGCGCCCTGCGCGACGTAGCTGCCGCCGGCGTTGGCGTTGCCCCGGCCCAGCGCGTCCAGCAGGTTCTGGAACGTGACCTTGTACGCGCGCAGCCGGTCCATGTCGGGCTGCACCTCGTACTGCTTGATCGAGCCGCCCATGGCCACCACGTCGGCCACGCCGGGCACCTGGCGCAGCGCGCGCTCCACCGTCCAGTCCTCCACGGTGCGGATGTCGGTGGTCGACAGGCCGTCGCCCTTGAGGCGGTAGCGCATGATCTCGCCCACCGGTGTGGCGTTGGGCGCGATCTCGGCCTGCACGCCGGGCGGCAGGTCGATGCTGGACAGCCGCTCGGCCACCTGCTGGCGCACGATGTTCGTGTTGGCCGCGTCGTCGTATGTGACCACGCTGAACGAGAGGCCGAACTGCGTGTGCGAGAACACGCGGATCGAATTGGGCAGGCCCGCCAGGGCCGTCTCGATGGGCAGGGTGACCTGCTTTTCGACTTCCTCGGGCGCGCGGCCCGGGTACAGGGCGATCACCGTCACCTGGGTGTCCGTCACGTCGGGAAAGGCCTCGACGGACAGGTTCTTGAACGAGATGAATCCCGCCAGGGCGAACAGCACCGTGCCCAGCACGATGAACAGCGGCTGGTGCAGCGCGTAGTGGATGAGGCGCCTCATGGCTTGGCCGTCCCTTCCGCCTTGCCGCCCGCCGGGCTGGCGGGCGCGCCGGGTACCGGTGCGGGCGCGTCTTCCTCGGCGGCCTGGAACTGGCGGGCCAGCAGCAGCACGTTCTCGGCCACCACCTTCTCGCCGGCTTCCAGCCCGCGGGAGACGACCACCTCGCGCGGGCCTTCGTAGCCCAGCACCACCTTGCGCGGCTCGAACACGCCGGGCTCGCGCTGCACGTACACGGTGTGCTGCGTGCCATTCAGGGTGACGGCGGCGGCGGGGATGACGACCCCACTCTCGCGGCTTTCCTGCACGTGCACGGTGGCCAGCATCTCGGCCTTCAGGCGCCGGTCGGCATTGGGCACCACGCCGCGCACCTTGAGCGTGCGCGTGCCGGGATCGATCGCGTCGGCCGCGGCGGTCACGCGGCCGGTGAAGGTGGCCTCGGGGTAGGCCGGCACCTGCAGCGTGAAGCTGTCGCCGGGGCGCAGCGAGGCCAGGTCGCCCTCGCGCGCGTCGATCTGCACCCACAGCGAGGCGGGGTCGGTCACCACGAACAGCGCCGGGTTGCCGGGGCCGGACTGGTCGGGCCGCACCTCCTGGCCGGGATTGAGGTTGCGCTCCACCACCACGCCCGCCATGCCGGCCGTGAGCGCGAGCTGCTGGTTCACGGCGTTGCCGCCGCCGTAGAGGCTGGTGCGCGCGGCGGCGCGGGCCACTTCGGCCTGGGCGCGCGCGGCGTCGGCCTCGGCCTGCTCCAGGTCCTTGCGGGCCACGATGCCGGCTTCGAACAGTTCCCGCTGGCGGCGCAGGCCCTGCTGGGCGAACGACTGGTCGGCGCGGGCCTTGGCCGTGTCCGCCTGGGCCTGGCCGAAGTCGGGCGAGGCCAGCAGCGCCAGCGGCGCGCCCGCCTTGACCGACTGGCCCAGGTCGGCGCGGATGGCCGTGACGCGGCCGGCGAACGCGGGGTACACGCGCTGGGTGCGTTCCTCGTTCCACACCAGGCGTGCGGGCAGGTCGACGGCGATGTCCTTGCTGGCGCGCGCGGCGGCCACGGTCAGCAGCGCCAGCTGCGGATGGCCGGGCGGAAAGCGCAGCTGCCCCGACTGGGCGATGGGGGGTGCGGCTTCCGGCGCCGCGGCGGGTTCGGCGGCCTTGCTGCAGCCTTGCAGCAGCGCGCCACCGCCCAGGGCGAGGACAAGCAGGCCGCAGGTGGTCAGGCGCGGTAGGGAGAGGGCAGGGTGCACCATGGTGGACTTCGCGATACGAGAGGTGGAAGGGGAACGGCGGGGCATGGATTGGCGTGGCTGGACTTGGGGCGGGGGCGTTCAGGGCAGGCTGCCCAGCAGGGTTTGCGGCTGCGTGCGCAGCAGCCAGGCGCCCTGGGCCTTGGCATAGTCGGCACGGGCCGAGAGCGCCTCCAGCGCCGTGGCGCGCAGGGTGCGCTGGGCATCCAGCAGGTCGGTCAGCGGCATGGCGCCCTTGCGGTACGCCAGCTCGGCGCTCTGCGCCACCTGGCGGGCGCGCGGCAGCACGCCTTCGTCGTAGCTGGCGGCGCGGCGCGCGGCGCTCAGCGCGGCCTGCTGCAGGTGCTGCAGGTCCAAAAGGGCCAGGCGGCGCGTGTTGTCCAGTGCGTCCTGCGCGCGGGTCAGCTCGGCCTGGGCGCGGCCGATCTCGCCCTGGAACTGGTAGCCCCATTGCAGTGGGATCTGCACGCGCACTTCCAGCAGGCGGTTGGAGGTGCCGGGATAGTGGTCCACCGAGGCACCCACCGTCCAGTCGGACTTGCGCAGGGCACTGGCGTTGTCCAGCGCCGCCTGGGCGGATTGCACGCGTGCGATGGCGGCGCGCACGTCGGCCCGGGCTTCGGCCCAGGCGCCCAGATCGCCGCCGCCGTCCAGCGGGCCGCTGCCGGGGGCCGCGCCCAGGGCGGCGGCCGGGGGCAGGGCCGGCCAGTCGGTGCCGCCGGCCTGCACCGCCAGGCTGCTGGCCGTGACCTGCGCCAGCGCCAGCGCGGCCTGCTCCTGCAGTTGGGTGGCGGCCTGCGTGTCGGCGCGGGCGCGCTCGGCCTCGATGCGGGTGCGCGACGCGTCCTGCGCGGACAGGTCGCCCGCCTTCACACGGCGGTCGGCCAGGCGGGCCAGCTCGGCCACGCTGCGCTCGATCTCGGCGGTTTCGCGCACGCGCTCTTGCGCGGCCAGCAGGTCGTAGTAGGCGGCCAGTGCGGCCTGCAGTTGCTGGGTCTGCGTGTCTTCCACATCCGCCTGGGCCGCATCGGCGGCGCGCTGGGCGGCCTGCGTTCGCAGCTCGCGCTTGTTGCCGCGCTCCCAGGTCCAGTCGATGCCCACCGACTTGTCGATGCGCTTGCGCGTGAGCACGTTGCCGGGCCCCAGGCCGTGCTGCAGGTCCATGGAGGTGGCCTTGGAGCTGAACACCGGCAAGGGGGCATGGTCGGCGCTCAGCACGTCGGCGCGCGCCGCGGCCAGGGCCTGGCGGGACTGGATCACGTCGCTGTTGTCGCGGGCGGCGGCCAGGGCCTGCGCCAGCGTCCACTGCGGCGCCAGGGGGGCAGCGGCAGGGACCGTGGCGACGGGTGCCGCGGGGCTGTCGGAGGCGCGGGTCTGGCTCCAGCCCGGCAGTGCGCAGGCCAGGGCGCAAAGGAGGATGCAGGGGTGTCGTATGCTCATGCCGCGTTTATCGGCGGGGGTGCCTGACCGCTACCTGACCTCGGGACTGCGGAAACTGCGTACCCCTCGCCCCGGCGCACCGCACAGCCGCCCAACAACCCAGCCCCAACCCATGCGAATCCTGGTCGTGGAAGACGATGACGTGCTGCGCGGCGTGATGCTGCGCAGCCTGACCGATGCGGGCCACCGCGTGGATGCCGCCGCCAGCGTGGCCGAGGCGCACCACTTCTGGAGCGTGCAGCCCTTCGATGCCGTGCTGCTGGACCTGAACCTGCCGCAGGGCGGCCCGCCAGGCGGCGCCCTCGCCAGCGCAACGGCCAGCGGCCTCACGGTGCTGCGCGCGGCGCGGGCCCGGGGCGACCGCACGCCGGTGCTGGTGCTCACCGCGCGCGACCGCACCGAGGAGCGCATCGCCGGCCTGGACGCCGGCGCCGACGACTACCTGGGCAAGCCCTTCGATCTGGCCGAGGTGGAGGCCCGCCTGCGGGCCCTGGCCCGGCGCACGCTGGGCGCGGACGACCGTGCCGCCGTCGGCGCCCTGGTGCTGGACCGCCGGGCGCGCCGCTTCACCCTGCACGGCGCGCCGGCCGAACTGCCCGCGCGCGAATTCGAGGTGCTGTGGGAGCTGATGACGCCGCCCGGGCGCGTGGTGAGCAAGCGCACCCTGTCGGACAAGCTCTCCGACTTCGACGAGGCGCTGGGCGACAACGCGCTGGAGGCCTTCATCTCCCGCCTGCGCAAGAAGCTGCAGGGCAGCGGCGCGGGCATCCGCACGCTGCGCGGCCTGGGCTACATGGTGGAGCCCGAGGCGGGCGGGCCCGGCGCGCCATGACCGCCACCCATCCCCCCTCGCTCCCGCCGGCGCCTGCGCAGCGCGAGCCCCGCTCGCTGCAGGCGCGGCTGCTGCGCCACGTGCTGGTGCCGCTGGGCCTCACGTGGCTGGTGGGCACGGCCGGCTCGGTGCTGCTGGCCAATGCCTTCACCCAGCGCGCGTTCGACCGCTCGCTGCTCGACGATGCCTACGCGGTGGCCGCCAACGTGCGCGCCAAGGGTGATGGGCTCGATTTCGCGCTCACCTCGCGCGAGGTCAAGGCCGTGCTGTTCGACCAGGTGGAGACGGTGTACTTCGCGGTGCTGCGGCCCGATGGCTCCATGCTGGCGGGCAATGCCGGCGGCATGCCGGTGCCGCCGCCGCGCGGCGACGAGGCCTACCGGTTCTCCGACATCCAGTTCCATGGCCGGGCGCTGCGCGCGGTGCGGCTCGATGTGCGAGAGCCCCTGCCGTTCGAGGTCGTCACCGCGCAGACCGTGCACAGCCGCAGCGCCATGCTGCGCAGCGTGCTGCTGTATTCGGGCGTGTCGCAACTGCTGCTGCTGGTGGCGCTGGCCGTGTGGCTGCGCCGCGCCATCCAGCGCGACCTGCAGCCCCTGGCCGCGTTCCAGCAGGCGCTGGACCGCCGCGACGCGCGCGACCTGGCGCCCGTGCCCGTGGAGGCCTCCACCCGCGACGTGCAGCACCTGGGCGCCGCGGTGAACGACCTGCTCGCGCGCGTGGCGCAGGGGGTGCGCGCGCAGCGCGAGTTCGCCGGCAACGTGGCGCATGAACTGCGCACCCCGCTGGCGGGCATCCGCGCGCTGGCGGGCTACGGCCTGGCCCACAGGGACCCCGCCGTGTGGCGCGAGCAGCTGGCCGGCATTGCCGACAGCGAGGCCCGCGCCAGCCACCTGGTGGACCAGCTGCTCGCGCTGGCCCTGGCCGACGAGGCCCGCGGCGCCATGCCCCGCCAGCCCGTGGCCCTGGACGAGCTGGCGCGCGACGCCGTGCTGCGCTTTCTGCCCCGCGCCGATGCGGCGGGCGTGGACCTGGGCGCCACCGGCCTGGACCAGCCCGTGGTCGTGCAGGGCCAGCCGCTGCTCATCGAAGGGGTGCTGGGCAACCTGATCGACAACGCCCTGCGCTACGGCCGCCCGGGCGCCGGCACGCGGCCCCGCGTGACCGTGGAAATCTCGCGCGAGGCCACGGTCGATGGCCGCGAAGCGACCGTACTGGCCGTGGTCGACAACGGCCCGGGCCTGTCGGCCGCGCAGCGCACGGACCTGCTGCAGCGCTGGGCCCAGGGCCGTGAGGGCGAGCGCCTGGGGCAGGGCGCGGGCCTGGGCCTCGCCATCGTGGCGCGCTACGCCGAACTGCTGGGCGTGCGCCTGGCGCTGGAGCCTGGGCCGCAGGGCGAAGGCCTTTGCGTGCGACTGGTGTTCGCTGGGTGAGTGCAGTGCCCGCGTCGGGATGTGCAGCATGCACGGCTGCGGGTCAGAACTTGACCAATTTCAGATGCGACATCAGTTGCCTGAACAGCGCGGGCGACAGGCGCCCGGACACCATGTAGTAGTGCTCGGGATCGGGGGTGAAGATGTACAGAAGATCCCGGCTGGGCTCTATGTCCTGGATGCGGATGGCGGTGAAGGGGCCCTTGGAGAATTTCTCGTAGTGCACCGAATTCGCAATGCCCTCGACCTTGCGGGCCCGGTCGATCACGGGATCGCCCAAATTGGCCTGCCCCAGCAACTCGTAGAACGCCAGCGGCGTCTGGATGCCATGCTTTTCCAGCACGCCGAGCTTTTGGTAAAGCTCTTGCAGCTTGGCGAAATCCTTCAGTTGAATAATGGGGCCGTCCACGAGGCCGTCGGGCATGTTGTTCTCGGTGGGCGCGAGGATGACGAAGGGATCCCCCCCTGGCGGCACGAAGAACTTGCCCACCAGATGCCGGGGGACTTTCAGTTCCAACCAGCCGTACTGCAAGGCCACGCATCCGGAGCAACGCTGGTACGGCGGCCAATCGCGGTTTTCCAGCATGCCCTTCTCGCCGGCGAAGGCGGAGCCTACCAGCGATGCGTGCAGCAGGGCGCAGAAAAGCAGCGGCTTCAGGCGCATGGCATGAACCTCAGGGCCGCGATGCCCGTGGCTGCCAGTTCGAAAGGGGAGCGGAAATTGCCAATGACTTTCTTGGCGCAGGAAACGGTGAATTTGTTTTCGATGTTCCGATAGCCTGTGGTCGCCAACTGCGTAGCAAGCCACAGCACGGAAGGCGGCCCGCCTGCGGGGCGGGGAACGAAAGACATGGCCTTAGAACATTTGGCGGTTTCCAACAGCATCTGGTGGAACACGAGGGCCACGCTGTCGTTCACGGTGCCGTCCCACGGCACTTGGACATGGGCGAACCGGAAGAACGATTCGATCATCGCTCTGAGTTCATCCTGCGATTTGTCGGCAGCGTCGCCCTTGGCAACGGGATTGGACATGGAGAACCTCCTTTTTGAATGCGTTTGAATTCTGTCAAGCGGAACGAAATATAAAGAGGTTCGGATGCACGCAGCCTTCAAAATTGCAAGATGACGTAACTAAATATCAAGCTCCGTACCCATCATTCGAAAACGGGCCGGAAGAAGCTGCGCTCGTAGCTCAGGATGCAGCGCGTTTCCTGCGCGTAGCGGAAGGCGGCGAGGCATTCCGGGTCCTGCATCGACTGCGCGCGGTAGGTCTCGTACGCCGCCAGCGAGGGAAAGGTGAACAGCGCCAGCGCGATGTTGTTCGCGCCTTCGGACGGCAGGAAATAGCCGTGGTGCTGGCCGCCGAATTTCTCCACCAGCGGGATCCAGAGCTTGCCGTAGTGCTCGAATTCGGCGAGCTGGTGGGGGTCGATGACGTAGCGCAGGTAGCAGGTGATGACCCGTCCTGGAATAGGTTGACACCTATGCGGGACTGAACCCTAGCCGTAATTGGCTTGCAAGAGACGCCCGGTGCACCGCATCGGGCGTTTTGTATTCTAGGGACAGGTGGGGCCGCTGCTCGT
>NZ_BQXL01000029.1:0-31657 GCF_030159015.1 Acidovorax sp. SUPP3434
GCTTCAACATCAGCCTGGGCAGCAGCCAAAGCCGCAGCACCAGCGCCTACCAGGTGGACAGTGCTGCTGGCTCTGCAGTGCGTGCCGACGGCAACGTGCACATCACCGCCACCGATGGCGACCTGCGGGCGGCACGGCCAGCGTACAAAGCGCGGGCGACACCACGCTGCGCGGGGCCACCATCGTGGCCGATGCCGTGCGGGCCGACGTGGGCGGCAACCTCGCCATCGAAAGCCTTCAGGACACCAGCCGGTACAACGAGACCAGTCGCAACAGCGGCTTCGGGATCAGCGTGCCCATTGTGGGAGCGGGGCGTGTGGGCGGCAGCATTACCGTGGGCCGCACGCAGATCGACAGTGACTACCAAAGCGTGGGCGAGCAAAGCGGCATCCGTGCAGGCAACGGCGGCTTTGACGTCAACGTAAAGGGCAACACCGACTTGAAGGGCGGGGCCATCACGAGGACGCAGGCGGCCATCGATGGCGGCAAGAACAGCTTCCAGACCGGCGGCACGCTGACCATGAGCGACCTGGACAACCGGGCCAGCTACAACGCCAGCGGGTTCGAGGTCACGGTGGGCGTGGGCAGCCAGCTGGGCAGCAGCGGAGCGGGCGTGGGCAGCGACAAGGGCAATGCGCAAAGCACGAGCCGCGCGGGCATCTCTGGCGTTGCGGGCAACGCGCAGGCCCGCACGGGGGATGCGGAGACCGGCATCAAACCCATCTTCGACAAGAACCGGGTGAGTGATGAGGTGAATGCGCAGATCACCATCACGCGCGAGTTCGGCAAGCAAGGTAGCACGGCCTGGGGCAACTACTCGACCCAGCAATACGCGAAAGCGCTGCAAAACGGCGATGAGGAAGGCGCGGAATGCTGGGGCCCGTCGGGTACCTGCCGTGCGGTGGGCCATGCGCTGATTGGAGGCGCCGCAGGTGGCGTGGGCGGCGCGGTGGGCGCCGGAGTCACTTCCATGACCGCACCCCAGGCACAGGCGTTACTGCGTGGTTCGGGACTTCCCGAGCCGATGGTGCAAGCCCTGGTGCAGGGCTATGGCTTGGGCGTGGGTGGGGCTGTGGGTGGAAGCTCGGGCGCGACTGCAGGGGGCAATGAAACTGCGCACAACACGTCTGCCTTCGCGATGCGGCTCATCCAGATCGGCGGAGGGGCCGTGTTGGCCACCTGCTTTGCGTTAAGTGCGCTCAAAACGTTGCCCCTCAACTTATCACTGCCGTGCAAGATTTGCATCGGTTGGGTGAGAGGGTCGATGAGACCGTACTGCGTGGTTGCCGTATTACTCCGACGTGCATGGCCGCTGCAAGCCTGATGGGCGTGGACGTCTTTGGTGGGACGCCGGGCAAGCCTGGGACGCCGGTGCAAGGGCCCAACAACACGGGCGGGGATCAGACGGAGAATCCGACGCCGGGTGGGAATTCAACGACCAAAGCGAATGAAGGGCCGCGTGGAGGGAATAACATTGGAGGGAATCAGATCGTTGATCCGAAACCGGGTAGTAACAATACTGTTACTCCAATTTCGGAGTCTCCTAGATCCAATATTGTGTTCAATGCCCCAGGACATCCACCAAGAGATTTGGAGAAAGATCCCTTTATTGGAGGAGCGCAAGGGGTTGATGATCGTAATATTGGCAGAATAAATGATGTTTTGGCCGGTGGCACTGACATTTCTATACCCGGGCGAGGAGCATCTGGAACAAGAAATATCGTATCTTCTCCTGGGTCATCTATGGAGAGTGATTTTGATTATCTACCTATTGATGGAGATGCTAAAAGAATTAATGCTAGATACGGCCCGGGCAAGATGGCTCTTCTGCCCGATGGAACAAGAATTGTTTATAGGCCTGGAAGTCTCTCTACCGGAGATAGAACTATTGAAGTTCAAAGGCCAGACGGTAAGACTTTTGTCGAAATAAGGTATCCAAATAACCATGAATGAAAATTCTTATCCTTGGATAGATGAAGTTGATCGTGAAATTTTTGGGTGTAATACGTCTGATGAAAATTTATCGTTAATACGATATAGAAACATGTTAGACACTCACTTCGGCTCAATGATTTCGCCTGAAATGGTGTGGTCTAAAGATTGGGGCGTAGGTGTCATTTCGTGTGGTGATTCTGAGTTTGAGGACGAGTTGTTAGAGCAGTTGTTTGGTAAAGTATTTAGAGGTATTGGGGACGCAATGCCAATTAGAAATTTTACAAAAAACGGCTTTCAGAAAAATTCTGAGCTGGAAGAATTCTCTCCTCCACTAATAGGAACTATTGAGTTCAGTTATGAGAATTTTTTGCGTATTAGGCGCGGAATGATTCCACTCTACAGTCAAAACTATTTCCTAATTTCCAAGGACAGAAGTTTATGTTATCTAGGTGTTTCAAATGGGTATCATCTTTTCGCGGGTGAGCGAGATGTTGTAGAAAACGCGTTGGAAATAGGCGTGCGGGAGATGTGGAAAAATGCCCTTTCTGATCATTTTCCACATGATTACATGCGGGTTGATCTACTTCGTGCAGCCAGGATGTACGGATATGTATAGCGGAGGCTAGGGCGCGGCTGCAGGGAGTCAATACTATGACTTCCTTGAAACCAATGCCAGAAACGAAGCTGGGGAAACCATAATGATGCGTCTAGAAACAGTAGCCCCAGACTTTTCTGAAAGACTTCGGAAAGCCACTCCCAAACAACAGCATGCTGCAAGCATTGCCGCATGCCAATTCGCTTTGCAAGCAGCCGCGGTAGAGGAGCCTATTGCATTGGAATCCCTTGAGTAGTTGCGGCAGACAGGCGCATTGTCGATTAAACGAGTAATCGATTTGAATAACTTGTCGGGCCAGTTGGATCGTACGTATTTCGAATTGCAAGAACAGGCTGAAATCAATCCAGATTTTCAGGCAGACGCTCTTCGTTTATTTGGGCAGGCACGTGCGATTGCCGCCATAGCTTTTGCTGGTGAGAAGGATTTTCTTGTAGCTGCTATGGAGGCTATTTATGAGGCATCCGCGACGGTTGACGATGCCGGCAGAGTCTTCAATGCTGCGTTGGTAGCCTTGTCGGCGAGTCAAAAGTAGGTTTTCTCTAATTGCAAGAAGAAGTTCAAATGATGAATCAAATTAAATGATTTTGTATATTAAGGTGCCTGAAGCGCCCAAGGATGTACCCGTTCAAAGTTTTAGCTGCCCTCGGCCGCCAGGGCTGTAGGCACAACTCTGCGTCTCTGAACAGTGGCCAATCGTGCCTCTGCAATGAATGGCCTTCGGTGCGCTTGGGCGGCGGTGCTGCTGGCAGGCGCGCTGCCGCTTGCCCAGGGGTATGAGCCAGAAAGCCCTCCAGCGCAATTGAATCTAGTGCATATCTCTAAGGAGGTGGTGTCGATTACAGGAGGCCAAATGGGCAAGGATTTGCCTTTGAATCGAGTGGCCGCTTTAACTTTCTAGACAAAGGTGGAAATAATGAAAAAAACCGCTTTTGAAATTCTTGTTCGAGATCGAGACGGATTTGAAAAACTTTTAGTTCAAGTTCGCTGGGGTAATATTGTTCTGTGCGAACTCAATAAAGAGCGAGGTGAGGATCAGGCGGAAATGAAGCTGTATTGCAATGACGTGCTTTACAACGATCAAGAAATCAAGTTTCCCTTCGCCGATTTCTTGGAGGCGATGAAAGTGGCTCAGAAAGAGTTGAAGCGCTTGTAGTCAAAGGTGGGGCCATCACCAGCACGCAAGCGGCCATCGACGGGGAGCAAGAACACCTTCCGCTTCGGTGCGATCACCACCATCCTGGGCGGCGTGAGCCTGATCGCCTGCCGGGTGTGAACGTGCAGAACCAGCGGGCCGCGCACAGGCCGCTTCGAGGCAGTTCTATGGCAAGGAGCGGTTGCCTGAGCAAACAGCTCGCTAACAGGCGCAGCTGTGCGCCCGCCACGGGCCAGGTCACACGTTGGACCAATCAGGTTCCACCGACGTACGGATTGCTCTGTCGCTCCCGCCCAAAGCTGCTCTCCGGCCCGTGTCCTGGAATGAAGATGGTTTCGTCACCCATGGGCCACAGGCGCTGGACGATGCTGTCGATGAGGTGCTGGTGGTTGCCCTGCGGAAAGTCCGTGCGGCCGATACTGCCCGCAAACAGAACATCCCCGACGAAAGCGCGCTGGATCTGGGGCGCATGGAACACCACATGGCCCGGCGTGTGCCCGGGGCAGTGCCGAACGGTCAGCGTTTCCTGTCCGATCTGCACGGTGTCTCCGTCGTGCAGCCACCGCGTGGGGGTGAACGGCTCGGCGGGCGGGAATCCGAACATCGCGCTTTGCTGCGGCAAGCCGTCGATCCAGAACTGATCGCCTGGGTGCGGTCCGATGATGGGCAGATTCAAAGTCCGGGACAGTTCTCCGGCACCGCCTGCGTGGTCGATGTGCGCGTGGGTCAGCCAGATCTGCCCGAGTTTCAGGCCACGCTGTTCGACATCCGCCAAAAGCTTGTCCAGATCACCGCCGGGATCGACCAGTGCGGCTTGATTGGTGGCATCGCACCACACGATGGAGCAGTTCTGCTGAAATGCGGTGACCGGACGCGTGTGGTATTGGAGCATGGTGAAAGCCGGAAAAGAGAAAAAGAGGGATGTTGCCCCACATGGATGACGGATAGCCGTTGCGTGGATGGGGCCGTGCCCCATGGCGGCCCAGCCATCGCCCTACAACACCATGTCGTACCCGATCGTGATCGGCGCATGGTCCGAAAACTTCTCGGTCTTGTAGATGTGCTCGGTGCGCGCCAAGGCGGCGATGGCCGGCGTGGCCAGGTGGTAGTCCAGCCGCCATCCGACGTTGTTCGCATAGGCCTGCCCCCGGTTGCTCCACCACGTGTAGGCGGTGTCCGTAGCGTCTGGTTGTAACTGACGGTAAACGTCTATCAGACCGCCGCCTTCATCAGTTATGTGCAACAACTTTGTCATCCACTCGCGCTCCTGCGGAAGGAAGCCGCTGTTCTTCTGGTTGCTGCGCCAGTTCTTGAGGTCGATGGCCTGATGGGCGATGTTGATGTCGCCGCAGAGGATGAACTCGCGCTCGCCCTTGGTGCGCATGAGGTGGGGATGGAACTCGTCCAGGAAGCGGAACTTGGCCAGTTGGCGCTCTTCGCCCGAGGAGCCGCTCGGAAAGTACGCGCTGATGATCGACAGCTTGCGCGCGGGCGTGTCGAAGCGGGCTTCCACGTAGCGGCCCTCGGCATCGAACTCCTGCGAGCCGTAGCCGATGCGCACGTCGCTCGGCTCATGGCGCGAGTAGATGCCCACGCCCGAGTAGCCTTTCTTGGCCGCGAAGTGAAAGTGCCCTTTCAGGCCCGCCAGGTGCTCGAAGCGGCCCAGCATGTCGGCCGATTGCGCCTTGATCTCCTGCACGCAAATACAATCCGGCCGCGTTGCGGCGATCCATGCCTCCACCCCCTTGGATGCGGCGGAGCGGATGCCGTTGAGGTTGAGGCTCGTTAATTTGAAAAGGGGTGAATCCATGGTGACAGACAAGGCGCAATCGGTGGAACAGGACCGCCTGGCGCAGGACTTCGTGCAATTCGCCGTGGAAGCGGGGGTGCTGCGCTTCGGCGAATTCAAGACCAAGGCAGGCCGCTTGAGCCCGTATTTCTTCAACGCCGGTCTGTTCGACGACGGCGCCAAGATGGGCAGGCTGGCCGAATTCTATGCAAAAGCCCTGCTGGCGAGCGGCATCGAGTTCGACATGGTGTTCGGTCCCGCGTACAAAGGCATTCCGCTGGCGGCCACGGTGGCCGTCGAACTGGCACGGCACGGACGCAACGTGCCCTTTGCCTACAACCGCAAGGAAGCCAAGGACCACGGCGAAGGCGGCACGCTGGTGGGAGCCCCGCTGCGCGGCCGCGTGCTGATCGTGGACGACGTGATGTCCGCCGGCACGGCGGCGCGCGAGTCGATCGCGCTGATCCGCGCTGCGGGCGCCCAGCCCCATGCCATGGCCATCGCCCTCGACCGGCAGGAGAAAGCGACCGAGAACGGCCAGGACGTGGAGCACAGCGCCGTGCAGTACGTGCGCGACCATCTGGGCATGCAGGTATGCACCATCGCCAAGCTGGCAGATTTATTGCAGTATTTGGCCCAGAGTGGGGAGCCGGGTGTGCACACCCACCATGAACACGTGCTGGCATACCGCCAGCGCTACGGCGTGCAAGGGGGGTAGTTCGTTTGAGCAAGACGGCCTGGAGATTCGGCTGGTGGGTGATCGCCCTCTCGGGCCTGGCGGGCACGCCGGCCGGGGCGCAGCCGAGCGGCTCTCCGACCGCCGGCATCTACACCTGCGTGAATGCGCAGGGCCGTCGCCTCACGGCGGACCGGCCCATCGCCGAGTGCGTGGACCGGGAGCAGCGGGTGCTGGGCCCATCGGGCACCGAACGCCAGCGCCTGGGCCCCACCCTCACCGACCAGGAGCGCGCCGCCCTGGAGGCCCAGCGCCGCAAGGAGGCCGAGGAGCGCGCCCGCATCGCCGACGAGCGCCGCCGCGAGCGCGTGCTGGTGGCCCGCTACCCCGACCAGGCCTCGCACGATGCCGAGCGCGCCGCGGCTATCCAGCAGGTCAACGAGGTCACGGCCGTCGCCGAAAAGCGCGTGGCCGACCTGCAGCGCCAGCGCAAGGCGCTCGATGCCGAAATGGAGTTCTACCGCCGCGATCCCAGCAAGGCGCCCATGCTCCTGCGCCGCCAGATCGCCGAGCAGGAAGACGCGCTGGCCGAGCAGCAGCGGTTCATCGCCGGGCAGGAGCAGGAAAAGCGCCGCGTGCACCAGCGGTTCGACGCCGAACTGGTGCAGCTCAAGAGCCTTTGGGCGGGGCAGCGCCCCGCCATGCCTTCACAGTAAAGGCACCCTTCCCCGGTGGCCGGGGCAGGGTAGGCGTCAGGAAGACGCCGCCGCGAGCCGGGCGCGCAGCAGATCGTTCACCTGCTGCGGATTGGCCTTGCCCTTGCTGGCCTTCATGGCTTGGCCCACGAGCGCGTTGAAGGCCTTGTCCTTGCCCGCGCGGAACTGGGCCACGTTGTCGGGGTTGGCGGCGATCACGTCGTCGATGATCTTTTCCAGCGCGCCAGAGTCGTTCATCTGCTTGAGGCCCTTGGCCTCGATGATCGCGTCCACGTCGCCCGCAGCCGCATCGCTCCACAGCGCATCGAACACTTGCCGGGCGGCGTTGTTGGAGATCGTGCCATCGGCGATGCGGGTGACCAGTTGCGCCAGTTGGGCGGCGCCCACGGGGGCCGAGGCGATGTCGCTCTCGCCGGCATTCACCCGCCGCGACACCTCGCCCATGATCCAGTTGCTGACCAGCTTGGGTTGCTGGCTGGCCTGCGCCGCCGCTTCGAAATACGAAGCCATCGCCTTCGACTGGGTCAGCGTGGTCGCGTCGTACTCCGGCAGGCCGTAGTCGGCCACGAAGCGCGCGGCCATGCTGCGGGGCAGCTCGGGCATCAGCGCGCGCTGCTCGTCCACCCATTGCTGCGAAATCTGCAGCGGCGGTAGGTCCGGATCGGGGAAGTAGCGGTAGTCGGCCGCGTCTTCCTTGGTGCGCATGGCGCGGGTCTCGCCCGTGCCGGGGTCGAACAGCACCGTGGCCTGCTGGATCGCGTGGCCGTCCTCGATCTGCTCGATCTGCCAGCGGATCTCGTAGTCGATCGCCTGCTGCATGAACTTGAAGCTGTTCAGGTTCTTGATCTCGCGGCGCGTGCCCAGCGGGGCTCCGGGCTTGCGCACCGAGACATTGGCGTCGCAGCGGAACGAGCCCTCCTGCATGTTGCCGTCGCAGATGCCGATCCACGTCACGATCTTGTGCAGTTCCTTGGCGTAAGCCACGGCCTCTTCGGACGAGCGCATGTCGGGTTCGGTCACGATCTCCAGCAGCGGCGTGCCGGCGCGGTTCAGGTCGATGCCGCTCTGGCCGATGAAGTCTTCGTGCAGCGACTTGCCCGCGTCTTCTTCCAGGTGGGCGCGCACGAGCTTCACGGTCTTCTTCTCGTCGCCCAGGAAGAACGACACCTCGCCACCCTGCACCACCGGGATCTCGAACTGGCTGATCTGGTAGCCCTTGGGCAGATCCGGATAGAAGTAGTTCTTGCGGGCGAAAACGCTTTCCGGCGCAATGGTGGAGCCCAGGGCCAGTCCTAATTTGATGGCGCAGGCCACGGCCTCGCGGTTCATCACGGGCAGGGTGCCCGGCAGGGCCAGGTCCACCGCGCAGGCCTGCGTGTTGGGCGCGGCGCCGAAGGCGGTGGGGGCGCGGCTGAAGATCTTGGATTTCGTCGCAAGCTGGGTGTGGGTTTCGAAGCCGATGACGACTTCGTAGCCGTGGATCAATGGGGCGGTCATGTTCAGAGGCCTCCCGGCGTGCGGAGGTGGAAATCGGTGGCTTGCTGCAGGCGGTGGGCGGCGTTGAGCAGCCGGGCTTCCTGGAAGTAGTTGCCGATCAGCTGCAGGCCCACGGGCATGCCGTCCTCGCCGAAGCCGGCGGGCACGCTCATGCCGGGCAGGCCGGCGAGCGAGGCGGGCAGCGTGAAGATGTCGGCCAGGTAGTCGGCCAGCGGGTCGTTGCCGTGCTCGCCGAGCTTCCACGCCACCGTGGGCGCCACCGGGCCGGCGATGAGGTCGCACGACTGGAAGGCATTCTGGAAGTCGTCGGCGATCATGCGGCGGATCTTCTGTGCCTGCAGGTAGTAGGCGTCGTAGTAGCCGTGCGACAGCACGTAGGTGCCGATCATGATGCGGCGCTTGACCTCGTCGCCGAAGCCCTCGGCGCGCGTCTTCTTGTACATGTCCACCAGATCGGTGTAGTCGCTGGCGCGATGGCCGAACTTCACGCCGTCGAACCGCGAGAGGTTCGACGAGGCCTCGGCCGGCGCGATCACGTAGTACACGGGAATGGACAGCTCGGTGCGCGGCAGGCTGATGGGCACCAGTTTTGCGCCGAGCTTCTCGTATTCCTGGAGCGCGGCGTCCACCGCGGCGCGCACGCCGGGCGCGAGGCCCTCGCCGAAGAACTCGGCCGGGATGCCGATGCGCAGCCCGTCGATGCCGTCGTTCAGCTGGCGGGTGAAGTCCTGCGCCGGCAGGTCGAGCGAGGTGGAGTCGCGGTCGAGGTCCGGGCCGCAGATGGCCGACAGCAGCAAGGCGCAGTCCTCGGCCGAGCGGGCCATGGGGCCGGCCTGGTCCAGGCTGGAGGCGAAGGCGATCATCCCGTAGCGCGAGGCGCGGCCATAGGTCGGCTTGATGCCCGTGATGCCGCAGAACGAGGCGGGCTGGCGGATCGAGCCGCCCGTGTCGGTGCCGGTGGCGGCAGGCGCCAGGCGCGCGGCGACCGCCACGGCGCTGCCGCCCGACGAGCCGCCCGGCACGCGGGTGGCGTCCCAGGGGTTGCGCACCGGCGCGGGCGCATCGAAGCCCACCGGGGCCACGGCGGAGTTCTCGTTGGCCGAGCCCATGGCGAACTCGTCGCAGTTGAGCTTGCCCAGCGTGACGGCACCGGCATTGGCCAGTTGGCCGACCACGGTGGCGTCGAAGGGCGACTGGTAGCCGGCCAGCATCTTCGAGCCGGCCGTGCTGGGGAAGTCGCGCGTGACGAAGATGTCCTTGTGGGCGATGGGCACGCCGGCCAGCGGGCCCGCCGTGCCGGCCGCGATGGCCGCGTCCTGCGCGCGGGCCTGCGCCAGGGTGGCTTCTTCGTTCACGGCGACGTAGGCGCCCAGGTTCTGGTGGGCGGCGGCCCGCGCCAGGAAGTGCTGAGCGGCTTCGACGGCGGAGACGCGGCGCTCGCGCAGTTCGGTGGCCAGGGCGGCCACGCCCAGGTCGTGCAATGCGGCGGTGGAGTGGATGGTCATCGGGGCGCCCTCATTCGATCACCTTGGGCACCAGGAACAGGCCGTTCTCCACGGCCGGCGCGCTGCGCTGGTTGGCTTCGCGCTGATCGGGTTCGCTGGCGATGTCCTCGCGCAGGCGTAGGGCCACGGCCTGGACGGCGGCGACCGGGTGCGCGAGGGGGGCGATGCCGGTAGTATCCACAGCCCGCATCTTCTCGACGATGCCGAAGAAACCGTTGATCTGCGTGAGCATGCGCTCACTGTCGTCCGAACTCAATTCGAGCCGCGCCAGATTGGCGATGCGGCCGATGTCCTGGGGTGTCAGTGCCATAGGGGAAGGGGGGTGGGAAACCGGATGTAAAGCTGAAATCCGGGCCATGCCGGAGGGAGTTATTCACAGGGGATGCGGTATTATCCCGGCTTTGCCGCAATACCCTCCCAACTGCCGGTCATTGTGCGAAAAAATCCAATAAACACCCCCTAATATCACCCGGCGATGGCAGGCCGACGTGCATGCCGTGCCTGAGAGGATTTTTGAATGTTCGGAGCTTTCCGTCGGTACTTCTCCACCGACCTTGCGATTGACCTTGGCACCGCCAACACCCTGATTTTTGCCCGCGACAAGGGCATCGTGCTCGATGAACCCTCGGTCGTCGCCATCCGCCACGAAGGCGGCCCCCACGGAAAGAAAGTCATCCAGGCCGTCGGCCGCGAAGCCAAGGCCATGCTGGGCAAGGTGCCCGGCAACATCGAAGCCATCCGTCCGATGAAGGACGGGGTGATCGCGGATTTCGTGATCACCGAGCAGATGATCAAGCAGTTCATCAAGATGGTGCACCCCCGCACCCTGCTCACCCCCAGCCCCCGCATCATCATCTGCGTGCCCTGCGGCTCCACCCAGGTGGAGCGCCGCGCCATCAAGGACGCGGCCGAGGCCGCCGGCGCTACGGCCGTATACCTGATCGAAGAGCCCATGGCCGCCGGCATCGGCGCCGGCCTGCCGGTCTCCGAAGCCTCCGGCTCCATGGTGGTCGACATCGGCGGCGGCACCACCGAGGTGGGCGTGATCTCGCTGGGCGGCATGGTCTACAAGGGCAGCGTCCGCGTGGGCGGCGACAAGTTCGACGAGGCCATCATCAGCTACATCCGCCGCAACTACGGCATGCTGATCGGCGAGCCCACGGCGGAAGCCATCAAGAAGAACATCGGTTCGGCCTTTCCCGGCTCCGAAGTGCGCGAGATGGAAGTCAAGGGCCGCAACCTCAGCGAAGGCGTGCCGCGCAGCTTCACCATCTCCAGCAACGAGGTGCTGGAGGCGCTCACCGACCCCCTCAACCAGATCGTCTCTGCCGTCAAGAACGCGCTGGAGCAAACGCCCCCCGAACTGGGTGCCGACATCGCTGAGCGCGGCATGATGCTCACCGGCGGCGGCGCCCTGCTGCGCGACCTGGACCGCCTGCTGGCCGAGGAAACCGGCCTGCCGGTGCTGGTCGCCGAAGACCCCCTGACCTGCGTGGTGCGCGGGTGCGGCATTGCGCTGGAGCGCATGGACCGCCAGGGCAGCATCTTCACGAGCGAGTGACACGCCCGGCCCTGGCGCGAAGCCGGGGCCCTGGAAAAAGACATGGATCAACCGCTGGCCGTCCTCCTTCCGCCCCTGCCGGGCGTGCAGGGCTGCGGGCGGGCCACCGCTGCCGCGCTCCTGGCGCGGCTCTCGGCCGCTGTCTGGCCGGTTGCCGCCTGATCCCACGGCCTGCCTGCCCATGCCCCTCGGTACGCTCGAACGGTCCGCGCCGCCCTTCTTCAAGCAAGGGCCCTCGCCGCGCTCCCGACTTGCCCTCTACAGCGCCCTGGCGCTGTTTTTGATGGTGGCGGATGCCCGGTTCCAGGTGACCGATCCGCTGCGCAAGGCCGTGGCCGTGGCGCTCTACCCGCTGCAGTGGACCATGCTGCAGCCGGTGGAGTTCGCCGCCAAGGGGGCGGGCTATTTCCAGTCGCTGCAGGTGGCCCAGGCCGATGCCGACACGGCCCGCCGCAACATGGCGCAGATGTCCGAGCGCGCCAACCAGGCCGAGCAGCTCTTGCAGGAGAACGCACGGCTGCGCAAGCTGCTGGAGTTGCGCGAGCGCCTGACGACGCCGTCGCAGGCCGCGCAGGTGATCTACGACGCCGCCGATCCCTACACCCGCCGCGTGATGATCGACCAGGGCCAGGTGGCCGGCGTCGAACTCGGCTCGCCGGTGATGGACGAGTCCGGCATGCTTGGCCAGGTCACCCGCGTGCACCCGTTCCTGAGCGAGGTGACCCTGCTCATCGACCGCGACCAGGCCATTCCCGTGATGAACCTGCGCACCGGCGCGCGCAGCGTGGCCTATGGCGATCCGGTCATCGCCCACGGCGGCGGGATGGAGCTGCGCTTCATGCCCGGCAATGCCGACGTGCAGGAAAACGACCTGCTCACCACCAGCGGGGTGGACGGCCTGTACCCGCCGGGGTTGCCCGTGGCGCGCGTGGTGCGCGTGGAGCGGCGCGCCGACTCGGCGTTCGCCCGCATCTACTGCGCGCCGCTGGCGCAGGTGAACGGCGCGCGTCACGTGCTGGTGCTCAAGCCGCTGACGGCCGACCTGCCGCAGCGCCCCGCGCCTGCGCCCGCCGCGCCGGTGCGCAAGGGGCGCCGATGATCCGCGCTGCCCTGCGCCCCCGCGGGCCTGCCGTGGCCGCCGCATCCCGTCCCGGGAGGTCCGCATGATCATGCCCCGCGGGCAGCAACTGCTGCTGCCGGTCCGCCCCCTGTTCATCGTCGGCAGCCTGCTGGTGGCGCTGGCGTTCAACATGCTGCCGCTCGGGCGCGTGGTGTGGACGCCCGACCTCGTGATGGTGCTGCTCGTGTTCTGGGGCGTGCACCAGCCCCAGCGCGTGGGCATGGGCGTGGCCTTTGCCATGGGGCTGTGCATGGACGTGTACCAGACCGCGCTGCTCGGCCAGCATGCCCTGGCCTATTGCGCCCTGATGTACGGCGCCCTGTACATGCACCGCCGCCTGCTGTGGTTCAGCGTGCCGTCGCAGGCGCTGCAGGTGTTTCCGCTGTTCATCGCGGCCCATGCGATCGAGTTGCTGATCCGCATCGTGTCGGGCGGCATCCTGCCCGGCTTCGAAGGCCTGGTGGCGCCGTGCCTGGAGGCCTTGCTGTGGCCGCTCGCCAGTTGGATACTGCTGGCGCCGCAGCGCCGTCCGCCCGACCGCGACGAGAACCGCCCGCTGTGAGCGCTAATCGCCGCCAGCCCCCTGATCTGACCGTTTCTTTGCCGACATGACCGAACTGCGCAACACCGAAGCCGATGCGTCGCGTTTCCGCACCCGCGTGTTCGTGGTGGCGCTGGTCGTGTTGATGGCGCTGTGCCTGGTGGTGGCGCGGCTGGTGTACCTGCAGGTGGTGCGCCACGACGACCTCGCCGAGCAGGCCGAGAGCAACCGCACGGCCGTGGTGCCCATCGTGCCCAACCGCGGCCTCATCCTGGACCGCAACGGCGTGGTGCTGGCCACCAACTATTCGGCCTACACGCTGGAGATCACGCCCTCCAAGGTCGAGTCGCTGGACGACACCATCGATGCCCTGTCCAAGGTGCTGGACATCCACCCGCGCGACCGGCGCCGGTTCAAGCGGCTCATGGACGAGTCGCGCAACTTCGAATCGCTGCCCATCCGCACGCGCCTGTCCGATGAGGAAGTGGCGCGCTTCACCGCGCAGCGCTACCGCTTTCCCGGCGTGGACATCAAGGCCCGGCTGTTTCGCAACTACCCCATGGGCGAGGTGGCGAGCCACGCGATCGGCTACATCGGCCGCATCAACCAGCGCGAGAAGGAGCGCATCGACGACTCCGAAGACGCGGCCAACTACCGCGGCACCGACCACATCGGCAAGCTGGGCGTGGAGCAGGGCTTCGAGAGCACCCTGCACGGCCAGACCGGCGTGGAGCGCATGGAGACCTCCGCCGGCGGTCACGCCGTGCGCCGGCTGGCCAGCCACCCGGCCACGCCCGGCAACACGGTGATGCTGTCCATCGACATCAAGCTGCAGAAGATGATCGAGGACATGTTCGGCGAGCGGCGCGGCGCGCTGGTGGCCATCGACCCGCGCAACGGCGAGGTCGTGGCGCTGGTGAGCAAGCCCACGTTCGATCCGAATCTGTTCGTGGAGGGCATCGACAGCGAGAACTGGCAGGCACTCAACGAGTCGATCGACAAGCCGCTGCTCAATCGCGCGCTGCGCGGCACCTACCCGCCGGGCTCGACCTACAAGCCCTTCATGGCGCTGGGGGCGCTGCAGCTGAACAAGCGCTCGCCCTCGCAGGTGTACAACGACCCGGGCTTCTACACCTACGGCGGCCACACCTTCCGCAGCCACGAGGGCGGGCTGGGCGGCGTGGACATGCACCGCGCCATCCAGTTCTCCAGCAACACGTATTTCTATTCGCTGGCCGTGGACATGGGCGTGGACACCATCCACGACTTCATGAAGCCGCTCGGCTTCGGGCAGGCCACGGGCATCGACATCAACGGCGAGGTGCGCGGCGTGCTGCCCAGCACCGAGTGGAAGCGCAACACCTACCGGCGCCCCGAGATGCGCCGCTGGTACTCGGGCGAGACGGTGTCGCTGGGCATCGGGCAGGGGTACAACAACTTCACCATGCTGCAGCTGGCGCTGGCGGAGGCCACGCTGGCCAACGGCGGCACGCGCTATCGGCCCCACCTCATCAAGGCCATCAAGGACACGGTGACGGGCCAGATCACCGAGGTGCAGCAGCCCCCGGGGCAGGACCTGGGCTTTTCACCCAAGAACGTGGAGATCGTGCGCAATGCGCTCGTCGCCGTGAACAAGGGCGGCACCGGCACGCGCGTGTTCGCGGGCGCGCCCTACACCTCGGCCGGCAAGACCGGCACGGCGCAGGCGGTGAGCCTGGGGCAGAACGTCAAGTACAACGCCAAGGCGCTGGAGGACCATCAGCGAGACCACTCGCTGTTCGCGGCCTTCGCTCCGGCCGAAAACCCGCGCCTGGCGCTGGCCGTGATCGTGGAGAACGCCGGCTTCGGCGCCGCGCATGCCGCGCCCATCGCGCGGCGCGTGTTCGACTACTGGCTGCAGGGCGACTACCCCAACGAGCAGGACATGGCTGCGGTGCGCAAGGGCCAGGCGGCAGCCCCCATCGGCACGCCGCTGCGCGCGGCCGACGTGCCGCTCATCGAGCCCTGACGCCGCCCGGCGGGGTCAGTTCCCGGGCTGCGCGCCGCCGGCACCCGCGGTGCGCCGCGGTGCGGGTTGCCACTGGCTGAAGATCAGCGCTGCCACGATCAGCGCCGCACCGGCCACCCCGGCGATGCCCAGGCGCTCGTCGATCAGCACCCAGGCGGTGAGCGCGGCGAACACCGGCTCCAGCCCGAACACGATGGCGCTGCGCATCGCATCCACGCGCTGCTGGCCCCAGGCCTGCAGCGTCACCACCACCACACTGGCCAGCAGGCCGAGGTACACCAGGGCGATCCACGACGGCACCGAGAGCGTGGCGAGCGATGCCCACGTGCTGCCCAGCCCCCCGTGGCGCACTGCGATCAGCACGCTGGAGGCCGCCAGCATCATGGTGGCTTGCGCCGCGGCCATGCGCGTGGCGCGCACGGGTTCGGCAGCCGTGCGGCGCGCGCACTCTTCCAGCGCCAGGATGTACAGGGCATAGAACAGCGTGCTGGCGAAGGTCAGCGTATCGCCCAGGTTCCAGGGGTCGTTCTCATGGAACATCAGCGCCATGCCAGCCAGGGCCATCACGCAGGCGGCCCACAGGCGCCAGCCGTAGCGCCGCCCCAGCACGGCCATGGCCAGCAGCGGCACCACGAGCACGTTCAGCCCCGTCACGAAGGCGTTGCGGTTGCTGGTGGTGCGCGCCAGCCCTTCGATCTGCAGCCAGAACGCCAGGAACAGCAGCAGGCCGAGCGCGAGGCCCCAGCGCGCCTCGGCGCGGCGCATGCCGCGCCACAGCGGGCCGAGCACCAGCAGCGCGATGGCAAAGCGCAGCCAGATGAGTTGCAGCGCATCGAGGTGCGCCGACAACAGCTTCATCGCGGGGAAGGTCGTGCCCCACACCAGGGTCACGGCCAGCAGGGCCAGCAGGCCCAGGCGTTCAGGTTTCATGGAGGCAGGGCGCCCGCGCACCCGAAAGCGCGCGGACGGGAAAAAGCCAGAGGACCGGCGGGAAGGGGAGGCGTGCACCTCCCTGGTTCAGGCACCCATGCGGCCGATGAAGGCGCGGATGCGGTCGCTGGCGGGGTTGCCGAAGAACTCGGCCGGCGGCGCATCGTGCGCGATTCGGCCCTGGTCGAAGAACATCACGCGGTCGGCCACCTCGCGCGCAAAGCCCATCTCGTGCGTGACCACGATCATGGTCATGCCGCCACGGGCCAGCTCGCGCATGACGTCCAGCACCTCCTGCACCATCTCGGGGTCGAGGGCGGAGGTGGGTTCGTCGAACAGCATCACCTTGGGCGCCATCGCCAGCGCGCGGGCGATCGCCACGCGCTGCTGCTGCCCGCCCGACAGCTGCCACGGGTACTTGTGCGCATGGTCCTGCATGCCCACGCGCTTGAGCAGCGCCATGGCCTGTTCGTTGGCCTTGGCGCGCGGGGTGCGGTGGATGCGGCGGGGCGCCAGCGTCACGTTGTCCAGCACGCTCATGTGGCCGAACAGGTTGAACTGCTGGAACACCATGCCGACCTCGCTGCGCTGCTTTTGCAGCGTGCGCTGGTCGTCCGTCACCTCGGTGCCGCCGATGGTGATGCGGCCGCTGTCGTGGGGCTCCAGCCGGTTGATGGCCCGCAGCAGCGTGCTCTTGCCCGAGCCCGAGGCGCCGATGATGACCGTCACCTCGCCGGTGTTGAAGGTGGTGGACACCTCCTTGAGCACCTGGTGCGCGCCGAACGACTTGCACACGCAGTCGGCGACGATGTAGGGCGTGGCCTGGCTCATTGCGCCCGTCCTTCCACGTCGAAGCGGTACTCGACGGCGTTGGAGATCTGCGTGACCAGCGTGGTCAGCAGCAGGTAGGTGACGGCCACGGTGGAGAGCGTCGCGATGGGCTGGAAGGTCGCCGACTGGATGCGGTTGCCCACGTTGGTCAGCTCCACCACGCCGATGGCGTAGGCCAGGGACGAGTCCTTGAGCAGCGCCACGAAGTTGCTCACCAGCGGGGGCAGCGAGATCTTGAAGGCCTGCGGAAACACCACGTCGAAGAACACGTGCAGGCGCGACAGGCCCAGGGCCCGCGCCGCCTCGGTCTGCCCGCGCGGCACGGCCAGCAGTCCGGCGCGCACCGCCTCGGCGTTGTAGGCACCCACGTTCAGGCCCAGGGCCACCACGGCGGCGGCGAAGTCGGGCAGGTTCAGCCCCGGCACCAGCACCGGCAGCGCGAAGTACACGAAGAGGATCTGCACCAGCAGCGGCGTGCCGCGGATGACCCAGATGTAGAACCCGGCGACCCAGCGCAGCGCGATCCAGCGCGAGGTGCGGGCCAGTGCGGCGCTGGTGCCCAGCACCAGGCCCACGCTGCCGCTCACCAGGGTGAGCCACAGCGTGGTGCGCGCGCCGTCGGAGAACGCCTGGGCGTTCGGTCCGATCGGGTCAGGCAGGAAGGAAAGAAGCTGGCCCAGCAGGGCCAGCGCCAACACCATCAGCAGCAGGGCGGAGACCAGCGTCGCATTGCTGCGGTGCTGGCGCGTCCAGTGCTGTGGCCACAGAGCATTGAGCATGGAAGGAAGGCGGTCCGAAGCCGGCGCCGCGGCTTATGGCGCGCAGCGGACGTCTTCGTTGAAGTACTTCTGGGACACGGCGGCGTAGCTGCCATCGGCCAGCACTTCGGCAAAGGCCTTGTTCCATGCGTCGGCCAGGCCGGTGTTGCCCTTGGAGACGGCGGGTGCGATCTTCTCGATGAAGAGCATGTCGCCCAGCTTCAGGCCCGCCTTGGGGTTCTTGGCGACCACTTCCTTGGCCACGAACTTGTCGGTCACCCAGGCATCGACGCGCTTGGAGGTGAGCGCGCTGCGGGCGTCCACGTCGGTGGGGAAGTTCTTCATTTCCTTGATGCCGGCGACCTTCTGCACGTTCTCCAGGTAGCTGGTGCCGGTCTGCACGGCGACGATCTTGCCGGTGAGGTCCTTGGCGGTGCGGATCTTGGGGTCGGTGGCGATGATCATGCCGCCCGAGCAGTAGTGGGGCGTGGCGAAGGTGACGGCCTTGGCGCGCTCTTCGGTCACGCCGTGCGAGGCGATGACGGCATCCCAACGATCCTGCGCCAGGCCGGTCAGCAGGGCATCGAAGCCCAGCGTCTTCCATTCGACCTTCAGGCCCATCTTCTTGGCGACCAGGTTGGCCACTTCGATCTCGAAGCCCGTGAGCTGGGTGCCCTGGAAATAGTTGAAGGGCGCGAACTGGCCTTCGGTGGCGATGATGATCTTGCCGTCCTTCTTGACGGCCTCCAGCGTGCGGGCCTGCACGGAAAAAGCGGCACACATTGCCACTACGGTGGCGATCGTCTTGAACATCTTCATCTCTGTTGTTCCTGCGCAGGGTGGTTTCAGGTACAAAAAATCCGGCTTGGCGGTTAGCGAAGCCGGAGCCAGCGGCCAGTGGGCCGCCCGCGGGACGGGCAGTCACGGGATTGCCACATTATAAAAGGCGTGCATGAGGCCATGCACACCCGCAAACCCTGAGCCGGAGCGCAAAAAACGGGCCCGCTTGGGCTTTTTTTCTCAGCGCAGGAAGGCGTCGTAGCCCGTCTTGAGAATGAGCGCGCTGACCACCACGATGAAGATGCCGCGCACGAAGCCCGTGCCGTGCTTGAGCGCCATGTGCGTGCCGATGACGCTGCCCAACACGTTGGCCACCGCCAGTGGCACCGCGAAGTGCCACCACACGTGCCCCTTGGCCGCGAACAGGATGATGGCCGCCACGTTGGTGGCCAGGTTCAGCAGCTTGGCCGACACCGAGGCGTTCAGGAAGTCGTAGCCCAGCAGCCGCACGAACAGGAAGACGAAGAAGCTGCCCGTGCCCGGCCCGAAGAAGCCGTCGTAGAAACCCACCACCAGCCCGATGGCGCAGGCCAGGCGTGTCTCGATCCGGCCCTCGAAGCGCGGGGTGTGGTGGCGCCCCAGGTCCTTGCGGGCCAGCGTGTACAGCAGCACGGCCAGCAGGATCAGCGGCAGCAGCTTGCGCAGCGAATCCGCCGAGATCACCGTCACCGTCCAGGCGCCGGCGAAGGCCCCGATGAAGCCCGCCGCGGCCGCCGGCAGCATCGCCTGCCAGCGCATCTGCACGCGGCGGCTGTACTGCCAGGTGGCGATGCCCGTGCCCCAGATGGAGGCGCTTTTGTTGGTGCCCAGCAGCGTGGCGGGCGGTGCGTTGGGAAACGTGGCGAACAGGGCGGGCACGAGGATGAGGCCGCCGCCCCCGACGATGGCGTCCACGAAGCCGGCCAGCAGCGACGCCAGAGAAACAATGATCCATTCCATCCCCCGATTGTCGGGGCTGCCGCAGGGCGGAACGGGGAATGGGGGGCGATTCGTGCGTGCCGGCGCACAGCGAACCGGCCAAGGGAACAGGCAAAGAAAAAGCGCCGGGGTCGCCGGCGCTTTGTAAAAAAGGCATCTTATAGGGGGATGCTCGGAATGGTTTGTTCGACTTCGAGATGTCTCCTCGGTCCCCTCGTTCGACGCGACGGGCGCGTTTTCGAGTGGTTGAACTGTAACGAGTGCACCCTGCTGGTGCATTGGTGGTTTCCCGCACCCCGTTATGGGGCAGCGTGGCGAAGCACCTGCGGGATGGGCGAAGCACGGGCGAGGCAGCCGTTGGTTTTTACGGGGCATTGATGCGCGGTTTGATTCAATCGGCGGGCGTTTCGCTTCCCTCTCCCAGGCCTGTTCGCCATGACCGATCTTTCGCTTCGCCGCACCCTCTCCGCGCCGGCGGCCCTGGCTGCCCACCGCTCGGCCGCCCCCGAGCGGCCGGCGTTTCCCGCCGAGGCGCCTGCGCTGCGCCGAACGGTCTCCGCCCCGGCCGGCCTGCGGGCCCGCAGTGCACCGCCGGCCCCGCAGCCGGGTGCGAGCCTGTCGCCCCGCGCTGCGCTACTGCCCCGGGCCGCCTCGGCACCGGCGGCGCTGGGCGCCAGGAGGGTGGAAACGGACCGGCCCGCCGGCCCGGCGGTGGAGCGGATCGGCGCCCCGGAAGATGCTGCCGCCGAAACCGCCGAAACCGCCGAAACCGCCGAAACCGCCGAAACCGCCGAAACCACCGAAACCACCGCGCCACGGCCGTCCGGATCGCCCTGGAGCGCGGTGCGCACCGTGTCCGCTTGGAGCGCCCCGGTGGTGGACGCCGCCGCGGCGGCGCTGTCCCTGGCGTCGGCCCGGCTGGCCGCCGTGCCCCGCGCCGCGCAGGCCACGGCCGCGGTCAGCGGCAGTCTGTGGGCGGGCGCTGGAATGGTGGGCGAAGTCGGCAACGTGCCGTACCGCGCCTGGACCACCGGGGCGAACGCCTTCGCCGTGGTGGCGGGTGGGCTGAGTGCCGCCGCCCCCTTCACGCTGGGGCCGGTGCAGCGCGCGATCGCCTACGGCTCCGCCGGTGCCTGGGCCGCGAGCGGCGCGGCGATGGCGCTCGGCGCCGTGGGCACGGGGGCCACCCATGCGGCCACGGGGCTGCTGCAGGGCGTGAGCGGCATCGCCAACCTGGCCGCGGCCGGCTTGAGCGCGGCGGCCGTCCAGGCGTCGACCCGCGATGCCAGCCAGGCCGTGCGGCTGCAGACGGCGTCTTCCGCCCTGTGGCTCGCGGGCTCGGCCGCGGCGGTGGGGGCGGTCTGGGCGAAGACGGCGCAGCAGCACCGCGAGCCGCAGGCCGATCCGGAGCGCGGCTGAGCGCGTCCCTGCAAAGCGGATCAGCGCGTGGCCGTGGCCACCGCCTCGGCCCCGGGCGCCTCGGCCCGCGCCGCCTGCCGGATCCATTCGGCGGCCTTCTCGGCCAGCATCAGCGTGGGCGAGTTGGTGTTGCCGCTGGTGATGGTGGGCATGGCGCCCGCATCCACCACGCGCAGGCCGTCGATGCCGCGCACGCGCAGTTGCGAATCCAGCACCGCCATCGGGTCGCCGTCGCGGCCCATGCGCGTCGTGCCCACGGGGTGGAAGATGGTGGTGGCGATGTCGCCGGCCAGCCGCGCCAGGTCCTCGTCGGTCTCGAACTGCGCGCCGGGCTTCCATTCCTCGGGCCGGTAGGGCGCCAGCGCCGGCTGGGCGACGATGCGGCGCGTCACGCGCAGGCTGTCGGCGGCGACCTGGCGGTCCTCGGGCGTGCTCAGGTAGTTCGGGGCGATGGCCGGCGCGGTGCGGAAGTCGGGGCCCTTGATGTGCACGGTGCCCCGGCTGGTGGGGTTCAGGTTGCACACGCTGGCGGTGAAGGCGGGAAAGGCGTGCAGCGGCTCGCCGAAGGCCTCCAGCGACAGCGGCTGCACGTGGTATTCGAGGTTGGGGTGGGCCTGGTCGGGCGAGCTGCGCGTGAAGGCGCCCAGCTGCGAGGGCGCCATGCTCATGGGCCCGCTGCGCTTGAAGGCGTATTCGAGCCCGATCTTCGCCTTGCCCAGCCAGTTGCCGGCCAGCATGTTGAGCGTGGGCACGCCGTTCACCTTGAACACCGCGCGGATCTGCAGGTGGTCCTGCAAATTGGCGCCCACGCCGGGCAGGTCGTGCACCACGTCGATGCCGTGCTGGCGCAGCAGCGCCGCCGGGCCGATGCCCGACAGCTGCAGCAGCTGCGGCGAGTTGACCGCGCCCGCGCTCAGCACCACCTCGCGCGTGGCGTGGGCGGTGACCATCTCTTCGCCGGTCCACACCTGCACGCCGGTGCAGCGGCGCGAGCCGTCGGGCTGGGTGTCGATCAACAGCCGGGTGGCCTGCGCGGCGGTCCACATCTCGAAGTTGGGCCGCCCGTAGCAGGTGGGGCGCAGGAAGGCCTTGGCGGTGTTCCAGCGCCAGCCGGCCTTCTGGTTGACCTCGAAGTAGCCCACGCCTTCGTTGTCGCCGCCGTTGAAGTCGTCGGTGGCGGGAATGCCGGCCTGCTGCGCCGCCTGGGCGAAGGCGTCCAGCACGTCCCAGCGCAGGCGCTGCTTTTCCACGCGCCACTCGCCGGTGCTGCCCGTGGTCTTGCTGCCGTGCAGGCGCTTGAAGGCCTCGGTCGCGGACGCGGGCTGGTCCAGGCGCCAGTGGTCCTCGTGGCGGCGGAAGTAGGGCAGGGCGTGTTCCCAGCGCCAGGCGTCGTCGCCCGTGATCTCGGCCCACTGGTCGTAGTCGCGCGCCTGGCCGCGCATGTAGATCATGCCGTTGATGCTGCTGCAGCCGCCCAGCGTCTTGCCGCGCGGGTAGCGCAGGCTGCGGCCGTTCAGGCCCGCGTCGGGCTCGGTGTGGTACAGCCAGTCGGTGCGCGGGTTGCCGATGCAGTACAGGTAGCCGACCGGGATGTGGATCCAGTGGTAGTCGTCCTTGCGGCCCGCCTCGATGAGCAGCACGCGGTGGCGGCCGCCGGCGCTCAGGCGGTTGCACAGCAGGGCGCCGGCCGTGCCGCCGCCGATGATGATGTAGTCGAAAGTGGTGTCGCTCATGGAGACTGTTGGACGTTGAACACGTTCCCGGGGCATTGCGGCAGTGCCGGTCCATTGTGCGTAGCGCCGGGCCGCTGTCGATAGGGAAACAGCCAATTGCTATTATTTTTGTAGCGATATGCCCTGGAAGATATTGCGCTGGAGGGCATTTTGATCATAATTCACGCGGCCCGCGCCCTGCGCAGGGACGCGCTCTGCGCTGACGCGCCCCAGCCCATCCGCTCCGCTAACATGCACAGCTTCTCCCGCCCCCCTCCATGACCGAAGACGACAGCCAGCCCCGCATCACCCGAGACGACACGCCCGACGGCCCCTGTGCGGTGTTGCACGGCCGCTGGGGTGCGGCGGAACTGGGCACGCGCCGCCACTGGCGCGCGCTGTCGGCCCAGCTGTCCGAAACGCGGGGCGGCCCGGCCATCGGCTGGGACCTGCGCAGCCTGCAATGGCTGGACCACGTGGGCGCGCAACTGCTGTGGAACCACTGGGGCCGCGACTGGCCCGAGCGGCTGGCGCTCGACGACAGCCAGCGCGACATGCTCGAACGCGTGGCCGAATTCAGCACCACCCGCCCGCCGGACACACCCTGGCGGCTGGCCGAGCAGGTGGACCGGCTCGGCGTGCAGGTGCTGCACGCCCTGTCCCACATGCGCCATCTGCTCGAACTGGTGGGGCAGCTCTTCATCGACATCTTCCGGGCCGCGCGCTCGCCGCGCCGCGCGCCCTGGCGCGATGTGTCGGGCCACCTGTACCGCATGGGCGCCACGGCGATGCCCATCACGGCCATCGTGGGCTTTCTCATCGGCGTGGTGCTGGCCTATCTCATGTCGCTGCAGCTGCGGCAGTTCGGCGCCGAGTCGTTCATCGTCAACATCCTGGGCATTTCATTGATCCGCGAGCTGGGGCCCATGCTCGCGGCCATCCTCGTGGCGGGGCGCTCGGGCTCGGCCATCACGGCGCAGATCGGCGTGATGCGGGTGACCGAGGAACTCGACGCCATGCGCGTCATGGGCATTCCGCACGGCTTTCGCCTCGTCATGCCGCGCGCCGTGGCGCTGGCCGTGGCCATGCCGCTGATCGCCGTGTGGACCACGCTGTGTGCACTGGCCGGCGGCATGCTCGCGGCCGACCTCGCGCTGGGCGTGTCGCCCGCCTACTTCGTGCAGGCGCTGCCCAACGCGGTGAGCTTTCCCAACCTGGTGATGGCGGTGGCGAAGTCGGTGGTGTTCGGCGTGTCCATCGCGCTCATCGGCTGCCACTGGGGTCTGCGCGTCAAGCCCAACACGCAGAGCCTGGGCGAGGGCACCACGGCCTCGGTGGTGAGTTCCATCACCATGGTGATCATCGTGGACGCGCTGTTCGCCATCGCGTTCAAGAACCTCGGGATCTGACGCCATGGACGACACCTCGCTCATCCCCGCCCCCGCCGCCCACACGGCGCCGCAGGCCCCGCCCGCCGACGCGCCGCCGGTGGTCGAGATCAAGGGCCTGTCCACCGTGTTCGGCAAGGGCAAGGAAGCCTTCGCCGTGCACGAGAACCTCGACCTCACCGTGCGCCGCGGCGAAATGCTGGCCCTGGTGGGCGGCTCGGGCACGGGCAAGACCGTGCTGCTGCGCCAGATGCTGGGCCTCACGCGGCCCGCCAAGGGCGAGGTGACGGTGCTGGGCCGCCCCGCCGCCGAGATGGGACGCGCCGGCGCCGCCAGCCGCGTGGGCATGCTGTTCCAGCAGGGCGCGCTGTTTTCCGCCTTCAACGTGCTCGACAACGTGGCCTTCGCGCTGCGCGAGCAGGGCACGCTCCCGGGCGACCTGGTGTGCGATGCGGCCATGGTCAAGCTGCAGATGGTGGGGCTCAAGCCCGAACACGCCACGCGCATGCCGGCCGACCTGTCGGGCGGCATGATCAAGCGCGTGGCCCTGGCGCGCGCGCTCATCATGGACCCGCCCCTGCTGCTGCTGGATGAGCCCACCGCGGGCCTCGATCCCAATAGCTCCGACGATTTCTGCGAACTGCTGCGCGAACTGCGCGCCGCCCTGGGCCTGACCGTGGTGATGGTCACGCACGACCTGGACACGCTGTTCGCGCTCAGCACGCGCGTGGCCGTGCTGGCCGAAAAGAAGGTCATCGTCTCCGGTCCCCCGCAGGAGGTCGTGCACTTCGACCACCCGTTCATTCAACATTTCTTTCTCGGCGAACGCGGCCGGCGCGCCATGGCGCCCGCACCGGTTTCGCCCTCGACCAAGGACGCCTGATGGAAAACAAGTCCCACGCCCTCGCTGCGGGCATCTTCGTGGTCGTCGTGGCGGCCCTGCTGGCGGGCCTGGGCCTCTGGCTCACCCGCGACAACACCAGCTACCAGCTCTACGAGCTGTCCAGCAAGCAGAGCGTGGGCGGGCTGCAGCCGCAGGCCGCCGTGCGCTACAAGGGCGTGGCGGTGGGCAAGGTGGTGCGCATCGGCTTCGACCCCGACGTGGCCGGCAACGTGCTGATCCGCATCGCCGTGAGCGACCAGGCGCCCATCACCCCCGCCACCTTCGCCGTGCTGGGCTACCAGGGCGTGACGGGCCTGGCCCACGTGCTGCTGGACGACGGCCAGCAGGCCGAGCCGCCGCTGCCCAAGGGATCGAGCGGCCTGCCGCGCCTGCCCCTCAAGACCTCGCCGTTCGGCCAACTGGCCGAGCAGGGACCCGCTATCCTCTCGCAGGTCGAAGAGGCCACGGGCCGCATCAACGACCTGCTGAGCGACGACAACCAAAAGCGCATCGCCACCGCCATCGACAACCTGGGCCAGGCCGCCGGCAATGCCAGCGCGCTGATGAAGCGCCTGGACACCACCGTGGTGCAGCGGCTCGACCCTGCGCTGGCCGCCGTGCCGGGCGTGGCCAGCGATGCGCGCGAGACGCTGCAGGCGCTGCGCCAGGCCGGCAGCAGCGCCTCCGCCGCGGCGAACGAAGTGGGCGCCGCCGTCAAGCAGTTGAGCGCCGAGGGCGGCCCCATCGACCAGATCGCCGAAGGCTCCAAGTCGCTGGCCACCGCTGCCGACCGCTTCGGCCGCGTCACGCTGCCGCGCCTGAACCACGCCGCCGACGAGACCTCGCGTGCCGTGCGCCGCCTGGGCCGCACCGCCAGCACCATCAGCGACAACCCGCAGTCGCTCATCTACGGATCGGGCACCGCCGCCGGCGGGCCGGGCGAGCCCGGCTTCGAGGCGCCTGCTGCCGCCAAACCTTGAGAGGGCTTGCCATGAGTACTATTAAAATGATAGCTAAACGCCGGCGTTTTCATTGTGCTGGAGCCGTTTTCGGCCTGGCATTCGCCGCCCTGCTGGCCGGCTGCTCGGCGCTGCCCGCACCGCCCGTTCGCGCCGAGGTGTACGACTTCGGCCCCGGCCTGATGGAAGCCGCGCCGTCCGACCGACGCGCGCCGCTGCCGCCCCTGGCCCTGGCCGACGTGACCACCACCGGCCCGGTCGAGGGCAGCACCGCCGTGCTGTACCGCCTGGCCTACGACGACGCGCGCCGCCTGCGCCCCTACAACCAGGCGCGCTGGAGCCAGCCGCCCGCGCAACTGGTGCAAAAAGCCGTGCGCGACCAGTTGGGCCTGCGCCGCGCCGTGCTGACGGGCGACGAAGGCGCCGCGCAGATCCTGGAGGGCGGCGCCCTGCCGGCCTTGCTGCGCCTGGAGATCGAGGAGTTCAGCCACGTGTTCAGCGCCCCGGCCACCAGCGCCGGGCTGGTGCGCCTGCGCGCCTCCATCGCCGAATCCACCCCCGCCGGCGAGAAGCTGCTGGCCCAGCGCGTGTTCCTGGTCCAGCGCCCCGCCGCCACGGCCGATGCGCCCGGCGGCACCCGCGCCCTGGCCGACGCCACGGCCCAGGCCGCGCAGGACATCGGGCAGTGGCTGGAGCAGATGGGGCGCTGACCCGTCTCGGTTCGGCCCGCTACCCGCGCCGCGCCCGCGGCGCCCGCCCGGTCAGAAGCTATGCCGCAGCGTCAGCGTCGCATTGCGCGGCGCGCCCGGCAGGTTCAGGTTGGGGCTGCTGCCGTGGGCCGAGACGATGTAGTTGCGGTCGAACAGGTTGCGCAGATTCAGCTGCAGCGTGGTCGCCTTGCCGATGCGGTACTGCGCCATGGCGTCCACCACCACGTACGACGGCAGGGTCACCGTGTTGCCCGGGTTGGCAAAGCGGTCGCCCACGTAGTTGATGCCGCCGCCCACGCTCCAGTCGTCGCCCAGGCGCTGCGTGAGCCAGGCCGAGAACGCGTTGCGCGGCGTGATCGTGGCGCGTTTGCCCTGCACCGACTGGCCGGCGTCGGTGGCCGTGGAGCGCGTGATGCGGGTGTCCAGCAGCGCGTAGCTCAGTGTGGCCTGCAGGCCCGCCGCCAGCTCGCCCGCCAGTGACAGCTCCAGCCCGCGCGTGCGTTGCGTGCCGATGGGGATCAGCTGCGTGGGCTGCGCCGGGTTGGTGGTCTTGATGTCGGTGCGCTCCAGCTGAAACAGCGAGGCCGTGGCGGTGGCGCGGCCGTCCAGCAGGTCGAGCTTGGCACCCACCTCGTAGTTGGTCGTCTGCTCGGGCTGGATGGCCGTGTTGGCGGCCGACAGCGCGAACATCTCGGCCGAGGGCTGGTAGGAGCGGCTCACCGACACGTAGTACGACTGGGCCGCCGTGGGCTGCCACACCAGGCCGGCGCGCGGGCTCCAGGTGGTGTCCGTGCGCTCGAAGTCGCTCTGGCCCGCCAGGCGGTTGTCGGTTTCCTGGCCGAAGCGGTCGTAGCGCAGGCCGGCCAGCACCTTCCACTCGGGCGACAGCGTGATCTGGTCCTGCACGTAGAGCGCGCGTGTCAGGTAGCGGTTCAGCGCGCTGGCCGACACGGCCCCGCCGCCGTTGAGCGGCGCCACCGGCAGCACCGGGTTCCACAGGTTCACGCTGCCCAGCGTGCCGCCGGTGAGCGAGACCGCATCCTTGTTCTGCTGGCCCAGCTCCAGGCCGTAAAGCACCTCGTGCGCGAGGCTGCCGGTGCGCAGGTTCTGGATCAGTTCGGTCTGGTTGAACACACCGTGCTCGCGCCGGTCCACGCCCGAGCGCGTGAGCGCCACGGTGCCCGCGGCCTCGTTCGTAGTGCCCGCGGGAAGGGTGTTCTGGCGGTCCAGGTCGTAGTGGTAGTAGCGCAGGGCATTGCGCACGCGCAGCGTGTCGGAAAAGCGGTGGCTGAACGTGGCGGTGAACGAGCTGACCGTGGATTCGGACGTGTCCGCATCGCGCGCATTGGCCGAGCCGAAGTAGGTGCCCGTGGGCACGTTGACCGGGCGGCCCCGGTAGGCCGGAATGCCGAAGTCGGTGACGCGCTTGTCGTGCAGGTAGTCGGCCTGCAGCATGAGCGAGGTGGCGCCGTCGGGCTTCCACAGCACCGAGGGGGCGATCGCCTGGCGCTCCAGGAACTGCTGGCTGCGGTAGCTGTTGGCGTCCTCGGCCGCGCCGGTGACGCGCCAGGACCAGTCGCTGCCCGCGGGCGCACGGCCCACGTCGAACTCGGCTCGCTTGTCGGCCCAGCTGCCCACGCTCAGGGCGACGTCGGACACGTCCGTGCCGGGCTTTTTCGTCACGCGGTTGACCAGGCCGCCCGACGAGCCGCGCCCGTACAGGACGGCGGCGGGGCCCTTCACCACCTCCACCCGCTCGATGTTGGACAGGTCGCGGAAATACAGCGCATCGTCGCGAAAACCGTCCACGAACTGGTCGCCGATGCTGGTGAAGCCGCGGATGCTGACCTGGTCGCGCTGGCCATCGCCGTGCGACAGGCCCACGCCCGCCACGTTGCGCAGGGTGTCCTGCATCGAGGTCGCGCCCTGGTCGCGGATCACCTGCTGCGGCACCACGTCGATGGTCTGCGGCACGTCGCGCAGCGGGGCCTCGGTCCTGGTGCCGCTGGCGGTCGACGCGGCGTTGTAGGCCGTGTCCTCGCCACGCGCCGCCTGCACGCGCACCTCGCTCATCGTGGCGCCGGCCGCCGCACCCGCGGCCCCAGGGGTGCCACCGGCGGGGGCGGTGCCCGCGCGTTCCACCGTGAAGGTGCGGGCATCCTGCGCGCGCACCACCAGCCCGGTGCCAGCGACCAGGCGCTGCAGAGCGTCGCGCACCTCCAGCGTGCCCCGCACCGCTGGCGCCTGCTGGCCCTGGGCGATGTCGGTGACGAACACGATCTGCACGCCGCTTTGGCGCGCCAGGGCGTTCAATGACTGCGCCAGCGGCTGGGCGGGCAGGTCCACCGCGACGGGCTGGGCCTGGGCGGCGGTGGCGGCGATGCACAGCGCGGCGGCCAGCGCGGCCCAGCGGGCGCGGTGTGGCGGGCGGCGGTGTTGGGGGATCGGCATGGAGGCTCCTGGAAAGAAATCGGTCAAGACAAAAAAAGGGGGCGGCGGGCGGGCAGGGCGCGCCCGTCCCCCTGTGAGCCGATGCGGCGCGCGGGTTTGTACACGTTGCCGATTTCAATCAATCAATCAGTGACTGGCCAGCGGCGGTCCCGCGGCCGGAGAACAAGCACTGGGCATTGAAACGGGCGCCGCCGCAATCAATGCGCCGGCATCCTGCTATGGTTTTTGATGTGCCGTGCGCACGCCGATCACCACGCGGCCGTCCGCATGGCGGTCCACCCGCACCGGGGCCAGGCGCGGCAGCAGGTCGATCAGCTGGTCGATGCGGTCCAGGTCGAACTCCCCCGAGATGCGCAGCGCCGCGGCGTGCCCGTCGGCCAGCGTGATGGGGGTGCGGCGGTGGCGCTGCATCTCGGCCACGGCGTCGGCCAGCGGCGTGGCGTCCAGCCGCAGCCGGCCGGCCTGCCACGCGGCGACGCGGGCGGTGTCCGCTTCCACCGGGGCGGGCAAGGCCGTGCCCGGCCGGGTGTGCAGCGCCTGGCCCGCTTGCAGCACCACCGGCGCCGTGCCAGTCCCGGCGTGCACGCGCACGCTGCCCTGCTGCACGGTGATGTCGGCGCCCGCATGGGCCGCGTCGCCGGCCGCGGCCGTCCCGCCGCGGCGGATGTTGAAGACGGTGCCGATGTCCTCCACGGCCACCGCGCCCGCCTGCACGGTGAACGGGCGCTGCAGCCAGGGCGCCCAGGCGTGCCAGGGCGCGTGGGCGACTTCGAAGGCGGCCTCGCCGTGCGCCAGCGACAGGCGGCGCGAGCGCAGGTGCAGGGCCACCTTCACCCGGGTGCCGCTGTTCAGGCGCACCGTGCTGCCATCGGGCAGCGGCCGGGCCTGCCGCTCGCCCACGGCGCTGGCCAGCGATTCGCGGTGCAGCACCGGATCGGCCCACAGCACCCCCGCCAGCGCGGCCACGGCCAATGCCGTGGCCGCGCCCGCCGCGCGGGCTTTGGCGGGGCGCCGGCGTTGCTCGCGGCGCAGGGCCGCCGCCTGCTCGATGTCTTCGGGCGTGGGCAGGTGCTGGCGCAGCAGGTCGGCGAACGGCGCCAGGGCGTCGTCGATGGGCAAGTGGGCGCGGCGGCCCGCGCCGCGCACGGAAGGGTTGCCGGCGCCGGCTGCAGGGGCGGCCGACGACACGGCGGCGGATTCAGCGGGCGGCATGGCCGGTGCCCTCGATCAGCACCGGCTCCACGTCGCGCAGGGCGCGCGCCAGGTGCCGGGCCACCATCCCGCGCGAGACGCCCATGCGCCGGGCGGCCTCGTCCTGCGGCATGCCGTAGAGCTTGGTGAGGATGAACGCCTCGCGGCTGGCCTGCGGCAACTGTTCGATGGCGGCCAGCAGCGCCCGCTGGCGCTGGTGGGCGGCCAGGGCCAGTTCCGGCGGCGACAGCGCCGCAGCCGAAGGGACGGGGGCGTCCGCCTCGGGGTGCCCGTGCGCCGTCTCGCGGCGCCGGGCCTGGGCGCGGTAGCGGTCGATGGCCAGGTCCCGCGCCACGCAGCGCAGGAACGCCAGCGGATTGGCGATCTCGCCGGGCACGGGGCGCTCGAGCAGCCGCACGCACAGGTCGTTCACGATCTCGCGCGGAAAGCACTCGTCCCCGAAGCGGTGCCGCAGCGATCCCACCAGGTCTTCGTAGTGCTTCACCAGGGCGGCCAGCAGGGGCTCGGGCGGCGGGGGAAGCAAGGCGGGGTGCGGCATGGAACGCCGATTATAAAAAGAGAATGGGAATGATTCTTATTGTTGTATTTTTGCCGTACTGCGGCGCTCCGGTGCCCCGCCGGGCGGCAGGGACGGGAGGCGGCCCGGCTGCGGCCCTGCGGCGCAAAAGGCACAATCGCCCGTCCCACCGGGCCGCTCGCGCCCGGTCCCGTTGGAGCACCGAATGAGCAGCATCGACCTCGCAAGAATCAACGCCGAACTCGGCAAGGACGCCCAGGGCCTCGTGGACTGGGCCGTGGGCCTGGGCCGGCCCACCATCGTCACCACCAATTTCCGGCCGTTCGAGGCCGTCATCCTGCACATGGTCACGCGGGCCCGGCCCGACGTGCCGGTGGTGTGGATGGACAACGGCTACAACACCGAGGCCACTTACCAGTTCGCTGACGAGGTGACCCGGCAGCTCGGCCTGAACCTGTCGATCTACCTGCCGCGCCGCTCGCGCGCCCACCGCGAGGCCGTCGAAGGCCCGGTGCCCGCGCTCGACGATCCGCGGCATGCCGCCTTCACCGAAGAGGTCAAGCTCGAGCCCTTCGCCCGCGCGCTGCGCGAGACCGCGCCGCAGGTGTGGTTCACCGCGCTGCGCGCCACCGACACGGCCGTGCGCGCGCAGATGGACCCCGTGAGCATCAACCCCGACGGCCTGCTCAAGGTCGCACCGCTGCTGCACTGGTCGTCCAAGGACCTGTACGAATACCTCGTGGCCCACCAACTGCCCAACAACTTCGACTACGTGGACCCGACGAAGGGCGAGGACAACCGCGAATGCGGGCTGCATCTGGCGCATTGAGCGCATGGGCCAATAGCCGAAAGGGGCGTGCACTGCACGCCCCTTTTTTTTGTCCTTGACCCGTCCTGAATGAGGTTGACACCTTTCTGTTCATCAGAAAGGAAAGTCAAGTGGATCAATGGGTTAAGAGAACGCAGAAGGACTACACACTGGCCTTTAAGCTGGCGGTGGTGGATCAGGTAG
>NZ_BQXL01000030.1:0-8323 GCF_030159015.1 Acidovorax sp. SUPP3434
GACCGCAAGGCGCTGCCGGAGCCGGAGATGGCCGGGGTGCAGCAATACGAGGCACCGCAAGGCGAGCTGGAGGAGATGCTGGCGCGCATCTGGGCCGAGGTGCTGGGCGTGGAGCGCGTGGGCCGCCGGGACGGCTTCTTCGAACTGGGCGGGCATTCGCTGCTGGCCCTGGGCCTGCTGGAGCGCGTGCGCGCCCAGGGCCTGCGCGTGCAGGTGCGCATGCTGTTCCAGCACCCGAGGCTGGCGGAGTTTGCACAGGCGTTGCAGCGGGAGCAGGGGCAGGCGCAGGAGCCGGGTACCGGCGAGATCGACGTGCCACCCAATCTGATCCCCGAAGGCTGCACGGCGATCACGCCGCAGATGCTGACCCTGGTGGAACTCGATGCCCAGGAGATCGCACGCATCGCAGCCGTGGTGCCCGGGGGCGCGGCCAACATCCAGGACATCTACCCGCTGGCGCCGCTGCAGGAGGGCATGCTGTTCCACCACATGCTGGACACGCAGCACGATGCCTACGTGACCTCGCACGAACTGCTGTTCGACAGCCGCGAGCGACTGGAGCACTTTGCGGCCAGCTTCAACGCCGTGATCGCGCGGCACGACATTCTGCGCACGGCCGTGCTGTGGGAAGGCCTGCGCGAGCCGGTGCAGGTGGTGTGGCGGCGGGCGGCGCTGCAACTGCGGTGGCTGCAGGATGCCAGCGCGCTGCCGGCCTTGCACCGCATCGACGTGCGCCAGGCGCCCATGATCGATGCCTTTGCCGTGGCCGAAGGCCAGCGCTGGAGGCTGCAGCTGTACACCCACCACATGGTGGACGACAACACCACGCTGAAGCTGGCGGTCAGGGAGATCGGCTTGGTGCAGCAGGGCCTGCAGGCGCAGTTGCCCGAGCCGGTGGCGTTCAGGCGCTTTGTGGCGCAGGCGCGGCTGGGCCGCAGCAGGGCGGCACATGAGGCGTTCTTCCGACAGATGCTGGGCGACGTGCAGGAGCCGACGGCGCCCTACGGGCTGTTGGATGTGCGCGGGGATGGCTCGGGCGTGCAGGAGGCGCGGTTGGCACTGGATGCGGGCCTTGCGCGGCGCATCCGCGAGCAGGCGCGCAGCCACGGGGTGAGTGCGGCGGCATTGTTCCACCTGGCCTGGGCGCTGGTGGTGGGCAGGACCACGGGGCGTGACGATGTGGTGTTCGGCACGGTGCTGTTCGGGCGCATGCAGGGCGAGAGGGATGCGGGCCGTGCGCTGGGGATGTTCATCAACACCTTGCCGATCCGAATCGGGCTGGGTGGGCAGGCGGTGGATCAGGCGTTGCGGCAGACGCATGTTGCGCTGACGGGGCTGCTGGAGCACGAGCATGCCAGCCTGTCGCTGGCGCAGCGCTGCAGCGGGCTGGAGGCGGGGGTGCCGCTGTTCACCGCCTTGCTCAACTACCGCCACGGGGCCGGGCAGTCCGACGATGTGCAGGCCGAAAGACTTCAGTGGGAAGGGGTCGAGATGGTGGGTGGGGCGGAGCGCACCAACTATCCCTTCGGCCTGTTCGTGAATGACCTGGGCACGGATTTTTCGTTGGTCGTCCAGGTGGCATCGGGCGTTGATGCGTCCACCGTCGGTGGCTATGTGAGCGAGGCCATTCAAGGCGTGGTCCAGGCCTTGGGATCGCCGTTGCCTGTGCGGCTGTCGGAGATCGGTGTGATGCAGGGCCAGGAGCGTGCGCGCCTGCTGAACTGGAGCGTGGATGCCCATGGCCACCCGTGGACGGCTCCCGTCCACCGCCTGTTCGAGCAAAGGGCACGCGAATGCCCCGAGGCGCCGGCCCTGTCGTTCGGGGAGCGGACGCTGAGTTATGGAGAGCTCAACGCGAGAGCCAACCGAGTGGCCCACCGCCTGATGGCTCTGGGGGTGGGGCCGGAGACCCGGGTGGGCATTGCCATGCAGCGCTCGGTGGAGATGGTGGTGGGACTGCTGGCCATCCTCAAGGCCGGTGGTGCCTATGTGCCGCTGGACCCGGATTACCCGGCCGATCGCCTGGCGCACATGGTCCAGGACAGCGGCATCGGCCTGGTGCTGGTGCAGTCCGCGCTGCGCGCGAGCCTGCCTGGCCTTCAGGAGTTGCAGGTGGTGGAACTGGATCAGTCGGATCTGCCGGGCCTGGATGCCGGACCTTCGCACGATCCCGCGGTAGAGCTGCATGGCGAGAACCTGGCCTATGTCATCTTTACCTCGGGTTCGACGGGGCGACCCAAGGGCGCAGCCAACCGGCACGGTGCGCTGCACAATCGGCTGGCCTGGATGCAGCAGGCCTATGCGCTGACTGCAGCGGATGCCGTGCTGCAGAAGACGCCGTTCAGTTTCGACGTATCGGTCTGGGAGTTCTTCTGGCCGCTGATGACCGGCGCCAGGCTGGTGATGGCCGACCCGGGGGATCACCGCGATCCCGCCCGACTGGTTTCGCTGATCCAGCAGCATGGCATCACGACGCTTCACTTCGTGCCTTCGATGCTCCAGGCTTTTCTCGGGTATGAGGGCATCGAGGCCTGTACAAGCCTGACCCGCATCGTATGCAGCGGCGAAGCGCTGCATGCCGATGCACAGGCCCAGGTCCACAGGCGGCTGCCGGGCGCAGCCCTCCACAACCTTTACGGGCCGACCGAGGCGGCCATCGATGTGACGCACTGGACGTGCCGCAACGACGGGCGGGCCAGCGTGCCCATCGGTCGCCCCATCAGTGGCATCCGTACTTATGTGCTGGACGCACAGCTGAATCTGACGGTGCCGGGTGTGCCGGGCGAGCTGTATTTGGGCGGCCTGGGCCTGGGCCGTGGCTACCAGCACCGCGCCGGGCTGAGCGCGGACCGCTTTGTCGCGGACCCGCTGGACGATGCTGGCGGGAGGTTGTACCGCACGGGGGATCTGGTCCGCTGGAGCGCGGACGGGCAAATAGAGTATCTGGGCCGCATCGATCATCAGGTCAAGATCCGGGGCCTGCGCATCGAGTTGGGCGAGGTGGAGGCGCAACTGCTGGCGCAGCCGCAGGTGCGCGAAGCCGTGGTCATGGCAAGGCAGGGCGCCGGGGGCGCGCGCCTGGTGGCCTATGTGACGCCTGCGCCATCCGGCCCGGATGCAGCCCTCGACACCGATGTGCTGCGTGTCCAGTTGGGGCAGGTCCTGCCCGACTACATGGTGCCCAGCACCGTCGTGGTGCTGGACGCCTTGCCTTTGAATACCAATGGCAAGGTGGACAGAAAGGCGCTGCCCGAGCCGCAGGCGCCGGCAGGCAGCGCATACGAGGCACCCTTGCCGGGTGTCGAGGCGTTGATGGCGGAAGTTTGGTCCCAGGTGCTGAAGGTGGACTCCATGGGCCGGCATGACAATTTCTTCGCGCTGGGCGGTGACTCCATCCTCAGCCTGCAGATCGTCACGCGGATGCAACAGCGCGGCTGGCACATCACGCCCCGGCAGCTGTTCGAATGCCAGACCATTGCTGCGCTGGGCGCTGTGGCCAAGGAGACCGATGCAAGCGCATCGCAGGGCCGCGCGCCAAGGCGCTGCTCGGACCTGAGCGACTACCCGGAGGCAGACCCGGCCTGGTTCCCGCTGCTCGACAGGGACAACATCGAGGATGTCTATCCCCTGGCCCCCACGCAGGCCGGCATGCTGCTGCATGCGATGGAGGCGCCGGGTTCGGGCTTGTACGTCAACCAGTTGAACCTGGAGGTCGGCAATCTGAATGCGGCCCGCCTGGCGCGGGCCTGGCGGGTCATGGTCGATCGCCATGAGATGCTGCGCACCGGATTCCTGTGGCACAGCGCCATGGCGCGGCCCCTGCAGGTTGTGCTGCGCAGTGTGCAAGCGCAGGTGTCGCTTCTCGACTTGTCCGGCGTGGAAGCCGGTGAGACCGAGCGCCGTGTGTCGTCGCTGGCGCAAGAGCTGCTCACGCGCGAGATTGACTGGTTGCGCCCGCCGCTGTCACAGGTCACCTTGATCGACCTGGGCGCCGACCATCCAGGCCATCGACATCGCCTGATCTGGACCCACCACCATGTGCTTTCGGATGGCTGGTCCGATTCGCGCCTGATGGGCGAATGGCTGCGCGCGTACGCTGACGAGCCTCTGCCGGCCAGGCCCGCGCCCTATGGCGATTACATAGACTGGCTGCAGGCCCAGGACATGCAGCAGGCGGAGCAGTTCTGGCGGGGCGAGCTTGCAGCGTGCGACGGTCCCAGCCTGCTGGCGCAAGCCACGGCAAACAGCCATCCCGGCCAGGGCTTCGGCAAGCTGTATACCCACCTGGGCCGCCAGGAGACCGGCGTACTCCAGGCGTTTGCACAGCGCGAGCGCGTCACGCTCAACACATTGGTGCAGGCCGCCTGGGCCTTGCTGCTGCAGCAGCACACGGGCAAGGAGCGCGTGCTGTTCGGCTCCACGGTGGCCGGCCGTCCCGCGCAACTCCAGGGCGTGGAAGAGATGATGGGACTGTTCATCAATACCATTCCGGTTCCCGTCGCAGCCCCGGGCTGGCAAAGTGTGGGTGACTATCTGCGCGAGGTGCAGCAGACCAACATGCGCGTGCGCGAGTACGAGCATGTGTCACTTGCCGATATCCAGCGCTGGAGCGGATCGGGCGGTAGGCCGTTGTTCGACAGCATCATCGTTTTCGAAAACCTGCCCATGGACGAGACGCTGCGCAGCCTAGAACGCTTCGGCCTGCAGTTCGGCCCCATGCAGGGTGGCGGTCTGACCGGGTATGCCATGGACCTGCAGGTCGTCGTGGGCGAGTACCTGGACATTGAGTACTGTTACGACCGCCGCGAGTTCGACGAGGACCAAGTGGCGGCGCTGCGCTCGCAAATGGAGCATGTGATGCAGCGCATGGCCTGCGATGCGGCTTGCGCATTGGGCGAACTGGGTTGGCTGGACGATGCGGCGCGTGACGGCCTGGTGGCCCTGGGCGGCAATGATTCACCGCCGCCGAGCGCCAGCCATGGGGCCGTTCACCACCTCATCGAACAGCAGGCCGCCCGGCGCGGCGATGCCATCGCCTTGTTGATGGGTGACGAGGAGCTGAGCTACGCCCAGCTCAATGCCAGGGCCAATCGGCTGGCGCATTGCCTGCGCGGCCTGGGAGTGGGGCCCGACGTGCTGGTGGGGGTGGCGCTACAGCGTTCGCTGGACAGCATCATCAGCCTGCTGGCCGTACTCAAGGCCGGCGGCGCCTATCTTCCCATCGACCCCGGTTATCCGGCCGACCGACTGAAGTACATGGTCGAGGACAGCGGCATCGCCCTGCTGCTGGCTCACCGTGCCGTGGCGGCCCGATGGCCGGCTTGCGAGGGTGTCGAGGTACTGGAGCTGGAGAGCATTGATCTGCCCGGTGGCGAGGAAAGCGCATGCAACCCGCAGGTGGCGCTGGGGGCCGACCATCTGGCCTACGTCATCTATACCTCGGGATCGACGGGGCGTCCCAAAGGGGTGGCCGTGGCCCATGGGCCCCTGGCCATGCATTGCCTTGCGACGGCGGAAATCTATGGCATCGGGCCCCAGTCGCGCGAGCTGCATTTCATGTCTTTTTCTTTCGATGGGGCGCATGAGCGCTGGCTTGCACCCTTGTGCGTGGGGGCCGGGCTGGCTTTGCGCGAAGAGGAACTTTGGACTGCGGAGCAGGCCTACGAAGCCCTGCGCCGCTATGGGGTGACGAATGCCGCGTTCCCTCCTGCCTACCTTGGACAGATCGCCGACTGGGCGCACCAGCGTGACGATGTTCCGCCCGTGGAGTTGTATGTCTTTGGCGGCGAGGCCATGCCCAAGGCCGCCTATGAAAAGGTAAGGAGCAGCCTGCGGCCGCGCTTGCTCATCAACGGTTATGGTCCCACGGAGACCGTGGTGACGCCGCTGATCTGGAAGACCACGGCCGATCGCAGCTTCGATTGTGCTTATGCGCCCATCGGCCGACCCGTGGGCGAGCGCAGCGCCTATGTGCTGGACGCCGGCCTGCAGTTAGTCCCCCGCGGTATGGTGGGCGAGTTGTACATCGGCGGCTACGGCCTGGCGCGAGGCTACCTGGGGCGCAGTGCACTGACGGCAGAGCGCTTCGTAGCCAGTCCCTTTGACAAAGACGGCGGGCGTCTGTATCGCACCGGCGACCTGGTACGTTGGATGGAGGACGGCAATATCGAATACATCGGACGCGTGGACCACCAGATCAAGGTCCGCGGCTTTCGCATCGAACTGGGTGAGGTCGAAGCCCGCGTGCGTGAGGTTGAAGGGGTGGCCGACGCCGCCGTGGTCGCCCACCAAGGCGCTGCGGGCGTGCAACTGATCGCCTATGCCGTGCCTCGGGATGGCCTGTCCGCGGAGGAACTGGTGGCGCGCATACAGCAGCAACTGCCCCAGCGGTTGCCGGAATACATGCTGCCCTCGCGCGTGCTGGGTCTGCCGGCCCTCCCCCGGCTCATCAGCGGCAAGCTGGACCGCGCTGCGCTGCCGCCCCCCGTTGCCGAGGTGCGAAGCACATTCCAAGCACCCGCCAGCCATGCGCAGGTCGAGATGGCCAGGATCTGGCAACAGGTGCTGGGCGTGAAGCAGGTGGGCATCCACGACAACTTCTTCGAACTCGGCGGCGATTCCATCATGAGCCTGCAGGTCATCTCGCGCGTGAAGAATGCCAAGCTCGGATTCAATCTGCGCCTGCGTGATCTGATGCGCCACCAGACCATCGAGGCCCTGGTGGCCGCCTGTGCCGCGCAGCCCGGTTCCGTGCGGCCGGCGGCGGCCGCGGTCGTCGCCCATGGCGAGATCCCGTTGGGCCCCATACAGCAATGGTTCTTCTGCGAGGACATTCCATCGCGCCACCATTTCAACCAATCGGTGCTGCTGCGTGCGACACGACCGCTGCACAGCCGCAACCTGGAAGAAGCCGTTCGCCTGTTGCAAGCCCGGCATGATGCTTTTCGCATCCGCTTTCGGCGTAACGGGGCTGGTGTGTGGACGCAGGCCTATGCGCCGGACAGCGGATCCACCGTGCTCTGCACGCTGGAGGACGTGGCCGTTGACGACATCTCCCGCACTTGTGAAACCGTGCAGTGCAGCTTGGATCTGGAGCACGGGCCTTTGTGGCGCGTGGCACATCTGCGCGTTGAAGATGGCAGCGAGCGGCTGTTGATCGTCGTCCACCATCTCATTGTGGATGGCGTTTCCTGGCGTGTGCTTCTGGAGGACTTGCAGAGCCTGTACCAGCAGCTTAGCGACGGTGCTCTGCCCAAAGGTTTGGCCGAATCTGCACCCTACAAGGCCTGGACTCAGCACCTGCACGACCCTGCCACGCTGCAGCAGCGCATGCCCGAACTTCCCTACTGGCTGGGCCAACTCGGCGCCGCCGGGGATCTGCCGCGCGATGATGAGTGCGTCAGGGCCGTCATCAAGGACAGGGCCACCGTGTCCCTGCAACTGGACGAGGTGCAGACCCATGCGCTGCTGCGCCAGGCGCCTGCAGCGCTGGGCGTTTCCACGGAGGACCTGCTGCTGGCGGCCCTGGTGCGTGCCGTCGCCCAGTGGACGGGGCAGGATGCCCTGCTGCTCACCCTTGAAGGCCATGGCCGCGAGGCCGACGATGCGGGGATCGACCTGAGCCGGACCGTAGGGTGGTTCACCAGCGCCTATCCCGTGCGCCTGACCGGTGGTCGACTGGCTGCGCGGCAAACTCTGGAGAGGGTCCGGGCCGGCCTGCAGGGCGTGCCGGGCAAGGGCATCGGCTTTGGGGCCTTGCGCTATCTGCATCCCGACGAGAAGGTGCGGGGCGCGCTGAGCACCGTCGAGCCCCGGATCACCTTCAACTATCTGGGACAGTTCGACCAGACCTTCGATGGCGAAGCCAGCTTCATGCCTGCCGGCGAATCTCCCGGTGCCGAACGCCATCCCGAGGCGCCGCTGGCGAACTGGCTGGAAATCATTGGTCGCACGTACGGCGCAAGGCTATCCATGGGATGGAACTACAGTGCCGCCATGTTCGAGCGAAAGACCATGGAGCAACTGGTGCAGGCCTATCACGCGGAGCTGGTGGCATTGCTGGCGCAGGCAGTGGCAGACCCGCAAGAGTGCCTGGTAGCTGAAGCCGGAAGCGTGTGACAGGCGGGGCGGCGCAGGCACCGCCTGCGCCAGTTCCGCAATAAAGAAAGAGCGCCGTGGCGCTCTTTCTTCATTAAAGGTGACCCGTCCTGAATGAGGTTGACACCTTTCTGTTCATCAGAAAGGAAAGTCAAGTGGATCAATGGGTTAAGAGAACGCAGAAGGACTACACACTGGCCTTTAAGCTGGCGGTGGTGGATCAGGT
>NZ_BQXL01000031.1:0-8315 GCF_030159015.1 Acidovorax sp. SUPP3434
TGGCCATGCGGGCCGAGGACATCAAGCCGCCGGCCGGCGATACGCGCGCCTACGTCGCGGGCACGCAGCGCACCTTCGCGCAGATGAACGACGGGGTGGCCTTCGTGGGCAACGTGGGGGTGGGCGCGGGCGCCGACACCATCTACGCCGGCGCGGGCGACGACGTGGTCAATGCGGGTGCGGGCAACGACATCGTGTTCGGCGGCACCGGTAACGACATGGTGGCCGGCTACGACGGCGACGACTTCGTCGAAGGCGGGGACGGCAACGACTGGCTGGAGGGGGACTACGCCGTGCAGGCCATGGACGGCGAGCAGGCGGTAGAGACCCTCACCTACTACGGTGCCAGCATGGTCGTGCGCAACACGCTGGATGCCGCGCGCCATGGCAGCGACGTGCTCGACGGCGGCGCGGGCGACGACACCCTGCTGGGGGGCGGAAAGAACGATCTGCTCTACGGGCGGGCGGGTGACGACCTGATCTACGGCGACCACCGGCGCATGAACGGCCCGCAGGCGGGCGACGATCTGCTCGATGGCGGTGACGGCGACGATGACCTGTTCGGCGGCGGCGGCAACGACGTGCTGCTGGGCGGCGCAGGCAAGGACATCCTGGAGGGCGACGACCGCACGGGCGAGATCGATGCGCAGTGGCACGGCGCCGACCTGCTGGACGGCGGCGCAGGCGAAGATGCTCTCTACGGCGGCGGTGGCGACGACACCTTGCGCGGGGGCGACGGCGACGACTGGCTGGCCGGCGAGGACGAACGCACCGAGAAAGCGGTATCCACCCTCACCGGCAACGACGTGCTGGATGGCGGGGCCGGCAACGACACCCTGGTGGGCGGCAACGGCAACGATGCGCTGCTGGGCGGCGAAGGCAACGACCGCCTGAACGGTGGCGCCGGCAACGACACCCTGCAGGGCGGGGCCGGCAGCGACGTGATGGACGGTGGCCTGGGCGATGACACCTACGTGCTGGAAGCGGACGACGTGCCGGTGAACTCGACCAGCACCGCCGAGCTGTTGCGCGACGCGGGCGGCAACGACACCGTCGTCGTCTCGGGCCGGCTGCAGGCCGCGCGCACGAACAGGGCGGCCAACCTAGCGCTGAGCGTGGGGGACCCTGCCGAGCAGCGCGCACTCATTCTGGAGGACGGGTTCACGGGTGCATTCGAGACCCTGGTGGTCGATGGGGTGCAAACGCGCGTGTCCGAGTGGATCCGCGCCAACGTGACGGAGGACAAGACACTGGCGGCGGGCGCGGGAGGCGAGGCGTTCGGGGGCGCCGGCGCCGACTTCATGGTCGTGGCGGCCGGCGGCGCAACGCTGGAAGGGGCCGGAGGCAACGATACCTTCGACCTCTCGCCGGCCAACGAGACCGGTGGCGCGCGGCTGCGGTTCCGGCTGGGCGACGGGCAGGACGTGGCCATTGGTTCGGTGAGTGGCGCCACCCTGGCGGGACAGCCGGGCTCATCGGGGGGAGGCACCCGCCAGGCCAACGTGTTCGAGTTCGGCGAGGGCATCACGGCGGCAGGGGTGTCGCTGGTGCGCCAGTACGTGGGGAGCGACATGGCGCTGTTCCTGCGTTACGGTGCGGAGCCGGGCGGTGCGGGCGGCGACTCGATCCGCCTGGATGGCCTGACGGGCGAGGACGGACGGACCTTCGACCGCCTGGAGTTCGCCGATGGCTCGGCCGTGACCTGGGACGAAGCGGTGGCCCAGGGCATCGTGCTGGACATGCGCGCACGCACCGATTCGGGCGCCGGGTATGGCGAGGGCACCGCCTACCGTGACCTCATCACGGGGCGCGACGGCAGCGACCGGATCTACGCAGGATTCGGCAACGACGTGGTGAATGCCGGCAGCGGCGACGACCAGGTGTGGGGCGGCGCGGGCAACGACGTGATCGATGCAGGCGCGGGCAACGACAAGGTGTACGGCGACGCTGGCAGCGACGTCTTCCTGTTCGGGCGCGGCGATGGCAAGGACGAGTTCTCTGCCGGGCCTGCCGAGGCCGGCGCGGTCGATGTGCTGCGCTTCAAGGAAGGTTTGGCGCTGTCCGACCTGGTGGTCTCACGGGTGGATGACGATTTGCTGGTGCGCGTCGTCGGAACGGACGACCGCGTGACCGTGCGCTCGGCCTATGCCGATCAACCGCTGGCGCGCGTGGAGTTCTCAGGCGGTGCGGCCTTCGCGCTGGCCGATCTGCCGCTCACGCCGGGCAACGCCCAGGCCAGCGCGGGCGCCGACACGATCTACCTGCTGCCGGGCGGCGATAACGTGAATGCACAGGGCGGTCAGGACGTGGTGCGCGGCGGGCGTGGCAACGACACGATCGACGGTGGAGCCGGCGACGACCAGCTCTATGGCAATGCCGGCGACGACGTGCTGTCCGACAGCACGGGCGACAACACCTTCGATGGTGGCGACGGCAATGACCGCATCACCGGCACGGGCAGTGCGGTCAACGCCGGGGACGGCGACGACACGGTGGAGGTGCCTGGCGCCCGGGTCATCCTGGGGGCAGGCAACGACACCCTGGTCGTGCGCCGGTCGGTGGCTGCCGTGGGGCAGACATTGCTGCTGGACGGCCGCACTGCTGCGGGCACGGCGCGCACCGTGCGCTTTGCCTCCGGCATCGCGCCCCAGGACGTGACCTTGGCCGCCGTGCCCGGCAGCAACGGGCGCAAGGACCTGCTGGTGCAATGGCCCGGTACAGGAGCCAGTGGCGTTCAGCAGCTACGCATCGATGGCTTCATGGGATTCGAGGCCGACCGCCAGGGGTTGCGCTTCACCTTCGAGGATGCGCCCGCCACGGTGTGGAGCTACCAGGATGCCTACCGCCGCGCCAATGTGGGCACGGCCGGCGACGATGCGCTGCAGGGGGGCGCCGGTGACGACGAACTCGACGGCCTCGCCGGCAACGACAGCATCGAAGGGCTCGCCGGCAACGACGTGCTGCGCGGCTCGCAAGGCGCGGACACGCTGCGCGGGGGCGAGGGCAACGACACGCTGATCGCCGGCGAAGGCAGTGCGATGGGTTCCGACACGCTCTATGGCGATGCTGGGGATGACGTGCTGGTGGCCTCCACCAGCGGCACCTCGCGGCTGTCGGGCGGCGAGGGAGCGGACACCTTCCGCATCGGCCCGGGCGGGCGGCATGTGATCGTGCAGGACGACGCCGTGTCGCAGGACGTGCTGGAGTTCGACGCTTCGATCGCGCCGAAGGACGTGACCGTCACGCACGTGAACGGCGCGGCCATGCTGGTCGCCCGGGACCCGGTGTCCGGCGCGCTCCGCGTCTCGGTGGAGCTGCAGGGTTTGCTGCGCAACGCGCAGCCGGGCGGCGTGGCCGAGGTGCGCTTCGCGGGCAGTCCCGCCACCGTGTGGACGCTGGAGAACCTGCGCGAGCGCGCGCTCCAGGGCACCGCGGGTACGGACACGGTGATCGGCTTCGACTGGCGCGACGACCGCCTCGCCGGTGGTGCGGGCGACGACACCCTGCGGGGCCAGGGCGGCAACGACGTGCTGTCGGGCGACGCGGGCAACGACGTGCTCGAAGGCGGCCTTGGCGACGACGTGTACCTGGTCGGCAAGGGCGAGGGGCGCGACGTGATCACCGAGACCGGTGGTACGGACACGCTGCGCTTCGGGGCGGGCATCGCCGCGGCGGACGTGAAGCTGGTGCGCACCTCCAGCCCTCCCACCGACCTGACCGGCCGCACGACGGCGTTCGCTGCGGCGGACTCGCTGGTGGCCGTGCTGCCCGGGGGCGGGCAGGTGTGGATTCCGGGGTTCTTCAGTGCGGGGGGCGGGATCGAAGGGATCGAGTTCGCCGATGGCGCGCGCTGGAGCCTGCAGGACATCCAGAGCCGCACGGTGGACGCTCGCGGCACGGCCAATGCGATGCAGGGCACGGCAGGCGACGACACCTTCACCGTGGACCATGTGGCCGACACCATCGCCGAAGGCGCGGGCCAGGGCACCGACACGGTCAGCAGTGCCGTGTCCTATGTGCTGCCGGGCAATGTGGAAAACCTCACGCTCACGGGTGTGCTGGACATCTCGGGCGTCGGCAACGCCGCCGCCAACGTGATCACCGGCAACGCGGGCAACAACGTGCTCAACGGCATGGGCGGAACGGACCGCCTAGTGGGCGGTGCGGGCGACGACATCTACGTGGATGCGGCCGGCAGTGCCAGCGAAAACATGGACGTCATCGTGGAACGTGCCGGGGAGGGCAACGACACGCTGCTGCTCGATGCCAAGAACCGGATGCTGGACGAGAACGTCGAGAACCTCGTGCTGATGGACTGGAGCAATACCTTCCGAATGATCCCCTTGGAGTCCTATTACGGATTCCAGCCTTCCTACCAGCTCTACGATGGACGAGCGGACGAATCCCGGCTCCAGCTCAGCGGAAACACCGGCGACAACACGATCGACGCGACGAACCAGGGTCGCATCAGTGCCACGTTGATGCGCAACCGTTCTGAAGTGCTCGGCGGCATCGTCCTGGATGGGGGCCTGGGCAACGACACGCTGATCGGCGGCGCCGAGGACGACTACTACGTCCTCGACAGCCTGGGCGACAAGGTGGTGGAGACGGGCATCGCGGACAACGGGACCCAGTTGTCCCTCAACGACACGGTGGTCTCCTCCCGCATTTCCATCGACCTGCCGCTCAATGTGGAGAACATCGAACTGCTGGGCGACCAGGCGATCAACGCCACCGGCAACGACCAAGCCAACCAGATCCGCGCGTCCCGGAACACGGCGCGCAACGTGCTCACCGGCAAGGGCGGCGACGACACCTACTACGTGGGGATCGACGACGCGGTGGTCGAGCAGGCCGGCGGCGGCACGGACCGGGTCATCATCGACGTCATGGCGATTGGCGCCGCGGCCTATCATTCCAGCGGCAAGGTGTTCCGCCTGGACGACTACGCCAATGTGGAAAACCTCGCGGCCAACGGGCAACTGCGCGGCAACCAGCCTGTGCAGGGCGTGCACCTGGTGGGCAACGCCGGCAACAACACCGTGAGCGGCTCCTTCCAGGACGACATCGTGGAAGGCGGTGCGGGCGACGACGTGGTGGAAGACCAGTACGCAGCCATCCGCCCGACGGCTTCGGTGTACTCCAGCGGCTGGGACAACGATGAGCTGCTGGGTGGCGCGGGCGATGACCGCCTGGTGAGCTATGCCGGGCGCGACGTGATGGACGGCGGCACGGGCAACGACACGCTCGTTGGAGGCGATGTCTTCCGTTTCGGGCGGGGCGATGGCCAGGACGTGATCACGGCATGGACGGGCCGCGCCAGCGTGGACCGGCAGCAGGCGCTGCGCTTCAAGGCCGGTGTCGTGGCCTCCGACGTCAGCGTGCGGCGGGTCGGCGATACCTTGGTCGTGGGCATTCGCGGCACCACCGACCAGGTCACCGTGCAGGGCTTCTACGGAGACCAGGAATTCAACGCGGTGCGGCGCATCGAGTTTGCCGACGGCACTGCCTGGGGTTTCGATGCGCTGATGCGCATGACTGACCCGAACACCGTGAACCACGCGCCGGTCCTGTCGGCAGCGCTGCCCGAGGCCAAGGCCGCCACGAACACGCCGTTCAGTCTCGTGTTGCCGGCGGGCGCGTTCAAGGACGAGGACGCGGGTGAGGTGCTGACGTACAGCGCCACGCTGGCGGATGGCAAGCCTTTGCCCGGGTGGCTCGTGTTCGATGCATCCAAACTCTCGTTCAGTGGCACCCCAGCCGCCACCGACCAGGGCGCTTTGAACGTGCGCGTGACGGCCACCGATGCGATGGGCGCGCAGGCGAGTGGCAGTTTCGCGCTGAGCATCGCCGCGGGCAACAGGCCGCCCGTGGCGGGCGCAGCGATCGCGCAGCAGCGCGCCACGGAAGACGCCGAATGGCGGTTCACGGTGCCCGCCGGCACGTTCACCGATGCCGACGCGGGCGATGTCCTGACGTGGACTGCCCAGTACCCGGGTGGAGGCTTGCTCCCTGATTGGCTCTCCTTCGATGCCGCTACGCGGACCTTCCACGGCATTCCGGCAGGCAGCGATAGCGGACTGTGGGAGGTGGAAGTGGTGGCGACGGACCGCGCAGGCGCATCCGCGCACCTGGCTTTCGAAGTCTGGGTGGATGCGGTGAACGACGCACCGGTGGCCAAGACCCCGCTCACCGCGCAGTCGTTCAAGCAAGGCGCCGCATGGAGCTTTGCCTTGCCGGCCGACGCGTTTGTCGATGAGGACGAGGGCGACGTGCTGACCTATTCCGCTACCCTGTCATCCGGCGCCGCGCTGCCGGCGTGGCTGACGTTCGACGCTGCCAAGAAGACGCTGCGCTCGTCCAGCACCTCGGCGCCGGCGGGCAGCTACGAAATCACCATCACCGCGACCGATCAGGCAGGTGCCAAGGCCTCCCAGAAGCTGCCGCTGACCGTACAGTCCAGCGCGATCACGGGCACCAGCGGCAATGACACCCTCACCGGCACCAGCGGCAACGACACCATCGACGGCGGCGCGGGCGCTGACACGATGACGGGCCTGGGGGGTGACGACACCTACGTGGTCGACAACGCCTCCGACAAGGTGGTGGAGGCCGCGAACGCGGGCATCGACACGGTGCTGTCCAGTGTGAGCTTCACCCTCGCTGCGAACGTGGAGAACCTGACCCTCACCGGTGCGGTCGCCATTGATGGAACGGGCAATGCCCTTGCCAACACCCTGACGGGCAACAGCGCTGCCAACCGGCTGGACGGCGGCACGGGTGCGGACGCGATGACCGGTGGCGCAGGCAACGACGTGTACGTGGTGGACAACGCGGGCGACACGGTGATCGAGGCCGCCAACGGCGGGACCGATGCCGTGGAGTCCTCCATCACCTACACCTTGGCGGCGAACGTGGAGAACCTGACGCTGACCGGCACGGCTGCCATCAACGGCACCGGCAACGCCCTGGCCAACACCCTCACGGGCAACAGCGGGGCCAACCGGCTGGACGGCGGCGCGGGTGCAGATGCGATGGGCGGTGGCGCAGGCAACGACGTGTACGTGGTGGACAACGCGGGCGACACGGTGATCGAGGCCGCCAACGGCGGGACCGATGCCGTGGAGTCTTCCATCACCCACACCCTCGCGGCGAACGTGGAGAACCTCACGCTGACCGGCACGGCCGCCATCAACGGCACCGGCAACGCCCTGGCCAACACCCTGACGGGCAACAGCGGGGCCAACCGGCTGGACGGTGGCGCAGGTGCAGATGCGATGGGCGGCGGCGCAGGCGACGACGTCTACGTGGTGGACAACGCCAGCGACACTGTGACGGAAGGCGCCAACGGCGGCACGGACACCGTGGAATCCTCCATCGCCTACACGCTGGGCAGCGACGTGGAGAACCTGACGCTGACGGGATCGTCCGCGCTCAACGGCACCGGCAACGCGCTGAACAACCGGCTGCTGGGCAACGCGGGCGCCAACACGCTGACCGGCGGCGCGGGAGCGGACTATCTGGACGGCGCGGCCGGTGCCGACACGCTGGTCGGCGGATTGGGCAACGACACCTACTGGCTCGGCAGAGGCTACGGCCTCGACACGATCCAGGAGAACGACAGCACCAGCGGCAACCAGGACATCGCGAAGTTCGCCAGTGACATCTCGTCGCGCCAACTGTGGTTCCGCAAGTCGGGCAACCACCTGGAGGTGAGCGTCATCGGCACGAACGACAAGTTCATGGTGACCGACTGGTATTCCGGTACCAAGAACCAGGTGGAGCGTTTCGACGCGGGGGACGGCAAGAGCCTCACCAACAGCCAGGTGCAAAACCTGGTGCAGGCCATGGCGTCGTTCTCGCCGCCCGCGGCGGGGCAGACGACGCTGCCAGCCAACTACCAGAGTGGGCTGGAGTCGGTGCTGGCGGCGAACTGGAGGTGAGTGAAAAATGATACGACCCGGGTTAGTCGGCCCTTCACGCCTGGCGCCCGGGCGGGTCATCGTGAGCGACCGGACCAAGCTCGTGCAGCCGCTGGAGAACAGCGTCATCCGACGCATCGGGGTGATGCCTTGCGCAGCAATTGGGGCGATGTGGGCTGTCGGCGTCGCTAGCGCACCATGCTGAAATTGCTATCAAAAGAAGAGCAAAACAGGCAATCAATACGCCGGCATGAGAGGGATTTCATGGGCTTTGTTGCACAAACACGGCAGTAGAACTGGTAGCCTGAGCCGATGAGTGAACCCAAGGGTCGCAAGCGGCGCTACAAGACAACGAATTGGCCGGCGTACAACGCTGCGCTCACAGCGAGGGGA
>NZ_BQXL01000032.1:0-8120 GCF_030159015.1 Acidovorax sp. SUPP3434
GCCTCGCTGCCGCCCGTCTCGATCAGGTGGGTCAATTCACTCGCGGCGTTGTACACATAGCGCTGCCAGCGGCCGTCGAATCCGATCTCGTCGGTGAGCTGGTCGCGCAGGTTGTAGCGGAAGGTGGCCTGCGCGCGGTTCTCGTTATCCAGGGCGATCAGCCGGCCGGCGCGGTCGTAGTGGTAGGCCAGACTGGTCGCACTGGTACCAGTAGGTTTGTCGGTTCTTTTGCGTGCCCTGGATGCTTGCCAGCGGCACAAAGCTGTCGGGTTCGTACGCGAAGTGCGTTATGCCGTCGAAAAAATTAAAAAGTTTACTATGGAAAATTTAGCAAATAGGATGATTAAGGCCGCGGCAGAATCATGGACCTGTGCTGCGGGGAGCTGTTGCATTTCGAATTTGAGAATTCTCATATTTTTTCATTACTGAATGATTAGATATGTAATTTGGAAAATATTCGCAAGTTGATGCGTCCTCCAGTTTTTGGAGGGTGAACAACAAAGTCTCGAAATACATATATGCGCCATATTCTTCATCGTATGAAGCCACACCTTTGTCAAAGAGACCTTTTGCGATGAATGCAGTTATGTTCTTCAGATGAGATTCATATAGCTTGTCGGTAAGAATAAGACATTCCACTCTTCTTCTTCTGAGTGTTTCCAGATCTATTTTTCCTTGCAAGAAACCACGTATGGTTTCGTTATATGAAGTTATTTTTTCAATATCTTCTTGGTTGTTATTTTTGATTTTTTCGGGAAGTTTATTGGATAGAAATTCTTCAGCGAAATCATGTATTATTTCCTGTATTTCTTCGAATTTGATATCTTTAATTTTATATATTTTGCCTATTATTTTCAGGATTTTTATATCTGATCTTTTTGAGTTGGTCATTTTAAAATCTCAATTGCAATCTTTGATGCCGAGTTGTTTTTGCACATGTCCGCATGAAGGACAAGCATGCATAGGTTTCATTTTTTTGTCGTTTCGCCATACCTTGGATAATGCGCCAGAGGACATTTCTTTAAGTTTGGCCCGAGAGGTCGTAGGCGTAGGCCCGCTCCAGTACGGGCTGTGTAGCGATGTTGCCGCTGGCGCGATATCCGGCGCGGTGGTGGATCAGCCGCCCGGCCGGGTCGTACTCGTAGCGGCTGGAGATAGCCCCCTGGCTGCGCTCGACTTCGCGGTGCAGCGCGTCGCGCTCCATGTCGGCGATGACCTCGTGCGCGCCCTCCTGTCCTGGCAGCGCGATGTTGATCTGGTGCAGGTGGCCGGAGCCGTAGAACAGCCAGTTCAGCGTGCGCCCATCGGGCAGCAGCGTCTGTGTGCGGTGGCCAAATGGGTCGTACTGGTGGCGCAAGCTGCGCTGCAGGTCCTGACGGCCGGCCGTTGCTGCGCGGCCTATCCGCGCCGGCAGACCGGGGCCACCCTGGCCGATGAGCGTCTGTGTCTCGCTCAATAGCTGCCCCACCGGGTCGTAGGCGAAGGCCAGGTGGGCGGCGCCATTGTTCGCCTGAGTCAGCCGGCCCGGTGCGTCGTAACAGTAGATAGTCTTTTCGGACTGATCTCCAGGATTTTTAATGACTGTTAAGTCTCTTTTTAATTCTGAAATCAGTTGTGTTTGATGATTTTTTTATTCAGTAAGATTATGTCGCAATGTTTTTTCGAGGAGAAGTTTTGTACGCTGTCTTGCAAATGAATGTGGTCTGATTCATTTAAATCCATTTCATGTGCTGCATTTAAAAAGAATATCCCTAGGGCGCGGAAGGCTTCAGGCGTTGCGTGTAACGTTATTTCGTCGATTTCAATGCTTTCTTGCTGATCTTTTTCGGTTGCAGTTGCGTTAAAAGGAGGTAGTTTAGTCATTGATATTAAAACCTTTATCCTTGAGATACTTCTTTTCCGCTCTCGTCAAATCAGACACGTCTCCTCTTGATCCATGGCTTTGTGATCCGTCTTTATTAATAACTATCTCTTTTTTTCTCGAAGGGCACTGGCAATGGGCATGTGTCTGTTGATTTGTATTTTCGACGTGAGGCGGGTCAATTCGAACCCTTCCTTGGCCGACTTTTTCCCAGCGTCCGGATTTTGCAAGTCCCCACGGGTCTAGCCAAATTAATGCATTGGGAGCATATTGAAATAAATTGGTCCCGCCAGATAAACCAATGGGATCTTGGCTTGTAAACCTGCCTACGGCCGGATCGTAATACCTGAACCGGTTGTAATGCAGCCCGGTTTCCTCATCGAACTGCTGCCCCTGGAACCGGAAGGGTTGCTCAATGGGCGGGAGGATGGATGAACGGGCGCTGGCACCGTTGCTCTGGTCCATTCCCGGTCCATGCCCCATTCGACGCTGGATGAAGCGGTCATTCGTCCCCGTCCTCGCCACGGTCCGCAATGTGGCCTCTCCCCACACCTTGTAATCCGCCGCCCAGGCGATTTGCCCCTGCGCATCCGTTAACTCCAGCGGCGCCCCGATCTGGTCGCACTGATACCAATAAGTCTGGCGGTCATTCTGCGTCCCTTGCACCGTCGCCAACGGCACAAAGCTGGATGGCTCGTACACGAACAGCGCGTCCTTACCCCCACGCTGGCTGTGCACCATCAGATCGCCATCCCACAGGAAGAAGGTGGTGCCAAAGCTGTCGGATTTGGTTACTCGGCGCCCTAGCGCATCGTAGGCATAGTGGGTCGTCTGCGTCACGCCATGGCGTTCGGTGATGGCTTCGACCAATTGATGGTTCGCGTTCCATCGCAGTGTGGTGATGCTGGCGTTGCCACCTTTTTGATTACCCCGCGTGCGCTTCGTCACATTGCCGTGCACGTCGTACTCGAAGTGCAGGTCCTGGTAGAAGCGCAGGCGGTTATCACCCACCACGCCCAGGCCGGCCCTGGCTTCGCTGCTGTGTTGCCGCCCGACCTGCGCCTCGCCGCCATCCAGCAGATTGCCCGCCGGATCGAACGCGAACAGTTCGCGCGGCTGGTGGCTGCCAGCCCCGGGCAGGGCGGCCAGGATGCGGCCCGTGGGGTCGTAGCGGAAGTCCTGGCGCCCGCGCAGCGTGTCGCCGCGCGCCACCAGTTGGCCTGTCAGGTCGTAGGCATAGACCCGCTCCAGCACCGTCCCCGCCCGGCTGTTTTGCACATTGCCGCTGGGGCGGTAACCGGCGCGGTGGTGCACCAGCCGGCCCGCAGGGTCGTACTCGTAGCGGCTGGAGACGGCCCCCTGGCTGCGCTCGACCTCGCGGTGCAAGGAATCGCGTTCCATGTCCGCGATGACCTGGTGCGCGCCTTCCTGTCCGGGCAGCGCGATGTTGATCTGGTGCAGATGGCCGGAGCCATAGAACAGCCAGTTCAGCGTGCGCCCATCGGGCAGCAGGGTCTGCGTGCGGTTGCCCAGCGGGTCGTACTGGTGGCGCAAGCTGCGCTGCATGTCCTGCCGGCCAATGGTTGGGGCGCGGCCCGGTCGCGCTGGCAAGCCAGGACCGCCCTGGCCGATGAGCGTCTGCGTCTCGCTCAATAGCTGCCCCACGGGATCGTAGGCGAAGGCCAGATGGGCCGCGCCATTGTTCGCCTGGATCAGCCGGCCCAGCGCGTCGTAGCGGTAGGTGGTCTCCTCGGGCGGGCCTTCGTGTCCCTGGGCGCGCTTGGCCAGCAGCCGGCCCAGCGCGTCGCGCTCGAAGTGCGTGACCTTGCCCGGCCCGGCCTCGCTGCCGCCCGTCTCGATCAGGTGGGTCAATTCACTCGCGGCGTTGTACACATAGCGCTGCCAGCGGCCGTCGAATCCGATCTCGTCGGTGAGCTGGTCGCGCAGGTTGTAGCGGAAGGTGGCCTGCGCGCGGTTCTCGTTGTCGAGGGCGATCAGGCGGCCCGCGCGGTCGTAGTGGTAGGCAAGGGTGCGGCCGGCGGCGTCGGTGCGGGTCAGGGGACGGCCCGCGCCGTCGTAGGTGTAGCGGGTCATGGCCCCCAGTGGATCGGCATAGGCCAGCAAGTGGCCTTCGCCGTTCCACTCGTATCGGTGGATCGCGGTCACGGGGGCGGCGCCCACGCCCGTGCCGGGCGCTGCCGCCTGCGCGGCCACCGGCTCCACCACGCGCACCAGCCGCCCCGCGCTGTCGTACTGGTAGTAGGTGCTGTGCCCCAGCGCGTCCGTGCGCAGCACCGGCAGGCCCCGCGCCTCGTAGCCGAAGCGTGTCGTGCGGCCCGAGCAATCGGTATAGGCCACCAGATTGCCCGCCTCGTCCCAGCGCAGCACCTTCCTGCCGCCCTGGGCATCGGTCACCTCCACCGGCCGGCCCAGGCCCTCGTACTGGTAGGCCGTGGTCTGCCCGAGCGGATCGGTCATCCGCACCAGATTGCCCTGCGCGTCGTAGGCACGCCGCCACTCGAAGCCCATCGCATCGCGCAGCGTGGTCACCCGGTCCATCGCGTCGTATTGCAGCGCCGTGGACTGCCCCAGCGCATTGACGAGTTGCACCACGTTGCCGCGCGCGTCGTGGCGCAGCGTGGTGCGCCGGCCCAGCGGGTCGATGCTGCCCCGTGGGGTGCCGGTGGCATCGAACGGCGTTGCCTCGCGCAACTCCTCGGGCGTGCCCTCGGCGGTGACGGTGGCCACGATGTTGAAGCGCGCATCCCAGTGGTAGGCCGTCACGCGGCCCAGGCCGTCGGTGTGGCGGGTGATGCGTTCGTGGGGCAGATACGTGAAGCGGTCGTCGTCCTGGCCGGGGATGGGGGCATCGGCGCACCAGGAACGCAGCACGCGGCCCTGCGGGCCTTCCGCGTCGTACTGGGCGAAGTAGCGGTGGCCGCTGGCCTTGCGGTAGCCCACCAGTACGCCCGAGCGCCAGGCGTACTGGCGGTAGGGCTGGGTGCCGTGCTGCGTGGCGACCAACTGGCCCTGCGCGTCGTAGTCGTAGGACGCCAGCAACTGGCTGCCGGTGTGGCCCGGCACCCGCAACTCCACCGTGGACAGGCGCGCGCCGCGCAGGGGATCGTCGGGGGACGGTGCCCCGCTGGCCTGGGTCCAGGTCAGGCGCAACTGCCGCCCGGCCGAATCGGACAGGCCGACGAGGCGCGGTCGTGCGAAGGGGGAGGCGAAGGGCGAAGAGAAACTCCCTGCGCTCGCAGCGCCATCGGCCATGGCCTGTTCGCGGGCCTGCCGTGCGCTCCAGGTCAGCACCTCGCCCGTGCCTGCCTCGGTGTCACCCGCCACCCAGTGCAGCGCCACCGCATTGCCGTTCGCATCCTGCAGCCGGGCCAGGGGCAGGCGCCACTGCTCGGGGGCATGCTGGCGGTAGTGGTGCTCCAGTCCGCCCTTGTGCGCGATGACCCACAGGCCCTCTTCCGGGTGGCGCACGGTGAACTTCTCATACGGGTCGAACCACTCGCCGCCCACGGCGACGTGGGGCAGCGGCACATGGCGGCCCGCCTCGTCCAGCAGCACCATGCCGTCGGCCGACAGGCGCAGCTCCTGCGCCACCGGATGGCTCCAGCCGCGGCCCCAGGGGCCGTCCTCGGCCAGACCCGAGCGGTAGCGCCGCCGCCAGACCAGGGCGAGCTCAGGGGAAGGGCCGGGCAGGGTGAAGTCGGTCTCGTCCATGAGCTTCTGGCCGCTGGACAGGATGACCGGCCCGCCGATGGCGCACAACTCGCACCCGCCCTTGCCGTTGGGGTCCTGGCGGTTGCTGTGTTCCTTGGTCTCGTGCGTGTCGTTCTTGCCCTTGCTCTTGGTGCTGGTCTTGAACTTCTTGCCCGCCAGGGCGGCCAGCAGCGCGAGGCCCCCGTGCAGCAGCCATTTGGCAAACTGCTTGCGCGCCGCCTCCTTCTGCGGCTCGGTCATATGGGAACTCCAAGTGTCCATCATGGCCTTGAGTTCCTGCGCGGCGGCGACGCCCGCCTCGCCCATCGCGAGCGCCCGGTCAGCCACCACGGCGCCCCCCATCACCTGCCCGATCACGGGAATGCCCTGGGCCGCAGATGCCGCCATCGACAGGGCCAGTCCGGTGTAGGTGGACGGGTCCTGCAGCAACTCCATGGCCTGTTCGATCTCCTCCTGGGCGGCGTCCGTGAAGTGAGCCGCGGTCATGCCGCCCAGCACGTCGGTGGTGTTGTGAATCAATTGCTGGGTCTCGGGCGCCAGCTGGCTCAGGATGGAATTGGTGAGGGTGATCACGCCGTTGACCACCATCTCGCCGCCTTCGTGCACCACGGACTTGACGTAGGTGACGTGCTCGTTCACCCGGTCACGGACGTTGGTGAACCAGCCCACGATGGTGCTGGAGGGATCGTGCTGGCCCTGGTCCATCGCGCCGTAGCGGTTGGACATGTCGGTGCCGTGTTCATGGATGGTGCCCAGCGGGATCTGGATGGCCTTGCTGTTGTTGCGGTGCCAGGCGGTGCCCTGCTTGCCGCTGGGCTTGAGCTTGACGTAGGTCCAAGGATCGAACGTCCAGCCGTCGGCCACCTGCGTGATCGCGCCTTCGCCCCCGCTGAATATGTGCGTACCCATGGTGTTTCCCTCCCTTGGCCGTCAGCCGTTTTTTTCGTTCTGGAGAAAGCGCGCGGAATAGGTCGTTGCCACCGCGCGCGTGTCATGTCCGTGCGCCGGGGGACGCTGGTGTGCAGCCGCCCCGGTACCGATGGTGCGTTCCAGTGCCACGGCCGCTGCTGCGGTGGCCTCGTCCAGCGCCCACGACAGGATGGAGTTGGGCGGTCGCGCATCGTGGCGCAGGCGCTGTGCGGCAAGGGCCCAATGCACCGGGCCCGTGGCGGCACCGACCTGGCCGATCACGGCGGCGGGCTCCCAGTCGATGGGGTCCCACCCTGGCCCTATCCGGGCCCGGGTGGGAATCTGTGCCATCGCCCGCCAGGTGGAGCCATCGAAATCCGAGACGGTGTAGCCCACGTTGTCTGCTTGCCAGCGGGCATGGGCCAGGGCAGAGCGCAAGGCGTGTTGCAGCGCCTCGGGCTCCGGGGCCTGCTGGGGAAGTCGATGCGCGGTGGCATTCGTTGCCAGCGCCGGCGGGTGCAGCACCAGCCCGCGCCCGTTGGCGTCCCGCGTGTCCGAGGCGGCTTGCAGCCAGAGGGCAGCGGCGGCTTCGCTGGCGATGCAGCCGTCGGCATGGCGGTCCGTGAGCAACGCACTGCGGGCATGGGCCGCTTGCAGGGTCGCGGTATCGAGCAGGCTGTCCACGGCCATCAGCAGCGCGGTGTCGTAGGAGTCACCGTCGCAAGGGCCGAGGGCCTGCAGTGCGGCAAAACCTGCCGTGTGCCCGCCGCGAACGAAGCGGCACGGCACGGCACCGAGCGTTGCGCTGGCCGCAGGGCCAGCCCAACGCCCGAGTTCGGCCAGGGCCTGCTGCCAAAGATCGGTGCTTTCGCCGTCGCTCATGCGCTCGGGCAAGGCGAGCGCCATGCGGGCGGGAGCGGCCCACTCCGCATCGTGTCCCGGCTGTGCCATCGAAGACACCACGTCGGCCAAGGCGGCACCGAGCAGCCGGGCGAGGCGGGATACGCCCACTGCGCCCGATGTGATCTCCGGGCACGGTGCGGTCGTGATGGCATGCGGGCCGACGCCGGGGTGTGCTGCTTTCCGGAACCGTTTTTGCAGACCCACCCAGGATGCGGCGGACTGCCAGGCGCTGGTCCCGGCCGAGGTGACGGCTCCAGCGTGTGCGATGTGCCAAACGCCTGGTGCGGCGGGTGCGGTCGAAAGTGGTGGCATCTCGATGGATCAGGGAAAGGGGGATTGGGCGCTGGGTGTGCGGGCATGTGCCGCGACGTGCATCACGCCGATCCGCTCCAGTGCGGGCGGCGCGATCACGGCGCGCCACAGCAGCGAGGCGCGCTGCGTTGCGGTGTCCACCAGCAGCGTGTCCCAACGCAGTTCCTGGGGCGGGAGCAGCGTGCCGCCTGCGGTCTCTGCCTGCACGGTCAGTGCCAGTTGCGGCCATGTGAAATACAGCGGACCCTCTTCCGACATGCCGTGCAGGGCCAGGCAATGGCCCGGGCGGGGGCTTTCGCGCAGCTGCAGCGCATCGGGTGCGGCGTTGTGGTGGCGCGGGTCGAAGTCCTCGGGCAGGTCGGGCGCGCGGGTCGATTGCCAGGCGTCGCCGAAGGTGCCCTGC
>NZ_BQXL01000033.1:0-7744 GCF_030159015.1 Acidovorax sp. SUPP3434
TGGCCATGCGGGCCGAGGACATCAAGCCGCCGGCCGGCGATACGCGCGCCTACGTCGCGGGCACGCAGCGCACCTTCGCGCAGATGAACGACGGGGTGGCCTTCGTGGGCAACGTGGGGGTGGGCGCCGACATCTTGATTGAGGGGATTGCTATCGAAAGTGAAGCAACGAAGGCAATTGACACTAGGGCAAGAGCGCAATCTGACTCAAAAAATAAAGGAAGGAAGGGTAAGACCGTGAGCGATGTGAAACGGGCATGCCAGCGAAAGCTTGGGATTGCTATGAAAAAAGTAGCAATCAGGGCAATCAGTACTAGGGCATCAGGGCGATTCGACGCAAAAAACAGAACCCAGGGAACGACGATGAGCGCTTTGACGCAAGCCTGCCAGCAGGAGGCAAACCATGCGTGATTACTGGATGACCCAATCCCTGCTGCAAGTCATGGGGTGGGGATACGTCGCGGTGGTGCTGATCGCACTACTGATTGCAGCGTGGGCGCCTCGGCGCAATCCGCACAAGGCGCTGTGGGTGCTGATCGTTCTTGGAGTGGGCTCGATATTGCCGATTAAGAGCTATCAGCAGTATGAAGAGCAGAATCAGATGGCTGAGGCTCGTAAACAGCAGTATGCGAAAGCAAAGGCTCTATTTGATGCGCGGTGTAAAGGATCAGGGGAAAGAATTTATCAGACTGTTAATGGGGTTGAAGGTTTTTTATGGCAGAAGTGGCGGCCGGAAGATATTAATTACGGTGATCAATTTAGACTGAGCGATCCGTACGGGCGAGATTGTGGAGGGGAGGCGTGTATAAAAAATATGCTCAGAGTGACCACTGGAGAAAATCTGAACCCAGAAGACGCCAAGGAGCGTGCTAATGGGTACGGTTTCATAGAAAGTATTGATCCAGCAGATGGGATGAAGTACCGATATGCCGGTGTTATAACTTCAGTTCACAAGCGGTCGGCGGAGCAAATCGAACAATATAGGAAGAATACGGGTTCGGAGCCCGCGTTGGATGTTTATGGTTTTGCTATAAAGAAGGATCCTGTTAAGGAATTTAGTGCGCGCTACGGAGTGACTTGGGTAGATATTTCTACCCCAGAAGACCGAGAATACTGGGTTGCTGGCGGTGTTATACGAATCACCGATCTCCAGACGCAAAAAATTATAGCGGAGCGATTTGGTTACTTGATGGATCCGGGCCAAGGCAGTACTAGCGGTCAGCGAAGTCCTTGGGCTTGGGCAAGAAGTTCCGTTAGTACATGCCCATCAGTAGATGGGCATAATTTTAAATTTATTCGTGCAGTTTTAAATCCTAAGCATTGAGTTGATTATGGTAAACGATGTTAACGCTTATATAAAATACGCCAATCTGCAAATGGCTTCCGAAGCTCTTTACGGGAAAAAAGCAGCTGGCGCCGGTGCGACTTACGTGGGGGAGTTGACGGTTGAAAATCTAATAGTTGGCAACGAGCGATCAAGCAGGTTCACTGCTAGCCAAGCTAAGACATTTATCGATGAAGGTTGGCAGGTTGTAGAGCACAAAAGTAATACCGCTACTGGCTTCTCTGGCACCGTCTTTAAAAATCGAGTGACCGGCGAGTTGGTCATAAGCCTGCGCTCAACCGAATTCGCCGACGACTCGGCGCGCGACAACCAAGCGACAAACACGCTGGAGATCAAGGAAAAAGGCTGGGCGTTCGGCCAGATCGCGGACATGGAGAAGTGGTATGCGGACCTGCAGGCGAGCGGAAAGCTCGGTGCCACCGACCGCTTCACCGTCACCGGCTACAGCCTGGGCGGGCACCTGGCGACGGCGTTCTACCAATTGCGCGAAGAAAAGGGCGAGGCTGGGCGCATTGCCTCCACCTACACCTTCAGTGGCGCAGGCGTCGGGCTCGTCAAAAACGGCGGCACGTTGAGCGCCGCCATGGACGACTTCACCGCCCATCGGGGCAAGGGCAGCAACGCGGCGAGCTTTGTGAACACCGAAGGGGCGCAGCGCTACACGGAACTGAGCAGCAAGTTTGCAGCCGGCCAAGGGGCCCAGACGGGCGGTCCCGGCGCCATCAAGCAATCGGTCGATGAGCTGACCGCGCGGCTGGAGCAACCCATCGCCAGCCAGGCCACGCGGGCAGAGCTGCAACTGCTTCGCGATGCATTGCGCCGCATGCTGTCCATCGCCAACGAAGCGCAGCGCGTGAACAACGGCATCCCCAATACCGGGGGGGTCGCCGCGCAGCCCGTGTCTCTCGCGGCCATCGAAGGCGCATCGCTGGACTACCAGTTGGCGGTTTTGCATGCCGCGCAGAACACCGCACCCTCGGCCGGTCTGGCGGGCAATACTTTCCAAGCCGTCGCCGGGCGCAATGCGCTGACCAGTTCTTGTATGCGTAAAACGATGATGATCGCTATAAAAAATATAGCAACTTGCCCAATTGTTACTAGGGCACAAGGGCAATTGAGTTCAAAAAACCGCAAGGAAGGGAAAGCAATGAGCGCTTTGACGCAAGCCTGCCAGCGGGAGGCAAACCATGCGTGATTACTGGATGACCCAATCCCTGCTGCAAGTCATGGGGTGGGGATACGTCGCGGTGGTGCTGCTCGCACTGCTGATTGCAGCTTGGGCGCCCCGGCGCAATCCGCACAAGGCGCTGTGGGTGCTGATTGTTCTTGCTGTGGGTTCGATATTGCCAATCAAAAGCTATCGGCAATATCAAGGGCAGAAGCAGATAGGTGAAGCGAGAAAGCAGCAATACACGAAAGCAAAGGCGCTGTTTGATGAGCGATGCAAAACGGCCGCGGAGAAGATAAATCGCACATTTGAAAATGTGGAGGGGGTGGTTTGGATGAAATGGCGATCTGATGGTTTAAATAAAGACCAGTATGCGCTAGATGATCCATATGGAAAAGACTGTAGCGGTGAAGGGTGCATTTATCAACTTTTGCTTGGAGGATATGGGTCGGAAGGCAAGTTGCTGACCGATTTTCCAAGAGGATATAAATTTGTAGAAACTACTGATCCAAGAGACGGTGCTCGATATCGATATACGGGAGTTTTTAAGCGTGCTTCAGATGTGACAAACGAGTACTTTTCGGCGCATGTTAAAAGTACAGGCCATGGCGCAGACTCAGATGGGAGATTTTTTGCGCTTGAGCGGAAGACTGTCACAGATTTTGCCGCGAAATTCGGTATTGCTTGGGAAGACATTTCAACCCGAGAGGATCGAGATTATTGGATTGCTGGAGGTTTGCTTAGGATAATAAACGTGAGTAGCCATGAAGTTATTGCTGAACGGCGCGGCTATCTAATGGATACAGGGCAAGGTAGTACTGATGGTTTTCGTGACCCGTGGGGTTGGGCAAAAACTTACGCACCCCAATGTCCCTCCCGCCAAGAAAATGCATGGAGCTTTGTAAATAAAGTTCTGCATCCGAGTGAGAAGAGGAATTAATATGGCAAACACAGTTTCTTTGTATCAAAAATATAGCAGCCTTCAAATGGCGGCTGAATCATTTTTCGGTTTGTCTGGAGCTGTAATGGATGTTGCCAGTCTCCGACTGGGAAATAACCGATCAAGTAGGTTTTCTGCAACTCAAGCGCAGCAATTGCTTGAAGAGGGATGGGTACTGGTAGATCACAAGCAAAATACGAGTACAGGTTTTTCCGGCACTTTATTTCGCAACAGTAAATCAAACGAACTGGTCATAAGCCTGCGCTCAACCGAATTCGCCGACGACTCGGCGCGCGACAACCAAGCGACGAACACGCTGGAGATCAAGGAAAAAGGCTGGGCGTTCGGCCAGATCGCGGACATGGAGAAGTGGTATGCGGACCTGCAGGCGAGCGGAAAGCTCGGTGCCACCGACCGCTTCACCGTCACCGGTTACAGCCTGGGCGGGCACCTGGCGACGGCGTTCTACCAATTGCGCGAAGAAAAGGGCGAGGCTGGGCGCATTGCCTCCACCTACACCTTCAATGGCGCAGGCGTCGGGCTCGTCAAAAACGGCGGCACGTTGAGCGCCGCCATGGACGACTTCACCGCCCATCGGGGCAAGGGCAGCAACGCGGCGAGCTTCGTGACCACCGAAGGGGCGCAGCGCTACGCGGAACTGAGCAGCAAGTTTGCAGCCGGCCAAGGGGCCCAGGCCAGCGGTCCCGGCGCCATCAAGCAATCGGTCGATGAGCTGACCGCGCGGCTGGAGCAACCCATCGCCAGCCAGGCCACGCGGGCAGAGCTGCAACTGCTGCGCGACGCATTGCGCCGCATGCTGTCCATCGCCAACGAAGCGCAGCGCGTGAACAATGGCATCCCCAATACCGGGGGGGTCGCCGCGCAGCCCGTGTCTCTCGCGGCCATCGAAGGCGCATCGCTGGACTACCAGTTGGCGGTTTTGCATGCCGCGCAGAACACCGCACCCTCGGCCGGTCTGGCGGGCAATACTTTCCAAGCCGTCGCCGGGCGCAATGCGCTGACCAGTTCTTGTATGCGTAAAACGATGATGATCGCTATAAAAAATATAGCAACTTGCCCAATTGTTACTAGGGCACAAGGGCAATTGAGTTCAAAAAACCGCAAGGAAAGGAAAGCAATGAGCGCTTTGACGCAAGCCTGCCAGCGGGAGGCAAACCATGCGTGATTACTGGATGACCCAATCCCTGCTGCAAGTCATGGGGTGGGGATACGTCGCGGTGGTGCTGATCGCACTACTGATTGCAGCGTGGGCGCCTCGGCGCAATCCGCACAAGGCGCTGTGGGTGCTGATCGTTCTTGGAGTGGGCTCGATATTGCCGATTAAGAGCTATCGGCAATATGAAGAGCAGAAGCAGACAGGTGAAGCGAGAAAGCAGCAATACACGAAAGCAAAGGCGCTTTTTGATGAGCGATGCAAAACTGCAGGAGAGAAAATATATAAATCAATAGAAAATGTAGAAGGGGTATTGCTTCTTAATATTCGCTCGCCGCGTGAAGGCGCCAATTATTACGATGCTAATTGGCCAGATGCTGCACTGCCAAATCAGTTTGGAGGTGAGGAATACGTTGGTGCTTTTCTGACTTCTTGGAAGGTTGAGCAGTTTCAACCGTCTGGTCGTGAATTGTCGAAGACCGAAAAAGAGTCGTTTATTAATCAAACATCTTCATACCTTGGCTATAAATTTGTTGATGTGAAAGAGAGTGATGGAAAAATTTTCCGTTATCAAATTAGTGCCGGAAAAATTGTTAAAGAACCATTGGGTGAGCCGGCTGCTCAATATGCCATTTCATACCAAAATTTGGATGACCCCATAGGGCGTGAAAATTGGATTGCGGGAACGATGGTGACAATTAAGGACTCAAGAATAAATGAAGTAATTGCTCAAAAGATTTGGTACTCCTTTGAAGGGGGGTTCGGAAGTCGAGAGGGAGATCGAATGCCTTGGCTTTTTGCTGTTACTTGTCCAAAACAACTGGGGCAAGATGCTAGGTATCCAACGCAATTGTTCTCTAGAAAAGTATTGAAATAATTGGCAAGAAAATGACCAATCAGATTTCCACCTACATCAAGTATGCTGATTTGCAAATGGCTGCAGAAGCTTTCATTTTGCCCAAAGAATCAGCGCCTGGAATAAGAACTCCAACCTCTATTGAGAGTATTCCAACTGGCATTCTTACTGCGGGAAATACTCGTTCTAGTAGATTTTCTCCGACACAAGCCAACGCATTTGCTAATGATTGGTCAATCGTAGAACACATCGCCAACACATCCACTGGCTTCAGTGGCACCTTGTTTAAACACAAGGAAACCGGCGAGTTGGTCATAAGCCTGCGCTCAACCGAATTCGCCGACGACTCGGCGCGCGACAACCAGGCGACAAACACGCTGGAGATCAAGGAAAAAGGCTGGGCGTTCGGCCAGATCGCGGACATGGAGAAGTGGTATGCGGACCTGCAGGCGAGCGGAAAGCTCGGTGCCACCGACCGCTTCACCGTCACCGGTTACAGCCTGGGCGGGCACCTGGCGACGGCGTTCTACCAATTGCGCGAAGAAAAGGGCGAGGCTGGGCGCATTGCCTCCACCTACACCTTCAATGGCGCAGGCGTCGGGCTCGTCAAAAACGGCGGCACGTTGAGCGCCGCCATGGACGACTTCACCGCCCATCGGGGCAAGGGCAGCAACGCGGCGAGCTTCGTGACCACCGAAGGGGCGCAGCGCTACGCGGAACTGAGCAGCAAGTTTGCAGCCGGCCAAGGGGCCCAGGCCAGCGGTCCCGGCGCCATCAAGCAATCGGTCGATGAGCTGACCGCGCGGCTGGAGCAACCCATCGCCAGCCAGGCCACGCGGGCAGAGCTGCAACTGCTGCGCGACGCATTGCGCCGCATGCTGTCCATCGCCAACGAAGCGCAGCGCGTGAACAATGGCATCCCCAATACCGGGGGGGTCGCCGCGCAGCCCGTGTCTCTCGCGGCCATCGAAGGCGCATCGCTGGACTACCAGTTGGCGGTTTTGCATGCCGCGCAGAACACCGCACCCTCGGCCGGTCTGGCGGGCAATACCTTCCAAGCCGTCGCGGGGCGCAATGCGCTGGCTTCGCCCAAGCCCAATTTCTACGACCTCTACGGCTCCAACTTCGGCTCGCTGGGCGACTTCTCGGCCGTCGCCAACTCGCAAATCCACTACGGCCAGCAAACCCCCATCTGGATCGAGGACCAGCCCTTGTACCGGGGTACCGTGCTGGCCGACATGGGCAGTGCCTCCTGGCGGGCCGGGGAAGCCAAGCTGCTGGTGGACAACTTCGGCCAGAACGACTTCGGCGACACCCACAGTCTCGCGCTGATCGCCGACAGCCTGTCGGTTCAGCAGACCCTGGTATCGCTCATGCCTTCCGTTGACCAGGGCGTGTTGAACGCTGCCCTGAAAGCGGCGTCGAACAAGCCGTCTTCGGCGGACAGCGGCGGGCAGGGCAAGGCCGATGGCACCAGCCTGGAAAACCTCGTCAATGCCGTGACGCACACGCTCGGCATCCAGGGCACGGATCTCAAAGGCAACCCGAATGGCGGTACGTGGGCGCGCATCGAGGCCCAGGATGGCTACAGCGGCCGGGATCAGTTGCACGCGCGGCTCAAGGCCATCAGCGACTGGGCCACCGAGAAGAAAGTGGCGGGCAAGCTCGTGCTGCGGGTTCCAGACTCCGGCATTCGTGCGGCGGCGCGCAACGACTTCGGCGCGCTGCTGGCGTTGCAGGACCTGAGCCCGGTCTGGATCACCGGGGCCGATGCTGCTGCCAAAACCGCTCTGGAGGCGGTTTGGAGTGGCACCCGTGCCGCCGACTACAGCGCTTGGCAGGCCGACAAGTCCAAGGCCACGCCAACGGGCTTTACCGACGAATGGATGAAGGATCGGTCGATCTTGCTGCAGGCCGTCGTTCTGCGCAACCAGCAAAACAACCAGGCAGAGGAAGTGCTCGATGTGCGCGCGACGCCCGGGCAGGTGACCTTCTTCCACTACACCGATCCCGACACGGGCGAAGACACCCTTTTCAGCACCCGTGGCAGTCGGGAGAATCGATTGCCGGATCAGCACCTGATCTTCGGCAACGACAAGGACAACGTCCTCACCGGATACGACAACGCTCTCGGTGACCACCTGTACGGAGGCGCCGGCAACGACACCCTCACAGGCCTTGGCGGTGCCGACTACCTGGAAGGCGGCGCCGGCAACGACGTGCTGATCGGCGGTGCAGGCGACGACACCCTGGTGGGCGGCG
>NZ_BQXL01000034.1:2500-5772 GCF_030159015.1 Acidovorax sp. SUPP3434
AAGAAACATTCACATTACGGCATAACGCGCGAGGTGAAAGACCTCGCAAGTACTTGCAAGAAAATGGAGATGTTTCGAAAGAGACGTCAAAGTTATAGGGTCAAGTGACTAAGAGCATGTGGTGGATGCCTTGGCGATTACAGGCGACGAAAGACGTGATAGCCTGCGATAAGCTTCGGGGAGCTGGCAAATAAGCTTTGATCCGGAGATTTCTGAATGGGGAAACCCACCTCGCAAGAGGTATCGCATACTGAATACATAGGTATGCGAGGCGAACCGGGTGAACTGAAACATCTCAGTAGCTCGAGGAAAAGACATCAACCGAGATTCCGAAAGTAGTGGCGAGCGAAATCGGAAGAGCCTTCTAGTGATAGCACGACTGTTAGCAAAATGGGATGGAAAGCCCAGCCATAGCAGGTGATAGCCCTGTATGCGAAAACAGACGTGTGGTACCAAGCTAGAGAAAAGTAGGGCGGGGCACGAGAAACCTTGTCTGAATATGGGGGGACCATCCTCCAAGGCTAAATACTCGTAATCGACCGATAGTGAACCAGTACCGTGAGGGAAAGGCGAAAAGAACCCCGGGAGGGGAGTGAAATAGATCCTGAAACCGCATGCTTACAAAAAGTAGGAGCCCGCAAGGGTGACTGCGTACCTTTTGTATAATGGGTCAGCGACTTACATTCAGTGGCAAGGTTAACCGAATAGGGAAGCCGTAGAGAAATCGAGTCCGAATAGGGCGTTCAGTCGCTGGGTGTAGACCCGAAACCAAGTGATCTATCCATGGCCAGGATGAAGGTGCCGTAACAGGTACTGGAGGTCCGAACCGACTAGTGTTGCAAAACTAGCGGATGAGCTGTGGATAGGGGTGAAAGGCTAAACAAACTTGGAAATAGCTGGTTCTCTCCGAAAACTATTTAGGTAGTGCCTCAAGTATTACCGTCGGGGGTAGAGCACTGTTTTGGCTAGGGGGTCATGGCGACTTACCAAACCAAGGCAAACTCCGAATACCGACGAGTACAGCTTGGGAGACAGAGCACCGGGTGCTAACGTCCGGACTCAAGAGGGAAACAACCCAGACCGCCAGCTAAGGTCCCTAAAATTGGCTAAGTGGGAAACGAAGTGGGAAGGCTAAAACAGTCAGGATGTTGGCTTAGAAGCAGCCATCATTTAAAGAAAGCGTAATAGCTCACTGATCGAGTCGTCCTGCGCGGAAGATGTAACGGGGCTAAGCCAGTTACCGAAGCTGCGGATTCACAGTTTACTGTGAGTGGTAGGAGAGCGTTCTGTAAGCCTGTGAAGGTGTCTGGTAACGGATGCTGGAGGTATCAGAAGTGCGAATGCTGACATGAGTAGCGTTAAAGGGGGTGAAAAGCCCCCTCGCCGTAAGCGCAAGGTTTTCTACGCAACGTTCATCGGCGTAGAGTGAGTCGGCCCCTAAGGCGAGGCAGAGATGCGTAGCTGATGGGAAACAGGTCAATATTCCTGTACCGATGTGTAGTGCGATGTGGGGACGGAGAAGGTTAGCTCAGCCAACTGTTGGATATGTTGGTTCAAGCCTGTAGTCGTGCCTGGTAGGCAAATCCGCCAGGCTTAGATGAGGGGTGATAACGAGTCTGCTTGCAGACGAAGTGAGTGATACCCTGCTTCCAGGAAAAGCCACTAAGCTTCAGCTACACACGACCGTACCGCAAACCGACACTGGTGCGCGAGATGAGTATTCTAAGGCGCTTGAGAGAACTCAGGAGAAGGAACTCGGCAAATTGATACCGTAACTTCGGGAGAAGGTATGCCCCAAGTAGGTGAACCTGTACAAGGCGAGCCCAAAGGGGTTGCAAAAAATCGGTGGCTGCGACTGTTTAATAAAAACACAGCACTCTGCAAACACGAAAGTGGACGTATAGGGTGTGACGCCTGCCCGGTGCTGGAAGATTAAATGATGGGGTGCAAGCTCTTGATTGAAGTCCCAGTAAACGGCGGCCGTAACTATAACGGTCCTAAGGTAGCGAAATTCCTTGTCGGGTAAGTTCCGACCTGCACGAATGGCGTAACGATGGCCACACTGTCTCCTCCTGAGACTCAGCGAAGTTGAAATGTTTGTGATGATGCAATCTCCCCGCGGAAAGACGGAAAGACCCCATGAACCTTTACTGTAGCTTTGTATTGGACTTTGAACAGATCTGTGTAGGATAGGTGGGAGGCTTTGAAGTGAGGACGCTAGTTCTCATGGAGCCAACGTTGAAATACCACCCTGGTGTGTTTGAGGTTCTAACCTAGGTCCCTTATCGGGATCGGGGACAGTGCATGGTAGGCAGTTTGACTGGGGCGGTCTCCTCCCAAAGCGTAACGGAGGAGTTCGAAGGTACGCTAGGTACGGTCGGACATCGTGCTAATAGTGCAATGGCATAAGCGTGCTTAACTGCGAGACTGACAAGTCGAGCAGATGCGAAAGCAGGACATAGTGATCCGGTGGTTCTGTATGGAAGGGCCATCGCTCAACGGATAAAAGGTACTCTGGGGATAACAGGCTGATACCGCCCAAGAGTTCATATCGACGGCGGTGTTTGGCACCTCGATGTCGGCTCATCTCATCCTGGGGCTGTAGCCGGTCCCAAGGGTATGGCTGTTCGCCATTTAAAGAGGTACGTGAGCTGGGTTTAAAACGTCGTGAGACAGTTTGGTCCCTATCTTCCGTGGGCGCTGCAGATTTGAGGAAGCCTGCTCCTAGTACGAGAGGACCGGAGTGGACACACCTCTGGTGTATCGGTTGTCACGCCAGTGGCATTGCCGAGTAGCTAAGTGTGGAAGAGATAACCGCTGAAAGCATCTAAGCGGGAAACTCGTTTCAAGATGAGATCTGCCGGGGCCTTGAGCCCCCTAAAGAGTCGTTCAAGACCAGGACGTTGATAGGTCAGGTGTGGAAGCGCAGTAATGCGTTAAGCTAACTGATACTAATTGCTCGTGCGGCTTGACCCTATAACTTTGATCACCATTCGATCAAGTTGTTATGCCAAGTGACGCAGTCAAAATACAAGTTGATTCCAAACTCTATGAATTCGCCGCCTTGATCACATCAAGGTAGCTCCAAGTTATGCCTGATGACCATAGCAAGTTGGTCCCACTCCTTCCCATCCCGAACAGGACAGTGAAACGACTTTGCGCCGATGATAGTGCGGGTTCCCGTGTGAAAGTAGGTCATCGTCAGGCTCTTACAGCCCAAATCGCCCCGACATCCAACGATGTCGGGGCGATTTGCTTTGGAGAATGAAAAT
>NZ_BQXL01000035.1:0-5251 GCF_030159015.1 Acidovorax sp. SUPP3434
GACCGCAAGGCGCTGCCGGAGCCGGAGATGGCCGGGGTGCAGCAATACGAGGCACCGCAAGGCGAGCTGGAGGAGATGCTGGCGCGCATCTGGGCCGAGGTGCTGGGCGTGGAGCGCGTGGGCCGCCAGGACGGCTTCTTTGAGCTGGGCGGGGATTCCATCCTGGCGCTGAAGCTGGTGGAACGCGCCCGCAAAGCGGCGCTGCGCCTCCTGCCCAGGCAGGTCTTCGAGCATCAGTCGCTGGCTGCCATGGCAAGGGTGGCGCAGCTTGCTCCCGAGGCAGACGGTGGCGTGGCCGCCATCCCACGCCTGGCGCCTGCATTGCGTGCACAGCCGTTGCAACCCTCCTACGCGCAATTGCGCCAATGGTTTCTGTGGCAGTTGGATCCCACCAGCTCGGCTTACCACATTGCGGGTGCGCTGCGCCTGTTCGGAGCGTTGGAGATGGATGCGGTCAGAACGTGCTTCGCGCAACTGCTACATCGCCATGAGGCATTGCGCACGGTGTTTCCCCTGTCGAACAGCGGGCAGCCGCAGCAGGTGGTCCTGGCGCACATGGCGCTGGATATTGCTATGCAGGACCTGCAGGGATCGGATGCACAGAGCCGCGTTGATGCGGAAATCCGGCGGGTCAGCACGACACCCTTTGACCTGACTCAGGGTCCGTTGCTGCGTGTGGCCGTGCTGAAATTGGCCGAGGCGGAGCATGTGCTCGTCGTGGCCATGCACCATATCGTGTCCGATGGCTGGTCGCTGGACGTGATCATCCGCGACTTCGTGGCACTGTACCGTGCCCATGTCCTGGGGCAACCGTCCGGGCTTCCCGGGTTGCCCGTCTGCTACGCCGACTATGCAGCTTGGCAAGTGACGTGGATGGACTCCGCAGAGAAGGCGCGTCAACTCGACTACTGGAAGCGGCAGTTGGGCGACGAGCATCCCATCCTCGAGCTTCCCCTGGACCATGCGCGGCAAGCCAGCGCGCAGTACTGCCTGGAAAGCCATGGTTTCGAGCTGGAGCCGGCCCTGGCGCAGCGCCTGAAGGCCCGCGCCCACGAGCACGGCGCCACGTTGTTCATGCTGCTGCTGGCAGGCCTGCAGGTGCAACTGAGCCGTTATAGCGGTCAGCCGGACATGCGGGTGGGCGTGCCCATCGCCAACCGCCACCGGCCCGGAACGGCTGGCATGGTGGGCATGTTCGTCAACACACAGGTACTGCGTTCGCGCATCGACGGGCATGCGAGCCTAGGGCAGATCATTGCGCAGGCCCGGCAAGCGGTGCTGGAGGCGCAGGCCCATCAGGACCTGCCGTTTGACCAGTTGGTGGAGGCACTGCAGCCCGAGAGAAACATCGGCATCAACCCCTTGTTCCAGGTCATGCACAACCACCAGCGTGTGGACACGCGCCCGCTGGAGCAATTGCCGGGGCTCAGGCTGCAGGAGATGCGCATTGGCGGCAGAACAGCCCAGTTCGAGTTGACGCTCAACACCACCGAATGTGCCGATGGCCGCATCCTGGTGAACTGGGCCTATGCCCGGGAGCTGTTCGATACACAGACCTTGGAACGCATGGCAGGCCACTACCGGGCCATTCTGCAGGCCATGGCCGAGAGGCCGCAGCAGGCTGTCAGGGACCTGGAACTGGTCGACGGCGCCGAGCGCGGGCGGTTGTGTGCATGGGGCGTCAACGACCAAGGGCAGCCGTATGCAGAGCCGGTGCATCGGGTTTTCGAGCACAGGGTGCGCGCGCATCCCGGGGCGACAGCCCTGGTATTCGAGGCGCAGGCACTGAGCTATGCCGAACTCAATGCACGGGCCAATCGCCTGGCTCACCGCCTCATCGCTCTGGGCGTGGGGCCCGAGGTGCGTGTGGGCGTTGCCGCGCACCGATCGGTCGAAATGGTGGTGGCGTTGCTGGCGGTACTGAAGGCCGGCGGCGCCTATGTGCCGCTGGACCCCGAATACCCCGAGGAGCGCCTGGCCTGGATTGCCGAGGACAGCCGCATGCAGTTGCTGCTTACGCAAAGCAGCCTGGGCATGTGCATTCCTGGCACGGCCCGGCTGGAACGGCTGGAGCTTGACCGCCTGGATTTGGGCACCGGCCCTGCCCACGATCCGGCAGTGCCCGTGCACGGCGAGAACCTGGCCTACGTGATCTATACGTCGGGCTCTACCGGGAGGCCCAAGGGCGCAGCGAACCGGCACTCTTCGCTGGCCAGTTGCATGAACTGGATGCAGCGCACCTATGTCATCAGCGGCGCCGACGCGGTGCTGCACAAGGCGCCGTTCGGCTTTGACGTATCGGTGTGGGAGATTTTCTGGCCGCTGACGGCGGGTGCACGCCTGGTGGTCTCCCGGCCCGGCGATCACCGGGACCCCAAGAGAATCATCGCGCTGATTCTCCAGCACGGCATTACGACGTTGAACTTTGTGCCTTCGATGCTGCAGGCCTTCCTGGCCCACGAGCGGATCGATGAGCAGGCACGCCTTCGCTATGTCATTTGCGGCGGCGAAGCCATGCCTTCGGACACGCAACGCGAGGCCCTGAGGCGCTTGCCAGGCGTAAGCCTGCAAAACCTCTACGGCCCCACGGAGACGACCATCCACGTCACGCGCTGGACCTGCCGCGACGAGGGGGACGCCATTGTCCCAAACGTTCCCATCGGCAGGCCCATCGACGGGATCCGGACCTATGTGCTGGATGCAGACCTCAACCTGGTTGCACCGGGTATGGCTGGCGAGCTGTACCTGGGCGGAACCGGGCTGGGTCGGGGCTACGTCAATCGCTCAGGCTTGACGTCAGAGCGGTTCGTCGCCAATCCCGTGGATGGCGGTGGGGAACTGCTCTACCGCACCGGTGATCTGGTCCGCTGGAATGCCGAAGCCCAGATCGAGTACCTGGGCCGCATCGACCATCAGGTCAAGATCCGGGGCCTGCGCATCGAGCTCGGAGAGATCGAGGCACGCCTACTGGCCCAGCCCGAGGTGCGCGAGGCGGTGGTGGTGGCCTGCGAAGGGCCCAACGGCCCGCTGCTGGTGGGCTATGTCGCGGCACATCAGGCCATCGAACCCGCCGAACTGCGGCAGCGCCTTGCCCGGGACCTGCCCGATTACATGGTGCCCGCCGGCGTCGTCATGCTCGATGCCCTGCCGCTGAATGCCAATGGCAAGGTGGACAGAAAGGCACTGCCGGCCTTTGTTCCGGCATCGGCCGCAGGCTACGAGCCGCCGCAGGGGGAGACCGAGGCCCTGCTGGCGGACCTTTGGTCCGAGGTGCTGGCGGTGCCGCGCGTAGGACGCAACGACCACTTCTTCGACCTGGGCGGCAACTCCATGGCGGTGATTCGGCTGCAACTGCGCGTGCAGCAGGCCTGTGGTGCCAGTGTCGGCCTGAGGACCTATTTCGAAAAGCCCCTGCTGAGCCATCTGGCAGCGCACATCGATGGCGACATCCGCAGATCGCAAGCGGACAAGGTGGCCGATTTCGACCTGATCGGCTCCATTCTGGAAAAGGTAGAGGGATAAATATGAAAAACACGTATCGCAGCTATGCGGAGCGCTTCGCGCTGCTGGCCGAAGACAAGAAGGACCAGGTGCTCAAAATGCTCAAGGAGCAGGGCATCGACTTTTCCATGCTGGACATCGTGCCCAGGGACCCGCGCCGGGGTACACCGCCATCGTTTGCGCAGACCCGGCAGTGGTTTTTGTGGGAATTCGACCGCGCCAGCACGGCGTACCACATACCGAGCGCCCTGTGGATACGGGGCTGCCTGAACCTGGACGCGCTGCGTCTGGGGCTGAACAACGTGGTCGCGCGGCATGAGGCGCTACGGGCCGTCTTCACCACCGATGCACAGGGACAGGTCGGCCAGAGAATTCAGGAGTCCGTGGCGCTGCAGGTGCCGCTGATCGATCTTTCAGGCCTGGCGCCCAATGCGCGGGAGTCGACGCTCAGGAGCGAGGCGCTGAAGCTCAGCGAAGCAGCCTTCGACCTGACCCAGGGGCCGCTGCTGCGGGCCGGTGTCATTCGGCTGCAAGGCGAAGATCAGGGCCAAGGCGAGGGTGACGAGCATGTGCTCGTGCTCACCATGCACCATATCGCCTCCGATGCATGGTCCATGGACATCATCCTGCAGGAATTCGGCCGGCACTATCTGGCTCTTACGCAGGGTGGTGAACCGGCCAGTCTGGCCCCCTTGCCCATCCAGTACGCCGACTACGCTGTGTGGCAAAAGGACTGGCTCAACTCGGGCGAGAGGGAGCGCCAGCTTGCCTACTGGACGCGGCAACTGGGCGGCGAGCAGCCGGTGCTGCAACTGCCGGTAGACCACGCGCGCCGTGCAGATGTCCGTTACCAGGCGGCAACCCGTACGGTGCAGTTGCCAGCCAGCCTGGCCACGCGGCTGCGCAAGGGCGCGCTGGCGCAGGATGCCACGCTGTTCATGGCTTTGCTGGCGATGTTCCAGCTGCTGCTCAATCGGTACACGGGGCAGGAGGACATTCGGGTCGGCGTTCCCGTAGCCAACAGGCGCAGGGCGGAGACTCAGGGTGTGGTCGGGTTCTTCGTCAATACACAGGTTCTGCGCAGCCAGATCGACGAGCAGCAAAGCCTGGCCTCCTTGCTTTCCCAGGTGAGAAACCGGGCCCTGGAGGCCCAGGAACACCAGGATCTGCCCTTCGAGCAATTGGTCGAGGCCCTTCGGCCCGACAGAAACCTCGGCGCAAGTCCGCTGTTCCAGGTCATGTTCAATCACCTCCAATTCGGTGCGCAGGCCGTGCTGCAGCTACCGGGACTGGATGTGCAGTCCTATGGACTGGGAGACATGGCGGCCAAGTACGAACTGATGCTCAGCACCAGCGAAGGCGTTGACGGTCAGATTAGCGCGAGCCTGCAGTACGCGAGCGGGCTTTTCGATGTGCAAACCATCGAAGGGATGGTGGACCACTATCTGTCCCTTCTGGGAGCCTTGGCCGACCATCCGGAACAGCGCATCTGCGAATTGGAATGGTCGGGCACGGTGCGGTGGCAGGCCCTGCTGGCGCGGGGGCAGTACAAGGCGACTGCGGGCGGTCACTCTCCCTTGCACCGTCTTGTGGAGCGGCAGGCCATCAACCAGCCTGGCGCCGTTGCGTTGCGTTGCGAGGATCAGACCCTGACCTATGGCGAGCTCAATGCGAGAGCCAACCGAGTGGCCCACCGCCTGATGGCGCTGGGGGTGGTGCCGGAGACCCGGGTGGGCATTGCCATGCAGCG
>NZ_BQXL01000036.1:0-4409 GCF_030159015.1 Acidovorax sp. SUPP3434
GCCTCGCTGCCGCCCGTCTCGATCAGGTGGGTCAATTCACTCGCGGCGTTGTACACATAGCGCTGCCAGCGGCCGTCGAATCCGATCTCGTCGGTGAGCTGGTCGCGCAGGTTGTAGCGGAAGGTGGTCTGCGCACGGTTCTCGTTATCGAGGGCGATCAGGCGGCCCGCGCGGTCGTAGTGGTAGGCCAGGGTGCGTCCGGCGGCGTCGGTGCGGGTCAGAGGCCGGCCCACGCCGTCGTAGGTGTAGCGCGTCGTGGCGCCCAGCGGATCGGTATAGGCGAGCAGGTGGCCTTCGCCGTTCCAGGTGTACTGGTGCAAGGCGGTGGCGCTGTCCGTGCCGGGCTCGGCCACATGGACGAGCCGGCCCGCGCGGTCGTAGGTGTAGCGCGTTGCCTGCCCCAGCGCATCGGTGCGCTGCACCAGCTGCCCCAACGCGTCGTAGGCAAATCGCGTGGTGCGGCCCGAGCAGTCGGTGTAGGCAATCAGGTTGCCCGCCTCGTCCCAGCGCAGCACCTTCTTGCCGCCCTTGGCATCGATCACCTCCACCGGCCGCCCCAGGCCGTCGTACTGATACGCCGTGGTCTGCCCGAGCGGATCGGTCATCTGCACCAGATTGCCGTGGCGGTCGTAGGTGCGCTGCCACTCGAAGCCCATGGCATCGCGCAGCGTCGTCACCAAGTCCATCGCGTTGTACTGCAGCGCAGTGGACTGCCCGAGGGCGTTGGTGATCTGCGTGAGGTTGCCACGCGCGTCATGGCGCAGCGTGGTGCGTCGGCCCAGCGGATCGGTGCTGCCCCGCGGGGTGCCGGTGGCATCGAATGGCGTTTCTTCGCGCACCTCTTCGGGTGTGCCCTCAGCGATGACGGTGGCCACGATGTTGAAGCGCGCGTCCCAGTGGTAGGCCGTCACGCGCCCCAGGCCATCGGTGTGGCGGGTGATGCGTTCGTGCGGCAGGTAGGTGAAGCGGTCATCGTCCTGGCCAGGGATGGGCGCATCGGCGCACCATGAGCGCAGCACGCGGCCCTGCGGGCCTTCCGCGTCGTACTGGGCGAAGTAGCGGTGGCCGCTGGCCTTGCGGTAGCCGACCAGCACGCCCGAGCGCCAGGCGTACTGGCGGTAGGGCAGGTCGCCGTGGTGCGTGGCGACGAGCTGGCCTTGCGCGTCGTAGGCATAGCTGGCCAGTACCTGGGGCGCGGATTGGCCGGGCGCCAGCAGTTCGACGGTGGCCAGGCGCGCGCCACCCAGGGGATCGGTGGGCAGGGCATCGGGGGTGTGCGGCGTCCAGGCCAGCCGCACTTGCCGCCCCGCCGAATCGGACAGGCCGACCAAGCGCGGCAGCGCGAAGGGAGACGCAAACGACCCTGCACTGGCCACACTGACGCCGCCATCGGCCATGGCCTGCTCGCGGGCCTGCCGCGCGCTCCAGGTCAGCACCTCGCCCGTGGCGGTATCGGTGTCGCCCGCCGCCCAATGCAGTGCCACGGCATTGCCGTTGGCATCCTGCAGCCGGGCCAGCGGCAGCCGCCATTGCTCAGGCGCATGCTGGCGGTAGTGGTGCTCCAGGCCCCCCTTGTGCACGACGACCCACAGGCCCTCTTCCGGGTGGCGCACGGTGAACTTCTCATACGGGTCGAACCACTCGCCGCCCAGAGCGACGTGCGGCAACGGCACATGGCGGCCCGCTTCGTCGAGCAGCACCATGCCGTCGGCGGACAGGCGCAGCTCCTGCGCCATCGGGTGGCTCCAGCCGCGGCCCCAGGGGCCGTCCTCGGCGAGACCCGAGCGGTAGCGGCGGCGCCAGACCAGGGGAATGGGGCCGGGCAGGGTGAAGTCGGTCTCGTCCATGAGCTTCTGGCCGCTGGACAGGATGACCGGCCCGCCGATGGCGCACGATTCGCACGGGCCCTTGCCATTGGGGTGCTGGCGGTCGCTGTGCTCATTGGTGGGGTGCGTGTCGTTCTTGCCCTCGGTCTGCGTCTTGCGCTTGAAGCGCTTGCCCGCGATCGCGGCCAGCAGGGCCGCACCGCTGCCCAGCAGCCACTTGGCCAGGCGCACGCGGGCGGCCTCCAGTTGCGCGGGGGTCATCTCCGAGCCCCAGGTCTCGGTGATGGAACGGATCTCCTCGGCCGCCTGCACGGCCGCCTGGCCCGTGCCGACCACGCGGTCGGCCATCACGGCGCCGCCGGCGATCTGGCCGACGATGGGGACGCCCTGCACGGCCGTGGCTGCGATCGACACGCCCAGGCCCACATAGGTGGACGGGTCCTTGAGCATCTCCATGATCGCATCTACCTCTTCCTGGGCTGCCTGGCCGAAGTGGCGGGCCTCCATGCCTTTCAACACCTTGCCGGCGTTGTCGATCATCTTCTGGGTCTCGGGCGAGAGCCGAACCAAGATGGCGTTGGTGAGGGTGGTCACGCCATTGACGACCATCTCGCCGGCCTCGTGCACGACGGATTTGACGTAGGTGACATGCTGGTTCACATGGTCACGGACGTTGGTGAACCAGCCCACGATGGTGCTGGAAGGATCGTGCTTGCCGCGGTCCATCGCGCCGTAGCGGTTGGACATGTCGGTGCCGTGTTCCTTGATGGTGCCCAGCGGTATGAGGATGGCCTTGCTGTTGTTGCTGTGCCAGGCCGTGCCCTGCTTGCCGCTGGTCTTGAGCTTGACGGGCGTGGCCGGATCGAACGTCCAGCCGTTGGCCACCTGCGTGATCGCGCCCTCGCCGCCGCTGAAGATGTGCGTGCCCATGCGTTTTTACTTCCCTTGCAATTGTTGGTTCTTGTTCTGGAGAAAGCGGGCCGAGTAGGTCGGGGCCGCCGGGCCGGTGCCGGCCGAAGGGGCGCTGGGGCTGCGCTGCGCAGCTGCCTCGGTGGGAAGGGTGCGCTCCAGTGCCACGGCGGCAGCGGCGGTGCCTTCGTCCAGCGACCACGACAGGATGGAGTTGGGCGCGCGCGCATCGTGACGCACGCGCTGTGCGGCCAGGGCCCAGTGCACCGGGCCGGTGGCCGCGCCGACCTGCCCGATCGCGGTCGCGGGCTCCCAGTCGATGGGGTCCCACGCTGGCGCCACCCGCGCCCGGGCGCTGATCTGTGCCATGGCGCGCCAGGTGGACCCGTCGAAGTCCGAGACGGTATAGCCCACGTTGTCCGCTTGCCAGCCCGCGTGGGCCAGCGCCGAGCGCAGCACCTCCTGCAGCGCGCCGGGTTCCGGGTCCTGCTGGGGGCGGCGATGCGCAGTAGCCTGGGCCGCCAGCACAGGCGGGTGCAGCACCAGCCCGCGCCCGGTGGCATCCCGCGTGTCCGGGGCGGCTTGCAGCCAGAGCGCGGCGGCGGCTTCGCTGGCGATGCATCCATCGCCATGCCGGTCCGTGAGCAACGCACCACGGCCGTAGGCGTCCTGCAGTGTGGTGGTGTCGAGAAGGCTGTCCACGGCCATCAGCAAGGCGGCTGCGCCGGGTGCATGCTCGACTGGACGAGGGCATGTTCCGAGGGCCTGCAGTGCAGCAAAGCCCGCCGTGGAACCGCCGCGGGCGATGTGGCACGGCACGGCACCGAGCGCTGCGCTGGCCCCGGAGCCCGCCCAGCGCCCGAGTTCGGCCAGGGCCTGCAGCCAAAGCTCGGCGCCGTCGCGGTCGCTCAGCCGCTCGGGCAGGGCCAGCGCGATGCGGCTGGGTGCCGCCCCCGCCAGATCGGCCTCCTGCGGCGCCATCGAAGACACCATGTCGGCCAGCGCCGCGCCGAGCAGCCGGGCCAGGCGGGGGAGATCCGTTTGACCGGCCGTGATTTCAGGGCACGGTGCGGTGGTGATCGCCTGGGGGCCGACGTCGGGGTTGATCTTTTTCTGGAACCGCTTTTGCTGACCGACCCATGAGGCAGCGGATTGCCAGGCACTGGTGCCGGCCGAGGTGATGGCGCCGGCGTGCGCGATGTGCCAAAGGCCTGGCGCGGCGGAAGTGGCGGGGGCCATGGAAGGGGGGGACATGTCGAAGCGATTCAATTCAGGGAGAGGGCCGGAGACGAAGAGGCCGCTCGCGGCGCGCGGGCGTGGGCCGTGACATGGACCAGGCCGAGCCGCTCCAGCGCGGGCGGCACGATCACGGCGCGCCACAGCAGCGAGGCGCGCTGCGTTGCGGTGTCCACCAGCAGCGTGTCCCAACGCAGTTCCTGGGGTGGGAGCAGGGTGCCGCCGGCGGTCTCCGCCTGCACGGTCAGCGCGAGCGGGGGCCACGTGAAATACAACGGGCCCCCTTCCGACATGCCGTGCAGGACCAGGGCATGGCCCGGGCGGGGGCTTTCGCGCAGCTGCAGCGCATCGGGTGCGGCGTTGTGGTGGCGCGGGTCGAAGTCCTCGGGCAGGTCGGGCGCGCGGGTCGATTGCCAGGCGTCGCCGAAGGTGCCCTGC
>NZ_BQXL01000037.1:0-3513 GCF_030159015.1 Acidovorax sp. SUPP3434
GCTTCAACATCAGCCTGGGCAGCAGCCAAAGCCGCAGCACCAGCGCCTACCAGGTGGACAGTGCTGCTGGCTCTGCAGTGCGTGCCGACGGCAACGTGCACATCACCGCCACCGATGGCGACCTGCGCGTGCGGGGCAGCGACATCGAGGCGGGCAAGAACGTGGGCCTGATCGCGCAAAAGGGCAACATCGTTCTGGAAGCAGCCGAGAACCGCTTTGCGGAACAGAACAGCCGCAGCAGCAGCTCGGGCAGCATCGGCGTGAGCATTGGCCCGGGGAGCGTGAGCGTGAACGCCAGCGCCAGCCGGGCGCGGGGCCAGGGCAGCGGCGAGAGCGTGAGCTACACCAACACGCACATCCGCGCAGGCGGCACGGCCAGCGTGCAAAGCGCGGGCGACACCACCCTGCGCGGGGCCACCATCGTGGCCGATGCCGTGCGGGCCGACGTGGGCGGCAACCTCGCCATCGAAAGCCTTCAGGACACCAGCCGGTACAACGAGACGGGCCGAAGCAGCGGCTTCGGGATCAGCGTGCCCATCGGGGCCGGGCGCGTGGGCGGCAGCATCACCGTGGGCCGCACGCAGATCGACAGCGACTACCAAAGCGTGGGCGAGCAAAGCGGCATCCGTGCCGGCAACGGCGGCTTCGACGTCAGCGTGAAGGGCAACACCGACTTGAAGGGCGGGGCCATCACCAGCACGCAGGCGGCCATCGATAACGGCAAGAACACGTTCAGCACCGGCGGCACGCTCACGATGAGCGACCTGGACAACCGGGCCAGCTACAACGCCAGCGGGTTCGAGGTCACGGTGGGCGTGGGCAGCCAGCTGGGCAGCAGCGGCGCGGGTGTGGGCAGCGACAAGGGCAATGCGCAAAGCACGAGCCGCGCGGGCATCTCCGGGGTGGCGGGCAACGCACAGGCCCGCACGGGCGATCAAGAGACCGGCATCAAACCCATCTTCGACAAGAACCGGGTGAGTGATGAGGTGAATGCGCAGATCACCATCACCAGGGAGTTCGGCAAGCAAGGTAGCACTGCCTGGGGCAACTACTCGACCCAGCAATACGCGAAAGCGCTTCAAAACGGCGATGAGGAGGGCGCCGAATGCTGGGGCCCGTCGGGCACCTGCCGTGCGGTGGGCCATGCGCTGATTGGAGGCGCCGCGGGTGGCGTGGGCGGCGCGGTGGGCGCCGGGGTCACCTCCATGACCGCACCCCAGGCACAGGCGCTACTGCGTGGTTCGGGACTTCCCGAGCCGATGGTGCAAGCCCTGGTGCAGGGCTATGGCTTGGGCGTGGGCGGTGCGGTTGGCGGAAACTCCGGCGCGGCTGCGGGGGGCAATGAAGCTGCCAACAACACGGCAGCGTTTGCTGTACGGCTCATCAAGGAAGGCGGCGGCGTGGCGCTGGCAACCTGTTTTGCGATGCCTGCTTGCGCCAAGAACGTGGGTCCGGAGCTGATCTCTGCGGTGCAAGATTTGCAGCGTGTGGGCGAAGCGGTCGATGAAACCGTGCTGCGAGGTTGCCGCATCAGTCCGGCGTGTATGGCGGCTGCGGCGGTGATGGGCGTGAACGTCTTTGGTGGAACGCCAGGCAAGCCTGGGACGCCGGTGCAAGGACCCACCAACACGGGCGGGGACCAGACGGAGAATCCGATACCCGGTGGGAACTCGACGACCAAGCCCAATGAAGGGCCGCGTGGTAATGCTAATACAGGGGGAAATCAAATTGATGGTAAATCTCCTGTGGGAAATTCGGATAATGGCTATGCAGAAGGTAAACGACCGATTTTCGATCCCAACTTTTATGCTCATGCTCCTGATGATGATCTTAGTTTGGTTGATCCGCGTGGGACCACTCATATTTTGGATGGTGACGCTACTGGGGGTGGTCATCGTTTTGGAACAGGTAAACCAAACAAAAGTGAGTTTCCCTCCTCTTGGTCGGATGGAAAAATACTTGGTGTTGTGTCTGATATCGCTACAGATCCTAAAACTAATTGGTCGACGCCAGATGGCCGGGGATATGTCACTGGTACCGGAATCAAAGATGGAGTTGAAATTAAGGTTGTTTATGACACATCGAAAAATAGAATTGTTTCTGCTTTTCCTCTAAATACAGGAAGGAATCCGAAAAAATGAATGAGATAATTTTGGAGGAAAATCTTAGGAAAATCTTGGAAAATATACGTCAACAAGATCATTTGGCACCTCTTTTCCCAAAGGAAAGGTTAAATTTCGTGGATCAAATGAACTCGATAGATGAGTTCATAGAGGTTGGAGAGTATGGCTTGGCCTATGAAAATATAATTTCCCTGCTGGAGGTTTATTCTTTTGTATTGCATGGGGTGAATGCGGTGAAATTATTGGAGGTGGGTTTGTTCTTTGGGTTTAAATATCAATAGTTTTGCTGTCGGGGTCGATTTAAGTGGGTTAAAACCCGAACCGCAATATCGTGAGACTCACCCTCGGATCAAAGGACATTTGCGTTGCATTGGGCGTTGCGCTACTGATCACGATGGCGTCGCCCTCTCGGAGTCATGAGTCAAAAAGCCCTCCACCGCAATTAGCACTGGGGCATGCTGCTATTTATTTAATAGCAGATGCTGTGGCTGGCAACGGGTGCCCTTTTGTTGCCACTGCCTTCGTCGGAGTGAATCGGCCGGACACGCTGCCTGGACCCATCGGAGGGGGCAGCGGAGCGAACAACGCAGGCGCGGGCAACGTCACGGTGGGCACGGGCGGCCCCGGTGTGCCGGGCGAGGTTCCCCCCGAGTTCGTCAACACCAAGCCGCTGGCCCTGCCGCGGGTGGACGTGAGCACGCCGCAAGGCGGCATCGGTGCGCTGCTGGGCGGGGGCGCCAGCGTGGCGCTGCCCGACTGGAGCCAACTGCACATCGTGCCGGGCGGCATCAGCGCCAACGACCTGGCGCTCAACCTGAACGGCCAGTTCATCAACCGGGGCCAGTTCGAGGTCGGCAACAGCCTGATCATTGCGGCCGCTGGGGGCATCGACAACTTCGGCGCCGGCATCCAGGCCGGCGGCGTGATGCGGCTGTCCGGCGGTGGCCTGAACAACGAGCAAGGCCGGATCGAAGCGGGCAGCCTGCTGACCAGCATCCAGGGCGACATCGCCAACAGCCGGGGCGCCATCGTGGCGCACAACGGCGGCTACCTGCAGGCCGATGGCAGCATTGCGGCCACCGACGGCCAGTTCACCAGCGACGCGGGCAGGATTGCGTTGGATGCGGGCGGGAACATCGTGCTGGATGCCAGCCGGGTGTCGGGCAAGACCGGCGCGGGCCTGTACGCGAGCGGCGACATCCGCCTGGGCACGACCGCCAAGACGACGAGCAGCGACGAGCGCAGCGCCCAGTATCAGACCTACGTCACCTACAACGGCGACATGGAAACGCGCGAGGAAACGCGCGTGCAGACCGGCGAGAGCCGCACGCGCCAATCGAGCACCGTGCACACCGGCACCGTCATCGACGGCGGAGAAGGCAGCACCACC
>NZ_BQXL01000038.1:0-2797 GCF_030159015.1 Acidovorax sp. SUPP3434
TTCATGGTCTTGCCATTGGTGACCATTTCCATGTCGGCTTCGGCCGAAAAAGGAAACGGCAGATGCTTGAACGCATCGAATTCAGCCGCCGTGCCGAGGGTGAATTCAGCAGCGCTCATGCCCTTGGCAGTGCCCTTGCTGGCATCCAGATCGATCAAGGCATAGACCTTCGTGGAGTCGTAGCCATTGCCGTTTTCCAGAGTGCCTTTGCTGGCCTTCATGCCGACGACGTGCAGGTTTTGGGTGAACTTCATTTTGGATTTCCTTGGATGTTTCCGGCGTTGTCAAAGACCCGCTGCGGCCGGTTCGCAGGGATTCGTATTGAATGCATTCGTGAACTTTTTGAGGGCTTGCTCGATACCGTGAGCCATCGTGGTGGAGTCCAAGCCACGCAGGCCACGAGGCACCCGGCGGTGCTGCTGATCGACCACCATGGCCACCAGCCAATCTTCGTTTGGCATGACATTGGAAATCTGCACGAGCGTGGGAGCAACGACGCGTTGCACCCAGTTCACGACGCGCTGCGCACTGGCCTCAGCCACCTTCGTAGCCGTTGAAATCTTCGTGGCGGTCTCGCGGTTGCAGAGCATTTGCATCGCGGGGTAGGCACCGGCGAAATACTCAGCAGCGTTGACCAGGGTCTCCCAGGGGATGACACGATTGACGTTCCGCAACTCGGCTTCGGCACGCAGCCAACGGCTTTCCATCATTGCGTACTGGTGGCCCTTTTCGTAGAAGCGGGCGAGCTTGCCACTTTCGCGTTTGCCCACTTGGAAAGTGCGCGAATGGCCATGCATGGGCATGCCATCAGCATCAACACCGAGGCTCCAGCAGCCGTGGGTGGTGTACTTGGGCTTTCGGTTGCGGTAGCTGAATTCGTGGTGCTTATAGAGGTGCACGACCTCATCAATCACCAGCTCGCCTTCGAAAAAATCCTTTGCCAAATCCACCCGCGTGATCGTGGGATGAATCTCATCGAAGTAGTCATGAACCCGCTTTTCCCAGCCAGGACGAGCCATGGTGCAGCCCTCACCCTTGAGGGTGAAGCAGATGGTTCCACGCTGGCTTTCGCCGCCTGCACTGACGCTTGCCACTTCGTGGCCATTCTCATTGTCGATAGTCGTGGTGAATTCGTAGTAGTCCCGGCCAGGGCGATCCACGCCAACGGTGTAGCCGAGCAACTGGGCAAAAACGTGGGCGTACCAACGGGCCAAATTCTGGTCATCGGAGTCCTTGGGAATCCGTTTCGTGTCCGGGATCAATTCGCGCTTCAACGTGAACCGCAGGTAGTCCAACACGATGCCGCTTTGAGCCTTGGCATCCAGCTGGCGACGCTGGCAAAGCACCTTCAAACGACCACCTTCCAAAACCAACTTTTCATCAGATACCGTCATGCCCACTCTCCCGAAACTTTGTTTACCCCCGTGTTACTCGGGGGGGTATCGATGCGTGCGGCGCCCTTGCCCGCGCTGCGCCTGCGTGCTGCGGTCGCCGCAACGCCGAAACCGCCACGAAGACCACAGCAGGACACCGCAGCTTCAGCAGAAAAGGCAGGGCGAATCCCTGCGGGACCGGGCTCTATGGCTGCGCCACCAAGCCCCTGCGGGTCTTGGCCCATTCGGGTAACGACCCCTTTCGCAGGAGCGCGCAGGTCCGGGACGATGGCGTCGGGCACGGGTGGCACGCAGGTTGACATGGGCATGCTGCCCATACCCTGCCCCGTCAAGCTCGCTTCGCTCGACGCGCTAGTCGCGCTTTGACGGGTCCCCGGCTTGTCTCCAGGAAGGGGGGCGGCCAGGGCGGCGGGGGACTCCAGGTACTCGGCGTACCGATCGAGCGCCCACAGCACACCGGACAGGCCCAGGACGATGCCCAGGCCGCACGATGCAGCGATATCCAGCACGTACTGGGGCCAGTCGCGGCGGAACGCATCACGCCGCTCCAGGCGGTCAGCTGCCCACGCTGCGCGGATTTCAGCGATGCGCTGAGGATCGACACGGCGATTCACGATGCACCTCCCCATCTTGGGGAAGCAACAGCAGGGACATGAACAGCACTCGGATGGTGGCCACAAATGCCACCAGTGCGAACCTCAAACCCATGCTTGCGGCACGTCCAATACACAACCTGATTCAGGCCGTTTTCTTCACCAGACATAAATACGCAATTGCGACAGCATGGGCGAGATTGCGGCGGTACGTACCCAGCTTGGGTATGGGCAGCAATCAACCTCACGGCAACAACCCCTGCATGGCTTCCAACCGCAGGACGTGCAGGCGGGCTTTTTCCGCCTGCGCCCCACTGCGCAAGTAGGCACCGACCACGGCAGCGCATTGCTTATAGTCAGCAGCCCTTCGGGGACTGCCTTCGCAGATGGACTTCGGGACCGGGGCCGAAATGGCACGCCGGCACCGGTATTCAAGGTCGCGCTTGGCTTCGGGACTCATTGCAGCACCCCATCCTTGCGCGCGCCATACAAGCCGACCTGCTTCCAATTGCGGTTGGTTTCTGCGAAACGCACCATGGACTGCAGCAACTCATTGACAGAACAATCGAGGTATTCAGCGGTTTCGCGGAGCTTGGAGACAATCTCAGGCTTGTCCGTGAAATCGATCCGGGCCTTTTCGGCGCGGTATGCAGCCTTACGGGCCGCAGCATCAGCATGCTTTGCTGGGCGTCCCTTGCGCTTTTCGTTCCCGGTGGAACATTGGGTGCCACCCTCGCGGCCAACCTGAGCTACCAGGGCTGCGGATGCATCCGCACAGACCAGAGGGTGGCAATCGTTCGCCGCATCACA
>NZ_BQXL01000039.1:0-1663 GCF_030159015.1 Acidovorax sp. SUPP3434
CGGGCGTCACCACGCGCTACCAGCGCGACGCGCAAGGGCGCATCACCGCACGCACCCAGGTCCTGGCCAACGGCAGCAGCAGCACCGTGGGCTACCAGTACGTGCCAGGCGGGACGGGCAGCGCAGGCAGTGCTGGCGCCGGGCAGATCGCCCGCATCACCTACCCCAGCGGTCGCCAGCTGGTGCACCAGTACGACGCCACCGGCCAGCTCACCGGGCTGCAGTGGAACGGCCAGCCGCTGGTCAGCGGCATCACCTGGAGCCCGCTGGGCCAGGCCACCGGCTGGCAATGGCCCGGGTTCGTGCAGACCCCCGGCAACCCCGCGCCGCTGGCCGAGCAGCGCAGCTACACCAGCGCGGGCCAGTTGGCCGCCAGTGCCCTGCTGCAACTGACCTGGGACAGCGCCGGGCGCATCGCGCAGATCACCCAGCAGCACATGCTGCCCACGCAAAGCAGCACGGTGGCGCAGCAGGTGGCGCTCACCAGCGCATACAGCTACGACACGGTGGGCCGGCTCACCGCCAGCGCGCACAGCGCACCCAACACCCTCACGCTGCCCAGCGGAACGACCTTGAGCGACACCATCGGGGCCAACGCCAGCGGCTACGCGTGGGATGCCAACGGCAACCGCAGCCAGAGCTACTACAGCAGCAGCACGGCAGGGGGCACCGCCACGCTGCAGCGCGACTACCAAATCGGCAGCACCAGCAACCACCTGGGCGGCTACACGCAGACCTTCACGCCCGCGGGCGGCAGCGCGCAGACCACCAACGTCAGCTACATCCACGACGCCACCGGATCGATCACCAGGAAGGGCGACAGCTACCTGCACTACGGCGTGGATGGCCGCATCGCCAAGGCGGGGCCGAACGCTGACCCGGCCAACGCACTGGCGGTGAGCTACACCTACAACGCCCTGGGGCAGCGCGTGTTCAAGAGCGATGCGCGGCTGTCGGGGGCCAAAAACCCCGCCATCACCACACAGACCGTCTATGCCGAAGACGGCATCGGCAGCACCGTGCTGGGGCAGTACGGCAGCCGAAGGAGCAGCGACAGCGCAGCACCGGCAGGCGAGATGGACAGCACCGAAGTGATCTACCTGCCCACCGCGAACGGGCCGATGCCCATTGCGGCGCAGATCAACGGCAGGCTGTATGCCATCGATGCGGACCACTTGAACACGCCCCGGCGCCTCACCAACACGCAGGGCCAGGTGGCGTGGCAATGGCTGATCACGGGGTTTGGAGAGGCCAATCCGACAACCGGGGCGACCAATTACTCACAAAGCGGGCAGGGCAGTGCAGCCTATGCAGAAGCCGTGAAGTTCGACCTGCGGTATCCGGGGCAGGTGTTTGATGAGGAAACCCAACTGAACTACAACCTGAACCGGTCCTATGACCCGCCTTCGGGGCGGTACTTCCAGGCCGACCCGATCGGGCTGGATGGCGGGTGGAATCGGTTTGGGTATGTGGGTGGCGATCCTCTGAATGCGATAGATCCGCAGGGACTGAATGCGGTAATGATCGCTAACAGAGCCGCGGCATGGGTACAAAGTGCCTACTACCGGTATGGCCCAGCTATCACAGAATTCATTGCTGGGGCATCGGGTGTCAACGGCGCAGTGGTATCTCCGATGAGCCCGTTGGTGGCGCAGATTCCGAC
>NZ_BQXL01000040.1:0-1563 GCF_030159015.1 Acidovorax sp. SUPP3434
TTGCGTTGCGTTGCGAGGATCAGACCCTGACCTATGGCGAGCTCAATGCGAGAGCCAACCGAGTGGCCCACCGCCTGATGGCGCTGGGGGTGGTGCCGGAGACCCGGGTGGGCATTGCCATGCAGCGCTCGGTGGAGATGGTGGTGGGGCTGCTGGCCATTCTCAAGGCCGGTGGTGCCTATGTGCCGCTGGACCCGGACTACCCTGCCGATCGCCTGGCGCACATGGTCCAGGACAGCGGCATCGGCCTGGTGCTTGCTCATTCGTCGGTGCGTGAACGCATTCCCGGCACGGCCGGGCTGCAGGTGCTGGAGATCGACACGCTGGACCTGTCGGGCGAGCCGGACACCGACCCGCAGGTGCAGGTGAGCCCGGACGGGCTGGCCTATGTGATCTATACCTCCGGCTCCACAGGCCGCCCCAAGGGCGCTCAACTGAGTCACCGCAACGTGGCGCGGCTGCTGGATGCCACCGAGGCCTGGTTCGGCTTCGGGCCCGACGACGTGTGGACGCTGTTTCACTCCTACGCCTTCGACTTCTCGGTGTGGGAGATCTTCGGGGCGCTGTGTACGGGCGGGCGCCTGGTGGTGGTGCCGTACTGGGTCAGCCGCTCGCCGCAGGACTTCCTGGCCTTGCTGCGAGCCGAGCGCGTCACGGTTCTCAATCAAACGCCCTCGGCCTTTGGGCAACTGGTGCATGCGGTGGAGCAGGACGGGCATGAAGGGCAGGGCGGTGCGGGCCTGTCGCTGCGCCATGTGGTCTTCGGCGGCGAGGCACTGGAGCCCGAGAGCCTGAGGGCCTGGTTCGAGCGCTTCGGCGATCAGAGCCCCAGGCTCATCAACATGTACGGCATCACCGAGACCACGGTGCATGTGACGTACCGGCCCATCACGCAGGCGGACCTGGAAGGCGGGCGCAGCCCTGTGGGCGTGGCGATTGCGGACCTGGGCCTGTACGTGCTCGATGGCAGCCTGAACCTGCTGGCGCAGGGCGTGGCCGGGGAGTTGTACGTGGCGGGTGAAGGCCTGGCGCGGGGCTACCTGAACCGGCAAGGCCTGAGCGCGGAGCGCTTCATCGCCAATCCGTTCACGAACACCGGCGAACGCCTGTACCGCACAGGCGATCTGGTGCGCTGGACGGCACAGGGCGAACTCGAATACCTGGGCCGAGCCGATCAGCAGGTCAAGATCCGGGGCTTCCGTATCGAGTTGGGCGAGGTGCAGTCGCAGCTGCTGGCCCAGCCCGAGGTGCGCGAGGCCGTGGTGCTGGCCCAGGAGGGGCCGGGCGGCGCAAGGCTGGTGGCGTATGTCTCGCTGAACGATGCGGTCGAGGAAGGGGCGCTGAAGGAGCGGTTGGGTCAGGTGCTGCCGGACTATATGGTGCCGTCCGCCCTCGTGGTGCTCGATGCCCTGCCGCTAACGGTCAACGGCAAGGTAGACCGCAAGGCGCTGCCGGAGCCGGAGATGGCCGGGGTGCAGCAATACGAGGCACCGCAAGGCGAGCTGGAGGAGATGCTGGCGCGCATCTGGGCCGAGGTGCTGGGCGTGGAGCGCGTGGGCCGCC
>NZ_BQXL01000041.1:0-1251 GCF_030159015.1 Acidovorax sp. SUPP3434
TGACCCGTCCTGAATGAGGTTGACACCTTTCTGTTCATCAGAAAGGAAAGTCAAGTGGATCAATGGGTTAAGAGAACGCAGAAGGACTACACACTGGCCTTTAAGCTGGCGGTGGTGGATCAGGTAGAAAGAGGCGAGTTGACGTGCGGGCAAGCCCGGGAGCGCTACGGCATCCAGGGTGCCTCGACCGTGCTGGTTTGGTTGCGCAAGCATGGCCGCCAGGACTGGAAGGCTGCATCATCGGGCTTCAAAGGACCCGGCCCCATGCAAGAGCCATTCAAGCCGCTGACACCCGAGCAGCGCATCAAGGAACTGGAAGTGCAACTGAAGCAGGCGCAGGAGAAAGCGCAGTTCTTCGAGGCGGTGGTCCATGTGCTCAAGCGCGACCATGGGGTAACCGTCACAAAAAAGCCTGCTGGCAAGTCCTCCAAGAAAAGCTCGTCCAAGGGCTGAACGTTGTGAGGGCTTGCCGGTACATGGGCATCAGCCGGCAGGCGCACTACAAGGCCCTGGCCTGCCAGCGGCTGCGCGATGAACAACAGGCCAGCGTGGTGGCCATGGTCGATGAGAAGCGGCGGCACCAGCCGCGCATCGGCACACGCAAGCTGCACTTCATCCTGAAGGCGCCGCTGCAGCACGCAGGCATCAAGCTCGGTCGCGATGCCTTGTTTGACATCCTGCGTCACGAACGGATGCTGGTCTTGCCGAAGCGGTCGTACCACAAGACCACCAACAGCCACCATCACTTCAGGCGCCATCCCAACCTGCTCAAAGAAGCAGCGACCAAGGTGGTGCCCAGCGGCTGCGAACAACTGTGGGTGGCCGACATCACCTACCTGTCCACCAAAGAAAAGCCGGCCTACCTGAGCCTCGTAACGGATGCCTATTCCCGCAAGATCGTGGGTTGGCACGTACATGAAGGGCTGGAGACTGCCCAGGTCAGTCAGGCGCTGAAAATGGCCCTGCGCTACAGGCAAACCAGCCAGCAACTGGTGCACCACTCCGATCGGGGCATCCAGTACTGTTCGGCGGAGTACCAGCGCATCCATGCCCGCCATGCGATCACCTGCTCGATGACCGATGGCTACGACTGCTACCAGAATGCCCTGGCAGAACGGGTCAACGGCATCCTGAAGATGGAATTCCTGCTGCACCGCCCCGCAAACATCCAGCAGGCAAGGACCATGGTGAGCGAGTCAGTGCGCCTGTACAACGAGCAGCGGCCCCACCTGTCCCTAGAATACAAAACGC
>NZ_BQXL01000042.1:0-1223 GCF_030159015.1 Acidovorax sp. SUPP3434
GACCACCTGTACGGAGGCGCCGGCAACGACACCCTCACAGGCCTTGGCGGTGCCGACTACCTGGAAGGCGGCGCCGGCAACGACGTGCTGATCGGCGGTGCAGGCGACGACACCCTGGTGGGCGGCGTAGGCTTCGACACCTACCGCATCCAGGCCAATGAAGGCCGGGACACCATCGTGGACAGCGGCAAAGGCAGCGAGGGCGGCAGCATCGAGCTGGCCGGGCGGGCGGTGGTGGGCGGCGGCACGCTGATCGCCACCGCTTCCGGGGCCGGGCAGCCCTACACGGTGTGGCGCGACGAGAGCAACGCCGCACAGCCCATCGACTATCGGCTGAACGTGGACTTGGGCGAGCTCACCATTACCGGTTACGGCAGCACCGTGGTCGTCAAGAACTTCGAGCCCGGGCAGCTGGGCATTCTGGTGCCGGCCGGTGTGCCCAAGCCGGTGCCTGCGCCGGCCTCGGCCTACGACCTGGCCAGTACGGCCGGCCAGAGCGCCTACGACCGCCTCACTGCGGCACAGCGCAACGCGGGCCTGCGGCTGGAGAACGTCGCGCAGGCCGGCACCAACCGCAGCGGCGCCTACGGCGGCGCCAGCGCGGACGTGCTGGCCGCGGGCAGCGCCGGTGCGAGCGCACGGCAGACCCTGTCTGGCGAGGGCGGCGACGACGTGCTGTATGCCGCAGCGCCCGTGGACCTGGCCGCCGCCATCGCGGGCGGCGAGACTCAAGTGTCCAGCGGGCGGGGCTTCGTCAGCCTGGTGGGCGGGCAGGGCGGCGACCGGCTCGTGGGCGATGCGGGCGATGACGTGCTGTACGGCGGGGCGGGCGACGACACCCTGGTGGGTGGGGGTGGCAACGACATCATCCTGGCCGATGGCAACGGCGAGGGCCTGGTGCTGGGCGATGCCTCGGCCTCCTACAGCAGCGGCGCCAACGACGTGGCCACGGGCCAGGTGCGCCTGTTGAACGCCAGCGTGGTCATGGCGCGCCTCGGCACCACCGCCACCGACAGCACCGGCCACGCCTATGAAAGCACCGACCTGCGGGGGTTCGCGTTCAACCCTCTGTCCGAGATCGACCTGTCGGGGCTGCTGGCCATGCGGGCCGAGGACATCAAGCCGCCGGCCGGCGATACGCGCGCCTACGTCGCGGGCACGCAGCGCACCTTCGCGCAGATGAACGACGGGGTGGCCTTCGTGGGCAACGTGGGGGTGGGCGC
>NZ_BQXL01000043.1:0-1070 GCF_030159015.1 Acidovorax sp. SUPP3434
GCGCTCATCCAGCGCCAGGAAACCCTCTCGGGCGGGGAGATCAGCGCCGGCCGCAATCTGAGCATCGTCGCGAATGGGAAAGCGGATGCAGGCAAGGCCGAAGCCGGCCAGGGGGACATCACCCTGCGCGGGGCCACCGTCACCGCCAAGGGCGACGTGAGCCTGATCGCCAGCCGGGACGTGCAGGTGCAGGACCTGCAGACCGAGCACGGGCGCTACGAGGAGACGTACAGCAAGAAGAGCGGGTTCCTGAGCAAAAAGAGCACCCTCACCGTACAGGAAGGCGCCAGCTCATTGAGCGAGGGCAGCGTGGTCACCGGCAACGCCATCTACGTGCAGGCCGGGCGGGACATCGGAGTGCAGGGCTCGCACCTGGTGGGCCAGGCCGATGTGGGCCTCATCGCAGGGCGGGACATCGCCATCCGGGCGGGCACCGACACCGCCTCGGCCATGACGCACACCGAGACCAAGAAATCGGGCCTGTTCAGCGGAGGCGGCTTCGGCATCACGCTGGGCAAGCAAAGCACCACCACCGACCACCGCAACGAAAGCCAGCGTGCGGCTGCCTCCAGCGTGCAAAGCCAGGGGGGCAACGTGGCGCTGGTGGCGGGCAACCGCTACGAGCAGGAGGGCTCGGCGGTGCTGGCCAAGGGCGACGTGAGCATCGTTGGCAAAACGGTGGACATCCACGAGTCGCGGGAACTGGAGCGCGACCTGTTCGAGACGCGGGCCAAGCAAAGCGGCCTCACGGTGAGCGTGGGCAGCCCGCTGATCGACTTCGGCATGACCGCGGGGCGCGTGGGCCGTGCCATCGGGCGCACCAGCGATGCGCGCACCCAGGCCCTGGGGGTCGCGGCCATCGGGCTCAATGCCTACAACAACGCCAAGGACCTGGGCAACGCGGGGCAAGCCCTGCTGAACGGCGACCCCCTGGCTGGAGCCAGCTTCAACATCAGCCTGGGCAGCAGCCAAAGCCGCAGCACCAGCGCCTACCAGGTGGACAGTGCTGCTGGCTCTGCAGTGCGTGCCGACGGCAACGTGCACATCACCGCCACCGATGGCGACCTGCG
>NZ_BQXL01000044.1:0-1047 GCF_030159015.1 Acidovorax sp. SUPP3434
GGCTTTGTTGCACAAACCCGAAACAGGCCGAGATAACCCCTACCCCAGATGCAGCTACGCCACGGCAGCGGCGGGCACCGTGATCGGGCATCCCAACTGCGTGAAGCGGTTGAGCAGTGCCACACGCACGTGCAATTCTGTGACCTGACGCTCGAACGTGCGAGCCATCACCCGCTCTCCCAGGCGCTTGAAGCAATGCATCTTGCTCTCCACCAGGCTTCTTCGGTGGTAGCCGCTCCACTTCTTCCAAATGCCTTGTCCCAGCCTCTGGCAGGCCCGCAGGGCTTCGTTACGCACCTGCGCCCCCATCAGGGTCTCTTTCCAGGGCTTGCCGTTCTTGCGCGGCGGTATCACCGCCTGTGCGCCCCTTTGCGCTATCGCCGCATGGCAGCCTTTGGTGTCGTAGGCACCGTCGCCGCCGACGCTGGCCACCGGCTCATCGGGCGGTACCTGCGCCAGCAACCCGGGCAGCATCGGCGCATCGCCCACGCTGTTGTCGGTGACCTCGATGGCCCGTATCTCCAGTGTCCCGGCATCGATACCCAGGTGCACCTTGCGCCACTGCCTGCGGTACTCGGCTCCGTGCTTCTTGCGTTTCCATTCACCTTCGCCCAGGAACTTGATCCCCGTGCTGTCCACCAGCAGGTCCAGGGCCATGCTGCTGCGCCGGTAGGGCAGTCGCACCTGCAGCGTCTTTTGACGACGGCTGAGGGTACTGAAGTCGGGAACTCTCCAGTCCACGCCTGCCAGACGCAGCAAGCTCTGCACCAAACCCAGGCTCTGGCGCAGGGCCAACCCGAACAGGCACTTGATGCTCAGGCAAAACTGGATCGCCGCATCGCTGAAGATGGGCTGGCGACCGCGTTTGCCACTGGCCGGCGCGTACCACTGCATGTCCTTGTCCAGCCAGATCGTCAGCGATCCCCTCGCTGTGAGCGCAGCGTTGTACGCCGGCCAATTCGTTGTCTTGTAGCGCCGCTTGCGACCCTTGGGTTCACTCATCGGCTCAGGCTACCAGTTCTACTGCCGTGTTTGTGCAACAAAGCC
>NZ_BQXL01000045.1:0-998 GCF_030159015.1 Acidovorax sp. SUPP3434
AGCTGGCTCTACGTGGAGCATGCGGCGGTGACCCACCGCCCGTTTCCGCTGTCCCACGAAGACCTTGCCGCACGGCAGATGGCCGCTGTGGAAACCGTGCAGCTCATGGACAGCCTGCAAGCCGATCCGCCCGCGCCATGACGTGCCCGGTCCTCAACCACACGCCGTTCCGCGCTCAGGTCTTTCCGCACCGGGATGCGGAGCGGCGCAGCGCGGCCCTGGTGATCGTCAAGGGCACGTGGCAGCTGGCGGCCGCCCCGGGCCTGCCGCCCCGGCTCGCGGCGGCGCAGGACCAGGCTGCCATCTTTCGCGAGGGTGTGCGCCAGACACTCGGCAGCCTGCCCCTGGACGCCGCCCAGGCCGCCGCCATCGCACCCCGCGCGCATGAACTCTGGACCTGCCTGGAATCCGAGTACGTGCCGCCCAAGCCCCGCTTCGATTGCATCGTGAACGGTTGGGCGGTCGCATCGCAAGGCCGGCCCTTGCCAAGCATCGACGCCGCGGTGGACTACCTGACCGATGGCGGATCGCGGCGCCTGATCGAACTGCGCGCGTTCGCGCCACGCACCTGGCTGCCGGAACTGGGGGCCATCGGCAGGCTGCGCGCCTCTGGCGAGGCCACCGCGTCGCGCATTCCGCTGCTGCGCCCCTTCGCCTTCGGCGGGCAGGAGAAGGACCCGCAGACGGGCCATGTGAACGCCTTCGAGCCCAACCCGGAAGGCATGGGCTGGTACCGCAGCGCGGCCGCTGCCCGGGGCGCGCCGCTGCCGTGGATCGAACCGCTGGACCGGGCCATCACCGCCTGGGACGACCCCCTCGAACCCATCGCCCTCGGCCACGTGCCCCCCCACCACGTTCCGCGCCGCGACCTGCAGGGCACCTTCGGCGACGCCTGGCAATCGACCCGCGCGCCCGACCTGCCCGAGGACTTCGACCCGCGCCACCACAACGCCGCACCCGATGCGCTGCAGCTGCGCGAAAGCCCCCGCCCGGGCCAT
>NZ_BQXL01000046.1:0-848 GCF_030159015.1 Acidovorax sp. SUPP3434
GGGCCGACCACCACGGCGGTCTGCGGGCCGGTGGTCCTGGGCTTCGGCGTGGTGCGCGCGGGGGTGTAGGGCACGCTGGTGGGCTGGGCCAGCAGGGTGAATCGCTGGAACGAGCCTTCTTCCTGCGCCGTGCCCTTGGGGCCCGGCGCAGCAGCGCTGACCTGGGGGTTTTCCTTGAAGTGGTATTCGATGCCGGTGAGCAGGTAGGCCTGGTTCTGGTCCTCGCGCGGGTAGTTCTCCAGCGTGAAGGTGTAGCCCGGGGCCAGCGCCCGGTGGCGCGACTGGCCCCGCACGGTGCTGTGCCCGGTGAGGCTTTCCTGCAGCCGCACCCGGGCATAGGCTTCGCCGTCGCCGAATTCGGTGTAGCCGCCCGGCCATTCGTAGATTTCGTGGGCGTCGTGCGCATGCCCCGGCGGGGTCTGGCGCATGTTGGACAGGTCCGCGCGCGGTTTCTTGAAGTCGTAGTCGTCGTTGTAGTGCCGCCCGGAGTGGATGGCCTGGTGCAGCTCCCAGGCGTGGATGTTCTCTTTGTCGGCGACGGCGGCCTTCTCGGGCGGGTAGAACGGGATGACGGCGGCGCCCGCGAGCGGGCTGTGCGAGGCGACGATGTCGTCGGCCAGGGTCAGGATGTGCTGGCCGGCGCTGTGCTGGTGGTAGTAATAGATGCCCTCATGCTCCATCAGGCGCGAGACGAAGGCGCAGTCGGTCTCGCCGTACTGCACGCAGTAGTCCCAGCTGCGATAGGCCCGCGTGAGCCGCTTTTGCAGGGGGTGGCCGTATTTGCCGAGCACCTCTTCGATGATGTCGGGAACGGTCTTGTTCTGGAATATCTTGAAGTCGCTCTTGCG
>NZ_BQXL01000047.1:0-576 GCF_030159015.1 Acidovorax sp. SUPP3434
CCCCCAGCGCCATCAGGCGGTGGGCCACTCGGTTGGCTCTCGCATTGAGCTCGCCATAGGTCAGGGTCTGATCCTCGCAACGCAACGCAACGGCGCCAGGCTGGTTGATGGCCTGCCGCTCCACAAGGTGATGAAGCGGCTGCGCATCCAGCCCGGCCCTCAGGGAAGTGCCCTTTTGCCGCAAGGACGCGTCTTCCTCGTCATCAAGGACCGCCACTTCTACGGCCGCCATCGATGGCCTGCGGGCCAGCGCCTGGACCAGGCCCTCGAGGGTCTGCCTCACGTATTCCGCGACGCGCTGCGCTCCGATCTGGCGCGCAATATGCGCCACCAGCTCGAAGCCGCCATCCCTGTCGTTCACATACAGCCCGAACGGATAATTGGTGCGCTCCCGCGTTCCAAGAATTTCCATGCCTTCCCAGGACTGGCCTGAATCCTCGGACGCAGATGCCCCGTGGCGGTAGTTGAGCAAGGCGGTGAACAGCGGCACCCCCGCCTCCAGCCCGCTGCAGCGCTGCGCCAGCGACAGGCTGGCATGCTCGTGCTCCAGCAGCCCCGTCAGCGCAACATGCGTCT